>NZ_BPWK01000004.1:0-498751 GCF_040364205.1 Duganella rhizosphaerae
CTGAACAAGCCACGTTGCAAATTTGCCTCAGATGCGGCCAGCGCCGCCAGCCACTCGCTGCGGTAGCGCATTTGCACGGCGTTGCCGCCCGGTCCGAAATGGGCCAGCGCGCCGCCGTTGCTGGCGCCCACCGTGGGCGCGCTATTGGTGGCGCTACCGTTGGTGGCGTTGCCGCCCAGGCCGCCGGCCGCACCATTGCCGCCGGCGCTGTTGCCACCCAGGCCGCCGGTACCGGCGGCCGCGCCGCCCGTGGCCGCACCGCCAGTGCCGGCGCCGCCTGCGCCGCCGGTGCTGCCGGCGCTGTTGCCAGCGTTGTTGCCGATGTCATGCACGGTGTTGTTGCTGACGGTGCCAGTGAGGTTGCTGTTGGCGTTGGCGGACGAGGTGTTGTACGCATTGGTGAGCGACGAGGTGGCCGTGGCGCCGTTGTTGGCCGCCGCGGCGCCGATCTGGCTGGCCGCCGCGCCGCCGGTGCTGTTGTTATTGTTGTTCTTGTTGCTGCTGTCCTGGACCGCCGAAGCGTTGTCGTTCGCGTGGGCGCCGGCGCCGGATTGGGTCGTTGCCGTCGTCGGTGGCGTAGTGGTTTGCGCATACGCTGCACTTGCGCCAAACGCCAGCGCGATGGCCGCGCTGATCAGAGTTTTCTTCATAGCTGCTCCCTACCTAACAAGTTGTACGGTTGATTGAATGGTTGCCAGGGGACCGATCTCCCGGCCCCACCCTCTTCCGCAAGCTTGATGCCAGCACCGGCGCCGCGCGCGCAAACCGTTGAAAACAAGGGGGAATTCATGGCCGCCGCCAATCCGATGCCTACGCCGGCGCACACAGTACGGCGCTATACGTCACACCGATGTGACAGCGCGACAGCAGCGCCACGCCGCGCGCCCCAGCGCCAGCCGCTATTTCGACGGCGGCGCGGCGGTGTAACAGGCGCGCGACGGCGCCTCGATGCCGTGCTTGGCCAGAAGGCGATACAGCGTCATGCGCGAGACGCCGAGGTCGCGCGCGGCCAGCGTGATATTGCGGCCGGCCCGCTGCAGACTGGCGTCGATGGCGTCGCGCTCGGCGCGGATGCGGGCGTCGTCCAGCGGCGCGGCGATGCGCGACGCCGGTTCCACGTCCAGTCCCAGGTCATGCGGCAGGATCAGCCGTCCCTCGGCCATCACCATCGCCCGCCGCACGCGGTTGAGCAGCTCGCGCACATTGCCGGGCCAGTCGTAGTCGCGGATCGCCTGCGCCGCCCGCACGCTGAAGCCCTTGACGCGCGGCGCCCGCTCGCTGGAATACACGTGGAAAAAATGTTCGGCCAGCGGCAGCAGATCCTCGCGCCGCTCGCGCAGCGGCGGCACATCCAGCGCCAGCACGTTGAGCCGGTAGTACAGGTCTTCGCGGAAGGCGCCGCGCGCCACCGCCTGCGCCAGGTTGACGTGCGAGGCCGCGATCACCCGCACGTCGACCGCGATACTGCGTGTGGAACCGAGACGGTAGATGGTCTTCTCCTGCAGGAAGCGCAGCAGATTGGCTTGCAGCTCCATCGGCAGATCGCCGATCTCGTCGAGGAAGATCGAGCCGCCCTGGGCCGTCTCGATCAGCCCGCGCTTCTCGCGCGCCGCGCCGGTAAAGGCGCCGCGCTCGTAGCCGAACAGTTCGGACTGGATCAGCGAGGCCGGAATCGCGCCGCAATTGATGGGCACGAATGGACCGTCGCGGCGCGGCGAATGCGCGTGCACGGCCTGCGCGGCCAGCTCCTTGCCGCTGCCGCTTTCGCCCCAGATCAGCACCGGCGCGCTGGCGCCCGCCACCTTGACGATCTGCCGCCGCAGCCTGACGATGGCGGCCGACTGTCCCGTCAGCGCGGGTTCCCGCTGGACCGGCCCGCGCCCCGCCGGCGCGCGGCGCAGCGCCGCCAGGCCAAGCGCATGGCCCAGCGTATGGCGCAGCCGCTGGGCGTCCAGCGGCCAGGTGTGAAAGTCGCCGCAGTGGTCGTGCACCAGCTGGCGCCAGGCCGGCGATTCCAGCGCCGGCGCATGCAGCACCGCCACCCAGTGCACATCCCAATGCTCGAGCAGGAAGCCATCCATCGCGGCGCACGACTGCTCGTCATGCGCCTCCACCAGCAGCACGCCCACCAGCGTGGGGCGCGCCTTCAACTGGCGGCGCGCCTCTGCCAGCGTCACCGCGCTGTATACTTCCCATCCCTCCACTGCGGCGTTGAGCGTGTCCGCCAAGGCGGGACACCCGAGTGCCAGGCAGAGTATGGTTTTTTTCGTCATCACCGTTGGACGGCAATGAATAAAAAAAGTTCAACCTTTCAATTTCAGCAAACACAAGCAGCTTGCCGCGCCCCCGGCGTCCGGATAGAATGCCTGCGCAGTTTTTTTGACGAGGGATATGCCAGCCTGTCAATAGTGAAAATAAGTTAAAAATAACGACGGGATCAACTACATGAGCGATTTTCAACTGAAGCCGGCGGATCTGCCGAGCTGGGGCCAGCGCACGGCCTTGCGCATCCTGGGCCTGTTCGGCTGGCGCATGCTGTTTCGCACACTGCCCGGCCCGCGCGGCATCTGCGTGATCTATCCCCATACGTCCAACTGGGATTTCATGGTCGGCCTGTTCGGCAAGTGGGCGCTGAACCTGCCGTTCCGCTGGCTGGCCAAGGACTCGCTGTTCAAATTGCCGCTGCTGGGCAAATGGTTCCGCGCGCTGGGCGGCGAGCCGGTCGAGCGCGGCACACCGAGCGGCACCATCAAGCTGCAGGCGCAACGCATGAACGCGGCCGACTGGTACTGGGTCGGCATCACGCCGGAAGGCACGCGCGGCTATCGTCCGAACTGGAAGAGCGGCTTCTACCATCTGGCGCTGGAGGCCAAGGTGCCGCTGGTGCTGGTGTATATCGACTATCCGAACAAGACGCTGGGCCTGGTCGATCACGTATTCCTGACCGGCGACCAGGAGACCGACCTGGCCGCCATCCGCGCCGGCTTCGACGGCCACCAGGGCCTGTATCCCGCCAACGCGGCGCCCATCGTGCTGCAGGAACGCCGCACCGAAACGCGCGACCGAACCTAGGCGGTCGCCACCAGCATCACGCCGGTGGCGGCGATCGCGGCGCCGGCCAGCTTCAGCGCCAGCGCCGGGCTGACGCGGCCCAGCATCCTTCCCCCGCAGACCAGCAGCGCGCTGGCGGCCAGCAGGCCCATGGCGCTGGCCGCCTCAGGCAGTTCGTGGCCGTGCGCGTTGCCGTGCAAGAGCGCGAACGCGCCGACCATCAGCGCGCCCAGCGCCGCCGGCAGGCGCACCGCCACCGCGATCATCACCCCCATCAAGGCCACCGTCAGCGCGATGCCGGTTTCCAGTCCGGGTATCGCCAGCCCCGCCACGCCGGTCAGCACGCCGAACAGCATCATGCCGACGAAGGTCGCCGGCAGCCACTGCGCGTTGGACTGGCGCGCGCTCCAGATCCCCACCGCCAGCATCGCCAGCAAGTGATCGAGGCCGGTGAACGGGTGGACGAAGCCGTCGAAAAAGCCGTGCGTGTGCGCGCCGCCCGTTTGCGGGTGGGCCGACGCGGCGGCGCAGACCAGTACCAGTGCGGCTGCCGCCGCGATGCGTTGCGTCTTCATAGGATTTCCTTTGCAAAGTGAGGAGTTTGTCCGAGCAGGCCTTGCTCGCGGATGAAATCGATGACGGCGGCCACGCCGTCGCCGCTGCGCAGATTGGTGAACACGAACGGCCGCGCGCCGCGCTGCTGTTTGGCGTCGCGCGCCATCACCTCGAGATCGGCGCCGACGTGCGGCGCCAGGTCGGTCTTGTTGATAATCAGCAGATCGGAACGGGTGATGCCGGGACCGCCCTTGCGCGGGATCTTCTCGCCGCCGGCCACGTCGATCACGTAGATCGTCAGGTCCGACAGCTCCGGGCTGAAGGTGGCGGCCAGGTTGTCGCCGCCCGATTCCACCAGGATCAGGTCAAGATTGGGGAAGTCGGCCTGCATGCGCGCGATCGCTTCGAGGTTGATCGACGCGTCTTCGCGGATCGCCGTGTGCGGACAGCCGCCGGTCTCCACGCCCATCAGTCGCTCGGCCGGCAGCGCGTCGGCGCGCAGCAGGATCTCCATGTCTTCCTTGGTGTAGATGTCGTTGGTGATGACGGCCATGTCGAATTGATCGCGCATGCCTTTGCACAGCATCTCGCACAAGGCGGTCTTGCCGGAGCCGACCGGGCCGCCGATGCCGACGCGCAGGGGATTGGAAGTTGGTGTCATGATGTGTCTCTCTTTAAGATCGGTATAAACGGCTGTACTGCACTTCATGTTGCATCGACAGCAGCGACAGGCCGGGGGCCCAGTTGCTCATGTCGTCGTCGGCGACGGTTTGCGCGTGGCGGGCGGCGGCTTCGATATCCGCCCGTAGCGACAGCAAGATGCGCTGGCCCGCCACCTGCCCCAGCGGCACGGATTTGACGCAGACCAGCACCTGGTTCTCGGCCCACGCGAACAGCATCGCCAGCAAGGCGGCGTCGTGCGGGATGTCCAGCGCGGCGACGGCGCAGGCAAAGGCGGTCGGCAAGGCGACTTCCGGCTCGCCCTGCAGCTGCGCCAGCATCTCGGCGTCGACGAAGCCCAGCTCCGCCACCAGCTTGGTCAGCGAGTAGCCCATCTGGATGGTCTCGGCGCGGAACTCGGCGCTGTCGCGCGAGGCGATGAAGCGCTCGCTCCATTCGGCGGCGGCCTGCCAGTCGCGCCGCGACCAAGCTTGCATCAGGCGCCAGCACACCGGCGCCTCCCACTGCGCGACCACCTCGTGCAGATGGCGCAGTATCCAGGCGCGCGCGGTGTCGGCGTTGTGGACGATGCCGGTTTCCAGCGCCGCCTCCAGCCCCTGCGAATAGCTGTACGCGCCGATCGGCAGGGCCGGACTGGCGAATTGCAGGAGGTTGAGCAGCGCCGAGGCTTGCATCATGCGCTCATCATTTCGGATCGCCGGGACGGTGGATCTTCTGGCGCAGCGGGATCGGCGCCAGCGGACCGTCATGATGATGCGCATGCCCGCCGCCGTACGCGCCGGACTCCGGCTCGAAGGCGGCCTTCTCCTCCACCACCGTCGCGCCCAGCCCGGCCAGCATTTCCTTCAGCACCGCGTCCGCGCGGATGCGCAGGAAGCCGTCGCCTACCTGGGCCTGCGTGTGGCGGTTCCCCAGATGGAAAGCGCAGCGCAGCAAGGTGTGCGCATCGGCGCAGGTGATTTTGTAGGTCGGCTCCGGCGCGGCCACCACCTTGACCACGCGCTTGTCCTCGCCGGTCAGCAGGTCGCCATCGCGCAGCACGGTGCCGCGCACGGTGAACACGGCGACGTCCTCGCCGGTATCGAGCGTCGCCCGCAGGCGGCATTTTTCGCGCAGTTCGTATGGCAGCACCAGTTGCGCCGCGATGTTGTCCGCGCTCGGGATTTTAGTGTGCAGTGTCAGCATAGGTCGTCAAACTTCATCAGAATAAGAAGTAGCGCTGCGCCATCGGCAGCGTGGCCGCGGCTTCGCAGACCAGCAACTCGCCATCGGCGCGCACTTCATAGGTTTCGGGATCGACACTCATCTTCGGCGTGGCGCCGTTATGGATCATGTCGGACTTGCGCAGCGCGCGCATGTTTTTGGCGACGATCAGCGTCTTGTTCAACTTGAGCCGGTCGCCGATGCCGGCGTCGAACGCCGCCTGCGAGACAAAGGTGAACGACTTCTTCAAGCCGCCGCCGAAGGCGCCGAACATCATCCGGTAGTGCACCGGCTGCGGCGTCGGGATCGAGGCGTTCGGGTCGCCCATCTGCGCGGCGGCGATCATGCCGCCTTTTAAAATCGTCTGCGGCTTGACGCCGAAGAAGGCCGGCTTCCACAACACCAGGTCGGCGATCTTGCCCACTTCCAGCGAACCCACCGCGTGCGCGATGCCGTGCGTGATGGCCGGGTTGATCGTGTACTTGGCGATGTAGCGCTTGACGCGGAAGTTATCGTTGCGCGACGAATCCGGCGCCAGCGGCCCGCGCTGCACCTTCATCTTGTGCGCGGTCTGCCAGGTGCGCATCACCACTTCGCCGACCCGGCCCATGGCCTGCGAATCGGACGACATCATCGAGATCGCGCCAATGTCGTGCAGGATGTCCTCGGCCGCGATGGTCTCGCGGCGGATGCGCGATTCGGCGAAGGCCACGTCCTCGGCGATGGCCGCGTCGAGGTGATGGCACACCATCAGCATGTCCAGGTGCTCGTCGAGCGTATTGACGGTGAACGGGCGCGTGGGATTGGTCGACGACGGCAACACGTTCGATTCGCCCACCGCCGCGATGATGTCCGGCGCGTGGCCGCCGCCCGCGCCTTCGGTGTGGAAGGTGTGGATGGTGCGGTCCTTGAACGCGGCCAGGGTATCGGCCAGGTAGCCGCCTTCGTTCAGCGTATCGCTGTGGATGGCGACCTGCACGTCCATGCGGTCCGCCACGGACAGGCAGTTGTCGATGGCGGCCGGGGTGCTGCCCCAGTCCTCGTGCAGCTTCAGGCCGATGGCGCCGGCGCGCACCTGCTCTTCCAGCGGCTCCGGCAGCGAGACGTTGCCCTTGCCGAGGAAGCCCAGGTTCATCGGGAAGGCGTCGGCCGCGCCCAGCATCGCGTGCAGGTGCCAGGGCCCCGGCGTGCAGGTGGTGGCCGAGGTGCCGGCCGAGGGACCGGTGCCGCCGCCTATCATGGTGGTCACGCCGCTCATCAGCGCTTCCTCGATCTGCTGCGGGCAGATGAAGTGGATGTGCGTGTCGACCCCGCCGGCGGTGACGATCATGCCTTCGCCGGCGATGATCTCGGTGGCGCCGCCGATGGCCATCGTCACATTCGGCTGGATGTCAGGGTTGCCGGCCTTGCCGATGGCGGCGATCATGCCGCTCTTCAGGCCGATGTCGGCCTTGACGATGCCCCAGTGGTCGACGATCACCGCGTTGGTGATCACCGTGTCCATCACCTCGGCGGCCACGCGCTGCGACTGGCCCATGCCGTCGCGGATCACTTTGCCGCCGCCAAATTTGACTTCTTCGCCATAGGTGGCGTAATCGTGTTCGATTTCGATAAACAGTTCGGTGTCAGCCAGGCGGATGCGGTCCCCCTTGGTGGGGCCGAACATTTCCGAGTAGGCGCGGCGCGAGATTGTAGCCATATCAGCCCTTCGATGGATTGGGATCGAGCTTGCCCATGACTTTTCCATTGAAGCCGTAGACCTTTTGATCGCCGCCCAGCTTCACCAGTTCCACCGTGCGCTGCTGGCCCGGCTCGAAACGCACGGCGGTGCCGGCGGCGATATTCAGGCGCATGCCGTAGGCCTTCCAGCGCTCGAACTTGAGCTCCGTGTTGACTTCAAAAAAATGGAAATGCGAGCCGACCTGCACCGGCCGGTCGCCCTGGTTGGTCACCACGACGGTCGCGGTGGCACGGCCTTCATTGAGGCCGATCTCGCCCTCTTCGAGTATGTATTCGCCTGGGATCATGATGACCTCCTTTAGGGGATGGGGTTATGGACGGTCACCAGCTTGCTGCCGTCGGGGAACGTGGCTTCGACCTGGATGTCGGGGATCATTTCGGGTATGCCTTCCATGACGTCGGCGCGCGTGAGGATGCGGGTGCCCTCGGACATCAGCTGCGCCACGGTCTTGCCGTCGCGCGCACCTTCCATGATGGCGCAGGTGATCAGCGCCACCGCTTCCGGATAGTTCAGCTTCAGGCCGCGCGCGAGGCGGCGTTCCGCCACGATGCCGGCGGTGAAAATCAGCAGCTTGTCTTTTTCTCTTGGTGTCAGGTCCATGGTGTTTCTCAGGTTTAGCTTCAGGTTTGCCAGATGCGCGGCGTCACGGCCGCGCGCTCCAGCAGATGCGGGCGCAAACGGCGCCAGACGGTGAGCATCAGGCGGCGCGCGGTTTCGCTGTCGTCGCCCAGGTGGCGCGCGACCAGCACGCCCTTGGTTTGCGTGACGCCGAAGACGTGGTCGCCGTCGGCTTGAATATCGGCGCGGATCTCGCTCAGCACGGCGGCGCTGAGCGGCTTGCCGGCGGCGATCAGCGTGGCGCAGACGGTTTTGCCATTGAGCGCCAGCGGGCTGCCGAGGCGACCGCCCAGCATCGCGCCCTGCTCCCACCAGATCAACCGACCGTCGCGGCGGATGCTGCTGCGCTGGGTGACGGTGCCGGTGTCGAAGGTTTCGCCGGAGCCGCGCCGGCCCATGCAGAGGATCTCGCAGCCGATGTAGGTGGCGCCGGCCGCCAGTTCGACGTGCTGCTCCAGCACCACGTTAGCGGTATCAAAAAAGATGGTTTCTTGCGGCAGCCATTCGAGTGCGGCGCCTGCGCCCACGGTCAGGCGCACGCTCTGGCGCGACACCTTGCCGTTGGCCTTGTACCACTTGGCGGCGCCTGGCGTGGTGAGGAAGGCATGCGCCTGCGCGCCGACGCCGACCGTGATCGCCAGCTGGTCGCCGCCCACCACGCCACCAGGCGGATGGACCACGATGGCGTGGCACACCTTGGCGTCCTCCGGGTACAGCGCCTTCTGCACGCGCAGCGGGCCGTAGTGGCGATTGTCGAACAGCCGCGTGACGCCGCCGTCGTCGGCAAAACCGAGGGCGAGGCAGGCCTGCCATGCGCTAGGGCTGGCGGCGAGTTCTCTGGATGCGGTGGTATCGGGCATGAATGACGTAATGCAAGCGTCATGCCAGCTGAATGACGGGCTACATCGGCCGTAAGAACATTTTTCGCACCAAAGAGAGCCCCGCGCACCGCAATGGTGCGCAGGATGCCGACATCGCCTTTTACTTATGTTAATTTTGCATGTAAAATAAGCACCATTTTTATCGTTCAAGGACAGCAATGCGATTCACTACTTTTGCGGCCGCCGTGGCGGTTGCCCTGGCGCTGACGCCAGCCGCGCAAGCGAGCACCTTCGGTTCCAACCTGATCGCCAACGGCAATGCCGAAACCGGCAGCACTGCCGGCTGGGCCACCACGCCGGGTTTTGAAGTCGTCAACTACGGCGCTGCCGGCGGCTTCCCATCGCTTGCCGATCCAGGCCCTGCGAATCGCGGCACTTACTTCTTCGGCGGCGGCGTTTCGGCCAAGACCAGCGCCACCCAGACCATCGACCTGTCCGCATTGAGCGCGACGATCAACACCGGCGCCTCGCGCTTCGACCTGTCGGCCTGGCTGGGCGGCTACGACTCGCAGAACGACAACGCCGCACTGACCGCGACCTTCTTCGGCAGCGGCGGCGCGAAACTGTCCGAAGCCAGCATTGGTCCGGTCTCCAACGCCGACCGCGGCAACCAGATCGGCCTGCTGCTGCGCGACGCACAAGGCTACATCCCGGTCGGCACGCTCAACGTCGGCATCACGCTGACCATGACCCGCAACGCCGGTTCCTACAACGACGGCTACGCCGACAACCTGTCCTTCGCCGTGGCCGCCGCGCCGGTGCCGGAAGCCGACGCCTACGCCATGCTGCTGGCCGGCCTGGCCATGCTGGGCGTGGTCGCCAAGCGCAAGCAACGCAAAGCTCAAGCCTGATCTTTGCCTGACAATCAAGAGTACTTTGCGCCGCGCGGGCTGTTTGCGCGCGGCGTTCATCCCCATACTGTTCACTTCTCGATTTGATTAAGTGAGCACGACATGAAAGTATTCGTCACTGGCGCAGCAGGCTTCATCGGCGGTTCGATCGCAGCGGGACTGGTACGCGCGGGTCATCAGGTAACTGGCCTGGTACGCAAGCCGGAACAGCTGGAGGAACTGGCAAAAATCGGCGTGACCGGCGTGGTCGGCACCCTGAACGACCGCGATCTGCTGATCGCCCAGGCGCGGGCGGCGGACGCCGTCATCAACGCCGCCAGCAGCGACAACCGCGCCGCCGTCGAAGCCTTGGTCGACGCCCTGGCCGGCTCCGGCAAGGTATTCCTGCACACCAGCGGTTCCAGCATCGTCGGCGACGCCTCCGGCGGCGAAGGCACGGACCGCATCTACTTCGAAGACCAACTCCCCGCCCCCACCGCCGACAAGGCCGCGCGCGTCGCCATCGACGACCTGGTGCTGGCTGCCGCCGCCAAAGGCGTGCGCTCGGCGGTGCTGTGCAATACGCTGATCTACGGCCACGGTGCGCTGCCGCGCGACAGCGTGCAGCTGCCACGCCTGCTCAAGCAGGCCCGCAAGAGCGGCATCGTGCGCCACGTGGGGCGTGGCTTGAATATCTGGTCCAACGTCCACATCGACGACGTGGTCGACCTGTATCTGCTGGCGTTGGAGAAGACCGAAGCGGGCGCGTTCTATTTCGTCGAAAGCGGCGAGGCTTCGTTCCGCGACATGACTGCCGCCATCGCCCGCGCGCTGAACCTGGGCGAGCCGCAGGACTGGCCGCTGGAACAGGCCAAGGAAGAATGGGGTTATGAAATGGCCTCGTACGGCCTGGGCTCCAACAGCCGCGTGCGCGGACAACGGGCGCGCACGCAACTGGGCTGGAAGCCGCATCGCCCGCCAGTTCTGGACTGGATCGCGGGCGACATGCTGCGCGGCTAAGGCTTACTGTTTGGCCGGCGTCGGTGTCGGGACAGGAACAGGAACAGGCGCCGCCTTAGCACGTTGATAGACCTGCACCAGGTCACCGTTCGGCATGCCCGGAATCGGAACGATCTTGCCGTTGAAGGTGACCTTGCCGTTCCTGATGTCGATCGTCGAACGCAGTTCGCCTTTATCCATCACGGCGAAGCCCTCGTTCACCAGTTTGCCGATCACCAGGCCGGCGATGTTCTTGGCCGCCAGGTCGATCTGGCCGGCGCTGTTGGGCGCCGCAGCATCCACCTGCTTGCTCGCCATCAGGCGCGAGACGTCGTTCACCATCGCCACCGGCAGGCGCACGTCGAAGCGCGCGATGATCTTCTTGGCCAGCTCAATCGGCGCGTCGAAGTCGGCTTCCACCACCTTGTCGAAATCGACGCAGCCCTTGATCGACGCCGTGTTCCCGTGATACGCGGCGCTGATATCGTCGATCACCAGGCTGGCGCCGCTGGTCGCCATGCTCTTGCCGAACGACTTCATCGTCTTCAGCGTCACCTCGGTCTGGGCGTCGGCAGGCAAGCCGCTACCCTGTATTTTTTTTATTTCATGGTCAAGGTCCGCCAGCGCCTGCGCCGGCAGGTTCAGCACGTGCATGCCGAAATTGGCACGGTCGACACGGTCGCCGCCGAACACGATCGACTTGATCGAGAGGGCATAGCTCGCGTCGGCCTTCTTGCCGCGCAGCGCAACCCCGCCGTTGACGGCGATGTCCTCCAGTCGCGCGGTTTCCTTGAATTCGGAGCTACCCGGCGTAGTCCCTCGCACCGCCACCGCGCCCACCTTCATCCCGACGGTGCCGTACCAAAGGCCGTCCTTCGCGCGTGCCTGCTTCAGGTCCATGCTCATTTTCTCTATCGTCCCGCTGGCCGAGGCGCCGACAATGGACAAGGACGGCCAGGTCATGCTGGAATCGAGCGTGGTGCCGGCTTTATTAACGACGGACCTGGAATTGAGTTCGGCCCACGAAAACGCCACAGCACTTTCGTCCAGATAGGTGTGCGGCGCCAGCTTAGTCGTGTAAATGGCCTGTCCCTTCGGGCCGCTGGTACGCAGCACCGGTATCCCACGCTCGCTGCCGAATACTTCCTTCAGCTGGGCGCGCAGTTCGGGCGAAAACTCAAGTTTCGAAAGAATCTCCAGCCGCTTCACGGTGTCGGTCTCGCCGCCCATCGCCGCGTTGATTTCTTTGGCGGCGGCAGTGATGGCTTCGAAGAGGGCCGACTTGACCGGCTTGGCCGGCGCCGGCGACTGCGCCTGGGAAGGTGGTGCCTGCTCGATGGCCTGGATGGACGTATGCGCCAGCAAGGCGCCGGCGATGGCTACTGCGAGTATCGATTTTTTCAACGTGCTGCCCGAAGAGGATGGTTATCGTAGGGGCGCGATTCTACACACCCGGCACCGTGCGGAAATACACGCATTGTCACGTTCGAATTACAGATCGGTTAGCTCACATCCACTGTTGATTTTTAATTAAAATTCCGCTACCGTGTCGGCGGGGCGGATCCTTCAAGCCGGCCTGTCTTTGCCGCGTGCAGGGACAGCCTCTACGGGGCTACCCCGTGGGATATTGAATGCTCAGCACTTCGCCGCATGAGCCGCGTTGCGTTACCACGCAAGACAGCTCACGCATCACGAGACTCGTTGAAGGCTCTCCGCTCCTTTTCACTACGCATGAATATCGAAAAACTTACCGTGTTGGCGTTGGCCGACACGATGCTGGCATCGGACGGCAGCCTGCAAGGCTTGATCGCAGCGTGCGGCCGCGTGTTCGGTATGTCGCCGTTGTGGACGCCCACGCTCTGCGCCGCGCTCATCGAACGGACCGGCGAAAACTTCTATCGCTTCAGCCGGCACGAAATCGCCGGCATCCTTCTGCAGCTGCTCGGTCGCGGCGGTGGCGACGTCAATGACGACGACGAGGATGACGACGAGGATGGCGGCGACATCGCGGAGCAGGAGCGGCTGGAGCTGCCGGAAGTACGGCGCTATTGCATCGATCCGCCTATTCGCCCGCCCACGGCCGCATGGGTGGCCGCGCTCGCGCTGCCGCAACTGCCCACGCTCGGCGCCCTCGCCGCGTGGCTGGATGAACCGGTCGGCGCACTTGACTGGTTTGCCGATCAATGGCGCCTTGCCGGCGACAAGGAATCGCCCCTGCAGCATTACCACTACCGATGGGTGCCAAAACGCAGCGGCGGCCTGCGCCTGATCGAAATCCCCAAGGCGCGGCTTCGCCGTCTGCAGCAAAAGATACTGCGCCACATACTCGATCGACTGCCGCCGCATCCAGCCGCCCACGGCTTCCGGCGCGGACATTCCTGCGTCACGCACGCCGCACAGCACGCGGGCCGGCACGCCGTCATCCGCATGGACCTGAAGGATTTTTTCCCGAGCATACAGCTCGCGCGCATCCAGGCACTGTTTGAGAAACTGGACTACCCGCCCAAAGTCGCCGGAACGCTGGCCCGCATTTGCGTGAACCGCGCACCGCAGGGAATTTTTCGGGAAAAGCAAGAAGGCGCCACGGTCCAGTGGACCGAGCGTCAGGCCTTGAAGTCACCCCACCTGCCGCAAGGCTCCCCATGCTCGCCCGCGCTGGCCAATCTGTGCGCCTACCGGCTCGACCTGCGCCTGGAAGCGCTGGCGCAGTCGCTAGGCGCGACCTACAGCCGCTACGCCGACGACCTGGCATTTTCCGGCGATCGGGATTTTGCCCGCACTGCGGAACGCTTTCATATCCAGGTCGCCGCGATTGCGCTCGAAGAAGGCTTCCGCATCAACACCCGCAAGACGCGGCTGATGCGCGAAGGAACGCGCCAGCAGTTGACGGGCGTTGTGGTCAACGCCCGTCCCAACATCGCGCGCGATGAGTACGACAAGCTGAAAGCCATGCTGACCAACTGCGCGCGCCACGGCCCTGCGTCCCAGAACCACGATCGCCATCCCGACTTCCGCGCCTACCTGGCGGGCCGGATCTCTTTTGTGAAGATGGTCAATGCGAATCGCGCAGTCAAACTGCAACGGCTGTTGGAGGCCGTTGCGTGGTCCGGCTGACGATCGATCAGTCTAGTCCAGGTTGGGATACGGGCTCTTGCCGCCTTCCGCGATGAACAGGTCGATGCGCGCCTCCAGCACCGGCAGCGGCACGGAACCCAGTTGCAGCACCGTGTCGTGGAAGGCGCGGATGTCGAACTTGGTCCCCAGCGCCGCCTCGGCCTTCTTGCGCGCGTTGATGATGCTCATCTCGCCCAGATAGTAGGACAGCGCCTGGCCCGGCCACGAAATATAGCGGTCCACTTCCGTCTCGATCTCGTGGTCGGACAGCGCGGTGTTGTCGTGCAGGTAGTCCTGCGCCTGCTTGCGGGTCCAGCCCTTGCTGTGGATGCCCGTGTCGACCACCAGCCGCGACGCGCGCCAGGCCTGGTAGCTCAACATACCGAACACCTCGTACGGCGTTTCGTACATGCCCATCTCCACGCCCAGCCGCTCCGAATACAGCGCCCAGCCTTCGCCATACGCCGAGATGTAGGCGTTACGGAACGGCGGATGCCCCTTCTGCTCCATCGCCACCGGCATCTGGAACGCGTGACCCGGCGCCGATTCGTGCAGCGTCAGCGCCGGCATCGAATACAGCGCGCGCGCCGGCAGATTGTAGGTGTTGACCAGGTAGACGCCCGGACCGCCGCGGCCCGAGGTGTAGAACGGCGCCTGGTCGTCCGGCACCGGGATCACGGCGAAGCGGCGGCGCGGCAGGTAGCCGAAGTACTGGCCGACCTTGGCGTCGAACTTCTTGGCCACCCAGGCGGAGCGCATCAAGAGCTCTTCCGGCGTCTTGGCGTAGAAGCGCGAATCGGTGCGCAGGAATTGCAGGAAGGCCGGCAGGTCGCCTTCAAAGCCGGTCTGTTTGATTACATCGTGCATCTCGGCGCGGATCTTGGCCATTTCGCTCTGGCCGATCTGGTGGATCTGGTCCGCGCTCATCGTGGTGGTGGTGAACTCGACGATCTTCGACTGGTAGTAGGCTTTACCGTCAGGCAGGCTCTCGGCCGCCAGCGCCTCGCGCGCCTTCGGCACATACTCCTCGCGCATGAACTTGAGCAGCTTGGCATACGACGGCAGCACGTAGGCCTGGATCGCCTTCACGCCTTCCGCGCGCAGCGCTTCCTGCTGCGCCGCCGGCATCGTGGCCGGCATGCTCTTGAACGGGAAGTAGAACACCGTATCCTGCGGCGTCTTGGCGTCGGTGACGGAGGTGATCGACGAATCGCGGCCGATCAGCGTGACCTTGGGCGGCGTGAAGCCGCGCGCCAGGCCGGCGCGCATATTGTCCATCTCCTCGTTGAAGTAGCGCGGCGTCTCCGCCAGCTGCTTCAGATAGTCCCGGTACTGCTTTTCGTTGGTCAGCGGCTTGCGCGCGCCGGACGCCATATTGGACCAGAAGGCCGAATCGGCGTTCAGCGGCTTCTCGTATTCGCGGAACACCTGGCCGGCGATCAGCGCGGCGATCTGCGCCTTGTACACCTGGTAGTTGATGCGCTCCGGCGCCGACAGCTTGTCCTGCGAGATGCCGTCCAGCTTCTTCATCACGCCCTGCCAGTACGCCAACCGCTTGGCCTGGGTGGCGGCGTCGATGCGCGGCAGCGACGGCGAGACGCCGTTGTCGTCGTCTTCATCCTCTTCCTGTTTCTGGCTGATGCGCCATTTCCACTCCTGGGTGTAGATGGCTTTGAACTGCGCGTCGGCGGGACCGGGCTTGATGGCCGGCGCCGGATCGGCATGTGCGGCCACGGTGACGGTGGCTGCGGCTAACAGCATGCATGCGCCGGCGATGGCGGCGCTGAACTTCTTTTCCATAACACTCCAGGGGAAGGGTTGATTACATGTCCAACAGGTTACGGTGCTCGCGCAGCAGCGCGGTGAAGGCTTCGGCGCTGACGGGACGGCTGAAGAAGTAGCCCTGCATCTCGTCGCAACCGCGTTCGGTCAGGAACTGCACCTGCTCGCGGGTCTCGACGCCTTCCGCGATCACGCGCATGTTCAGGTTGTGCGCCAGCGAGATCACCGACAGCGCGATGGCGGCGTCGTTGGCGCTGGTGGTGACGTCGTCGACGAAGGATTTATCGATCTTCAGCACGTCGATCGGGAAGCGCTTCAGGTAGCTCAGGCTGGAATAGCCGGTGCCGAAGTCGTCCAGCGAGACGCTGACGCCGATGGCCTTCAGCCGGCGCAACGCCGCCACCGCCTTGTCCGGATCGCCCATCACCGTGCCTTCGGTGATTTCCAGGCCCAGGTACTCGGGCGCGACGCCGAACTTGCGCAGCGTGCTTTCCACATACGGTACCGTGGCGTCGTTGGCGAACTGTCCGGCCGCCAGGTTGACCGACACCTTGATGTCGCCCAGCCCCTGGTCGTGCCACACCTTGATTTGCGCGCACACGCTCTCCAGCACCCATTCGCCGATCGAGTTCACCAGCCCGTATTCCTCGGCCAGCGGGATGAAGCGGTTCGGCGGCACCTTGCCCAGCACCGCGTTATCCCAGCGCAGCAGCGCTTCCGCGCCCAGCATGGCGCCGGTCTTCAAACACATTTGCGGCTGGTAGTGCACCTCGAATTCGTCGCGCGCGATGGCGCCGCGCAGCTGGCCCTGGATCGCCAGCTTGTCGCGGATCTCGGCGTCCATGCGCTCGGTGAAGAAGGCGTAGTTGTCGCGGCCGATCTCCTTGGCGCGGAACAGCGCGGTGTCGCCGTTGCGCACCAGCTCATCGAAGCTGTCGCCGTCGGTCAGGCTGACGGCGATGCCGATGCTGGAGGTGACGGTGAGCTGCTGGCCGTCGATCATCAGCTCCTTGCGCAGGCCTCCCAGGATCTTCTGCGCCAGCGCCATCGTCGCGCCCAGCTGGGCGTCGTCCGGCACGATGATCTGGAATTCGTCGCCGCCCTGGCGCGTCACGATGTCGCCTTCGCGCACGGTCTCGGTCAGGAACTTCGACACCACCTGCAGCGCCTTGTCGCCGACGTCGTGGCCGTAGGAGTCGTTGATGCTCTTGAAACGGTCCAGGTCCAGGCACATGACGGCCACGCAGCGGTGCTCGCGCTTGGCCGCGGCCAGCGTCTGCTCGAAGCGCTGGCGCGCCAGCAGGCGGTTCGGCAGGCCGGTCAGGGCGTCGTGGTTGGACAGGAAATCGATCAGGTGCTGCTCGGCCTTGCGCTCGGTGAGGTCCATGAACACCGCCACGTGGTTGATCACGTGGCCCTGCTCGTCCTTGACCACCGAGGCGCTCAGCAGGCCGGGATAAGTGTCGCCGTTCTTGCGGCGCGCCAGGATCTCGCCCGACCAGTGGCCGGTCTTGACAATGGACTGCGCCATCAGCTCGAAGGACTTGGCGTCCGGTTCGCCGGCGTGCAGCAGCGCCACGCTCTGCCCCACCACCTCCTCCGCGCTGTAGCCGGAGATCTGGGTGAAGGCGGGATTGGTGGCGACGATGCGCGCATCGCGGTCGGTGACGACGATGGCGTCCTGGGTCGCCTCGAACACCTGGCTGGAAAGACGCATGAACTCTTCGTTGGCGCGGCGTTGCTCGATTTCCTTCTCCAGCGACGCGGCCAGCGCGGCCAGCTCGGTGGTGCGCTCGATCACGCGCTCCTCCAGCAGGGCGCGTTCGGCCGCCAGCGCCTGCTGGGCGCGGCCCAGCCGCACGTGGGCGTCGGTGCGGGCCAGGATTTCCTCGGCCTGGAACGGCTTGGCGATAAAGTCGACGGCGCCCAGCGCGAAGCCGCGCACCTTGTCGTCGGTGTCATGCTGGGCCGACAGGAAGATCACCGGCACCTGGTTCAGTTCCGGCGACGCTTTCAGGCGGCGGCACACCTCGAAACCGTCGATGCCGGGCATGCGGACGTCGAGCAGTATCAGTTCCGGCGGACGTGACTGCGCGGTCCACAGGGCCAGCTCGCCGTTGGGCGCCTGGCGCACGTAGTAGCCCGCTTCGGTCAGCAGGTCGCTCAGCAGTTTGAGCGAGGCCGGCGTGTCCTCCACGATCAGCACTTCGCCCTTGGTGTGTTGTTCCGACAAATCCCGATGCATGTAATGCTCTTTCGCCTGGTTTGCTGCCATGTTTGCCGCCACGTTTGCCGCCATATTTGCTGACACTATGATATACCCGTCAGGCTTGCGCTTCCAGCTCATTCCCCGCTTCGTCCAGCAAACCGCACAGCTGAGGATACTGGTGCAGCCGTATCATGTGCTCGATGCGTTCGACCACTTCGCCCAGCTCCAGCGGCAAGGGCGCCAATAACAGCGCCACGCGCGCCAGGTTCAGCTCCTGCAAGGCGGTTTTCAGCTGCTGGCGCAGCGCCGGCTCCAGCAAGCCCAGGTCGTCGCGCGACAGCGGCGGCGGCAGAGGCAGGCGCGCGCTGTGGTGGCGGCGCTGGAACTGCACCCCCAGCTGCTGCTCCAGCACCGCGTACAACTGCTCCTGTTCCACCGGCTTGCGCATGAATTCATCGGCGCCCGCGCCCAGCGCCTCCTCCCGCTCCTCGGCAAAGGCGGACGCGGTCAGCACCACCACCTTCGGCTGCGGGCCGGCGGCGTTGGCGCGGATCTGGCGCGTCGCGCTCAGGCCATCGAGCGCCGGCATGCGCCAGTCCATGAACACCAGGTCCGGCCGCCAGACGTCGACCATCGCCAGCGCCTGCGCGCCGTCGCCCACCACCGCCACCTCGAAGCCCAGCGGCTGCAGCAGGCTTTCCAGCAGCGCGCAGCCGTCGGCGTTGTCGTCGGCCACCAGGATGCGGCGGCCGCGCTGCGGCGGCGCCAGCGCGGCCACTTCATCGTCCTCGCCGTCGAACGGCACGCCGTCGGCCACCTGCACCGCGATGGCGAAACGGAAAGTGGCGCCGGCGCCGCGCGCCGATTGCACCGTCAGCTCGCCGCCCATCAGCTGCACGAATTCGCGCGAAATGGTCAGGCCCAGGCCCGTGCCTTCCTGCGCGCCGGGGCCTTCGGCCTGGATGAAGGGTTCGAAAATGCGCGCCTGGTCGGCCGGCGAGATGCCGGGGCCGTTGTCGATGACGGCGAATTCCAGCTCGCAGCGGCCGCCCTTGAGTACATTGCGCATGGCGCCGCGCACCCGCAGCGTGACCTTGCCCTGCCCCGTGAACTTGACGGCGTTCGACATCAGGTTGAGCAACACCTGGCGCAGCTTGGTGCCGTCCACGCGGGCGCCGGCGGGCAGACCGGCCGCGTCCAGTTCCAGCTCGACGCCGGTCTGTCCGGCGCGCATGCTGACCATGTCCATCACTTCCTGCAGCATGTCGTCCAGGCCCACCACCTCGGTTTGCAGGACGGCGCGGCCGGCCTCGATCTTGGACAGTTCCAGGATGTCGTTGATCAGCGTGAGCAGGTGCTGGCCGGAGCGGTGGATGATGGCCAGGTTGCGTTTTTCTTCCGGCAGCATGTTCTTGGAGTCCGCCATCAGGCGCGAGAAGCCGATCACGGAATTGAGCGGGGTGCGCAGCTCGTGGCTCATATTGGCCAGGAAGATGCTCTTGGCCTGGTTGGCGGCCTGCGCCTGCAACACAGCGACCGACAGCGCGTTGGTGCGCTCGGCCACCAGGTCTTCCAGGTGGATGCGGTGGCGGCGCAGCTCCTGCTCGGCCACGCGGCTGGCGGTGACGTCGTAGTTGACGCCGACCATGCGCGCCGGCTGGCCGTCGGCGTCGCGGAAGATCATGGCGTCGCCCTTGATGTGGTGCACCGAGCCGTCGGCCCAGACCACGCGGAACTCGACGTCGAATTCCGCCTGGCCGTTCAGCGCCTGGCGCAGCAGCGCCTCGGTCGGGATGGCGTCGTCCGGATGCATCATGCTGCGCCACAGTTCGAACGGCCGCTCCACCTTGCGGCCTTCGATGCCGTGCAGGCGGTACATCTGCTCGTCCCACACCACTTCGTCGCTGGGGATGTTCCAGTCCCAGATGCCGATCGCCGCCGCGCTGCTGGCGATTTGCAGCCGCTCCTCGCTGGCGTGCATGGCGACGTAGCGGCTGTCCATCAGCCGCACCATCTCGCGGATCGAGCCGTTCAGGGTTTTCAGTTCGCCGAAGAACCAGTCGCTGGGCGGCAAGGCGCCCGGATTCTGGCCGGCCTTGACGTTGGCGGCGTAGCGTTCGATGGTGGTCAGCGGCTTGAGGATCAGCTGCCACAGCAGCAGGTACAAGCTCAGCACCAGCGTCACGTCCAGCACGAAGATCATGCCGGCGATGGTGTACAGGCGCTGGCGCAGCTGCTCGATCAGGCCGGCCGGCGAGGCGTACACGGTGATGACGCCGATGTTCTGCCCGCCGGCGACGATGGCGCGCCGCTCGGACAGCAGCTCGGGATTATCCGGCATGCTGCTGGTGGCGATCAGCTGCGCCTGGTCGTTGCGGGTGATGATGAAGGGATGGTTACTGGCCACCGGCGCCACCGCGCTGGCGTACAGGTCGCGGTTGCTCAAGCCGCTCTTCATGATGGTGACGATCTGGGTCTCGTCGAAGTTCCAGGCCGGCAGCGCCACGGCGGCGGCCAGTTCCTCGGCGCTGTTGGCCAGCGTCTTGTGCAGCTGCTCCCAACGTTGGGCGCGCTCGACCTGGTAGAAGTACAGCGCAAAAGTAGTCAATACCAGCGTCACCACGGCGGTCAGCGTAACGCTGACGAACACGGCGATTGATACTCTTCCTGCGCGGCGAGCAAGTCGGTCCAACATCGGAAAACCATTCTTTGGGGTTAATCTATGGGGCGTCGACTTAAATCATAGGAGTAAACCGACCTGAAGTCCATGCATTTTATTGCCCAAAAGGATTAAATTACACGAACAGCAAGTTTTTACACATTCAAGCAACATCCTTGACAGTCTGCAAATGGTCGCAGGCGATGGCCGTGCTCAGGAACAGCTGTCCGTTCAGCTCGCGCAGCAGCGCGCTGTTGCGCAGGCGGTCCAGCACCGGCCCCTTCACTTCGGCCAGGTGCAGGCCGATGGCGCGCCGCTTCAGGCTCTGGTTCAGTTCGCACAGCGCGTACAGCGCGGTGGTGTCGATCGAGCTGACCGCCGTCATCACCAGCACCAGGTGACGCGCGCTGGCGTGGGTGGCCAGTTCGCATTCGATGCGCTCGACCACCGCCTCCATATTGCCGAAGAACAGATTGGCGTCGATGCGCAGCACCAGCAGTTCCGGCTGGGTTTCGGCCGGATAGCGTTCGATATTGCGGAAATGCTCGGTGCCGGCGATGCGGCCCAGCACCGCGATGTGCGGCCGGCTGGCGCGCCAGATCAGGGTGCCCATCGACAGCGCCACGCCGATCACCACGCCCGCCTCCACGCCCAGCACCAGCACGCCCAGGCAGGTCGCGCCCCAGGCCAGCACGTCGCCGCGGTCGTACTGCCAGGCGGTGCGCACGATGTCCAGTTCCAGCAGGCCGAGCACGGCGACGATGATGGTCGCGGCCAGCACCGGCAGCGGCAGCAGCGCCAGCCAGCCGGTGGGCGCAATCAGCGCGCAGGCCAGCAGCGCGGCGGTGATCAGGCTGGCCAGCGGCGTGTGGGCGCCGGCGGCGAAATTGACGGCGGAGCGCGACAGGCTGCCGGTGACGGGGAAGCCGCCGGTCAGCGCGCTGGCGACATTGGCCGCGCCCAGGCCGATCAGCTCGTGGTTGCTGACCAGCTTCTCGTTGCGCTTGAGCGCCAGCGACTGCGCCGCCGACATCGACATCAGGAAAATGATAAAGCCGATCAGCAGCCCCGGTTGCAGCAGCGGCTTCCAGTGCGCGCTGGAGCTGGCCAGGTTCAGCTGCGGCAGGCCGCCGGGGATGGCGCCGGTGGTGCGCACGCCCATGTCGGCCAGGCCGGTGGTGGCCATCAGCGCGATGCCGGCCAATACCATCACCATCGGCGCCAGCTTGGCGGCGATGTCGGCCGCCGCCGGGCGCATGTCGCAGCGTTTCAGCAGGCCGGCCAGGTACTGCTTGGACAGCACCAGCAGCAGCAGCGAACCGACGCCCAGCACGGCGCTCGGCAGATGCACATGAGGCAGTTCGGCGCCGAGCAAGGTATGCAGCTGGTCGTAGGCGATCACCAGCGCCGAGCCGACGGTAAAGCCGCTCATCACGGGACGGGAAAAGAAGTTGGCCAGGAAGCCCATGCGCAGCACGCCGCACAGCAGCAGCGCCGCGCCGGAGATCAGCGCCAGCTGCGCCGCCAGCACCACGGCCAGCGAAGAACCGGCCGGCGCCAGCGGGCCGATGACGGTGGCCGTCATCAGCGAGATGATGGCCATCGGCCCCACCGATTGCGTCATGCTGCTGCCGAACAGCGCGTAAATGATAGGCGGCAGGATGCTGGCGTAAATCCCGACCACCGGCGGCAGGCCCGCCACCAGCGCGTAGGCGGTGCCCTGCGGGATCATCATCATCGCCACCACCAGCCCGGCGGAGATGTCGCCGGCCAGCAGTTCGCGCCGGTAGTGCTTCAACCAATGCAGCATTGTCAGTCCGTGGTACTTGAAAATACCGCCAGTCTACGCGATCGGGCCCGGGCGGCCCAGCCTTAGACGTTTTTTATTCTTTCATATACGAAAATCACATAAGACCGGCTGCGGTCACGATGGCAAACCGCGCTTGTATCTCTTTTGCAACTCGAAATTTCCCTCCACGCGCGGCGTTCTGTACAAGTGCCGACAGCACTGGCATATTGAGGAAACGTTCTAAATAGTACGAACGTTCGGTTTAAAATCGAAAACAAAAAAACAATTAATGGAGACACGGAGACATATGAAAACAAAATTACTTGTCGGCATGATCGCGGCATGCTGCACCGCCCCCGTCCTGGCCCAGTCGTCCGTCGCGATCTACGGGATTGCCGACGCCGGCCTGATGTACGTCAATAATGGCGGCAATGACGCCCGGACCAAACTGGTCAGCGGCATCGCCGACGGTTCCCGCCTGGGATTCAAGGGTACGGAAGACATGGGCGGCGGCTACAAGGCCGTCTTCAACCTTGAGATGCGCGTGCAGCTCGACAATGGCAGCAATCAGGCGGGCAATTTGTCCAGCAACCAGGGCTACGCCCTGACCAAAGGCTTGAACTTCACCGTACCGGCCGCCGCCGGCGGCGCGGCCACCGCGGCCAAACTGCTGGCCGGCGTGCGAGGCGCGCTACAGCCCGCGATCAACGTCAACATCAACGGCGCCCTGTTCGACCGCACGTCGATGGTGGGCCTGGTGACGCCGGTGGGCGCCGTCCTGATCGGGCGGATGTACACCCCCGACTATGAAGTGCTGGCCAACGCCGACGTGTTCGAAACCGGCACGGCCGGCGGCTGGGGCGGCATCGTCGGCGGCACCGGCGGCTTGTTGACCGCGGGCGTGGCGATCCGTTCCGACAAATCGATACAATACCGCATGCAAATGCCGAACGGCGTCAGTGCCGCGCTGATGTACGGCACCGAGAACTCGGGCTATGTCGGCATGGACAAACGCTCCTCGGGCGCCAACGTGTTCTATAAGGCGAACGGGTTGGAAGTCGGCCTCGGTTACAACCATGGCACCGATCAACTCGGCAATGCCGGCCTGATCACCACCACGCTGGGCGGTTCCTACAAGATCGACAACTGGAAACTGTTCGCCGGTTATCACCGGCAGCGCAACGACAACTCGGTGATCATCCTGTACGCCGATGCCGCCCTGGCCCCGACCTTCGCCGCCTTCGGCCCGGTGCTCGGCCCGGTGCTGGCGGGCCAACTGCACAACACGCTCACACGCACCTTCTACCTCGACGCCGCCAGCACCCAGGTCGGCTTCCACTACCAGATCGGCGCCGGGCGTATCATGGCTTCGGTGGCGCGCCAGCACGACAAGACCGCATCCGCCAGCGACGCCACCCAGTTCGCCCTGGGCTACGACCACAACCTGTCCAAGCGCACCGATTTGTACATGGTGGCGGCCTACATCAGGAATCAGGGCGATGGCCAGTATGCGATCGGCGCCGCCAGCGCCTCGGGCGGATTTACCTCCAAGCCGGGCGAGGCCAGCAAGGGAATCCAGCTTGGCATACGCCATCGCTTCTGACGCGGCGGACTAGCCCGTAAGCTAGGATCCTGCGGGCAGCGATTGCTGCACTGCCAGCAGGATTTCCGCGGACAGCGCTTCATCGTCGACGGCGCGCGCCAGCACGATGGCGCCAACCATCGAGGCATAAGAGGCCAGCGCCTGCCTGCGCCGCGCGGCCGGATCCGCGCCCGGCATCAACTCTTCCAGCACCGCCATCTGCCCGATTGCGCCCTCGGTCAGCGCGTGGCGTGCCTTGGGGCCGAGGCGCGCGATGTCGGCGCCCAGCGCGGTGACCGAGCAGCCCTTCTCCGGATGCTCGCAATGCTGCCTGGTCAGGTAGCCTTCGCTGATTTTCTCCAGCGCCGTGTCGCGCCCTTCGGCCAGATAGCCTTCCCAGCGCTGCACCGACTTTTTCAGCGCATGGGCGGCGGCCTCGGCCAGCAAGTCTTCCTTGGAGGCGAAATGGCCGTAGAAGCCGCCATGCGTCAGGCCGGCGCTCTTCATCAGATCGGCCACGCCGATGCCGTCGTAGCCTTTTTCGCGGAACAGCCGCGCCGCCGTTTCCACGATGCGCTCGCGGTTGAGCGCCACTTGTTCCCTGCTGACCTTCATGTCTTACTCCTTGTCCAAACCTATTGACATCATACATGACGAGCGTAATATATCAATCATTACGATCATAATTTAAAGGAGTTCCACCATGAAAGCAGTAATCAGCGCCTATGCCCGTTCCCCCTTCCACTTCTCGCGAAAAGGCAAGCTGGCCGAAGTCCGTCCCGACGACCTGGGCGCCCAGGTGGTGCAAGGGCTGATGCAGCGCACCGGCCTGGACCCGGCGCTGCTGGACGACGTGATCCTCGGCTGCGCCTACCCGGAATCCTCGCAGGGCAACAACCTGGCGCGCATCGTCTCGCTGCTGGCCGGCTTTCCGCACGAGGTGCCGGGCATGACGATCAACCGCTTCTGCGGCTCGTCGATGTCGGCCATCCACATCGCCGCCGCGCAGATCGAGGCCGGCCTGGGCGAGGCCTATCTGTGCGTCGGCGTCGAATCGATGACGATGGTGCCGCAGGGCGGCTACAACTTCTCGCCCAACCCGCAGCTGCTGGCCGAAACCGACGCCTACATCAGCATGGGCGACACCGCCGAAAACGTCGCCCGCAAATACGAGGTGTCGCGCGCCGACCAGGAAGCGCTGGCCTTCCAGTCGCACCAGAAGGCGGCCGGCGCCCGCGCCGCCGGTTTGCTGAAAGATGAAATCGTGCCGATCACCACCGGCGCCGGCGAAGTGGTGGCCGAAGACGGCTGCATCCGCGCCGCCACCACGGTCGAGGCGCTGGCCGCGCTGAAGCCGGTGTTCGATCCCGAGCACGGCGTGGTCACGGCCGGCACCTCGTCGCCGCTGACCGACGGCGCCTCGGCGGTGCTGGTCACCAGCGAGGAATTCGCCCGCAAGCACGGCCTGAAGCCGACTGCGCGCATCGTCTCGATGGCGGCGGTGGGTTGCGATCCGGCGCTGATGGGCATCGGCCCGATTCCGGCGACGCGCAAGGCGCTCAAGCTGGCCGGCCTGCAAGCGGGCGATATCGATGTGGCGGAGATTAACGAGGCCTTCGCCTCGCAGGCGCTGGCCTGCGTGCGCGAGCTGGGCATCCGGCCGGAGGTGTTGAATATCGACGGCGGCGGCATGGCCATCGGCCATCCACTGGGCGCCACCGGCGCGCGCATCACCGGCAAGGCGGCGGCGCTGCTGGCGCGCACCGGAGGCCGCTACGCGCTGGCCGCCCAGTGCATCGGCGGCGGCCAGGGTATCGCCACGGTGCTGGAAAAATTCACGCCGGCTGCTTGACACCTGGCGGTTTCTTATCCAGTATCACGCTGGTGCAATCAGCACCGCCACCAATTGAGGTTGCCCTCCCCCACTGCTCACACCTTGAGCCTACCCGTCTGACACAACGCCGCCGCAAGGGCGGCAAGCCGTCTTGTGTCCGGCGGGTTGAATGACACTGATCGCCAGTGCTCCCCCTTTTTTTGTCCGACCATTTAGGCGCCTTTGCGCCGAAGGAGTTCCCATGATTTATGACGTCGTCATTGCCGGCGCAGGTCCCGTCGGCCTGTTTCTCGCCTGCGAGCTTGGGCTCGCGGGTATCCCGGTGCTGGTGCTGGAGCGGAGCGAAGACCCGCGCAGCCCCTTGAAGCGGCTCCCGTTCGGCATGCGCGGCCTGTCGGTGACCAGCGTCGAAGCGTTCTATCGTCGCGGTCTGCTGGCGGACATCGCGGCGGCGGCGCCCGGCGCGCCGTCGCCGCGCCGCCAGGCCGGCCATTTCGCCGGCATCCCGTTCGACGACGCCGACATCGATACGTCGCAATGGCCGTATCGCCTGCCCGGTCCCGCCGACACCAATATGGCGGCCGAGATGGAGCGCATCGAAATGTCCCTGGCCGCCCGCGCCGCCATGATGGGAGTCGAGATCCGGCGCGGCATCGGCGTCGACGAGGTCGGGCAGTCGGACGATGTGGTGACCATCCGGGCCGGCGGCGAAACCATCCGCGCACGCTGGCTGGTCGCTTGCGATGGCGGCCGCAGCACGGTGCGCAAAGCGCTGGGTTTCGCGTTCACCGGCACCGATCCCGAGTTCACCGGCTATTCGGTGCAAGTCGAGCTGGCCGATCCCGAGCAGCTGGGCGCAGGCCGCCACTACACGCCGACGGGCATGTATTTTCAGTCGCGGCCAGGCACGATTGCGATGGTCGAATTCGACGGCGGCGCCTTTCACCGCACGCAGCCGATCACACTGGAGCAGGTGCAGGCGGTCCTGCGCCGCATCAGCTGTACCGACGTCACGCTGACGGCGCTGGAACTGGCCACCACCTGGACCGACCGCGCCTGCCAGGCGAGCGCTTACCGCAAAGGACGGGTGCTGCTGGCCGGCGACGCCGCGCACATCCACTCGCCACTGGGCGGCCAGGGGCTCAACCTGGGACTGGGCGACGCGCTGAACCTGGGATGGAAACTTGCAGCCACCATACGCGGCGACGCGCCGGCCGGCCTGCTCGACAGCTATGCCGGCGAGCGGCATCCGGTCGGCGCGCAGGTGCTTGACTGGTCGCGCGCGCAGGTGGCGCTGATGCGGCCAAGCCGGCATGCACGCGCGCTCGAGGCCATCGTCCGGGATCTGATCGGCACACGCGACGGCGCGACCTATTTCGCAGAGCGCGTGTGGGGCGTCTCCCTGCGCTACGATTTGGGCGGCGGCCATCCGCTGGTGGGCCGCAGCGCGCCCGATTTCGAGCTGGTCGACGGCAGGAGGCTGGGAGAACTGCAAAGCAAGGGCCGTGGCCTGCTGCTGGACTTCGACGTCCGCCAGCCTTGGCAGGCAATGGCCAGCCGCTGGAACGACAGGGTTTCCTACGTCGCCGCCCAGGTCAAGGACAGCCTGGGCGTGAGCGCCATCCTGGTGCGCCCGGACGGCTTTGTCGCCTGGGCCGGCGGGGCTTCCCCGGACGAAGCGGAAGCCTTCCAGGCCGCGGCGCGATGGTTCGGTGTACCGCTGCGCTAAGCTTATTGCGCGGCGTCGATGCAGTTGCGGCCCGCGCGCTTGGCGCGGTGCAGCGACGCATCCAGCCGATCAAGGACAGTGGCGCCGCCCTCGTCCGCCCCCACCTGGGCCACGCCCAGGCTGATCACCACCTCACCATTGCCCGGCAGGTCCGCTTCGGCGATCGCGACCCGCAGTTTTTCCGCCAGCCGCATGGCGTCGGCCGCCGTGGTGTGGGTGGCGATGATCAGGAACTCTTCGCCGCGCATGCGCGCCAGCAGGTCCGAGGTGCGCAGCCGGCCTTTGACCACGTCCGCCACCGCGCGCAATGCCTGCGCGCCGACCGGGGAACCGTATAAATCGTTTTCCGACTGGAAGCTGGCGACATCGAACGACAGCACCGCCAGCGGCAGGCCGTAGCGGCGCGCGCGGCGGATTTCGTTGTCCAGCATGTCCTCGCCGGCGCGGCGGTTGGCGGCGCCGGTGACGCTGTCGACGGTGCTCATCAGCGTGATCTGGCCGGACAATTCCTCATTCCGGTGCTTCAACTCGCTCATGCCCAGGCCGAAGCTGACAAACTGCGCCAGGCTGGCGAAGCAGGCGAACTGCTCGCGCGAGAAGGTGATGTGACGGTCGAACATCAGGCAGATCGCGCCCAGTTCGGCGCTGCCCGGTTCGGCGCGCAGCGGCAGCGCCAGCACCATGCGCACGCAGCGGTCGTGCAGCATCATGGCCAGTTCCGGGTCGCCGGCTTTTTCCGGCGCGTCGAGCAGCACCATCTCGCCGCGCGCCACCGCCAGCAGCGGCGGGAACACGTCGCGCAGCGGCGATTGCAGCAGGCGGTCGCGCCGTTGCAGCAGGCGCGCCAGGTCCAGGTGGTTGCGCGATTCCTGCGCCACCAGTTGCAGGTCGCCCCGCTCCTTCATATGCAGCACCGCGGTATGGCGCACGCCGGGGAAATTGCACAGCGCCAGGCAGATCTGCGCCGACATCGATTCGATGGTGTCGATGCCGCTCAGCGCGCGTTGCAGGCTGCGCTGCACGCCCAGCAGGTCGCGCAGTTCCTTTTCCTTGTCCAGCAAGGTTTGCTGCAAGGCGGCGGCGGCATCGGCCGGCACCGCCAGCGCCTGCTGCACGGCCTGCTGCAACTCGTCGCTCAGTACCGGGCAAATGCGGTAGTCGAACTGGCCGTAGGTCATCAGCTCCGGCAACCAGGCGCTGTGCTCGTAAGCGCACAGCACCAGCACCGGCGCACTGGCGCGGCCCCGTATCAGCGCGCCCACGCCGGCCAGCTCGCTCAGCTGCTCGTAGCCGTTCAGATCCAGCACCAGCAGATCCACGTGGCGTTTGCCAAGGGCCGCAGCCGTGGCGTCGACGTGCTCCGTCATGGTCAGCTGGGAGAACAGCTCTCCGCAGCACGCCTGAAACTCCGCGCGCCGCTCGCCAGTAGCATTGAAAAAGACACCTACGCTAGTGCTCCGGTCCGCCATCATATTGCTCCTACGCATGCTTTTTAATGTGAAAAAATATATCCCCGCGCTAGTGTGCCATAAAGTTCATAATTAGCAATATTTTTTGTATTAAAGATCAGACTATTTCCCAAGGTAACTAATTGGCGTCGCGGTTTTGCTGCATATGTGTGAACAAGCGCACCGTCATGGGACACATAGCCGCAAATACTGTGGACTCCAAGGAGGATGCCATGGCACACACCAAGAATCAATCGGATCCCGCTGCGGCCAGCATGCAGCGCGAGATCCAGCAACACCAGGACCAGTCGGACGAGCGCAGCAAGCAGGAGCCGCGCGCCAGCCAGATCGGCGACCGCCAGGGTCCGGTGCAAACTACCCAGCACGACTACCCCGGCACGCCGCTGCCGGCCCAGCACCTGGAAAAGCCGGGGCTGGAGGCCGAGATGCAGCTCAAGCCGGAATTCCTCGCGCCCGATTACAGCGGCAGCGGCAAGCTGGCCGGCATGGTGGCCATTGTCACCGGCGGCGACTCCGGCATCGGCCGCGCGGTCGCGGTGCTGTATGCGCGCGAAGGGGCCGACGTGGCCATCATCTACCTGAACGAGCATGAAGACGCCAGCGAGACCAAGCGCTATGTGGAGGCGGAAGGCCAAAGCTGCATGCTGCTGCCGGGCGATGTGCGCGACGCCGCCTTCTGCCGCAGCGCCGTCCAGCAAGTGCACGAGCGCTTCGGCCGGCTCGACATCCTGGTCAACAACGCCGCCTTCCAGGAGCACGCCGAAAAACTGACCGACCTGACCGAAGAGCGCTTCGACCTGACCATGAAGACCAACGTCTACGGCTACTTCCACATGGCCAAGGCGGTGCTGCCCTACCTGAAGCGCGGCGCGGCCATCATCAATACCGGCTCGGTCACGGGCCTGAAAGGCTCGAAGCACCTGCTGGACTATTCGACCACCAAGGGCGCGATCCACGCGTTCACGATGTCGCTGGCGTCCAACCTGCTGGAGCAAGGCATACGGGTCAACGCCATCGCCCCCGGACCGGTGTGGACGCCCTTGAACCCGGCCGATGCGCCGGCCGACAAGGTGGCGCAGTTCGGCGCCGACACCGACATGCAGCGGCCCGCGCAACCGCAGGAGCTGTCCCCGGCCTATGTGTTCCTGGCGGCGCCCTGCTGCTCCAGCTACATCACCGGCATCGTGCTGCCGGTGACCGGCAGCGTCGGCGAGTAGGCCATGGCGGCGCGCGCGTTATGGAAAGGCGCCATCAGCTTCGGGCTGGTGCACATTCCGGTCGAGTTGTATTCGGCCGTGCAGGAGCACGAGCTGGATCTGACGATGCTGGACCGGCGCGACTTCTCGCCGGTCGGCTACAAGCGCTACAACAAGAACACCGGCAAGGAAGTGACCTGGGACGATATCGTCAAGGGCTATGAGTACGAGGACGACGAATATGTGGTGCTGTCCGACGAAGACCTCAAGCGCGCCAACCCGGAGGCCACCGGGACGATCGACATCCAGGCCTTCGTCGATGCGGCCGAGGTGCCGCTGACCTACTACGAACAGCCCTACTACCTGGCGCCGGCGCGCGGCGGCGCCAAGGTGTATGCGCTGCTGCGCGAGACGCTGCGCAAGGCCGGCAAGATCGGCATCGCCACGGTGGTGATCCGCACCAAGCAGCACTTGTGCGCGCTGGTCTGCGACGACGACAAGATCGTGCTCAATACGCTGCGCTACCCGGCCGAGATCCGCAGCGCGGAGGAATTGAAGCTGCCGCCGGCCACCATGAAGGCGGCCGGCATCAGCGACAAGGAACTGCAGATGGCGCTGTCGCTGGTCGAAGGCATGAGCGAGCCGTGGAAACCGGAGCAGTATCACGACACCTACAAGGACGACGTGCTGGCACTGGTGAAGAAGAAGGTGAAGGCTGGCCAGACCAAGACCATCACCGCCGCCGAGCCGGAGGCCAAGGCGGCCAAGTCGTCGAACGTGGTGGATCTGGTGGCGCTGTTGCAGGACAGCCTGGGCAAGCGGCCGGCTAAATCATCAAGCCGCGCCCCGAAAACGAAAACGACAGCCAGGCGCCCTGCGGCGCGCAGCGCCTGATTAACGGCGGCGCGCCTTCCAGGTCAACGCTGCCAGGCCGGCCAGCAGCATGGCGTAGGTTTCCGGCTCGGGCACCGGCACCGGCACCTGCACCTGCGTGACCGTCACCGACGTCAAGGCGCCGTTCGCGCCCATCATCGCGTGGGTCGCGTTGGAGGAATAGGTGTAGTAAAAGCTCGACTGGCCAAAGTTGGCGAAATCCAGCTGGCCCGGCATGGTCGATGCGTTCAGGGCCAGGCCCGATTTGTCGAAGAAGCTCACCGCCATCATCTGCGATGCATAGGCATTGGCAGAGACGTTGGCAATGCCGAAGCTGTCCGCGCCACCCAGGGCGGCGGCGTTATTGGCCACCTGCACATTGGTGCTGCTGTAGTTCGCGCCGCCCAGGGCGATGCTGGCGCCGCCGATGCTGGCGTCCAGGCTGTTCTGGGCCGCCGGCGCGGCATACATGGTGCTGCCGCCGAACTGGCTGAACACGCCGGTCACGGTATCGTAGCTGAAATGACCGGTGAGCTGGTCGCCCACCGACACGGTGCTGCCCGACAGGCTGCTGGAGGTCACCGGGCCGCCGCTGAACGTCAACGGCGAAAATTCGACCATTTCCTGGATTTTGGCTGTGAAATCAAATTGATAGACGGTCGCTTGAGCGGAGCCAAGCAAGGTCATGCCGGCTAACAAAATGGACAGCTTTTTCATCTGGAGGGTCCCGAATTATGTATCAAGCCGCCATTAAAACATCCACAACACATGTTGTCAATATAAAATAATAATTTCACCACGAAAACATTCAGACGACGCCGGGCTTGAACCCCATGATTTTCATCGCCTGGGCCAGCCCTTTGGCGGATTGCTGGTAGGCGGCCCACGGCGCATTGCCGACATCGAGCCGCGTGTGCACGTTGGCGACGGTCCACTGGTCGGCCCCGTGCAGGCCATCGAGTTCCTCCCACGCCAGCGGCACGGAGATGCCCAGGCCGGGCCGGCTGCGCGCCGACCACGCAGCCACCGTGGTGGCGCCGCGGCCATTGCGCAGATAATCGATGAAGATCTTGCCGACCCGGTTGCGCGGCCCGCTCTTCAAGACGAAGCGCTCCGGGATATGCTGCGCCATATGAGCGACGATGGCCTGTGAAAACGCCTTGACGTCATCCCAGCCATAACCCGGCCGCACCGGCACCACCACGTGCAGCCCCTTGCCGCCGCTGGTTTTCAGGAAGGCCGGCAGGCCCAGATGATCGAGGAAGGCGTGCATCAGCTGCGCCGCCTCCTGCATCTGCGGCCAGCTGACGCCTTTGCCGGGGTCGAGATCGAACACCATGCGGTTGGGCTTTTCGTAGCTGGAGGCGTTGGCGTTTTGCGTGTGCAGCTCCACCACGTTCCACTGCGCGGCCGACAGCAAGCCTCGTTCGTTGGCGATTTCCAGCATCGGCGGGTGATCGGGGTCGAGCGACGGATCCAGATGTTTAACGCCGGGCAGCTTGCCGGTATCCGCGTGCTTCTGGAAGAACAACTCGCCGCCGACGCCGGCCGGCGCGCGCACCAGCGATACGGGACGGCCCTTCAGGTGCGGCAGTATCAGCGCGCCGACCAGCGCGTAGTAGCGCACCAGCGTGATCTTGGTGGCGCCGCTTTGCTGGTCGATCACGCGATCGGGATTGCTGATCTTGAGTGTGGCGGGCAGCTTGCCCTGCACTGTGCTTGCTGGCTGCATGTCTGCTTGCTCCTTGAGATGGGCCGGCACTTCGCGGACGATGGCGTCGGCCTTCTTGTCCTTGCGCAGTCCCTTGAAGACGGCATGGCGGATCGAGCCCGAACGCGTCCATTCGCCGAAGCCGACTTCCGCCACCAGCACCGGCTTGAGCCAGTGGGCTTTCTTGTCGATCTCGCGATTGGGTGCGAACGGGCTTTGGTCGGCCGCCAGTTTGTCCATTTTGTTTTTGATGTCGTGCAGCGTGGCGGCGTTGAAGCCGCTGCCGACGTTGCCCGCGTATTGCAGCTTGCCGTCCTTGTCGTAGGTGCCCAGCAGAAGGGAACCGAAGCCGTTGCGCGAACCTTGCGGATCGGTGTAGCCACCGATGACGAACTCCTGCCGCTGGCCGCATTTGAGCTTGATCCAGCTGCCGCTGCGGCGCGATGTGTAGCTGCTGTCGCGGCGCTTGCCGATGATGCCCTCCAGGCCCATGCTGCATGCGGCCGCGATCATATCGTGCGGCGTTGCGTCCAGTGCGGCGCTGAAGCGGATGGTGTCGGACGGCTTTTTGTCGAGCAGCGCTTGCAGCCTTGCGCGACGTTGCTCCAGCGGCAGGTGGCGCAGGTCGCGGCCGTCGTGGAACGGGAGGTCGAACAGGAAGTAGACGATGTCGGCGGGGTCGTCTTCGTCGAAGGCGTTTTGCAGCAGGCCGAAGTCCGGGCGGACGTTGTCGTCGTGGACGACGATCTCGCCGTCGTACCAGCCGTCCGGCAGTTTCATTTTTGCGATGGCGTCATGCAGGGCTTGCAGGCGGTGCGTCCAGTCGTTGCCGTTGCGCGTGACCAGGCGGATGTCCTTGCCGTCGACGCGCGCCAGCAGGCGGTAACCGTCGAACTTGATTTCGAATAGCCAGTCTTCAGGCGATGACGGCGGCGCGTCCACCAGCGTGGCCAGTTGCGGCGACAGCGTTTCCGGCATGGCGGCCTTGGGCGCGTCCGACAACGCATCTTTCACGGCTGCCGCCGATGGCGCGCCGTGCGTGCGCGCAGCGGTGGCCGGCGGCAGCGCCTTCACACTGTCCGGCATCTCGTCCACCACGCTGAACTCATCGGCCGGCCGCGCGTAGTCGTCCTTTTCCTTGATGAGCAGCCAGGGCTCCTGCTTCTCGCCCTTGCCCTTCATGCGCACCAACGCCCAGCGGCCATGCATTTTGTGCCCCGCCAGTTCGAACTTCAGGTTGCCCTCCGCCAGCGCCTTGCGCGGATCGCCCAGCGGCCGCCACACGCCGCGGTCCCAGATGATCACCTTGCCCGCGCCGTACTGTTTGGGCGGGATCGTGCCTTCGAAATCGTTGTAGGAAATCGGATGATCTTCGACATGCACGGCCATGCGCTTGTCGTGCGTGTCGTAGCTGGGGCCTTTGGGCACGGCCCAACTCAGCATCACGCCATCAAGCTCCAGCCGGAAATCGTAATGCAGGCGGCTGGCCCAATGCTTTTGTATGACGAAGGCCAGCGCCCCTTCGCCATCCTTGCCCTCCTCGCCTCCTTCGGCCGGTTCGGGCGTGATCGCGAAGTTGCGCTTGGACTTGTAGGTTTTAAGTGCGTCTTCCATTTGAGCAGATTATGCCCGCATGGCTCCAGACTCCGTGCGCTAACCAACATGTAAGCAATCTGGAGAGCTTGTAAGCGAATGTAAAGCCCGTCAACGACAGCGGTCCGGGCCGCGTTTTTTGCTCAGTGACACGGGAATTGTCCCGGCTCTAAATCAACCTGAATGAGGATTTCATCATGAACAAACTTATCGCTACCCTGATCGCCGGCCTGTTCGCTACCGCAGCTTTTGCACAGACTCCAGCCACCGCTCCAGCCGCTCCTGTCGCTCCAGCGGCTGTGAAAGCAGAAGCCAAGGAAGCCAAGACCGACGCCAAAGCCACCGCTAAAGAAACCAAGACCGACATCAAAGCCGAAGCCAAGACCGCCAAGGTAGAAGCCGAAGCCAAGAAAGACGTCGCCGTCGCCAAAGCTGACGAAAAAGCAGACAAGGCCGATGCCCACGCCAAGGCTCACAAAACCAAAGCCAAGGCTCACGCCAAGGCCGCGAAAGCTGAAGCAGCAGCAACCCCTGCTCCAGTCGTCACCAAGTAATTCCGAAGTACGCGGCGGCCCCCAGCCCGCCGCAGACGTAAAAAAACCCCGCCGGCCTGAACGCGATCAAGATCGCGCTCAGCGCCGGCGGGGTTTTTCATTAGTCGTTCAGCTTATCGCTGCGCGACCTTCGCTGCCGCATTGACGTTGGCGCCATCCCAGCCGCCGCCCAGGGCGCGAATCAGCGCCACGGTGGTGACCGCGCGACTGCCGCGCAACTGCACTGCGGTACGTTCCACCGTCGCCAGGTTACGCTGCGCGTCCAGCAGATCGAGGTAGCTCGAGCGGCCGGCCGAATACAGCTTCTGCGCCAGGTCGGCGGAACGGCGCGCCGATACGACCGCATCTTCGATCTGCGCGGTCTGGCCGGCCAGGATGCGCAGGCCCGCCAGGTTGTCTTCGACTTCCGCGAAAGCCACCAGCACGCTTTGGCGGTAGGTACCGACCGATTCCTCAAGCGCCGCTTCGCTGCGCGTGATATTGGCCTTGTTGCGGCCACCATCGATCAGCGGCATCGACATCAGCGCGCCCAGCACCCACGAACGGCTGCTCCATTTGAACACGTCGGCAACGGTGTTGCTCGAAATGCCGCCGGCGTTGGCGTTCAGGGTCAGCGCCGGGAACATCGCCGACTTGGCGACGCCGATGCGGGCGTTGGCCGCTTCCATCGTGCGCTGCGCCGAAGCGATGTCGGGACGACGCTCCAGCAACGACGACGGCAAGCCCGCCGGGATCACCGGCAGCAGCGAGGTATCGAGCAACGGGCTGGCGCCGGCCGTGTAGCTGGCCGCCGGTTTGCCCAGCAGGACCGCCAGTGCATGCTCGGTCGTCACGCGCTGGCGTTGCAGGCCGATGGCTTCGGCACGCGACGTGGCCAGCTCGGTCTTGGCGCGCGACAGGTCGAATTCGCCGATGTCGCCCAGGTCGAAGCGACGCTGGTTGACCTTGACGTTTTCTTCGCGGGTTTGCACCGTGCGGTTCAGCGTTTCCAGTTCGGCGTCGGTGGCGCGCAGACGGAAGTAAGTCTGCGCCACATCGGCCTGCACCGACAGCAGCACCGAACGGTAAGTCGCTTCCACGGAAGCGGCGTCATTGCGGGCGGCGCTGACGTTCGACGATACGCGGCCGAACAGGTCGACCTCGTAGCTGGCCGTCAGGTTGGCGCTGAACGCGTTACCCGGAGCGACCGGCGTGCCGGCCGGCAGGCCGAGCGCCACGTCGGACTGGCGCTGGCGCTGCGCGCCAACGTTGACGCCGACCTGCGGAATGCGGTCTGCCTCGGCGATGCCGGCGATGGCGCGGGCCTGCTTGACGCGGGCCGCGGCCACGGCCAGGTTGGCGTTGGCCTTGGTGGCCTCGGCGATCAGCTCATTGAGAGCCGTATCGTTGAAAGCCAGCCACCACTCACCACGCGGTTGCGCTTCGGCGGCTTGCGCCTGTTTCCAGGTGCTGCCGTCGGCGGCGACCTTCACCGGCGCAGGCAGTTGCGATTCCTTGAACGCGACCGGCACGTCCATCGCAGGCTGCTTGAACTCTGGCGCGGCGCAGGCGGTCATCAGCAAGGCCGCCAATACAGGCGCCACACCTTTGGCGATCATCTGCAGTTTGTTCATCGAGTTGCTCATATTAGTGAGTCCCTTCCAGTTTTACCGCAGCGGCGTCGCCGGCCACGGCAGGTTTCTTCTTCTCCAGGCGTACCGCCAGCTTGCGCAGCAGGACGTAGAACACCGGCGTCAGGAACAGGCCGAAGAAAGTCACGCCCAGCATGCCGGCAAACACCGCCACACCCATTGCATGACGCATTTCCGAACCGGCGCCGTGCGAGAACACCAGTGGCAGCACGCCCATGATGAATGCGATCGACGTCATCAGAATCGGACGCAGACGCTGACGGGATGCTTCCAGCGCCGCTTCGACGATGGTGCGGCCGTGGTGTTCCAGTTCACGCGCAAACTCCACGATCAGAATCGCATTCTTGGAGGCCAGGCCCACCAGCACGAACAGCGCGATCTGGGTAAAGACGTTGTTGTCGCCGTGGGTCAGCTTCACGCCGAGCAGCGCGCACAGGATCGACATCGGCACGATCAGGATCACCGCCAGCGGCAGGGTCCAGCTTTCGTACTGTGCTGCCAGCACCAGGAACACCAGCAGTACGCACAGCGGGAACACGTACATCATGGTGTTACCGGACAGGATGTCCTGATAAACCAGCTCGGTCCATTCGTAGCCGATACCTTTCGGCAGGACTTCGTTGACGATCTTGGTCATTTCAGCCTGCGCTTCGCCGGTCGATACGCCAGGGGCGGCGCCGCCATTGATTTCAGCAGCGACGTAGGCGTTGTAGCGCTGTACGCGGTCCGGGCCATAGCTGTCCTTGACGCGCATCAGCGACGACAGCGGAATCATCTCGCCCTTGTTGTTGCGGACTTTCAGCTGGGCGATGTCTTCGGCGTGCGAACGGAACTGCTTGTCCGCCTGGACCCGCACCTGGTAGGTACGGCCAAACTGGTTGAAGTCATTCACATACAGCGAACCCAGATTGATCTGCAAGGTCTGGTAGATCGTCTGCAGCGGCACGCCCAATTGCTTGGCCTTGGCACGGTCGATGTCGGCGAACAGCTGCGGCACGTTGATCTGGTAGCTCGAGAAGACGCCGGCCAGTTTCGGGTTCTGCCATGCCTTCATCTGCACCGCTTGCACCGCCTTGTACAAGGCGTCGTAACCCAGGTTGTCGCGGTCTTCGATCATCAGCTTGAAGCCGCCGGTGGTACCCAGGCCGCTGACCGGAGGCGGCGACAGCACCAGCACGAAGGCGCCTTCGATGGAGCCCATGCGCTTGTTGATTTCGCCGGCGATCGCTTCGGCCGATTCGCTGGCTTTGGTACGCTGGTCGAACGGCTTCAGGCCGACAAACACGATACCGGCGTTAGGCGCGTTGGTGAAGCCATTGATCGACAGGCCCGGGAACGAGATCGAGTTGTCGACGCCAGGGATTTCCTTGGCGATGTCCGACATCTTGCGGATCACGGCGTCGGTGCGGTCCAGCGAAGCGGCGTCCGGTAATTGCGCGAAGCCGATCAGATAGCCCTTGTCCTGCGGCGGCACGAAACCTGGTGGCACCACCTTGAACATGAAGCCGGCGGCAACCGCCAGCACGGCGTACACGATCAGCGAACCGCCCTTGCGTTTCAATGCGCCTTTCACGCCGCCTTCGTAGTTTTCCGAAGCGCGGTTGAAGAAGCGGTTGAACCAGTTGAAGAAGCCGCCGAAAACCTTGTCCATGCCGCGGGTCAGCGCGTCCTTCGGTGCATCGTGCGAACGCAGCAGGGTTGCGGCCAAGGCCGGAGCCAGGGTCAGCGAGCTGAATGCCGAGATCACGGTCGAGATGGCGATGGTCAGCGCGAACTGCTTGTAGAACTGGCCGGACAGGCCCGATACAAACGCGATCGGCACGAACACGGCGCACAGCACCAGTGCGATGGCGATAATCGGACCGCTCACCTCTTTCATCGCCTGGATCGTCGCGTCATGCGGCGTCAGGCCGTTGGAGATATTCCGTTCGACGTTTTCCACCACCACGATCGCGTCATCGACCACGATACCGATGGCCAGCACCAGGCCGAACAGCGACAGCGTGTTGATCGAGAAGCCGAAGCCCAGCATCACGGCGAAGGTACCGACCACCGACACCGGCACCGCCAGCAGCGGGATCAGCGAAGCGCGCCAGGTTTGCAGGAAGATGATCACCACCAGCGCCACCAGGATGACCGCTTCGATCAGGGTGTGGATCACGGCGTCGATCGACTCGCGCACGAATTGGGTCGGGTCATATACAACGCTGTACGTGACGCCTTCCGGGAAATCCTTCGACAGACGGGCCATGGTGGCGCGGACGTCGGTCGACAGTTGCAGCGCATTGGCGTTCGGCGCTTCGAAAATAGGAATCGCCACCGCCGACTTGTTGTTCAGCAGGGACCGGAGCGCGTACGAGTTCGAACCCATTTCAAGGCGGGCGACATCCTTCAGCAGCGTTACCGCGCCGTCGGTGTTGGTCTTGAGGATGATATTGCCGAATTCCTCGGGGCTCTTCAAACGACCTTGCGTATTGACGGTCAGCTGGAAGTCCGCGCCCTGGCTTGGGCCCTGGCCGATCACACCGGCGGCGACCTGCACGTTCTGCTCGCGCACCGCGTCGACGACGTCGCCGGCGGTCAGACCGCGCTGCGCCACCTTCTGTGGGTCGAGCCATACGCGCATCGCGTAGTCGCCCGAACCGAACAGCTGCACCTCGCCCATGCCGGGCAGGCGGGCCAGTTGGTCCTTGATGTTCAGCACCGCGTAGTTACGCAGATACAGGTCGTCGTAACGGCCGTTCGGCGATTGCAGGTGGACCACCATGGTCAGGTTGGGCGACGACTTGACGGTCGTCACGCCGATCTGGCGCACCTCTTCCGGCAGGCGCGGCAGGGCGCGTTGGACGCGGTTCTGCACTTGCGTTTCGGCCTGCTCGACGTTGGTGCCGATCTTGAAGGTGACGGTCAGCGCCAGCGCGCCGTCCGAGGTGTTTTGCGAGGACATGTACAGCATGTTCTCGACGCCGTTGATCTGTTCCTCAAGCGGCGCGGCCACGGTTTCGGCGATGATCTTCGGATTCGCGCCCGGATACTGGGCCCGCACCACGATCGATGGCGGCACCACGTCCGGGTACTCCGAGATCGGCAGCTTGAAGATAGCGATCAAGCCGGCGACGAAGATAATGATCGACAGTACAGCCGCAAAAATCGGCTTGTCGACAAAAAATCGAGAGATATTCATATTTTTTTATTCCTTGGAAGTGCCGGTCTTCGCAACGACCGCCGCTACTTTTTCATCTTTTTTTACTTCAGGTTTCGCCACGTTGGCGGCCAGCGGATCGGAATCCATGGCGACCACGGTCGGCGTGATCGGCGCGCCGGGACGCACACGCTGCAGGCCGTTGACGACGATCTTCTCGCCGGCTTTCAAACCGTCGCGTACCACGCGCAGGCCGTCGATCGCAGGTCCCAGGGTCACAGGGCGGTACTCGGCCTTGTTGTCCTTGTCGACCACGAACACGAACTTGCGGTCCTGGTCGGTGCTGATGGCGCGGTCGTTGATCATCAACGCCGACTTGGCGCCGGTGGAGCCGGCCAGCTGCACGCGGGCGAACAGGCCGGGCACCAGCATGCCGTCGGTGTTGGTGAAGGTGGCGCGCATGCGCACCGAACCGCTGCGTGGATCGAGCTGGTTGTCGACGAATTCCAGCTTGCCCTCGTGCGGGAAGCCGGTTTCGTTGGCCAGGCCGATCTTGACGGTGGCCGGCTTGCCCTGGTGGGCGGCGGCGCCGACGCGCAGATAAGTCTCTTCATCGCCGTCGAAGGAAGCGTAGATGCGTTCCAGCGAGACCACCGAAGTGAGCACCGCCGAAGCGTCGACCAGGTTGCCCAGCGTGATTTCCGCTTTCGACACGCGGCCGTTGATCGGCGACGTCACCTGGGTGTAGCTCAGGTTCAGCTTGGCCGCTTCGTACTGCGCTTGTGCGGCGCGGGTGTCGGCGTCCAGTTGCTTCAGGCTCGATGCCAGGGCGTCGTATTCGCGTTGGGCGATGGCTTTGTCGGCCAGCAGTTTCTCGGCGCGGGTCAGCTCCAGCTTGGCCAGGTCGGCCTTGGCGCGGGCCGAACCGGCTGCCGCTTCGGCGCGGTTGGCTTCGGCCTGGAACGGACGTGGATCGATGACGAACAGGACTTCGCCCTTCTTCACTTCGCTGCCCGGCTTGAAGTTGATGGCGGTGATGAAGCCGCCGACGCGCGGACGGATCTGCACTTGCTCGATCGCTTCCAGGCGGCCCGAGAACTCCTGGGTCTCGGTGATGGTTTTCTCGACGACCACTGCGGCCGAAATCGGAGGGCCGCCGGCTGCCGCCGGTGCTTCAGCCGTCTTGCCGGTGGCGTCATCGCAACCGGAGAGGCCGAAAGCGGCCAGTCCCGCCAGCGCCATAGCGGCGGCCAGAGGCCGGGCTACGACGGTGAGTTGTTTAATGGTTTTCATGTTTATTCCCTTTTATATGAAAATAATTAATAGAAATGGCGGCACCGGTTGCCCTCAACGAATTGCGAGAAAACACGGTACTAGCGCCCCGCCGGCAAGCCAGTGGGGACGTGATTGCAGATACTGCTTAAAGGTTGGGGAACCCTATTCGGCTGGCGGTGTCTCGGACCGTTCCAGGCTGGCGATGAAGCCGGCGATTTCTCCCAGCGCGTAACACTTGCACGCGCATTCGTTGCGCGCCCCTGCTTCACTCAGGGACGCTGCTGGCATTCGGTTGACGGTGGTCTTGACGCCGCAGGCAATCAACTTCGCGCCATATTGTTCCGCCTCGTCGCGCAGCGGGTCGTCTTCGGCCGACAGGATCAGTGCCGGCGGCAGGTTCTTCAGACGGCTCGACTGCAGCGGCGAGGCGTATGGATGGGTGCGGTCTGCCGCGTTCGGCAGGTAGCCACGGTAGGCCGCCGCGCAGGCGTCGGCCACGTCCAGCAATTCAGGCGCGTTCTGCATCTCGCGCATCGACCAGGTGCTCAGGCCAGGATCGAGCATGGGCATCACCAGCACCTGGCCGGCCAGTGCCGGGCCGCCGCGGTCGCGCGACATCAGCGCGCAGACCGCCGCCAGGTTGGCGCCGGCCTCGATGCCGGCCACCACCAGGCGCTTGCCGGTCCAGCCCAGCTTGGCCTTGTTCTTCTTGGCCCAGATCAGCACCGCGTGGGCGTCTTCGACGGCGGCCGGGAAAGGCTGCACCGTCGCCAGCGTGTAGGCTGTGGCCAGTATTGTGCTGCCCTGGTTGTCGTCGGCCATGTGGCGCAGGAAGATGTCGGCATCGTCCAGGTCGCCGCTGTTGAAGCCGCCGGCGTGGAAGAACACGATCAAGGTGTCGCGCTTGATGCCGGCCTCGCCGCTGGTGTACAGGCGGGCGGCCAACGGGCCTTCCGCGCCGCGCACTTCCAGGGAGCGGACCTTGATCAGCTCCGACAGTTGCGGCAATGGCTCGACGGCTGCGCTCATCGCTGCACCGTATCCGATGGATTGGACAGCATGGCGGTGTCGGCGCAGGCGAAGGTCTCGCCGGCGGCCGCCTCGGTCAGGGCACGAACTCCGGTCGCTTCGGCCTTGGCCGCCTGCGAGTAGGCATCGGTATAGACCACGCCCGCCAGGGCGACCGAAGTCAGCGCCAGTGCGATCGTTGCAAAAATTCCATTCCGATATTTCATGTTGAACCCCTTTCCTTCGATGGTCTTTCTTGGTGCAGTACAGCAATCTTAAACTTGATCTACAATCTGATAAATAGTGCAATGTCGAATTGATTGTTCAGGATTCCGAACAATGGGATGAATAGATGAATAAACTGCAAGCAATGGAAGTGTTCGTCCAGGTGGTCGACGCCGGCGGCTTCACGCGCGCGGCCGACAATATGCAACTGCCCAAGGCCACCGTCTCGACGCTGATCCAGGCGCTGGAGGCGACGCTGTCGGTCAAGTTGCTGCACCGGACCACGCGCCAGGTCAGCGTGACGGCCGACGGCGCCGCCTATTATGAGCGCTGCCTACGCATTTTGTCGGACGTGCGCGAGGCCGAGGAATCGCTGTCGCGCACGCGCCTGAGCCCCAGCGGACGGCTGCGGGTGGACGCGCCCACCGGCCTGGCCAGCGACGTGCTGATCCCCGCCCTGCCCGACTTCTTCACGCGCTACCCGGACATCCAGCTGGAGCTGGGCTGCAGCGACCGCACCATCGACCTGATCGAGGAAGGCGTCGACTGCGCGGTGCGCGGCGGCGTGCTGGGTGATTCCAACCTGATCGCGCGGCGGGTGGGCATCCTGCAATTCGTCACCTGCGCCACGCCGGGCTACCTGGACCGCTACGGCCGGCCGGCGCATCCCGATGAGCTGATGCGGCACCGCTGCGTGAACTATTTTTCCTCCCGCACGGGCAAGCTGTTCGACTGGGACTTCTCGCGCGACGGCCATCGGATACAGGTCGCCCTGCCCGGCCACATCGCCGTCAACGACACCAACGCCTACATCGCGGCCGGCCTGGCGGGGCTGGGCATCGTGCAGATGCCGAACTTTATGATGGAACCCATGCTCAAGGACGGCCGCTTCGAACAACTGCTGGCCGACTGGAGCACCGACCCGCTGCCGGTGCACGTGGTCTATCCGCAGAACCGCCACCTGTCGGCCAAGGTGCGGGTGTTTGTCGAATGGGTCGCCGAACTGTTTTCCAACCATCCGGGCATGCGCCTGCCGAAAGCCCCGCCGCCGGCGCGCCCGATTCCATTTGAGGTTGCACTATGACTGATATTCACCGCATCGTTTTCCTCGACCGCGACAGCGTCATCGCCACCATCCGCAAGCCTGCGTTCGCGCACGAGTGGACCGAGTATCCGGCCACCGCGGCGGCCGACGCCATGCAGCGTCTGCGCGACGCCCGCGCCACCATCGCCATCACCAACAAGGTGCCCTTGCGCGCGGCCGACCTGGCGCAGCTGCCGGACCTGAAGATGATCGCGGTGGCCGCCACCGGCACCGACATCGTCGACCTGGCGGCGTGCCGCGAGCGCGGCATCGTCGTCTCCAACATCCGCAACTACGCGGTGCACACGCTGCCCGAGCACACTTTCGCGTTGATCCTGGCGCTGCGCCGGCAGCTGGTGGCCTACCGCGCCGACATCGAGGCGGGGCTGTGGCAGAAGTCGGACCGTTTCTGCCTGTTCGGCCATCCGATCGCCGACCTGGCGGGCAGCCGTCTGGGCCTGTTTGGCTACGGCGCGCTGGGACGCTCGGTGGCGCAGATCGCGCGCGCGTTCGGCATGGAGGTGATCGTGCATACCCGCTCGCCGCTGCCGGACGCCAAGGCCGACGGCGTGCGCGAAGCGGGCTTCGACGAAGTACTGGAAACCTCGGACATCATCAGCCTGCACCTGCCGCTGAACGACAAGACGCGCAATATGATCAGCGCCAAAGAACTGATCCGCATGAAGCGCAACGCCCTGCTGATCAACACCGCGCGCGGCGGCCTGGTGGACGAGACAGCGCTGGCCGACGCCCTGCGCAGCGGCGTGATCGCCGGCGCCGGCTTCGACGTGCTGGTGAAGGAACCGCCGCCGCCGGACAACGTGCTGCTCAATCTGCGCCTGCCGAACTTCATCCTCACGCCGCATTCGGCGTGGGCCAGCTCGCAGGCCATGCAGGTGCTGGTGGATCAGCTGATCGACAATCTCGAAGCCTGGGTGGCGGGCGCTCCCAGGAACGTGGTTGGCTGACGGTTATCGATAATTGGTGCCGTTGTTCATATCGATGACTTCACCGTTGATGAACGCTGGCGCGTCGGTGGCAAGCCAGCTGACCGTTTCCGCAACCTCTTCCGCCAGGCAGAATCGCTGGCTGATGGTCGCGGCCTTCAAGCGGTCCTTTCTGTCTTGCGGAATGTTCTTCATCATGTCCGTTTCGACGGGTCCCGGCGCGACCGAGTTGGCAATCACGCCCCTTGCGCCGTAGGTTCGTGCGAGCGAACGCATTGCATTCATGAGGCCCGCCTTTGAAACGCCATACCAAATGTCTGGATGGCCGATTTCGCCGGCAATCGAACCCATGCTGACGATGCGGCCGCCGCCCTTGCCCGCCATCCGTTCCGCCACATGCACGCTCAGTCGCACGGCGGAGATCAGGTTCACGTTGAGCGTATGGAGAATCGCCTCGCTGTCGTAATCACTTGCCGTCTTCGCGTTCATCATTCCGGCGTTGTTGATGAAGACGTCCGGCGTCCCGATCTTCTCTATAATCTGCAGCGACTGTTCGTAGTCAGAAACGTCCACCGTCCACGAGGTCAATCCACTCATGGCGGCGGAGACGCCGGAGCGAGACAATACATGCACTTCAAAGCCCTTGCTCAAAAGCTTCTTCGATATTTCGAGCCCGATACCTCGGTTACCGCCGGTGATAATTGCTTTCATTTTTATGTACTTTTGCTTATTTAAAAGAATAGAGTATTTTAAATGAATATTTTACACCAATTTTCCTTGATACTGATTCCTCTTGCAGGCCTTCTGCTGCTTGGCCTGGCCTACAAGCTGGCTTTCCTGTGCCTGAGCCGGCGCGGCACAGCCATCGTCACCACTGCCGCCCTGCACCAGAACGAGGATTCGGAGGGCTACGTCAATCGCCATCACGTGATCGCTATCCGCTTCGAGGTGGATGGCCGCAGCTACGAGGCCGGCGGCTTCAAGGAGCTGGTCGACTACGCGGTGGGCAGCGAGGTGTCGATCCGCTACCGCCGCAGCAATCCGCTGGACGTGCACCTCGACTATTGGAACAGTCTGTGGGTGCTCGCCGTCTTCGCGTTCCTCTTCGCTTCCGCCGCCTGGTTCATCGTGAATTAGTCCGTAGCTCTTGTACCGGGTCAATCACGACAAGGCTGCAGATTTTGCGGCCGCGGACTTTTTCCGCTGCGACTTGCGTTCGTACATCGATTGATCCGCAGCGGCCAGCAACAGCTCACTCGTCGCGCCGCCATCCGGATAGACAGCACGGCCAACGCTGGCTGCCGCTTTCAAGGTCAGGCCGCCGATATCGTATGGCTGCTCCATCACTGCCTCGATCAGCGCGACCACCTTCGCCGTCTCGGCAGCGCCGCTATTGACCAGCACTATCGCAAATTCATCGCCGCCCATGCGCGCAGCCATATCCGACTTGCGGATATGCGAGCTCAACCGATCAGCCGCCTGGCGCAGCAATTCATCGCCGGCAGCGTGGCCGTGCGTGTCGTTGACCTGCTTGAAGCCGTCTAGATCAAGATACAGCACGGAAAGCGCAGCCCCCGTGCGAGCGCACGCGGCGGTTTGCCGATCCAGGAACGCGTGCAGCATGACGCGATTTGCGATCCCGGTGAGCGCATCGTGATGGGCTTGATGGGTTGCCGCGTGCAGCATGCCCGAAGCCTTGGCCAACGCCGAACCGACCTTGTTGGCCTCACGCAGGCCGTAATTGGCGGACCGCACCTCGCCGCCGGATCCCAGCGCCAACGCAGGCGGAATCAAGCCTATCACGGCTCGCCGTATCCTGGTGCCGATTATCCATGCCAGCACCAAACCGCTGCCCAGCGTGGCGACGGTGGCCAGTACGAGCAGCCACAGCTTGCCTTCGGTCTCGGCCCGCAACACCTGCAGGGGGATGCCGATCGCCACCGTCCAACCCGACGATTGCGCCCGCGCCATGACAGCCAGGATAGGTTTGCCGTCCAGCGTAAGCGTTTCAAACGCGCCTTCCGGTTGATCGCGCATGCGCTGCACCACGGCTGGAATCGCCGAAGCACCCACATATCGCTGCATGTCGGCGGAGCGCGCGACGATTTTTCCGCTCCGGTCCAAAATACTGGTGACCCAGTGCTGCGGATAATTTTGATGTCGCAAAATGTCGCCGAAGCGTTCAACCGTTACCGTGCCGGACAAAACGTTCAACCTGCCGTCTCTCGGCACAGGAAGGCCGATGGATACGATCTGCCGTCCGGACAATGGGCCGGTGAACAGGTTGGAAATATAAGTCGCCCGCGTCTGGCGCACGGATTTCAATGCCAGCTCATCCGGCCCTCGCGGCAGCGCCTGTCCCGGAGGCGTCACGGTGTTCATCACTTGCCGTCCCTCGGCATCCTCGAGCACGACGTTAAAGACGTTCTGCCGGATGAGCAACTCGCTTGCCTGCGCATGGAACGCCGTCAGATCAGGGTCCAGGAAGCTGGGCGACGTCGAGAGCGCGTACAAGGTGGCCTCGACGATAGCGAACTCCTTGTCGACCTCCATCGCGTTCGCGCGCGCAGTTGCCATCGCACTGCGAATAAAGTTTTCCCGCGTAAGCCGATAATCGTAGGAGATGAGAATGCCTGCGAGCAGAAAGGCCGGCAATATGCAAGCCGCTACCAGCAACATCAACCTTGATCTAATGGACGGTGCGTAAGTTGGCTTCATCTAGGCAATGTAACTGTTGTGCAAGAAAATATAACCAGATTTTACATGACCTAACCCTTGCCGCTATCCGTATGACTACTCATCGTTTATATGGCCGCCGATTGCAGTGGCGCTATCGGCAGGGTTAAAACAGCCATCGAATCCGAACGGCGACTGTGCCGCCCAGCGCGGACAGGCCGCGTTCGGAGCGCGCCGCGCCGGTCTGGCGCAGCGCCGACAGCATCAGCGTGGTGCGCTGCGAATAGTGATAATCGGCCATGCCGTGCCAGACAGCGCTGCGGTCGTCCCGGCCGGCATAGACACCGCCACCCAGTTCCCAGTCGCCCACTGTCTGGGATAACGTCACGCTGGCATAGCGCCGGCGCGCGCCCTGGCTGACCAGCATCTGTGAGGCCTGCGCCTGCAGGCCCTTGCGCGCGGCATCCGGCAGCGGCAGCGATTGATTGCGATCGATCAGCGCAAGCCAGCGATCGAACTGCCCATCGGACAGGCCGCGTCCATCGTAGGCATATTCAAGTTGTAGCTTGGGCAGGTCCGGCAAGGTGTAGGTCAGGCCGACCGTCGCGCGCTGGTAGCGCCGGCCATCGTCACTGCGCAGGAAGACTGGCGCGGTGTCGTCACCGCCGGACAGCACGGCGCCTCCAATGGGGCGCTGCGTACCCCGCGCGCTGTAAGCCGATACATACCAGGACAGCTGCTCCCCCACCGCCCCGCTCAGCGTCGCACCGACGCCGTTGGATTCACCGCTGGCGCGGCGCAGCAGCACGCTGGCGCTCAGCCGCTCAAACTCATAGCCGATTTTGATGATGGATTGTTCGACACCGCGGTTATAGCCATCCGCGTGGCGCGCCGCGTCCTTGCTGTAGATCGCCGTCAGGCTGGCCTGGGATCCGGTCCAGGCCAGCACCGCCATCGGCAAGCCTTCCGACTGGCCCAGTTCATCCAGCGGGTCGCTCAGGTCCGTGCGTTTTTGCAGGAAGCCCAGCGGCTGATTGACGAAGGACGGATCGAGCGCATACAGGCGCTTGCCGAGCGATAGCGTCACCGCCGGCGTCAGTTGAAATACACGGTTCAGCTCCTGCAACGTCGCCGACGAACCGCTGCGTTGTCCATCGATGTCGCTGTGACGGGCTTCAAACCGCGCGCGCCAGGTCAGGTCATGGAAGCGGCCTTCGAGCAGGCCTGCCAGCGTGGTTTTCTTCTCGGGTATCGCCAGGAAGTTATCGTCGTTGAGCGGCGTCGCCTGCAGGCGCGTGGCTTCCTGGCTGGCCAGCGCGAAGCCGCCCAGCCAGTCCTCGTCCGCCTGCACGCCTCCGCACAGCAGCAGCCCCGCCATCAATGCGGACCGGCGTGCGCTCATTGTTCCAGACTGCGCGGGTTGAAGGTGCTGGCCGAGAATTCCACCGCCTTGATCTTTTCGTACACCACGCGCGTTTGCTCCGCCGGTACTTGTGGATCGAAGTAGCGCGTGACCGGCGGCAGGCCGCCCGTGGCAGCGTCGAACTCCGCAACTTTCAGCAGTTTGCCGCTGGCGACATACAGCATCGCCTTCAACGGCACGTACTGGCCGCGCTGTTTCGTCACCAGCAGCGTAATCCTCGTGTAGGTGGCCGCCTCGTTCTTGCTGCTCAGGGTCAGCGCGATGCAGTCGCCGGTACAGGATGCAGGCGGCGTCTCCATCGTCACAGCGTCATAGTCGTTCGTGAAACTGATGCGGGCCAGGTCACCGATCGATGCTTTGCCGCGCAGCGTTTGCAGCGGCGTCAATCGAATCGCGCGCCGGGTGCGGGGCGCGTAGAAGAAAATGCCGGCATCGGTGGTCAGGAATTTCTGGCCGCGCTGGTCGACGCTGGTCGCCTCCACCAGCACTTGATTGTGATTCGCACCGCGTATCACGTAGGTGCCGGGCTCCTGCTCCTGGCCGTTCTGGACCGGCACGATGCGCACCGCCGCTTCGAAACTATCGAGCGGCATGCGGTAACGGTCCACCTGCCGCAGGATCTCCGGCGCAGGCGGCGCGGCCATCGCCGGACCGACAGCCAGGATGGCGCAACTCACAAGCCAGCGGATATGGTCAAATTGAAATGGCATGAAAATGGCTCACTGTATGGAAAGAGATGACATGATCGGCATGCGGCCAATGCGGCGGCTGATCGTCCACGCAGCCAGCATCGCCACCAGCGGCAGGGCACACACGATGCCTGCGCTGTACGACGGCACCCACAACATTTGCAGCAGCACGCCGGCGTTGCGGCCGGGCGGCGGCGCCAATTCGATATGCGCGGCGTTGATCAGCAAGATGGCAACGAAGGCCAGCAATGCGCCGGCGCATGCGCCTAACACGCCTTGCAGCATGCCCTCCATGACGAACAAGCGCCGCACCTGTGCGTGGCCTATGCCCATCGCGCGCATGGTGCCGATCTCCCTGCCCCGCTCATAAATGGTGGTCAGCGTCATCGCCGCCACGCCGAGGAAAACGATGATGCAGATGACAACGCCGAACACCAGGAACTGATTGCGGTACAACGCCAGCACCTGCGAATACAGCGGCGCCAACGCCTGCCAGGTCCGCAGCTCGACGTGCGCGTTGCTCATGGCCGCACGCAAGCGCGCCGACATGGCGTCTGCCTGCGCAGTGTCCTGATACAGCACGGCGACGCTGGACACTTTGGTCGTGCGCAGCAGTTCCTGCGCCGTCTCGAGCGGCATTTGCAGCAGGTACAAATCGGTCTGCGGAACGCCGGTCGCCACCAGCCCCACGACCTCCAGATCCATCGCGTTGACGCTGCCGCTGACGGTGGTGGTCATCAGCGTGATCGATTCGCCGGGCTTGACCGCCAGGCGCCGCGCCATCTCCTTGCCGATCAGGACCTGATAGCGGCCGGCCGGCTTGGCGCTCAGCGGAACACCGGCAGATAGCGTCTGGAAGGCGCCGAACGCCTGGCGCTCGCGATCCGGCATCACGCCGCTGCCCTCGAAATTGAGCGTGCGCGCGCCGTTCGACACCAGGCCGGCAAACAGCAGGCGCGGGACCACGCGGCGCACCTGCGGTTCCTGCGCCAACAATGTTTCGACCTGCGCCAGCGCAGGCCGGTCCAGTCCATATTGCAGCTGCTGCTCGGCGTAGCCGTCAAACTGTCCTGCGCCGGCCAGCTGCGCGTGTCCCAGGCCGCTGCGGATGGTGCTCTCGCGCAGGCCATCCAGCGATGCGGCGATGTACGCCACGAACAGCAGCAGCGCCAGCGTGCCCACGCCTATCGTGCCGCCCAACAGGAGGGAGCGCCGTCCATTGCGGCGCACGTTGCGCAGCGCGAGTGTCAGCCATTGTTTCATGCGACCTGCCTGCCGTCCGCCAGCCGCACCACGCTGTGCGCCATGTCCATCACCCGCTGGTCGTGGGTGGCGATGACGAAGGTGGTGCCGACCTGGCGATTCAGGCTGCCGATCAGTTCCAGCAACTGCTGCGCGGTCTTGCCGTCCAGGTTACCGGTCGGCTCGTCGGCAATCACCAGGCTGGGACGATTGACCAGCGCCCGCGCGATGGCGACGCGCTGCTGCTGCCCGCCCGACAGTTCGGATGGTTCGTGCTTGAGGCGATGATCCATGCCGACCATCTGTAGCGCTTCGACGGCGCGGCGGCTGCGCTCAGCCGGTGACAGTTTTTGCGGCGCCAGCGCCAGCTCCACATTTTCCTGTGCCGTCAGCGTTCCGACCAGATTGAACTGCTGGAACACGAAACCAAGCTTGCGGTTGCGGTACTGGTCCAGTTGCGGCTCCGCGATCCGGTCCAGGCGCTCGCCGTCGACGCTGATGCACCCGCTGTCCGGCCGGTCGAAGCGCGCCAGCATGGCGAGCAAGGTGCTTTTGCCGCTGCCGGATGGTCCCGCGATCGCCGTCACGCTGGGTTGATCGATACGGAACGATACCCGGTCCAGCGCCACGATGCGCTCGTCGCCGCGCAGAAAGTGCTTAGATACCGCGTCAACTTCCAGAATGGCCGCCATCAGTAGACCATGTCGATATCGAGAGCCGCTTTGCCGGCCTTGACTTCAACCGCCGCAGCCTCGAAGGACGGCGGCCCGTAATTGCCCTTGGCGTTGCGCGAAAAGGCATAACCCTCCAGCGGCATGCCGCTGGGCGAGCGGTCGAATTCACCGTTGCCGTTCTCGTCGTGGAACAGCATGGCCGCATACACGCCTGGCTTGACGCCTTCAAACTTCAGATTAACGACAGGCGACGCGGCCACCGTCTGCATATAAGGGCAGCGCTTGAGGAAGGTCGCCTTGTCGCACAAGGCCGCCATGACCATGCCTTTGCTGCCGGCGACGCCGGACAATTTGATCGTGACACTGGCGCCGGCCGCGAGCGATGGTGCTTGCACCGAAGCCGCTTGCAGTGCCCGCGACAGCAGCAATGACAGCAGCAAGCCCACGCAGGCGACTATGCTCATGGTGGCGATCAGCGGAAGGCGGCGCAATTTGCTGCGCGTGTCCTCGCTCCCCTGCACTTTCGATGGTTTTTTTTCGTTCATGTCATGTCTCTTTCTTCAGGAGCGCGGCATCCACGTAAAATGCCGCGCCGACAGCGCCAGGCAGGCTATCAGCATCACCGACAGCAAGGCCACGCTGTAGATATCCGTGCTCCATTCCATGCCGCCGGTCAGGCCACGGCGTATGCTCGACATCATCGCGTTCAGCGGCAGACAGTCCAGCACCTCGCGGGCCAGCTTGGGCAGGCCGCCCAGCGGGACCATGAGATTACCCGAAAACAGCAACGGGAAATACAGCAGGTTGCAGAACATGGTGGCGGCGGCCACGCTGTTGGTCATGGCCGCGATCAGCAATCCCAGCGCCAGGAATGCGCCAGCGCCCAACGCCAGCATGGCGATGGCGGCGGCTACCTGCATGCCGTCGGCGCTGATCCGAACACCGTAGATCGCCCAGGCGGCAAGGAACATCGCCAGGCTGGCCGCCAGCACGATCAACAGCCGCGACACGCACCATGCGGCCACCACGACGCCGGTTGGCATCGGGAACAGCTGGTACATGCGAAACATGCCGCCTTCGCGCGCGGCCACCAGCGGGCCGGCAAAGCCCATCAAACTGGTGGACAGTATCACCATGCCCGCCAGGCCCGTGACGAGGAACAAGCGGTAGTCCAACGTTTGTTCGGCCGCCGGCGGCGGCGGTGGCAGGGCCACACGCGGCGGCGTATTCAGGCCGTTCAGGTTGTAGGCGTCGCTGTAGCCGCGCAGCAGGCCGTAGGCGGCGTCGAACGCGGCGCCCGCGCCATGGCCGCTGCGCAGCGCGATGTCCGTGGTGCGGCCGGCGGCGATGTTGGCGGCGAAACCGGCCGGTATCGTCAGCACGAAGTCGGCCTGCGCGGCCGCGTCGTCGGCGGGTGTGGTCACGGGAGAAAAGTCCACGCTGTGCTGCTGGCGCAGGCCGGCCTGCAACTGCCGCAGGTAGGCGCTGCTCTCGACGCTGCGATCGAGATCGATGATCGCCAGCGATACGGGACCGAGTTTGACGTCCTGGCCGAACAAGGCCATCTGCATGACCAGCATCAGCAAGGGGAAGGCAAAGGTCCAGAACAACGCCAGCTTCCCACGCAAGAACATGGCCAGATCGGCCTTAATCAGATGCAGAAGTATTTTCATGATGATTGCCCCGTTGTGGGCACGATTTGCGTGACGTCGGCGAGGAAGTCCTCGACCGACACTGGCTCCAGGCTGAACGCGCCGATGCGCTGTTGTTCGATGAACTGGCGGAAGGCCTGGTCGAAACCGGCGCCGCCGAACAGCTCCCAGGCGCCGTCGCGTTCACGCGGCGCTTGCACCAGTGCCGGCAGCGCGCGCAGGGCCTGCAACGCCGCTTCCGACAAGGCTTGCCGCAGCACGCCCTTGAATTGGCCGACTCTTTGCGCCATCAGCGACGCCAGCGTACCCTCGGCAATGATGCGGCCATCGTCGAGGCAGCAGATGCGGTCCATGCCGAGCAAGTCGGACGGGGCGTGCGAGATCACCAGCAGCGTCACCGGCAAAGAGGCCAGCAGCTCGCGCAGCGCGCGGGCGAACCATTCGTCCAGTCCCAGCGAAGGCTCGTCGAGTATGGCCAGCTCCGGCACATGGGCCAGGGCCATCCACAGCATCAGTCGCTGTTTTTGGCCGCGCGACAGCTGCTGCCAGTATCGGTCGCGTAGTTCGTCCATTCCCAGTGCGCGGGTGACTGCGGCGTCGGTGCGGTGGTACATGGCCTGGTGCAGCGCCATCATCTCGCGCACCTTGGTCTGGCCTGGCAGGTCGTAGCCTTGTAGCAGACCGCCGATGCGCTGGCGCGTGGCGGCCTCGCGTGGATCGCCCAAATGCAGCGAGACGGTGCCGCGGTCGGGCTGTCGCAGGCCCAGCAAGGTTTCCATCAGCATCGATTTACCGCTGCCGTTGCGGCCGATGAAGGCCACGCGCTCGCCGCGACGGACCGTCAGCGCGCCGGGACGCAGCGTGAAAGAGGAAGAGAGCCGCAGCTCCACGCCGCTCAGTTCCAGCAGCGCAGGTGCGGGTGCGGGTGCAGGTGCGGGTGCAGGCACAGGCGCCGGTTGCGGCGATGGCGTATCAGGCGCGTGCACCACTGGGTCAGGCGTCTCGATGCCGTATTCCAGCAAGACCTGGCGCGCATGCTCGCGGTAGACCGGGTCCAGCATCGCCTGTCGCAGCTTGCTTACACCCAGGTCGCGGTCGCCGCCGTATGCGGGCGGCGCGTGCAGCAGCAGCGACGCGTGCTGCACCAGCAGATCGGGATCGTTCGGTATCAGTTGCACGGCCTTGTTGAAGGCGTTGATCGCCTGCTGGCCGGCGCTGGCGACTTTGATGATGTTGGGCCGGGCCAGCAGTATCATCAGGATCGCGTACGTGCCGCGCCACAGCCACAGGCGCCCTTGCGGCAGGCACTCCCCGGCCTTGAGCAGCATGTCCAGCTGCGCCAGTTCATCGGCCGTCGGCGCGGTCGCGAAATTCACCTGCAATAGCGCGCGGTTGATGCGCGCGGCGAGCAGGCTGTCGAGCAGCATCGGTTCGACGTAGATTTCGTCCCCTTCCAACGCGGCGATGGCCTCGTCCAGATCTGCCGGATTCTTGTTGATCCACGCGGTGAACACGGCCTGGCGCGTGCGTTCGATCAGCGCGGCCTGTTCGGCACTTGGCCCACCGCTGCGGGCGAAGGCGGGAAAATTCCGTCCACTGGCCTCTTCCACCAGACGCACAATCTGGGCTTCCGAACCAGCCCGCGCCACGGCGGCGAACAGGCGCGTGATACGCCCCGCCCCGCCCAGCGCGTAAATCGCTTCGAGCAAATCGGCGCCGACGCGGCAGGCCGACTTGTACACCGCCAGATCGCTGTCCACGCTTTCGCCGAACATGCTGTCGGCGCTGCGGCTCAGCAGCGTGCGCATCGGCGGCAGCAGATCCATGTCCGCCATCGGCAAGGTGGCGCCCGCGTGGCGGCTGGCGAAGAAATGCGCCAGCCCCTCATCCAGCAAACGCACGCCGCAAGTCAGGAAGCAATGCGCCACCTCGTGAAACTGCACCGCGCGCAGATCGTCTGGATAGCCGGGCGACAGCGTGGACAGGCGCAGCAAGGCCAGACCGGGGAAGCTCTCCATCGTCAGGTGCAGGTCGCGGCTCTCGGCGCGGCATTGCAGCAGGATGCAGGGGACGGGCAACTCCAAGAAGCCGGCGCAGCAAGCGATCGCCTCTTCAAAGTGAGATTGCAATGCCGGCGGCAGTGGCGCCGCGTCCAGCACGAACAGCGATCCGCTCGCATGCCAGGCCTGCTTGCCCACCACCATATCGAGCAGCAGCGGATAGGCATGGAAACGGCCGCGCAGCGCAAACAGCTGGTCCAGCTCCGCCAGCGCGGCATCGCGCTCGCCCGCCGCCGCGTAACGCAGCAGCGCGAACGCGCCCTGCCTCAGGCTGGCTCCGGCCGCCGGCGGCGCATTGCCCGCTACATCGTCCAGCACGCGGATAGCGTTGTCGTTCATGGCGCGGTGGCCTCCTGCTGCACCTCGCGTCCCAGCAGCATGACCGACACCACGGTCTCGGTCACGCCGTCGATATCGAGCAGCGCCGCCAGTTCGTCGTCATAATAAGCGCCATAGACCAGCGATCCCATGCCCAAGCCCTGCGCCGCCAGACACAGGTTCTGCGACGCGTGGCCCGCTTCGAGCAGTGCCATGCGGTAGCCACGGGCGCCGTATTTGGCGGTGGCGCGCTGCGGCACGCTGGTCATCACGCACACCAGCGGCGCCTTGATCGACTGCTCGCCGCCGCGCACTTCGGCGCTGCCGAAGGCGTCGCCGTCCTGCGGCTTCAACACCCGCAGGCAATGCTCGCGCGCGTCGTAGTGGGCGATGCATGGCGCGATGCCCTCGACCTGGTTCAGGAAGAAGTAGAACTCGGTCGGATACAGGCCGCCCGGCGATGGATAGGCACGGAACGCCAGCTTGACATGCGGCGCGGCGTCGCTGCTGCGGTAGCGATTCACGCGCACCGCATGGTGCAGCAGGCTCGAAACCTCGCGCAGGCTGAGCGCCGGCGCGAAGCCGCGCGCGCTGCTGCGTCCCGCCATCGCCGCCGCCAGTTCGCCCAGCGCCAGCTCAGGCTCCGGCAGCGCTATCTTCGGACAGGAGGCAAACACGTTGTAGCCCGCCGCGCCGCGCGCGATGAAGGCCGGATGCCGCAGGTAGCGGACGATGTTCTTGACCTGCCCCGCCAGCGTGGCGCGATGGAACTTGGTCTGCTCGTGCAGGATCTCGGCCGGGTCGTCGATGTCGAAATCGCCCGCCATGGCCTGCGGCGGCAGCAGTTCTTGCAAACTATGGTTCATGTGAAGTCCGCATCAAGGGAAAGGGTGAGGATCGGTATTGGGCGGCGGCACCTCGGCCAGGCCCCAGTGGCGGGCGATCTGGCGCAAGCGGCGCTGGTCGCGGCTCAGCATGCCGTCGCCGAACAGCAGCGGATGCAGGCCGGGGATCAGCGAACGCACCACGCAGAAACCGAGGCTGGCGATATCCTCCGACGTGACATCCACCGCCAGCGCCGGCAAACCCATCGCGCGCAGGCGCGCCAGCAAATCGTCCAGCGTGGCCAGTTGATGCAGGGAGGCGTCGCCGCTGTCGATCGTTAGCGCGTTCGCGAACAGGAAGTCCATCGCCTGCTGGCGCGACGGTTCCAGGAAATAGGCGAAATGATCGCCCGGATTGCGGATGGCTGCGCGCTCCGGCAGCGGCGTGCCGGCGCCGAGGATGGAGCTCGCCCAGCAATAGCCGTGCAGCGCTTCGATCACCGCCTTGTTGATCGCCTGGCCGACGCGCAACTGAGCGCTGGCGCCCAGCGACATGGTGCCGTCATTGCGGCTGCGCGCGAGGCACAGCACCACCGGCAGGCCGATATCGGTGGTGATGTCCCACAGCCGCACGTCCAGCGACGGATGCTCCAGCGCGCGCTGCACACCGGGCAGAAAAGCCGCCCGCGCCTCAGGGCCGACTTGCAGCCGGCGCGGCGCGTAACGCATCTGCCACATCGCGGCGAAGGCGTCGCGTTCGATCACTTCGCACAAGCCGCTCAGGATGGCGCGCTGTTCGTCCATGCCGCAGGCCAGGCCGGTCGATGACGATTGAAATACGATCTCGCGCTGGTTCTTCACCTGCATGCCGAGGTAGACCATCTGCGCCGGCACATAGCATTCGCGCTCGAGGTCGCACAGATCGGTCGCGCGCGTCCAGGCGCGGGTGACGCCGGCATCGGGCGCGGAGAATTCAAAGCCCTCGGCCGCGTACTGCTCCGGCGAGAACAACACAAACTGCTCCAGCCCCACGGCCGCCGCGCCCAATTCGGCCTGGCTGGCGTAATGCAGCTGGTCGTCGAAGTGCACGGCCGCGGAGTAGCGCTCGATCGCCTCGCCGAACGCCGCCCACAGCGCCGAGGTGCGGTCGAACGCCGCGCCGGAACCGGCCAGGCTGGCGCGGTCGCTGGTCGGGTTGTTCGGCTTGGCGCGCGACGGGTCGATCATCATCGCTTTGACGTCAACCATCAGCGCGTTGAAGACGAACAGGCCGCGCGCATCGGGATGCTCTGTCTCTTCCAGCAGCGTGGTGATGATGCCGTGGCGGCGGTGCACCAGGGCTTCGTGGATCAGCGCCAGGCGCGCTGCGTCGGATAATCGTTCCATGGCTTAGGCCCGGCGACGCAGCAGCGATTGCTGGAACACGGCGCCGACCGGCCGCGCCGTGCTGGCAGTGCCGCAACACGCGCAACGCGGCAGGCGCAGGATGCGGCTGCGATGGGTCTCGCCGCTCAGGCTATCGATCTCGCTGAAGACGCTGTGGTGCAGATCGTCCAGCGTGCCGCTCAGGTATTGCAGCGCCAGGCGCGAAGCCTCGGCCACGCCAAACTGGATCGCCAGTTTGCTCGGCAGCGCGTGGTACAGGATGTTTTCCGGCTGGCTGCGCACATCGAATTCGGCGACGAATTTGCGTGTGCTGCGCACCCGGTGGAAATAGCATTCGTAGCAGGCGGTCGCTTTCGGCATCACCAGCGGGCCGCACTGCACCGTGCTCCAGTCTATGCCCAGGTACAGGCTGGCCAGGCCGCGTTCGACCGCCTTGGCGTTCATCGCGCGGAAGGCCGCGAAGTCCTCGAAATCGGAGCAGACCAGCAGCAGCGCGCGTTTGTCGCCGATGGCGTCGGCCGGCGGCAGCTCGCCATCGCGGCCGATGCGCTGCAGCGGCACGCTCATCTCGGCCAGCGCCTCGGCCAGGGCGTCGGCGCAGGCGCCCTCGCCGGCCAGCACCAGCAGCCAGTTGGCGCGGTCGTAGGCGGCCAACTGGTCGCGCGGGATCAGCGCGTCGAGTTCGCGGCGGTGCTGCAGATGCTGGTGGGTGGCGTCGCCGCCGGCGCGGGCGTCGTCGCGCACCAGCACCCGGGCGTTGACCAGCGCCGTGACGGCCGCCTCGACCGCCTCGGGCGGGAAGCTGTCGGCCATCGCCTCTGTCAGCGCGGCCAGTTGCACGCCCTGCGCGGCCTGGTCCAGGATGCTCTTGAGCATACCGACCTTGTCCTCGACCGTGAAGCGGCGCCCGACCACGGACATGGCTATCTTGTCCTCGCCCAGCGTGGTGATTTCCGCCAACGGCGATACGTAAAGTGACTCATTCATTGTGAAGACCTATCGTCAGAACATTCATCCAACCTCCGGAAAGGCGGGAAGGCGGCGCCACCGGCATCGCCATCCCGCCCGCCAGCTGGCAATTAGCAGCAGCAGGAGCAGGAGCAGGTGCAGCAAGAGACGCTGACGTCAGCCAGGGCGCCGCTCATGTCGTCGTGCAGATATTCCGATTCGGTCGAATCGGTAATCGAGATGAAGGTCGTGTCGATCAGGATTTCCATTTCTTTTTCCTCATGAAGTGAATGAAAGGCACACCCCTCATGCGTTTTGCGCATAAGAGGTCGCCGAAATCGAGATTAGCATGCGACGATTGCCGCACAGAAAGGAGTGACTTTAAATACAACAGTACTAGAATATTAACTCTAATTCAAGCAAATTCATTTGACACGCGCCCGCATCAGGCGCGTGCCGCCGCCCAGCCGCAGGCCGTCGTTGCGGCTTGCAAGATAGCGCAGGCGCAGCTGGTCGGCGCCGTGGTCGGAGACGTCGCCGAAGCCGAGCGCGCGCAGTTCGCAGGCCAGCACCTCGGGCGCGAAGAAGGAAATCCAGGGTTCGCCTTCGGCCTCGTACTTCTTGGCGCAGTAGGCCATGCCCATGCGCTCCATCGGGTTGAGCAGCTCGGGCACCACGCCGTAGTCGAACACGATGCCGCTGCCGGGCGGCAGGCCGGCGACAAAGGCCAGCGTGTCGAACACCGCGTCGTTGGTCAGGTACAGGGTCACGCCCAGCCAGGAAAAGAATACCGGCTGGTCCAGGCGGCAGCCGGCGGCGGTCAGCGCCTCGGCCAGGTCGTCGCGTTCGAAATCGACCGGCACGTAGCTCATCGACGCCGGCGCGGCGACGCCGGTCTGCTCCAGCAAGCCGCGCTTCCAGCGCTGGGTGGCGGGATGATCGACCTCGAACACGCGCAGGTCGGCCACCGGATTGCGGTAGGCGTAGGTATCGAGTCCGGCGCCCAGCAGCACGTACTGGCGCACGCCGTCGCGCAGCGCCTGCGCCAGTTCATCCTCGGCGAAGCGGCTGCGCACGGCCATCGCGGCGCGCAGCACGCGCACCACGCCGGTATCGAATTTCTCCGGCGCGGCGCGCACCGTCGCTTCGTGGTCAGGGCCGATGACGGACAAGGCCAGCGGATCGTCGAACACCAGCGGCGTATCGATCAACTGGTGGGCTGCGCGCAGCATGGCCACCATCAGCGCGCTGCGGCTGGCCACGCCCTGCTGCAACAAACCCTTGCCGCCGCTGGCCTGCATCATTTGAAGCTACCCGGCAGCAGGATGTTTTTATCGACCTTGGTGACGTCGCGCAGGCCGCAAAAAGCCATGGTCAGATCCAGCTCGTTGCGGATGATGTCCAGGCATTTGCTCACGCCCTCTTCGCCCATCGCCCCCAATCCATACAGGAAGGGCCGGCCGATGTAGACGCCTTTGGCGCCCAGCGCCAGCGCCTTGATCACGTCCTGGCCGGAGCGCACGCCGCCGTCCATGTGGATTTCGATCTGCTGGCCCACCGCGTCGACGATGGCCGGTAGCGCGCCGATCGACGACTGCGCGCCGTCCAGCTGGCGGCCGCCGTGGTTGGAGACGATCAGCGCATCGGCGCCGCTTTCCACCGCCAGCCGCGCATCTTCCGCGTCCATGATGCCCTTGATAATCAGCTTGCCGCCCCAGCGCTGCTTGATCCACTCGACGTCTTTCCACGACAGGCTCAGGTCGAACTGCTGGCTGGTCCACGCCGACAGCGACGACATGTCCGACACCGACGACGCGTGGCCGACGATGTTGCCGAAGCTGCGGCGCCTGGTGCCCAGCATGCCCAGCACCCAGCGCGGCTTGGTCGCCATGTCGATCATATTGGCGATGGTCAGCTTGGGCGGCGCCGACAGGCCGTTGCGCAAGTCCTTGTGGCGCTGGCCCAGCACCTGCAAGTCCAGCGTCAGCACCAACGCCGAGCAGCGCGCGGCCTTGGCGCGGTCGATCAGGCGGTTGATGAATTCGCGGTCCTTCATCACGTACAGCTGAAACCAGAACGGCTTGCTGGTGTTGGCGGCGATGTCTTCGATCGAGCAGATGCTCATGGTGGACAAGGTGAACGGCACGCCGAATTTTTCCGCGGCCCTGGCGGCGAGGATCTCGCCGTCGGCGTGCTGCATGCCGGTCAGGCCGGTCGGCGCCAGCGCCACCGGCATCGCCACTTCCTGGCCGACCATGGTGCTTTTCAGCGTGCGGTTTTCCAGGTTGACGGCCACGCGCTGACGGAATTTGATGGTCTGGAAATCGTCGACGTTGGCGCGATAGGTTGATTCGGTCCACGAACCGGCATCAGCGTAATCGTAGAACATGCGCGGCACGCGCTTCTGGGCCAAGACACGCAGGTCTTCGACGGTGGTGATGATGGTCATGCACGCTCCTCAGGGACGATGATCGAACAATCATCGCACGGAGGCCATGTATGATGGAAGGACTATCAAATAAGGAATGATTTTTGAAATCCAAAACCAACGTCCTCATCACGCTGGCCGCAGCCGCTTTGCTCGGCGTGTTCGGCTATCGCAGCTTCACCCGGCAGGTGCGGCCGGTGGCGGTCAGCGCCGCGACCTGCACGCCGGAATATATCCGCAGCGTCGGCGACGCGATGGAGCGCTCCATCCTCTCCGCCCAGTGCGATAAAAACGCGCGCAAATAAGAAAAAAGGCCTGAAGATCACTCTTCAGGCCCTTCGTCTTACGAATTTTGGTGCGGCTGGCAGGAATCGAACCCACGACCCCTTGGTTCGTAGCCAAGTACTCTATCCAGCTGAGCTACAGCCGCGAAAGACAACATTATAGCAGGGGAAACTCAAATCCAGAAGAGCCCCGGGCATTTTTTTACTGCGCGCTTTTCAGTGGCGCACGCGGGCATATTTCGCCTCGTATTCCTGGCAGCGGATTTCGTAGGTGCCATATTCCACCGCCATCAAGACCGCCGTTTCGCGGTCGGCAAAGCCGAGGATTTGCGGCCGCTTCAGCGGCGTGGTGTCGTCGACATGTTTGAGGATGCGGTATTCAGGCAGCCACTGCCCTTCCTGGTTGTAGGCGGAAGCTTCGATCTGGCTTTCCATGAAGGTGAAGCTGGTGGCGTGTGCGGTGGTCATTTTATTCTCCTGGCTGTTTGAGACAGGATAGCGACAATTGCCGGGCTACATCGTGCGCTGCCGTACATAGACGATAGCGAAAGGCAGGCGCAAAGAAAAAAGGCCTGAAGATCACTCTTCAGGCCTTTCGTCTTACGAATTTTGGTGCGGCTGGCAGGAATCGAACCCACGACCCCTTGGTTCGTAGCCAAGTACTCTATCCAGCTGAGCTACAGCCGCGAAAAACAAGAGTATAACAGCGTTTTCTTGTTTTGCGAAGAATTCCTTGAAGAAATTTTGCAATCCGTTTCAAGGTCTTACACTAATAGCAAAAGGGCCCGAAGATCGCTCTTCAGGCCCCTCTACTTACGAATTTTGGTGCGGCTGGCAGGAATCGAACCCACGACCCCTTGGTTCGTAGCCAAGTACTCTATCCAGCTGAGCTACAGCCGCTTAAGCAACATTATAAAGCATTAATTTCGTTTTGCAAAGTTCGATATTTTCTATCGTTTAGTTGGTCAGGCGTACGAAACACCGAATCAACCACTCCGCAAACTGCTTTGCTGCATCTCCTTCAACCGGCATGCCGTTCGAAAGAAGCAGCATTATAGGGACACTCCCCCGGCTTGTCCAGCCCTCTCTGTCAGGTGCCGAATTCGGCCGCCGCCTTGGCCGACCACAACGCTTCATTGTAGGACGCGTAGGGCACGCCGTAGCAATCGACCTGGCCGCCCTCGCCGACAAACTTGATCCACCAGCCCGCGGGGTCGGTGACGATGGCGATGTCACCCTGCCGGCATTTGTCCGCTATCTGTTCGTTTTGCTCCAATACAACAATGTTGATCTTTCTGTGCCGCACCACAGTCGCCATAGCGCCTCCAAATTGCGGCACTGCGCCGCTTCAACCGCCAGTGTATATGCAGCGCGCCCGAATGCGGCAAAAAACATGGCCATTTCGCTCACAAACCCAGGCTTTTCAACGCTTGCGGGCAGCTTCATTCATGCCAGTGATCTCGCTCATCATCAGAAAAAATTTGCTTTCGTTTGCGCATTGCAGCATCATTCACCTGTCTCCTCTATTCTCCTCCAAGGAAATAGATTTAGCCCGCTCCTGTAGCGGGCTTTTTTTTTAGTGTACGATGCGGTCAGCTTTGCCTTCCAAGACAAATACAGACAGGTTGCCCCAGCATGACACCACCCACCGCCGTCGCGCCGCCCTCCCCCGACTGGTCGCGCACCGCCCTAGGCGATCCGGCCGGCTGGCCGCTGCCGCTGCGGCTGACGGTCGACATCCTGCTCAACTCCCCCACGGCCATGCTGCTGATGTGGGGGCACGAACAAATCATGGTCTACAACGACGCCTACGCGGCGCTGATCGGCTTGTCGAGCCTGCGCGCGCCCGGCGGCGGCGTGCCGTCGATCCAGCCGGCCGCGTGGAGCTGGAACAGCGCCGCGGTGCGCCAGGCCTGGGCCGGCGACAGCGCCAGCTATCGCGGCGTCAGCCTGCCGGCGTGGCGCAACAACGGCGTCGCCCAGTTGCCATTGGATCTCTACTACACCCCGGTGCGCATCGACGCCGGCCAGGTCGGCGGCGTGCTGTGCGCGCTGACGCCGGCCCAGGCCGCGCCGCCGGCCGAGGTCGCGCGCCCGCTGCACCTGCTGGTGGTCGAGGACAATGCCGACGCCCGCTACCTGGTCTGCGAAACCCTGCGCGCGCTGGGCCACGAGGTGCACGCCGCCGCCACCGGCGAGGATGCCCTGCCCGAGCTGGCGCGCCAGTGCTTCGACGTCCTGTTCACCGACGTCAGCCTGCCCGGCATGTCCGGCGTCGAGCTGGCGCGCCAGGCGCTCAAGCAGGCGCCCGCGCTGCAATTGCTGTTCGCCTCCGGCTACGGCGACGAACTGACCCGTCACCTGGAATTCCCCGCCCAGTCGCTGCAAAAACCCTACGACATCGAACAGCTGCAAGCGGCGCTGGAGCAGATCGCCCAGCGCATGGCCGCCCGCCCGGCCTGAGCTGCTGCCAACCGTGCGGAGCCACCGGGGAAGATCGGGCTACAATGAAGTCACCGTAAACGTCGCGCGTTAGCCTGGCGAGCAGACGGCCGCCGTCCGGCGGCCACAGGCAGCGCGGCAGCCCGAAGCCCCACATGATTCTTCCTCACGAGCCCACCGACGCCGTAACGCCCGAGCCCCCGACGGACGACGCCGCGCTCCCTGCATCAAGCAACGCCCAGCAGGATTTGCTGAGCGCCCAGGAAGCGCTGCGCCAGAGCCAACTGGAGCTGCGCGCGCTGGCCAACTCCATGCCGCAGCTGGCCTGGATCGCCGAGCAGGACGGCACCAGGATCTGGTACAACCAGCCGTGGTACGCCTACACCGGCACCACCCCCGAACAAATGAGCGGCGACGGCTGGCGCCAGGTCTACGCGCCCGACTGCATCGCCCCCATGCTGGAGCGCTGGGAACACTCGCGCGCCACCGGCCTGCCGTATGAGCTGGAAGTGCCGATCCGCAGCGCCAACGGCGAATTCCGCTGGTTCCTGACGCGCGCCAACCCGGTGCACGACGCCGCCGGCCGCGTGCTGCGCTGGTTCGGCACCAGCACCGACGTCGACCAGGTCAAGCGGGTGCAGGAAGCGCTGCGCGACGAGACCGCCGTGCTGGAGCTGGTCAACCGCACCGGCAACGCGCTGGCCTCGACCCGCGACCTGCATCCGCTGCTGCAGGAAGTGACCGACGCCGCCACCAGCATCAGCGGCGCCCGCTTCGGCGCCTTCTTCTACCGCGGCGTCGACGGCCACGGCCGCGCGCGCGAGCTGCACATGGTGTCGAGCGGCGCCCCGGCCGACTGCGTCGACTTCGGCCGCCCCGGCGACGGCGCCCTGTCCAGCGCCGAACTGTGCACCTACGGCACGGTGCGCAGCAACGACTGGCCGGCCGACGCCCGCTACGGCCGCGACTCGCCCTGCCACCGGCTGCCGCCCGGCCAGCCGCCGGTGCGCAGCTACCTGGCGGTGCCGGTGGCGCTGCGCTCGGGCGTGGTGATCGGCTGCCTGTTCCTCGGCCACCCGGAACCGTTCATGTTCAGCGAGCGCACCGAGCGCATCATCGGCGGCATCGCCGCCCAGGCCGCCGTCGCGATCGACAACGCGCGCCTGTACGAAGCCTCGCAGCAGGCCGCCGAGGAGCGCAAGATCCTGCTCGACAGCGAACGCCAGGCGCGCGCCGACGCCGAGCGCACCAGCCAGATGAAGGATGAATTCCTGGCCACGCTGTCGCACGAGCTGCGCACGCCGCTGACGGCCATCCTCGGCTGGGCCCAGGTGCTGCGGCGCGGCAGCCGCGACCAGGCCGACCTGCACCGCGGCCTGCAAACCATCGAGCGCAACGCCCGCGTCCAGGCGCAGCTGATCGAGGACTTGCTCGACATGAGCAGCATCGCCTCCGGCAAGGTGCGGCTGGAGATGCTGTCGCTGTCGCCGGCGGCCATCGTCGCCGCCGCCATCGACACCGTGCGCCCGGCCGCCGAGGCCAAGCAGATCCGCATCGACAAGGACTTCGCGCCCGCGCCCGGCATGGTGGCCGGCGACGCCAACCGCCTGCAGCAAATCGTCTGGAACCTGCTGACCAACGCCCTCAAGTTCACGCCGGCCGGCGGCCGCATCCAGGTGGGCGTGCACCGCGAGGGCGACCAGATCGCCATCGCGGTGCGCGACAACGGCGTCGGCATCGCCCCCGCCTTCATCGGCCATGTCTTCGAGCGTTTCCGCCAGGCCGACGCCACCACCACCCGCAAGCACGGCGGCTTGGGGCTGGGGCTGGCGATCGTCAAGCACCTGGTGGAGCAGCACGGCGGCACGGTCAGCGCCGCCAGCGAGGGCGAAGGCCGCGGCGCCTGCTTCACCGTGCGTCTGCCGCGCCGCCAGGGCGGCAACGAGCCGCTGGGCGCCGGCGGCGAGGGCGCCCAGCGCCGCGCCGCCGCCCACGACCTGTCCGGCCTGCAGGTGCTGGTGGTCGACGACGAGGACGACGCCCGCGAACTGATCAAGCGCATCCTCAACGATTGCAACGCCGACGTGCTGACCGCCGCCACCGCCGGCGAGGCGCTGACGCTGCTGCAACACGCGCGGCCGGACCTGATGCTCAGCGACCTCGGCATGCCGGAGGTGGACGGCTACGGCCTGCTGGACCGGGTCCGGGCGCTGGGGCCGGCGCGCGGCGGCGACTTGCCGGCCATCGCGCTGACCGCCTTCGCCCGTTCCGAGGACCGCATCCGGGCGCTGTCGAGCGGCTTCCTGGCGCATATTTCCAAGCCCGTCGAGCCGAACGAACTGATCGCCAAGGTGGCGGCGATGGGGGCGGCCCATCGCCACGCCTGAGCGGCGACCTACTTGCAGACGCGGCAATGTCCTACAAGCAATCTGAAGTTCAGTTGATAAACTACAAAAGTTCTAAAAAGCAGGTACAATTAGTTTCCATGTGGAAATACACCGTGCAGATGTGCGCCGCAGCACAGATGCATGCGCTAAGATCGTGGGACTATCATTTTTCCGGCCAGAATGGCCAACTTGAGACAGACAGAGACCATTATGCCGAGCCGAGACGAAATCCTGAACGCCAAGATCCTGGTGGTGGATGACAGCGCCGACAACGTCGAATTGATGTTGGAGATCCTGCGCGAAGCTGGCTATACCGATGTCGCCTCCACCATGTTGCCGGAGCAGGTATGTCCGCTGCACCGCCAGCACTGCTACGACCTGATCCTGCTGGACCTGCAGATGCCGGGCCTGAACGGCTTCCAGGTCATGAAGGGCTTGAAGGAAATCGAGCAAGGCGGCTACCTGCCGGTGCTGGCGCTGACCGCCCAGCCCAGCTTCAAGATCGCCGCGCTGGAGGCGGGCGCGCGCGATTTCATCAGCAAACCGTTCGACCTGCTGGAAGTGCACAAGCGCATCCACAACATGCTGGAAGTGCGCCTGTTGTACAAGGAGCTGGCCCAGTACAGCCGCCAGCAGCAGGAACTGGCGCTGCACGATCCGCTGACCGGCCTGCCCAACCGCCGCCTGCTGGAAGACCGCATCGCCACCGTGCTGCAACACGCCACCCGCCAGCAAAACAAGGCGGCCGTGATGTACCTGGACCTGGACGGCTTCAAGGCCATCAACGACACCCACGGCCACGCGGCCGGCGACGAGATCCTGAAAATGGTGGCGCAGCGGCTGGTCGGCTGCGCCCGCAAGGAAGACACCGTGGCCCGCGTCGGCGGCGACGAGTTCGTCATCGTGATGGGCAATATCACGCAACTGGGCGACACCCAGGAGCCGGCCAGCAAACTGATCGAGGCGGTCTCCGAGCCCTACATCATCAACGGCCTGACCCTGCAGCTGTCGACCAGCATCGGCATCGGCATCTATCCGGACGACGCCGACCAGGTGGCCTCGGTGATCGCCGCGGCCGACAGCGCGCTGTACCAGGCCAAGCGCTCCGGCAAGAACCGCTGCTGCACCGCGCAAACCATGCGCGCGCCGGCGCCGCAGCACATCATGTCGCCGACCCCGGCCTGAACGGCCTTAACGGCCGAGGTCGGCCGGCCTTACACCGGGTGTGCGGCGTCCTCTTCCATCTTGCCGGCGTGCTGGTGATCGTCATGCGCGTCGACCTTCTCCGGCGCCACTTCGATGCGGGTGATGCCGGCGTCGACCGACACCGGATCGCTGGCCGGGAAGGTCATCTCCAGGCCGCCGTCCAGCAGGGTTTCCTTGGCCTGCTCTTCCGGCGTGGCCTGCTCGTGTTCGGCCAGCGTGGTGATCGCTGCGGCCCATTTGACAAACTCCAGGTTGGCCAGCTCGCGCACCGAGTGCACGTTGAACGCCTGCGCCAGCGCCTTGGCGTCCTTGGCGCTGATGCCGCGCAGCGCGCTGGTGGGGGCCTCGGCCAGCGCGCGGAAGCTCAGGCCCAGGTATTCTTTATCCACGATCGTGTCGATATTCATGATGCATCCTTTCGGTTGGAGGTAGACCCCCACTGTCCCAGTCCGGGCTGGCGTAGTCTGTACGGCATCGAACACTGTGGCCGGCGCCCCCTCCGCCGCGTTCGATTGCCCCGGCGTTTTTGACATTCATATATGCAATTGATATCATGATTTGGCGTGTATTTCCCGCTTCTCTGGCAGCTTCAAGGCCGCGAAGATTTCGCCGTTCCAGCAGTGTGCAGAGACCCCGTGCCTAAAACAGAAAAACCCAAAATCCTGGTTGTCAACGACGATGCCAACAGCCTGTTCGCGTTGACCAGCCTGCTCACCCAGTGGGCGGAACAGGAGTCCTACGAGGTACTGGCGGCACGCTCGGGCCAGGAGGCGCTGCGCCAGGTGCTGATGCACGACTTCGCCGTGATCCTGCTCGACGTCAACATGCCCGGCATGGACGGCTTTGAAACGGCCGAAGCGATCCACCAGCGCGCCCGCTCGGCCGACATCCCCATCATCTTCATCACCGCCTTCCTCGCGGACGAGCTCGACCGGCTGAAGGCTTACCAGCGCGGCGCGGTCGACTTCCTGTTCACGCCGGTGATCCCGCAAATCCTGTACGCCAAGATCTCGGTGTTTGTCGCGCTGGCCACCAAGAACGAGGAATTGAAGAAGCAGGCGCGCCAGCTGAGCCAGCGCACCACCGAGCTGACCGCCACCAACCTGCGGCTGACCTGCGAGATCGAGGAGCGCCAGTCGGCGGAGCGGCAAAACCACGCCAAGGACGAGTTCCTCGCCATGCTGGGCCACGAGCTGCGCAATCCACTGTCGGCCATCAGCAGCGCGGCGTCGCTGATCGGCCTGCCCGGCGTGTCGGCCGAGGGCGTGACGCGCGCCAAGAAGATCATCCAGCGCCAGAGCCAGCACCTGGGCCGCATCGTCGACGACCTGCTCGACCTGTCGCGCGCGATGTCGGGCAAGATCCTGCTCAACCGCGCGCCGCTGGACCTGGCCGCGCTGGTGGCCGCCTCGCTGGAAACCTACCGCGCCACCGGCCGCAGCGCCGACTACCAGCTGGTCAACGACCTCGACCAAGGCTGGGTCGACGGCGACGCCACCCGGCTCGAACAGATCACCAGCAACCTGATCGACAACGCCCTCAAGTACACCCCGGCCGGCGGCCGCATCGAAGTGCGCACCTGGACCGAGAACGACGACGTCGTGCTCAGCGTGCGCGACACCGGCGTCGGCATCGCCGCCGACCTGCTGCCGCATGTGTTCGACGTGTTCGTGCAGGGCTCGAGCACGCTGGACCGCTCGCAGGGCGGCCTGGGCATCGGCCTGTCGCTGGTGCGCCGGCTGGCCGACCTGCACGGCGGCGCCGTCGCCGCCGAGAGCAAGGGACCGGGCGGCGGCAGCACCTTCACGCTGCGCCTGCCCCGCATCGAGCACCAGCCGGTGGCGGCGCCCCCGCCGGCCGAGCCCGTCAGCGAGCGCGGCATGCCCAGCATCCTGCTGATCGAGGACAACGACGACGGCCGCGAAATGATGACCATGATGCTCAGCTGCTACGGCTATGAAGTGCACGCGGCGGCCGACGGCCACGAAGGCGTGGCGGCCGCCGCCAGCCGCCAGCCGGACGTGGCGCTGATCGACATCGGCCTGCCCGGCATCGACGGCTACGAGGTGGCGCGCCGCCTGCGCGCCGATCCGGCCACCCGCGACATCCGCCTGATCGCGCTGACCGGCTACGGCCTGGCCGAGGACCTGCGGCGCGTGCTGGACGCCGGCTTCGACCGCCACCTGGTCAAGCCGGTGGACATCGACCAGCTGACCGAAGTGATCGGCGGCTGCGTGCCGCTGGCCGTCAAACAGTGAGCATTAGCCAGAGTGCGCCACGACTTGCAAAGCTCGGGTATGATCGCCCCATAAAGTACGCCCTAAGAGAAAAACATGTCCGTCCCGGCACCACAACAACAGCAACAAGCGCCCGGCCAGCCAGACGCCCTGCGCAGCGCCGACCTGAGCGACCTGCTCGGCCACGTCCATACCTGCTGGGACAACGAGCGCCGCTCGCTGTCGCGCCAGCTGCACGACAGCCTCGGTTCGTCGCTGACGGCGCTGACCATGCACCTGGGCCTGCTGATGCAGAAGATGCCGCAGGAACCGGCGCTGCAAGACCGCGCCGCCCACATGAAGCAACTGCTGATGCAGATCGTCGAAACCAACCGCCAGATGCAGATCAAGCTGTGGAACGACAAGCTGGAATTCCTCGGCGTGCGGGTGGCGCTGGGCGAGGCGGTCGAGCAGTTCGGCCAGCAGCAACAGCTGACCGCGCGCTGCAGCCTGCCGGAGGAGGAATTGAACTGCCCGCGCAGCCACGGCATCGTGCTGCTGCACACGCTGGAGGAAGCGTTGCGCAACATCGTCGCCCATGCGCAGGCGTCCGAGGTGGACGTCATCGTCGACGACAATGAAGACGAAGTGATGTTGACCGTGAAGGACAACGGTGTCGGCCTGGACGGGCCGGTGACGGCGCTGCTGGGCCAGGTCGGCGGCAAGTTCGGCCTGCGCACCGCGCGCGAACGGGCCGCCTACCTGGGCGGCACGCTGACGCTGTCGAAAGGCGCCGAGCGCGGCGTGACGCTGACCATGGTCCTGCCCAAGCCGGCCGCCGCCTGAACTAGCCGGCGTTTCTCAATGCAGCTTGACCAGCGGCGTGCTGCGCTTGATCAGGAAGCGCGCCAGCGCCAGCACGGCGGTGCGCACCGTACCCAGCACGGCGCGGTGATGCATCAGGTGCAGGCTGACATACATCAGCCGCGCCACCAGGCCGTCGACAAACCAGCTTAAGCCCTTCAGCGATCCCATCAGGCTGCCCACCGACGTGCTCTGGCCGACCGACACCAGCGAACCATAATCGCGATACACATACGGCTGCCGCTGCGGCGCTTTGCCGCGCTGCTGGCGCATCAAGGTCTCGACCAGGTAGTCGGCCTGCTGGTGCGCGGCCTGCGCGCGCGGCGGCACCAGCCTGCCGTCCGGCCCGGCGCAGGCGGCGCAATCGCCCAATGCATACACGCCGGCGTGGCCTGGCACGGCCAGGCGGGCGTCGACTTCGATCTGCCCCGACTTGTTGGTCGGCAGGCCCAGCTGGCTGAGGATGTCCGGCGCCTTGATGCCGGCCGCCCACACCACCAGCTGCGCCGGATAGACCACGTCGCCGGCCGTCACGGCGTCGGCGGCGATGGCGGTCACGCGGGTGGCCGTCACGACCTTGATGGCGCGCTGATGCAACAGCGCCAGCGCGGCCGCCGATACTTTTTCCGGCAAGGGTGCGAGGATGCGCGGCGCGCCCTCGAGCAGCGTGATGCGCACGTCGCGCTCGGCGCGCAGCTGGCGGAAACCGTAGGCGGCATACACGCCGCTGGCCTCGCGCAGTTCGGCCGCCAGCTCGACGCCGGTGGCGCCGCCGCCGATGATGACGATGTCGACGCCGGCCTCGGGCCGGGTGCTTTTCTGCAGCTCGGCCTGGGTCAGCAGCTTGAGCAAGGTCAGGCGGAAGCGCTCGGCGTCTTCGGTGGCGTTCAGGGAGATGGTGTGTTCGGCGGCGCCGGGCACGCCGAAATAATTGGAGGTGCTGCCGATCGCCAGCACCAGCGATTCGTAGCCGACGTGGCGCTGCGGCAGCACTTCCTCGTGCCGGCCGTGGTCGTCGCTGTAGATGGCGCCGACGGTCAGCCGCCGTTGCCCGGCGTCGAGCGCCTGCATCGGTCCGTAGACAAAGGTGAAGCCGTTGTCGTGCGCCAGCATCTGGTAGGACAGGCCTTCCTGGTGCACGTCCAGCGTGCCGGCCGCCACCTCATGCAGCGACGGCTTCCAGATATGGAACAGGCGGCTGTCGACCAGCGTCACCGCCTGCGGACCCAGCTTGCGGCCCAGTTTGCAGGCGAGCTCCAGCCCGCCTGCCCCGCCACCTACGATCAAGATTTGACTCTGCAAACGTTTCTCCTGTGGGCGGCGGCTGGCGCCGCGTGATCAGTCCTTGTTGTGGCCTTTGCCGTGGCCATTGCCGTTGTCATGGCCGTGGCCCTTGCCATGGTCGTCATCGCGGCGGTCGTCCCGTCGGTCATCACGACGGTCATCGCGACGATCATCGCTGCGCTCTTCGTGGCGGCCGTCGCCATGACGGTCGCGGTAGCGCGGCACGTATTGATTCTGGTACCAGCCATCCTGCACGAAGTACACGCGCTGGCCGCAGGCGTTGTAGGCGCCGCAATGCTTGTCCCAATGCTTGGCATGGCCGGGCGGCACGCGCAGGTAGATCGGCGCGCTCTCCACGTAGCGTACCGGACGCTGGACGATCACCGGCTCACGATAGATTACCTGAGGTTGCGGATAATCGCCGATATCGATGCGGCCGTAAAAACCAGGCTGGCCGATGTTGATGGATACGCCGACGTCGCTGGCGAAGGCTGCGGAGGACAACGCCAGCAGGCTGGCGGCAAGGATCTTGGCTTTCATGATGGCCTTCTTTTCTTGTAATCGTGGCTGAGCGAACTTGCTCAATTGGAATGGTAACAAAGGCGGGCCCGACTATCCGTACGCTAGCGTACACAGAAAACCACAATGCCTCACCAAAGTTGCGCCAGCGGCAACACCACCCCGCTGAAGAAGGCCCAGTTCGGCGAGGCGCTGTTCAAGCCATGGGCGGCGCCGAAGTCCATGGTCAGCCGCTTGGTGGGGCTGTAGCTGAACGCCACCAGCACCTGCGCGGTACTGGCCGCCCCGCTGCGGCGGGTGCCGGACCATTCGCCGGTCACGCCCCACTGCTCGTTCACCGGAGTCGAGAACGAGGCCGACAAGCCGGTCTGCACCCGGCCCGTGCCGGCATCGTAGGCGCCCAGGCGGGTGGCGTTGAGGTTGGCGTCCATGTGGACGCTGCCCATGTCCCGGCTGTAGATGCCGTTCAGGCTGTAGTCGGCGCGGCCGCTGCCGATGCTGTCCCTGGCGGTGGGCGCTTTCGCGCCCAGCTCCAGGCCCAGCGCACTGCCCTCGTCCAGCACGAAGGCGCGCTTCAGCACGAACAAGGTATCGCCGATGCCGCGCGCGCGGCCGCCGCCGCCATCCGGCGCCGACACATAGGCTTCGCCGCCGAGCACCACACCCCACTGTTCGTTGAAGCCCAGCTTGAGCGCGTACGGCAGGCTGTTGCGGCGGCCGTCATCGGATTTGCTGCTCAAGCCGCCCAGCTCCAGCTCCAGCTGGCCGGCCGCCGGCAACTGCGCCGGACTGGAAACGGACGGGCGATAAGGCGTGATCGGCGGCCCGTCTTCGGCCAGACAAAACAGCGGCAACAGGCAGAGCGCGGCGGCGAGAGGCGTTTTCATAAGGTTCCTTGTTTGGCTATAACGCCAGCGTAGCACGTCGCTTGCCGAAGGGAAAACACCCGTGCTAGAATAATAGTTCGAGTCCTAACTATTAGTAGGTGAATGGTATGTCTTCTATCGAAGAGCGCTTCTCCGCCGCGCTGCACGGCACCGCCCGCGCCTGGCGCCTGGCCATCGACCGACGGCTCAAGCATTTGGGCATCAGCCAGGCCAGCTGGATGGCGATCGCCTACACCGCCAAGGAAACGGAACCGCCGTCGCAAACCCGGCTGGCTTCCCGTGTCGGCGTCGAAGACCCGACCATGGTCGCCACCATCGACCGCCTGGTCAAGGCCGGCTACATGCTGCGCACGCCGTCGGAGACCGACCGCCGCGTCAAGCTGGTCAGCCTGACCGAGGCCGGCAAGGAAATCTATCAAACCGTCTGGGCCGAAGCCTCGACCGTGCGGCTGGAACTGCTGGGCAGCGCCGATCCGGCGCTGCTGCGCGTCGTCACCGAGTTCCTGGAGACCATGCAGGCCGATCTCGAAACGCGCATATGAACCCGGCCGCAGGCGCAATCAACCGCCGCATGATCACCATCTCGATCATGCTGGCGACCATCATCCAGGCGCTGGACGGCACCATCGCCAACGTCGCGCTGCCGCACATGCAGGGCAGCCTGTCGGCCTCGCAGGACCAGATCACCTGGGTGCTGACTTCCTTCATCGTGGCCGCCGCCATCGCCACGCCGCTGACCGGCTGGCTGTGCGACCGCTTCGGCCAGAAGAACATCTTCCTGACGGCGGTGGCCGGCTTCACGGCGGCCTCGGTGCTGTGCGGGCTGTCAGGCTCGCTGGCCGAAATCGTCGCCGCGCGCCTGCTGCAAGGCGTGTTCGGCGCGGCGCTGGTGCCGCTGTCGCAGGCCACGCTGCTCGACATCAATCCGCGCGAAAAGCACGGCTCGGCCATGGCCGTGTGGGGCATGGGCGTGATGATCGGCCCCATCCTCGGCCCCACCCTGGGCGGCTGGCTGACCGACAGCTACAACTGGCGCTGGGTGTTCTTCATCAACGTGCCGGTCGGCGCACTGGCGTTCTACGGCATCTGGCGCTACATCCGCCCCGTGCCCGGCGCCCGCAAGATGACCTTCGACGCCTTCGGCTTCGCCACCCTCAGCCTGTCGATCGGCGCGCTGCAGATGCTGCTCGACCGCGGCGAACAGAATGACTGGTTCGCCGCCAAAGAGACCTGGGTGGAAGCCATCGTGCTGGCGCTCAGCTTCGCCTACTTCGTCGCGCACACCGCGCTGCGGCCGGCCGGCAAATCGTTCTTCGACTACCGGCTGCTGAAGAATGCGAACTACGTCAGCGGCCTGCTGTTCATCTTCATCGTCGGCCTGGTGCTGTACGCCTCGCGCGCGCTGACGCCGTCGATGCTGCAAAGCCTGATGGGCTATCCGGCCGCCGTCGCCGGCCTGGTGACGGCGCCGAGCGGCATCGGCACCATGGTCGCGATGATGGTGGTGGGCCGGCTGGTGGGCAAGTTCGACCTGCGCCTGCTGCTGGGACTGGGCTTCGCCATCACCGCCTTCTCGCTGTGGCAGATGACGGGCTACACATTGGTGCTGTCGCGCAGCGACATCGTCTGGCCGGGCGTGATCCAGGGCCTGGGCCTGGGGCTGGTGTTCGTGCCGCTGAGCGCCGCGACCTTCGCCACGCTGTCGCCGGAGATGCGCGCCGAGGGCACGGCCATCTACAGCCTGATACGCAATATCGGCAGCTCGATCGGCATCGCCATGGTGCAGACGCTGCTGGTGCGGAACACCCAGGCCATGCACGCCACGCTGGCCGAGAAGATCACCACCGTCAATCCGTCGCTGCTGGACAACCTGGCCACGCCGGAAGCGGCGGCCGCGCTGAACGGCGAGATCACCCGCCAGGCCTCGATGATCGCGTACGTGGACGACTTCTGGCTGATGATGATCCTGACCTTGTGCGTGATACCGCTGCTGCTGTTGATACGTCCGCCCGCCAGGCAGGCCGCGCCGGCGATCGACCACGCGGCCATGGAGTGATGATGAAACGATTGGAACCTCAAGTGAAAAAAACCGCCTTGCTACTGGCCGCCGCCCTGGCGCTGGCCGGCTGCGCCCACATCACGCCGGACCCGCATCCGCTGGCCAGGCGCGACATCGCCGGCGCCGAACTGTCGGCCGGCATCAAGCTGGCCCAGGAAGGCTGGCCGGACGCGCAATGGTGGACCGCCTACCACGACGAACAACTGAATGCGCTGATCAAGCAGGCGCTGGCCGCCGGCCCGACGCTGGAAGTGGCGGCGGCGCAGATCGGCAGCGCGCGTTCGGCGCTGTCGCGCAGCGCGGCCGACCTGGGGCTGGATGTCGACGGCTACGCCGGCGCCAACCGCCAGCGCTACTCCGGCACCGGCCTGTTCCCGGCGCCGATCGGCGGCGCCTGGTTCAGCGCAGAGACGCTGCGCCTCGACGCCCGCTACAACTTCGACTGGTGGGGCAAGAACCGCGCGCAGGTCGCCGCCGCCGTCGGTGAGTTGAACGCCGGCCGCGCCGTCTATGCCGAAGCGGAACGCGCACTGGCCGCCGCCATCGCGCAAAGCTACTTCCGTCTGCAAGGCGCGTGGGCGCGCCTGGCCAACACCGAACAGCTGGCGGCCGCGCAAGCGGCGCTGGTGCAGGACAAGGCCAAGCGCATCGCCGGCGGCCTGGCCGTCGGCGACGAGCAGCGCGCCGCCGAATCGGAGTTGAGCCTGATCCGCAAGCAGCAGGCGCAACTCAACGCCGACATCGGCCGCGAGCGCGAAGCCCTGCGCGCCCTGATCGGCGCCGACGGCGGCGCGCTGGCCGACCTCAAGCCGCAACCATTGGGCAACGCGGCGCACGCCCTGCCCGCCCGTCTCGGCATGGAACTGCTGGCGCGGCGCCCGGATCTGCAAGCCGCGCGCTGGAAGCTGGAAGCCTCGCTCAGCAAGATCGACGCGGCCAAGGCGGCCTTCTATCCCGACGTGAACCTGACCGGCTCCATCGGCCTGGACACGGTCAAGCTGGAGAACCTGCTGCAAGCGGCCAGCCGCACGCTCTACATCGGGCCGACGCTGACGCTGCCGCTGTTCGACAGCCGCCGCCTCGACGCGCAACTGGACAGCGCCCGCACCGGCCGCAACGAACGCATCGCCGAATACAACCAGGCGGTGATCGCCGCCGTGCGCGATGTGGCGCAGGACGGCGTGCAGCTGCAAGGCATCGAACAGCAGATCGTGCAGCAGTCGGCCGCCACCGGCGCGGCGCGCGCGCAACTGGCGTCGGCGCAGGCGCGGCTGGAACGCGGCCTTGCCGGCCGCGCCAGCGTGCTGTCCGCGCAACTGGCGCTGCTCAAACAGCAGGACGCCGACCTCTATCTGCAACAAGTCCAGCGACTGGCCGAAGTGGCTTTGACGAACGCGCTGGGCGGCGGCTATCGCGAAGAAGCGCCCACCGCCACCGCCTTCAAATAAAACGGGAACCCATCATGAGCACTGACACCACCAAACCCAACGACAAAAAGCGCAAGACCGTGCTGGCCGCGATCACGCTGCTGTTCATCGCCGCCGGCGTGGCCTACGCGGTTTACTACAAGGCCGTGCTGTCGAAGGAGCAGGAAACCGACAATGCCTACGTGGGCGGCAACCTGGTCAACCTGTCGTCGCAGGTGACCGGCAACGTCACCGAAATCCGCGCCGACGAAACGCAGATGGTGCAAGCCGGCGCCACCCTGATCAAGCTCGATACGGCCGATGCCGACATCGCGCTGAGCCAGGCCGACGCCCGCCTCGGCGCCGCCGTGCGCCAGCAACGCCAGCGTTACGCCGACGTCGCCCAGTACGACGCCACCGTCGCGCTGCGCAAGCTGCAATTGAAAACCGCCGAAGACGACCTGGCGCGCCGCAAGCCGCTGGCGGCCGATCACACGGTGTCGGGAGAGGAAGTCGACCACGCGCGCCAGGCGGTCGACAATGCGCGCGCCGCGATCGCGGTGGCGAGCCGGCAGGCCGAGGCCGCGCAGGCCGGCGTGGCCGGCGTGACGGTGGCCCGGCATCCGGCGGTGCAGGCGGCCAAGGCGGACTACGTGCAGGCCTGGCTGGCGGCGCGCCGCAACACCATCGTCGCGCCGGTGTCGGGTTACGTGGCCAAGCGCAGCGTGCAGATCGGCGCGCGCGCCGCGCCTGGCACCTCGCTGATGGCGATCGTGCCGCTCGACCAGCTGTGGGTCGACGCCAACTTCAAGGAATCGGAACTGCGCAATATCCGCGTCGGACAGAGCGCGAAGATCGAAGCCGACATGTATGGCGGCAAAGTGGAATTCCACGGCAAGGTGGTGGGACTGTCGGCCGGCACCGGCAGCGCGTTCTCGCTGCTGCCGGCGCAGAACGCCAGCGGCAACTGGATCAAGGTGGTGCAGCGGCTGCCGGTGCGCATCGCGCTGGATCCGAAGGAGCTGGCCGAGCATCCGCTGCGCATCGGCCTGTCGACCACGGTGACGGTGGACATCAGCAAGGCCGACGGTCCGGTGCTGGGCGCGGCGATGCCGCAAACGCCGGTCTACAGCACGCAGACGCTGGCGCAGCCGCTGCAGCAAGCCGCCACCGCCGCCGACGCCATCATCGCCCGCAACCTCTAAACCCGGGTTACTTGCACAGCTCGGCGTCGAGCTGGCGGATCGCCGCCTGGGCCTGGGTAATCACGCGGTCGGCGATGCGCTGGCGCATGCCGGGCACGCGGCCGGCCGCTTCGGCTTCCAGCAGCAAAGGCGTCAGCAGCTGCAGCGCGGAGTCGTGGAAGCCCTGGGCCACCAGGTCCAGCTGGGTGTTGAAGCTCAACTCGGCCGCTTGCAGCTGCTTGCGCAGTTCGGCCTCGAAGGCGGCGCGCTTGTCGCGGATCTCGGTGCGTTTGCGTTTGCCGCCGTCGCTGAACCATTTGAACGCGCCGGCCAGCAGCACCGCGCCGCCGACAAACGGCGCCGCCGGCGCCACCACCGGCAACACCACCGCCGCGCCGATCAGGTAAGCCGCCGTGCCGGTGCCGGCCGCCACCACCGCTCCGCTCATCAAGGTGACGTTGGCCGCCGTGTCGACGCTGTTGACGATGCGCGTGCCGACCCGCAGCCGCGGCATCAGCTTGGCCAGCGTCGAGTGGTGCTGACGCTGGAACACCGACGATTGATTCAGCCGCATCGCCTGCTGGAACAGCCGCAAGTCCTCCTGCAACAGGTGCAGCGACTGCTCCTTGCGGCGCACGATGCGGTCCAGCCGCCGCTCCATCTCCTGGCCGAACTGCTGGCGTCCCATGCTGGCCCACACATCGTCGTCTTTCCACTGATCGGTGTTGAGCCGGTCGGTGATCGCCAGTTCGATGGCGTTGCCGGCATCGTGCACGGCGTCGTCGATTTCCTCCAGCAGCAGGCGGCGTTCGTAGGCGATGCGCTGGTCCACCAGGGTCAGGCGTTGCAGCACCTGGTTTTTCAGCTCGTTGGCGGCGCTGACCAAGGTCGCGGCCATCGCCTCGCCCACCGACAGCATGCGCGCCTGTTCCAGGTAGACGCTGATGTCCTGCGCGATGGCGGCAGTGGTGCTGCCCACCAGTTCCCGCAGTTGAACATGATCGATGTCGCCGGACTGGAAATTGCGTGCGTGTTCGACCAGCACCGGTTGTCCCGCGTGGCGGCCGAAATCGGCCACGGCGTCGGCCAGCGAGCGGCCGCGCACCAGCCGGCGCGCCTGTTCGCCGAGGTTGGCGAGGATGCCGCGCTCTTCGGTCTGTGGCAGGCGGTTCAGGTCTTCGGGCGAGAGCCGGGCCGACAAGGCTTTGGCGAGGCGTTGCGCCAGCACGCGGGCGTCGGGGCCGTGCAGCGCCAGCAGCGGGATGGTCATGCTGAGGGCGTTTTCGCGCGCGGCCTGGTCGATGCCGGCGCTGCTGCGGCCGAGGGCGTTGAATGCCCAGTCGACGTCCACGCCCGATTCGATGGCGTTCAATACCAATGCGGTGAAGACGGCGGAGGATTTGCCGTCGCCGGCGATGTCGGTGACTGCCGCGAACTGCGCCAGCGTCAGGCTGCCTTCGTTGCCGGCGATGGCGCCCACGGCGCGCGCGTAGGCCGAGCTGAAACTCTGGTCGGTGGACATGTGCTCGTCCAGCGAGCGCACGCTGACCACATGGGTATCGCCGGGAGTACCGTGCTGATTGTTCACACTTGCTCCGCTTCGTTAAATAATGCTGTTATTGCATTTTAACTGAAGCGGCGCGATCACTACGTTAGCTGGCACACGGCTAAGCGCGGAAGTAGGTCAGCGCGGCGAATAGAATGGCAACCAGCGAGATATTGAGCGCCAGGGTCCAGCCCATCAGATCGGCCTTTATCTTAAGCATGTCGTTATGGAGATGGTTGCCCTGCTGCTTGATCGAACCATCCAGCCGCTGTACTTCCAGATCAATTTTTGCGCTCAACTGCAGATCGCGCCTTTCCGACTCGGCGGCCACTTCCCGGATCATTTGCTCCAGTTGGCCGCCATGGGCGTCCAATCGGCCACCTTGTGTGAGTATCGCCTCACGCAAATCATAGATATCGGCCTTGGTCGCACATTGCGTCAGCATCACTTCACGAAGCGCGAGCGCATGCGCCTCCGCTTGCTCAGCGGGTACACCGGCCGCTTCCAAACGCTTGGTATAACTGAGGGTGTCGAATGTACCGTTCATCTCCACATTGTGCGCCTCTGCCCGCGCCACGCAAGCAGCACACTTTGATTCGGCTCAACCCGGCACCACCTCGGTAGACAGGATCAACGTCTCCTTGATCTCCTCCATCACGACATAGCTTTTCGACTGCGCCGCCCCCGGCAAGCTGAGCAGCATGTCGCCCAGCAGCTTGCGGTACTCGGCCATTTCATGAATGCGCGCCTTGATCAGGTAATCGAAGTCGCCCGACACCAGATGGCATTCCTGCACCTCCGGTATGCGCAGCACCTCGCGCCGGAACTGCTCGAACACCGGCCCCGATTTCTGGTTCAGCGTGATCTCCACGAACACCAGCAACTTCGCCCCCAGCGCCGGCGGATCGATGCGCGCGTGGTAGCCGGTGATCACCCCGTCCCGTTCCATGCGCTTGACCCGCTCGATGGCCGGCGTGATCGACAGGCCGACCTGCTCGCTCAAGTCCTTCATCGAGATCCTCCCGTCCTCCTGCAGGATGCGCAATATCTTTCTGTCCAGTTTATCGAGGCTGCGGACCGATTCTTTTTGAATTCGCATGAAAATCCACTGAATATATGAAGTTATATAGTAACAAATACTAGCAATACAAGCATACCATAGCGGAATATCTGGTATGGCTAAATAATCGGGAGACTGTAATGCGGGTTGTGATCTTGGGTAGCGGTGTTATCGGCGTCACCAGCGCCTACTATCTGGCGCAAGCCGGCCACGACGTGACCGTGCTCGACCGTCAGCCCGGTCCCGCGCTGGAAACCAGCTTCGCCAACGCCGGCCAGATCTCCCCCGGCTACGCCTCCCCATGGGCCGCGCCCGGCATCCCGCTCAAAGCGATGAAATGGATGCTGCAACGCCACGCCCCGCTGTCGATCACCCCGGACGGCACGCTGTTCCAGCTGCAATGGATGTGGCAGATGCTACAAAACTGCAATGCCGAACGCTACGCCGTCAACAAGGAACGCATGGTGCGCCTGGCCGAATACAGCCGCGACTGCTTCAAAGCCCTGCGCGCCGCCACCGGCATCGAATACGAAGGCCGCCAGCAAGGCACGACCCAGCTGTTCCGCACCCAGAAGCAGTTGGACGACGCCGCCAAGGACATCCAGGTGCTGCAGGAAACCGGCGTGCCCTACGAGCTACTGAACCGCGAACAACTGGTCGCCGCCGAACCCGGCCTGGACCAGAACAAGCTGGTCGGCGGCCTGCGCCTGCCCAACGATGAAACCGGCGACTGCCAGCTGTTCACCACCCGCCTGACCGCGATGGCCGAGCAGCTGGGCGTCAAGTTCCGCTACGGCGTCGACATCAGCGGCCTGGTCACGGCCGGCGAAGAGATCAAAGGCGTGCAGTGCGGCGCCGAGCTGGTGACGGCCGACTCCTACGTGGTCGCGCTGGGCGCCTACTCGACCACGCTGCTGAAGGACCTGGTCAAGATCCCGGTCTATCCGATGAAGGGCTATTCGATCACCGTGCCGATCGTGAACGCCGCCTCCGCGCCGGTCTCGACCATTCTGGACGAAACCTACAAGATCGCCGTGACCCGCTTCGACGACCGCATCCGCGTCGGCGGCATGGCAGAGCTCGCCGGCTTCAACCTGGCGCTCAACCCGCGCCGCCGCGAAACGCTGGAAATGGTGGTCAACGACCTGTTCCCCGGCGCCGGCGACACCGCCGCCGCCAGCTTCTGGACCGGCCTGCGTCCGATGACGCCGGACGGCACGCCGGTGGTCGGCCGCACCGGCCTGCGCAACCTGTTCGTCAACACCGGCCACGGCACGCTGGGCTGGACCATGTCCTGCGGCTCGGCCCAGCTGCTGTCGGACCTGATCTCGGCCCGCCGCCCGGCCATCCTGTCGGACGACCTGTCGGTCAGCCGCTACAACCGCGAAGGCGCCCAGCGCCGTCCGCAATTCGCCAACGCCTGAACCTGATCTTCGCTTTACCCCGTGCGCGGCGCCTGTGACGTCGCCGCGCACGGCTCCCTCACCAGCCTCCCATCCCCGCCGAATGCCCCACAGTGTGGCATTGCCGCCTCCTCAAGGCCCCAGAAGCCACGCGCGAGCCAAGATGGCGTTGAGATTGGGGCCGCGCATGCGTATAATTTTGATCATGAATAAACTAGAAGCATTCGGCCATATCGCGGCGCTGGCCATCCGTGGTGAACTGGTTTTCCCGACCAGTGTCAATGCGGCGCTCCGCGTTCAACTTGCGCTCGACGATCCGGAATGCCCGGTCGACAAGGCCATCAGCCTGGTGCTGGCGGAGCCTATCCTGGCCGCACGCACCGTCGCCATCGCCAATTCCGCGATGTTCAACCGCTCCGGCGCGCCGGTGATCACCAACGTGCGCGGCGCCATCATGCGCATCGGCTACCAGAATCTGTTCGCGCTGGCGGCCGCCATGGTGGTGCGCCAGTTCGGCGCCAAGATCGCCGACCCCGAGCTGCGCTACAAGGCGGAAAAGCTGTGGGACCACACCATCGCCGTGGCGGCGCTGTCGCGCATCATCGCGCGCCAGGTCACCGGCGTGAACCCCGACACGGCGCTGTTCGCCGCCATCGTGCACGAAGTGGGCGGCTTCTACCTGCTGTCGCGCGCCGACGAATTCCCCGGCCTGCTGGAAGAAGATCCCGAGAACTGGCACTCGGCCAGCGAGGAAATCATCACCCGCGAAGTGATGCGCAAGCTGTGCATCCCGGAGCCGGTGGCCGAAGCCATCGAAGGTCTGCGCGACAGCTTCATGTCGATCCCGCCGGACACGCTGCTCGACACGCTGCTGCTGGCCAATCACCTGACGCCGGTGAAGTCGCCGTTGCAGGAAGCCCAGCGCGACCTGCCGCCGCACTCCGATTCGGCCATCGACCTGTTCATCGACGAGGAAAAGCTCGAATCCATGCTGGCCGAAGCCAAGATCGACGCCATCGAGATGAACAACGCGCTGCTGGTCTGAGTTTGCATCAACGATTGGCGTAGCCGGAGCGGAACGGCTTGCGGCTGCCGTCGGGCGCGTACACAAAGCGGTCGACGGCGCCGATATCCGCGCCATACACATGCACGCCGACCGACACCCGGTCGTCACAGGCGTTGCGCACTTCATGGATGTCGCCCAAGGTGGGCGACACCGCACTCACCTCTCCCGCCCGCAACAGCAAGGGCTCGCCGTCCATTACCAGCGCCCCGCTGTCGTCGTGGCGCCATGGCTGCGCCACCTCCGCGCCGCGCAGGATGCCGACCAGTCCCCACACCGTGTGATCGTGCAGCGGCGTGCGCTGTCGCGGCCCCCACACGAAGCTGGCGACCGAATAACGAGCAGCGGGATCGAGATACAGCAGGTACTGCCGGTAGAACTGCGGATGCGGCTGCGCCAGCGCATCGGGCAGCCAGTCGTCGTGCGCCAGCAAGGTGCGCAGCAGCGCCCCGCCCTGCGCGACGATGTCGGCTTCGGCCGCACCGCGCGCCAGCAGCGCGTCCATGCCATCGACAAAGCGCCGCAGCTGCGGCGGCAGATCCGGTTGTTGATACGCTGGCTGCATGCTCTCTCCGACCGAGGATATATCACCCCATCTTAGCGTAATTTGCTATCCTGATGCCCGCGACCATCACGGAGAATTTGAATGCAGAATGCGCCACTGTCCTACGGTTCCGACTCATCGGGTCTGGTCTGCGGCTACCTGTTCGGCCGCGCACCGGACTGCAAGGGCCTGCCGCTGGACGCCGACGCCGCATCCCTGTGGCTGGCCGAGCGCGAGCAGCATCCGCAGGAATTCATCTGGCTGCACTACAACCTGGCCAACACCGCCAGCGAAAAATGGCTGCACGAGCACACCGCGCTGCCGGAAGAATTCTACGAAAGCCTGCACGAAGGCCCGCGCTCGACCCGCATCGAAATGGCCGACAACATGCTGATCGCCGTGGTCAACGACGTGCTGCACGATTTTTCGTTCGAGCCGTCCGACATCTCCACGCTGTGGCTGAGCGTCGACCAGCAGATCGTCATCAGCGCGCGGCGCAAGCCGTTGAAGGCGGTCGACGGCCTGCGCAACGCGGTGCGCAACGGCGAGCCGATACGTTCGTCGGTGGAGCTGCTGATCCACCTGCTGCGCGACCAGGCCGACGCGCTGATCAAGATCGTCCGCAACGCCATCAGCACCGTCGACGAGATCGAGGACAATCTGCTGGCCGGCAAACTGAAGACCAAGCGCGCCAGCCTGGGCGCGCTGCGGCGCGTGCTGGTGCGCTTGCAGCGCCTGCTGGCGCCGGAACCGGCCGCGCTGTTCCGGCTGCTGCAACGGCCGCCGGCCTGGGTGGCCGAACTCGACGCCCAGGAACTGCGCGAGTCGACCGAGGAATTCTCGATGGTGCTGGCGGACATGGCCTCGCTGCAGGAGCGCATCAAGCTGATCCAGGAAGAGATTGCGGCGCTGGTCAACGAAGGCAATAACCACAGCCTGTTCGTGCTGACCATCGTCACGGTGCTGGCCCTGCCGATCAACATCATCGCCGGCCTGCTGGGCATGAACGTCGGCGGCATCCCGCTGGCGCAGGACCCGGAAGGCTTCTGGCTGGTGGTGGCGATCGTCGCCAGCTTCACGGTGATCGCCGGCTGGCTGGCCTTCCGCCGCCAGCGCGACGTGTCGTAATGACTAAATTAAATCGTTGGAAATTTATAATTCCAATAGGCTGCGTCATAGTCCTGCTTGTCCTGGGTGTTTTTTTAAATAAACCTCTATTTTTAAAGGCATTAATCGCAAAATACAAGTCGACGGACAACTTTATAACGCTGGCGGAAGATTCGCGGATACGATACGAAAAAAGCGCGAAGGGGAATGCACTGTCATTGAAGGAAATTCTGAGTGCCAGCCAGCGCAAGGTGGAAGTCACTCTGAATGCGCATTTTGCAAAACCGATAGAAACTTATGTTTGCGCGTCGCAGGACTCGTTCAATGACTATGTGTTTTTATCAAAAAACGTCAGGGGCGCTGTGTATTGGGGGAAATTATTTTTATCTCCAGGCGCTTTCGACCGTGGCGAAGAATCTCTCGCCGAGCTAACAACGCATGAGCTCACGCACTATCTTTTCAATACGCATCTGGGAGAAAAAACTCACATTGAGAATATTCCTATGTGGTTCAGAGAAGGAATTGCTGTTTTTGTCGCAGACGGCGGTCCGGACTACACCAAAGAAAAAGATGTGTCGGAATTAATGAGCAGCGCGGAAAAAGAAGCCTACTTGTCTGGTCGCGTTGACTTTTGGTTCGCAAGTAAAAATCCCGCTGATGCCGTCACAAGGAATGGGGTGGCGAACTGGCTTATCTACAGGATTGGCGCATCGTTTGTACATTATATGCACGATACCCAACCTGAAAAATTCGAAAAACTGATGCAGCTGCTGCTATCCGGAACTGAGTTTCCGCAAGCACTGGAAGTCTCATATGGGAAAAATATTGAGATCCTGCGGAAAGAGTTTTCTCAATATCTGAGGAGAGTGAATGAACGGACCATCCCCCAATAACCCGCATCCGATGGCGGGCTTCCCGCAAGTCTGCTACATCAAGAACACGGTCGACAATCCGAACATCGTCATCGGCGACTACACCTACTACGACGATCCCGACGACGCGGAAAACTTCGAGCGCAACGTGCTGTATCACTTCCCCTTCATCGGCGACAAGCTGGTGATCGGCAAATTCTGCGCACTGGCGCGCGGCGTCAAGTTCATCATGAACGGTGCCAACCACAAGCTGTCCGGCATCTCGACCTATCCGTTCCAGATCTTCGGCAACGGCTGGGAACAAGTGATGCCGGCGCCGGGCGAGCTGCCGTACAAGGGCGACACGGTGATCGGCAACGATGTGTGGATAGGTTACGACGTGCTGGTCATGCCCGGCGTGACCATCGGCGACGGCGCCATCGTTTCATCGCGCTCGGTGGTGACGAGCGACGTCGCGCCATACACGGTGGTCGGCGGCAATCCGGCCAGGCAGATCAAGGAGCGCTTCGCGCCCGAGGTGGCGGCGCGGTTGCAGGCGATCGCGTGGTGGGACTGGCCGGTCGAACATATCACCGCCAACCTGGCCTTTATCGTGGCCGGCGATGTCGAACTGCTGGCGCGACTACGACCGCATTCCTGAAGTTCCAGACGCGGGTCCCGCCGTAGGCCGCGAACAGCACGCCCATCGCCAGCGCGATCAGGTTGTCGCGGCGGTAGCTACCCCGCACGGTGGCCAGGCTGGAGACTTCCTTGCCGCCGACCGTCACGCCGTAGACCGTATAAAACCGTCCCGGCAAAAAACTTGGACTGCTGACCTGCCCTGGATGAAAGCGCACTTTGATCGGATAGGCCTCGGCATCGCGGATCGCCGCGCGCAGGCGCTGGTCCGAGTCGCCTTTGTCGAACAACACGAACTGGCGCTGCTCGCCATCCAGCGTGAAATACAGGCCGCCCTGCGCCGACTGCGACGCGGCCACACGGCCGCTCGCCGTCTCCAGCTGATCGGCATTGGGGAAATTGCGCTCCAGCGCGACAAACACCAGCATCAGGCCGATGCCGAGCAGCAGAAAAAAGTACGCGCCGCGCTGGCTGGCAAACCAATTCTTCATCGTGTGTCTGTGTAAGAGTGATGTCGCATCATAGCGCAACGATGTATAGTTAAGGTTCTTGCAACCAGAAAAATCGATAACGTGCGTATTCAACTGAGAGAAAAAATCATCCGCGTCTGCAACGACAAGATCGCGCAAAAGGGAGAGACCGTGGGCCTGTCGTTCTACGCCTTCTTCGCCAACAAGAACGACGACCCGGAGCTGCTGATGGAAGCGGCCGAATGGTGGATACGCACCCACCAACTCGATCACTTCGAGAAGGCCGTCAAGATCCGCAAGATGGTCGAACAGCAGCAATAAGCAATGGCCACCATGCAGATCGATCACCTGTTCATCCGCGCCCGCGTTGGCGCGCCGGAAGCGGCGCTGCTGCGGTCCTTCGGCCTGAGCGAAGGATCGGGCAACCGCCATCCGGGCCAAGGCACCGAGAACCGCCGCTTCTTTTTCCACAACGCCTTCCTCGAATTGCTGTGGATCGCCAACGACGATGAAGTGCGCAGCGCCCGGACCAGCCCCACCCTGCTGGCCGAACGCCTGGCCGACGCCAGCCCGGCCTGCCCGTTCGGCATATGCTGGCGGCCATCCAGCGACGATGTCGCCGCGCCTTTCCCGTGCTGGGGCTACACGCCGGCCTATCTGCCGCCGGGCATGCAGATCGGCATAGGTGCGGACGTGCCGGCATCGGAGCCGATGTGGTTCTTCCTGCCCAAAGGCGCTGCGCCGTCAGCCTATCCGGAAGCGCGCCGCCAGCCGCTGAACCATGCGGCCGGCGTGAACACGATCACTTCCGTCACGTTGACGCTGCCGCTGCCGCAGCAAGCGTTATCGGCTGCGACGAAAGCCAGCAGCACGAGCGCGCAACTGACACTGCTCGAAGGCGACGCCTACCTGATGGAGATCTGTTTCGACCACGGCGCGCAAGGCCGGACCCACGATTGCCGTCCCGGCCTGCCACTAGTGCTGCACTACTGAGTTAATAAACATTTTAGTTTACTTACTAGCGGAGGCCGCTTACAGTATCGGTACTCGCTACCTTTGATTGCCGACGATGAAAACACCTCTGCTGATAGGCGCCGCCTGCCTGCTGGCCCTGCTCTCGACGATAGGCGCGTCGCTGCCCTATCCCATCCTGCCGCCGCTGTTCGCCGCCGGCGTCAGCAACGGCTTGAACCAGTTCCTCGGCCTGCCGCCCAAACTGCTGTTCGGCCTGGCGCTGACCATCAATCCGCTCGGCCTGCTGATCGGCTCCGCGCTGCTCGGGCCGATGTCCGACCGCTACGGCCGACGCCCGGTGCTGCTGATCACCGCCGTCGGCGCCGCCATCGGCCACGCCGCCACGGCCTGCGCGCTGCTGCTGGAATCGTACCCGCTGTTCATCGTCGCCCGCTTCGTCACCGGTCTGCTGGAAGGCAACGGCTCGGTGGCGCGCGCCATGCTGGCCGACCGCCTCGACGGCGACCTGCGCCGCAAAGCCTTGTCGTGGCTGAACGGCGCGTTCTACATGGGCTGGCTGGCCGGTCCGCTGCTGGCCGGCATGACGCTGGTGTGGGGCATCACGGTGCCGTTCTGGATCGCCGTGGCGGCGCTGCTGCTGGTGGCGCTGCTGGTGGCCGTGGTGCTGCCGACCGAGGCGCCGTCGCTGGCGACCACCTCGTGGTGGCAGGTGGCGCGCGACCGCCACTCGCTCAACCTGCTGCGCGAACCGGACCTGCGCAACCTGTTCATCGTCACGCTGGCCTACACCTGCGGCGTGACGGCGTTCTACGAATTCTATCCACTGTGGCTGGTCGAAGTGCCCGGCTTCGGCGCGCGCGGCATCGCCTGGACCACCGCCGCCATGTGCGCGGTGATGACCACCACCACCATGTTCGCCGGCCGTCCGTTCAGGGGCGAACCGCTGCTGCGGGCGCGCCGCTTCGCGCTGGTCACGGCCTCGCTGATCGCGCTGCTCGCGGCCAGCAACGCGTGGATCGGCATCGCCGCCATCGTCCTGTACGGCATACCGCATTCGATCTACAACGCCATCGTCCCCAACTGGTGCGCCGAGCGCTTCGGCGCACACGGACAAGGCGCCGTCATGGGCCTGATCTCCACCACCTTCTGCCTGGCCAACATCATCATGGCCTTGATCGGCGCGGTGCTGACGCTGATCGACACGCGCCTGATCCTGGTGCTGGGCGCGGCGCTGACGGCGTGGTCGGCCTGGCGCATGCAGACCTGGCACGCCAGCATGGCGCGCAACGACCGCGACAAGCTCGAAGGGGCGCTGCCATGAACACCGCCGAACACACGCTGTTCCTGCTGAAGACGCGCGGCCCGCAAACCGCGCAGCAACTGGCCGGCCTGCTCAACCTGACCTCGATGGGCGCGCGCAAGCAGCTCGAATCGTGGCAGGAAAAAGGCATGGTGACGTATGAGGAAGTGGCCGACAAGCCTGGCCGGCCGTCGCGCCGCTGGCTGCTGACCGAGGCCGGCCACGCGCGCTTCCCCGACCGCCACGCCGACCTGACGCTGCAACTGATCGATCAGGTGCGCGGCCTGTTCGGCGAAGCCGGCCTCGATAAATTGATCGGCGCGCGCGAGGCGGCCAGCGAACAGCAGTATCGCCAGCATCTGCAGGCATCGAGCACGCTGCCGCAGCGGGTGGAAGCGCTGGTGCAGGCGCGCAGCGCCGAAGGCTATATGGCCGAAGTCGAAACCCGCGACGACGGCAGCATGCTGCTGATCGAGAACCACTGTCCGATCTGCGCGGCCGCGCGCCAGTGCCAGAAATTCTGCCGCTCGGAGCTGGATGTGTTCCAGCGCGTGCTGGGTCCCGAATGTTCGGTGGGCCGCGTCGAGCACATGCTCAACGGCGCCCGCCGCTGCGTCTACGTGATCAAGCCGCTGTAGGTTCCGGCAGCGCGACCACGGCACGCGGCGGCGTCTGCTCCAGCAGCAGTTGCCGCAGCTGCTCCGGCGGCAGCGGACGGCTGAACAGATAACCCTGCATCTCGTCGCAGCCGTTCCGGCGCAGGAAGGCTAGCTGCTGCTCGGTCTCCACGCCCTCGGCGATCACGCGCAGGCGCAGGCGGTGCGCCAGATCGATGATGGAGCTGGCGATGGCTTCGTCGCCCTCGCTCACGCCCAGGTCGCGCACAAACGATTTGTCGATTTTCAAGGTGCTGATCGGGAACGACTTCAGCGCCGACAGGCTTGAATAACCGGTGCCGAAATCGTCGATCGACAGCGACACGCCCATCGCCCGCACTTCCGCCATCTTGTCCACGGCCTGCTGCAGGTCGCGCATGATGACGCCTTCGGTCACTTCCAGCTCCAGCCATTCGGCCGCCAGGCCGCTGTCGGCCAGCGCCAGCGCCACCCGCTGCACCAGCCCCTGCTCCTCGAACTGGCGCGGCGAGACGTTGACGGCGACCCGCAGCGGCGGCAGGCCGGCGTCCTGCCAGGCGCGGTTCTGGCGGCAGGCGGTCTGCAACACCCACTCGCCCAGCGCGATGATCATGCCGCTCTCCTCGGCCAGCGGGATGAAGCGGTCCGGCCCGATGCAGCCCTGTTCCGGATGCTCCCAGCGCACCAGCGCCTCCACGCCGAAGATGCGGCCCGTATGCAGGTCGACCTTGGGCTGGTACACCAGACGGAACTGGCCGTCGTCCAATGCGCTGCGCAAGCCTTCCAGCAGCAACAGTTTCTCCTCGATGCAGGCGTTCATTTCGCGGGTGTAGAACTGGCAGTTGTTCTTGCCCAGGTCCTTGGCGCGGTACATGGCGGCGTCGGCGTGCATCAGCAGCGTTTCGGCGTCGGCGCCGTCGTTGGGGTAGACCGCCACGCCGATGCTGCAACTGACCTGGACTTCCTGTCCGCTCAGCGTGATCGACTTGAGCACCGCCTCGCGCACCCGCTCCAGCACCGGCGCGGCGCGCTCGCTGTGACGCGGCTCGTTCAGCACCAGCACGAATTCGTCGCCGCCGAAACGGCCGACCGAGTCGCCGGCGCGCAGGCAGGCGCTCATGCGCGCGGCCACCACCTTGAGCAGCTCGTCGCCGGCGTTGTGTCCCAGGCCGTCGTTGACCAGCTTGAAACCGTCAAGATCGATGAAGGCCACCAGCACCGCGCCGCCGTTGCGGCTGGCCTGGGCGATGGTCAGCTCGAGACGGCTGGCGATCAGGCTGCGGTTGGGCATCCCGGTCAGCGTATCGTGATGCGCCAGGTGCAGCATGCGCTCCTCGGCCAGTTTGCGTTCGCTGATGTCGCGCACGATGGCCACCAGCCCGCCCTCCACCGGCACCACCTGCTGATGCAGCCAGCGCGCCCGCAGTTGCGGGATATTGCTCTCCCATTCCTGTTCATGCACGCCGCCTACCTGCGTCACCTGCACCAGATGGTCGAACATGCCGTTGCTGCGCGCTTGGGGCATCAGGCCGCACAGCGTCATCAGCCGCAGTTTTTCCTTGCTGTAGCCGGTCATCTTCTCGGCCCGCGAGTTGGCGTCGACGAAGACGAAGTCGATGATCTCGCCACCGCTGTTGCGCACTTCGCGCAGGACGAAGAAAGCGTCCAGGCTGGCCGCCGATGCCGCCGCATAGGTCTCCTGCGCGCGCCGCATGCGGGCACGGTTGCGCGCCCCCTGCCAGGACCACAGCCACAGCAAGGCGGTGCTCAGTACCAGCGCCACGCTGGCGACCGACGCCTCCCAGGTTTTCTCGCGGCGCTGGCGCTCGAAGCCAGCCATCTGCTCACGCTCCGACAGGCCGACCACCACGTTCAGCGCGACGCCGTGCAGCTCGCGCATGCCGCTGTAGCGGCGCACGCCGTCCACGGTGCTGACCTGTTCCGCCGATTGTTCCATGTGCTGGCCGAAGGACAGCTTGTCGCCGATGCGCAGCGAGCGCACCACGCCGTCGCTGCCCACCAGGCCCAGCATGCCCTGCTCGCCGAGACGGCTGCGCTCATAGCTGCTGGTGAAGTAGGCGGGATCGGTTTCGACGATGACGATGCCGGCGAAGTTGCCCGTGTCGTCGTCCAGCCGGCGGGTGAAGTGCAAATGCCACTCGGTGTTGGCGGCGTCGCGCGTGGCCTGGCTGACGAAGGTGACGCCGCTGTCGCGCTCCTGATGGAATTTGAAGTAGTTTTGATCGGCCACCGAAATCGGCAACGCCTTGGGATTGCTGGCGACGGTCAGGCCGTTGCGGTCGACGATGCTGACCACGAACACCACGCCCGGCGGCAGCAAGCCTTCGCGGCCAAGTTCCGGCAACGCGCCCAGCGCGCCCTTGCGTTCGACCGCATATTTGAGCACGCGCAGCGTCTGGTCGATGCCATCCAGGCTGCGCGCCACCTGCGCCTCATAGGTGCCCATCAATTCGCGCAGCGAATCGGTGGCGGCTTCGCGCGCGTGCACGCGCTCGGCGTCGATCTCGTGGAAGGTCACCACCCAGATCGCCACCAGCAGCAGCAAGGCAAACAAGGGCAGCGAAACGTGTGTGTCCAGCCCGCGCCGCAGCCAGCGGTTGCGCAGGGTCTCGCTGCGGGTGCGCGCTGTCATCGCGTCACCAGCACGGCCTTGACGCTGGCATCGAGCGCCGCGCGGTCGATATAGCCTATCATCGACGGATTCTCGGCCACCATCTTGCGCACCGCGATGCTGCTGTCCAGCTCGCGCGGCGGCTGGCCGCGGCCGGTGAACACCATCTTGGTCCAGTAAGCCTTCATCAGCGCCGGCGACTTGGCCGCCACCTTGTTGTAGAACTCATCGCGCAGCGGGCTGCCGAGCGGCAGGTCCAGCGCCATGGCTTCGTCGCCGCCGGGGAAGCGGCCGGTCTGCGCCAGGAAGATGTCGGCCACCTGCTCGGGCCTTAGCACCGACAGCGGATTGCGGGCCGAGACGATGACGACCAGTTCGGCCGCGCCGGCGCCGGTGCATGCCAGCACCAGCAGCACCAGGGGTATCAAGCGAAGGATAGACATGGCATCCCCTTCAGAACACAAAGTCGACCGAAGCGCTGATCACGCCGATCGGGTGGCCGGACTGGAAGCCCTGCTGCACATTGATGAAGGTGCCGTTCGAGCCGCGCTGCGGCGTCAGGCGGTCGTACTGCAGCTTGAGCGCGTAGTTGGCGCGCAGGTCCCAGCGGACGCCGGCGGTGATGCTGCGCTGCTGCGGAATGGTGTCCAGCATCTGGTTCAAGCCTGCGTTCAGCTGGGCGCCAGCGCCGGCCAGTTGCGGCGGCAGGCCGCCCAGGTCCAGGCCTGCAATGCGGGTCGGCATATTGGAGCGCGACACGGCATAGGAGATGTATGGCGTCAGGTCGCCGAAGCGATAGCCGCCGCTGATGTAGGCGGCGGTCTTGTCGCCCAGGTAGGAGCGGGCGTTCATGCGCCCCACTTCGCCCATCAGGAACCAGGCGCCCGGATCGTAGCTGGCGCCCAGCGAGACCACGTCGGCCCGTTTGGCGTCGACATCGTAGCGCGCCACCAGCGCCGCGCCCTGCGGCCCGAACTGGCTCAAGCCGGCGAACAGTTCGCGCGCCAGCTTGAGCGTCAACTCGGTGCTCATCGCGCTGGCGCGCACGGTCAGCGCGCCGCTGGTTGTGGTGTTGGACAGGCCAGTCATCGCGCGCGCCGTGGCATGTTCCTGCGGCGTGACGGTGACATCGGTGTGGCCGAAGAAGACCTGGGTGACGTTGTTGATGCCGGCCGCGCTCCAGCGATAACTGGCGTCGACGCCATCGCTATTGCTGATCGGGATGGCGCCGTACACCTCGACCGGCGGCCGCACCCACGGCAAGGCATAGCCGGCCTTGCGATAGTCGCCGGCCAGGAACAGCGGCAGCGCGATGCGTCCCACCCGCAGGCTCAGGTCCGGCGTGGCCTGGTATTTGACGTTGGCCCATTCGACCATCGGCGCATAGCCGCTTTGCAGCGTGCGTTCGGACACCACCTGCAGCACCGCCGACCAGCGGCTGTCCAGGTTCAGGCCCAGTTGCATGCCCACGCGGCTGTCCACCGTGGCGCTCCATTCGTGGCTGGCGCCGGCGTTGCCGGGATTGAGGACGTTGGCGGTGAAGTCGGACTGGCTGTCGTTACTGTGCACAAAACCCAGCGTGCCATAGCCGCCGAAGGTCCAGCGCGGCGCGGCGGCGCCATCGTCGGCCTGCGCCGCGGCGCAAGCGAGCATCGTCAAAGTGAAAGCCAGCGGTGAAAAATCAACGGTCATTCGTGGTTCCTGTCTATCGTTACATACGGCGTGTTCTGCCAAGTGCACCGTGTTCAGGACGCGCGAAGACGCGGACGCCGTCCGCGAGCGCGGGCGGTCATGCTCAACAGGGTGGGAAGGTCGCGGCTAAGGCGCTTTGCGCCTGGCTAGGGAGCCGTTCCGAAGAACTGATTCGGATGTAAGTACTTTATACTGCCGTGTGGCAACTGTCGATGCATTAGAGTACAACACCAAAAAATCTATCGAAAAACCACGTATTTGGATAATTAAATACCAATAGAAGTAGCATTTAACTACCAAATATCTTGCATCGCCAACCACCTTGCGGATACGACCACGCGTGCTTCTTGCGAGTGGATATTGTCAAGAAAATAAAATCGGGCTACCAATCAAGCCGCTGGCGGGCAGGAAGCCGCGGCGCTCTTGAACAAGGCGTCGACAAAGTCGACGAACACCTTGATGCGGGCGGCGCGCTGGTGCCGCTGCGGATACAGCACCGACACATCCGGTCCAGGCGCCTGCCATTGCGCCAGCAGCGGCACCAGCGCGCCGCTGCGCAGCGGCTCGATCAGCGACACCGACAGATGCTGCACCACTCCCCCGCCGTTGATCGCCATCTCGATCAGCGACTCCACATGGTCCATCGCCACCGCGCCGCGCGGGGTGCTGGTGAAGGGCTGGCCGTCCTGCTGGAAGATCCACGGCCGCAGCTGGCGGGCCTTGGGATAGACGAAGTTCAGGCAGGGGATGTCGTTCAGGTCATCGGGATGCCGGGGCCGGCCGTGGCGCGCGACGAACTCCGGCGAGGCGCAGCAGATGTAGCGGTTCTTGAAAACGCTGCGCGCCACCAGGCCGGAATCGGGCAGCTCGCCGATGCGCAGCATCACGTCCACGCCCTCGTCCACCATGTCGATCAGGCGGTCGTTGGCGCTCAGGCGCACACTCAGCTCGGGATACGCCGCCAGGAAGCCGGGCAGCGCCGGCGCCACGAACTGGCGCGCCAGGATGCCCGGCATGTCGACCCGCAGGCTGCCGCGCGGCGCCTGGTGGGCGTCGTTCATGCTGCTTTCCAGCTCCTCCATTTCCTCCAGCAGCCGGCGCGCTTGCTCGACGCAGCGGCGGCCCTCGTCGGTCAGCGACATGCTGCGCGTGGTGCGGTTCAGCAGCTTGACGCCGAAATGGGTCTCCAGCACCCCGATCTGGTGGGTCACGGAGGATGTCGAAATCCCCAGCTTGGCCGCCGCCCGGCTGAAGCCTCCGGCATCGACGACGGCGCAAAAAACCTTGAGGGCATCCAGACGGTCCACGTTCTCTCCTTGTTCTGGCTTGATTATCCACGATTCCGGGATACTGAATGCGGCGCGGCCCACTTTTTCCCGCCCCCGCCCGGCCGCAGAATAGCTCCATCAACCCATCACCTAGGAGCAGCGCCATGAACACCATGCAAGCCGTCGTACTGAACGCTTTTGATGCCCCCTTGTCGGATCAGCGGATCGCCCGCCCTGTCGCCACTGCCGGCCAGGTGCTGGTGCGCGTGATCGCCAGCGGCGTCAATCCGCTCGACACCAAGATCGCCGCCGGCAAGGCCGACCACGCCCAGGTCCGGCTGCCCGCAGTGCTGGGCATCGACATCGCCGGCGTGGTCGATAGCGTCGGCGCCGACGTGCAAGGCTTTGCCGCCGGCGACCGCGTCTTCGGCATGACGGGCGGCATCGGCGAGGTGCAAGGCTCGCTGGCGCAGTACGCGGCGGTGGATGCCCGGCTGCTGGCGCACATGCCGCCGCAGTTGACGATGCGCGAAGCGGCCGCCCTGCCGCTGATCTTCATCACGGCATGGGAAGGCCTGGTCGACCGCGCGCGCGTCGGCGAGGGAATGAAAGTGCTGGTGCACGGCGGCGCCGGTGGCGTCGGCCACATGGCGGTGCAGCTGGCGGCGGCGCGCGGCGCGCTGGTGTACGCCACCGGCAGCGCCGAGCAGCGCGAGACCATCGAAAAAATGGGCGCGACCTTCATCGACTATCGAAGCACCAGCGTCGACCAATACGTCCGGCAGTACACCGACGGCGAGGGTTTCGACGTGGTCTACGACACGGTGGGCGGCGCCACGCTGGACGCCTCGTTCCGCGCAGCGCGCCAGTATGGCGGCCATGTGGTGAGCTGCCTGGGCTGGGGAACGCATGCGCTGGCGCCGCTGTCGTTCCGCGCCGCGACCTATTCCGGCGTGTTCACGCTGCTGCCGCTGTTGTCCGGCAAGGGCCGCGCGCATCACGGTGCGATCATGAAGGAAGCCGGCGCGCTGGTCGCCGCCGGCAAGTTGAAAGTGGCGCTGGACGCCGGCGTCTACACGCTGGATGCAGCCAGCGTCACCGCCGCCCACACCGCGCTGACCGAAGGTACGGCGCGCGGCAAGGTGGTGGTGCAGGTCGGCGAGGGTTAAGGCTTGAGCGTGTCGGCCTCGCCAAACGAGGCCGACGGCGCTAACCCGGAACTCAGGCCGCCAGCGCCTGCCCCTGGTAGAACGGATAGTCGGTGTAGCCTGCTTCCGAGCCGCCGAAGAAACTCGGACGGTCGTAGTCGTTCAGCGGCCAGCCGTTGCGGAAGCGCTCCGGCAGGTCCGGGTTGGCGATGAAGTGACGGCCGAAGGCGACCAAGTCGGCGTCGCCGGCGGCGAGGATGGCATCGGCCGATTCGCGGTCGAAGCCACCGGCGGCGATGATCGTACCGGCGTAGTGTTTTCGGATCAGTTGCGCGGCCAGCGGCGCCTGGCTGCGGGTCTCGTCCTCGATATTGCCGGCGATGCGGGGCTCGATCAGGTGCAGGTAGGCCAGCTTCAGTGTCGACAGCTGTTCCGCCACATAGGTGAACAAGCCTTCTGGATCGGTGTCCGACATGTCGCCCCAGCTGCCGCTCGGGCCGATGCGCACAGCCACCTTGTCGCTGCCCCATACCGAGATCACCGCCCTGGTGGCGTCGATCAGGAAGCGCGCGCGGTTTTCAAACGAGCCACCGTAGATGTCGGTGCGCTTGTTGCTGCCGTCTTGCAGGAACTGATCGAACAAGTAGCCGTTGGCGGCGTGCAGCTCGACGCCGTCGAAGCCCGCCTCGCGGCCACGAATGGCGGCCAGGCGGAAGCTGTCGACCAGGCCTTCGATTTCGGCGATCGTCAGTGCGCGATTGGGCGTGTTCGGCACCCAGCCTTCGGTGGTGTAGGCCACGCCGCCATGCGGGACTTCGGATGGGCCCACCGGTGTGCTGCCAGCCGGCTGCACATCCTTGTTCGACTGGCGGCCTGCGTGATACAGCTGGAGGAAGATCTTGCCGCCCTTGGCGTGCACGGCGTCGGTGACCAGCTTCCAGCCGGCGATCTGGCTGTCGTCGTACAGGCCGGGCGCGCCGAGGTAGCCGTTGCCGTTTTCAGCGGCGATGGTGGCCTCGCCGATCAGCAGGCTGCCCTGCGAGGCGCGCTGCGCATAGTATTCCGCCATCAACGGGCCAGGCCGGGCGCCGGCTTCGGCGCGCATGCGGGTCAGCGGCGCCAGTACCACGCGGTGGTTAAAAGTGTACGGACCGACTGCTACAGGGGACATCAGGTTTTTCATGATTGGCTCACTTGGTTAGGGATATAGCCAATGTAAGGGATGGCCATCAAAAGAAAAATAGCTTGCTATTCCAAAGATATCGGACAGATACTTCCGCAATAGCGTTTTCAACGAGAGTCACCCTATGGACAGCCTGAGCGGCATTTCGATGTTCGTCACCGTCGCCGAGATGCGCAGCTTCACCAAGGCCGGCGCGCAGTTCGGCATATCCTCGTCCGCCGTCGGCAAGAGCATCGCCCGCATGGAGCAGCGCCTGGCCGTGCGGCTGTTCCACCGCAGCACCCGCAGCATCACGCTGACCGCCGAGGGCACGCTGTTCCTGGAACGCTGCCGGCGCATCCTCAGCGAAGTGGAGGCGGCGGAAGCGGAGTTGTCGGAATTGTCCGGTACGCCCAGCGGCCGCCTGCGCGTCAGCACGCCGCAGCTCACCGGCCTGGTGATGCCGACGCTGACCGGCTTCATGCGCCGCTATCCCGACATCTCCCTGGAAATCGACCTGTCCGAGCGCATGGTCGACATCATCGAAGAAGGTTACGACGCCGTGATCCGCACCGGCGCCCATCACGATTCGCGCCTGGCCTCGCGCCGCATCGGCGCCTGCCCGCAGGTGGTGGTGGCCTCGCCCGCCTATCTGGCCAAGCACGGCACGCCTTCGCATCCGCGCGAACTGGCGCGGCACCACTGCCTGCTGCACAAGTTCCCCGCCAGCGGCCGCATCGAACGCTGGCCGTTCAAGCTGGAGGACGGCGAACCGGAACCGCAGCTGAACGAGCGCATGACATGCAGCACCATCGAAGCGATCACCTACGCGCTGCTGCAGGGCGAAGGCATCGCCTTCCTGCCCACCTTCATCGTCGAGGATGAATTGAAGGACGGCCGCCTGCAGATCATCCTGGCAGACTACATGGAGCAGACGGTGACGTTCACGATGCTGTGGCCGGCCAGCCGCTACGCCTCGCCCAAGCTGCGCGCGTTCATCGACTACGTCGTGCAGAACATGCGGATCTGACGGCGCGCGCCCGATATCGGCGGCCAATGGCCGGCGCTGGCTAGATCGCGCGCAGCACCCGTTCCAGGTCGTCGAAAGTAACCGGTTTGACCAGGTGGAAGTCGAAACCCGCCTCGGTGGTGTTCTCGCGGTCGCGCGCCGAGCCGAAGCCGGTATGGGCGATCAGCCGAGTCGTCGAGAACGCCGGTTCGGCGCGCAGCATGCGCGCCAGCGTGTGGCCGTCGATGTTCGGCAAGCCGATGTCGAGGATGATGGCGTCCGGCAGGTGGGCGCGCGCCAGTGTCATGGCGCCGCCGGCATCGTGCGCCAGATACACCTCGTGGCCCATCACCTTGAGCAGCTCGCCCATCACTTCGGCCGAATCGACGTTGTCGTCGACCAGCAGCAGCCGGCGCGCCGCCACCGGCGGATGCGACGCCGGCGCCGCCACGGCGGCGGCGGGTGTTGTCTCCAGCAGCGGCAGCTCCATGACGAAACTGCTGCCCTGGTTGATGCCGGCGCTGTCGGCGGCCACGCTGCCGCCGTGCATCCGCGCCAGCGTCGACACCAGCGACAGGCCGATGCCCAGCCCGTCGTGCGCGCGGTCGTGCGCCGACGCACCCTGCGCAAACATATTGAAGATGCGCGGCAGGTTGTAGCTGGTGATGCCGATGCCGTTGTCGCGCACCGCGATGCACACCGTCTGCCGCGCCGTCAGGCTCACTTCGAGCCGCACCTCGCCGCCGCTGTTGGTGAACTTGGCGGCGTTGTGCAGCAGGTTGCCGACCGCCTGCGACAGCCGCACCGGATCGCCGTTGAGCCAGATCTCCTGCGCCGGCAGATCCAGCAGCAGGCGGTGGCCGCGCGCCTCGATCAGCGGCCGCACCGCCTCCAGCGCCGGCTCCAGCACCGCGTGCAGTTCCACTTCCTGCAGGCGCAGCGTCAGTTTGCCCTCCGAGATGCGCGCCACGTCGAGCAGGTCGTCCACCAGCCGCGACAGATGCCCGACCTGGCGCACGATGATCTCGCGCGCCTTGCGGTGGACCTCGGTCTGGCCGGCGTCCGCCTCGCCCATCAGCGTGACGGCGTTGCGGATCGGGCTGAGCGGATTGCGCAGCTCGTGCGCCAGCGTGGCCAGGAAGTCGTTCTTGTTTTCGTCGGCCGAATGCAGCAGGCTTTCCATTTCCTTGCGGTGCGTGATGTCGCTGGTGATGCGGGCGATGCGGTACGGCGCGTCGCTGGCGTTACGCACCGGGAAGGCGCGGTCGCGCACCCAGCGCAGCACGCCGTCCGGCTGGCACAGCCGGTATTCCTGCTCGTAATGCTCACCGTTCCGCACCGCCTGCCAGTGCGCCTCGACGCCGGCGCGGTCGTCGGCGTGGATCGCGTTGATCCAGTCGTCCGGCTGTTGCTGCAGTTGCTCCGGCGGGCGGCCCCACATCGCTTCATAGGCTTTGCTGACGTACAGCAACTCGTTGCTGTACAGGCCGAACATCCAGAACACGTCCTCGATGTTGTCGGTCAGCTGGCGGAAGCGTTCCTCGCTGTTGCGCAGGTCGGCCTGGGTGCGTTGCAGGCGCAGCAGCGCGTTGACGTTGGCGATCAGCTCGTCGGCCTCGATCGGCGCGGCCAGGTAGTTGTCGGCGCCGCCCTCCAGGCCGCGGATCTTGTCGTCGCGCCCGGTCAGCGCGGCCGAGGTCTGCAGCACCAGCACGCCGGAGGTGGCCAGGTCGGCCTTGATCTGGCGGCACACTTCGATGCCGTTGATGTCGGGCAGCTTGACGTCGAGCAGCACCAGCGCCGGCGCCAGCCGCCTGGCCAGCAACAGCGCATCGGTGCCGTTGGCGGCCTCGGCCACCTGGAAGCCGGCCCCCTGCAGGATGCGTGTCTTGACATAGCGCGCGCCGTCGTTGTCGTCGACGTTCAGGATCAAAATATTGCTGTTGTTCATGGACTTGTCCTTCATCATAGGCGGTCGCGGCCATTGTCGCCGGCCTGGACCCGGCGCGGCAGGCGCAGCGAGAACGTCGAGCCGGCGCCGGCCACGCTGCGCACGTCGACCGTGCCGCCGAGCAGCGTGGCCAGCTTGCGGCACAGCGGCAGGCCCAGGCCGGTCCCCTTGGCGCGGCGCTGCAGCGGGTGCTCGATCTGGCTGAATTCTTCGAAAATGAGCTGCAGATGGTCGGCGCCGATGCCGATCCCGGTGTCGGTGACGGTGAACGTCACGTCGTCGGCGTCGTCACCGGCCCGCAGTTCGACCACGACCTGGCCCGCCTCGGTGAATTTGAGCGCGTTCGAAATGAAATTGCGCAGGATCTGCGCCACCTTGCCCTCGTCCGACAGCAATGGCAGCGGCTGCGCCGGCGCCACGAACACCAGTTCCACCACTGACGGATGGGGCGCCAGCGGCCGCAGCATGCCCTTCAGGGCGCTGAATAGATGGTCGACCTCGATCGGCGCGATGGTCAGCTCGACCTTGCCCGCCTCGATCTTGGCCAGGTCCAGCAGGTCGTTGACCAGCTCGGACAGGTCGCCGGCGGCGCTGGCGATGAAGCCGACCTGCCGCTCCTGTTCCACCGACAACTCGCCGTCCATGCGGTCCAGCAGCAGCTGGGCCAGCGCGCGGATCGAGCTGAGCGGCGTACGCAGCTCATGGCTGGTGTTGGACAGGAAGCGCGACTTCATCTCGTCGGCCTTGCGCAGTCGCTCGGCCTTTTCCTCGATCTCCGCATACAGCGCGACCACGCCGCGGTTGGTGTCCTCCAGCTCGCGCGTCAGCGCCAGCAAGTCGTCCTGGCGTTCGCGCAGCTCGGCCAGCGCCGCGCCCAGCTCGCGGTTCTGCTGCTGCATTTCCGCATAGGTGTTCTGCACCGGGCTGGCGGCCAGCGCCGCGCCCAGGCGGTCCAGGGCGGAGCCGTCGAGCCGCTGGCGCGGCGCCAGTTCCTTGTACATCACCACCAGCATGCCGGGCGCGGCGCCCGCCTGCGCGGCGCAGCCGTCCATCAGGCGCTGCGCGGTGACGATGGCGTTGTCGAACTGCTGCGCCGGCGATTCGGCCTCGACGCCGGACGGCAGCGCGACCGCGCGCAGCGCGCCGCCGTCGGCGCGTATCGTCACGCTGAGCCGCTGCGGCTGGGCCTGGAGATCGAGCGCGAACTGCGCGCGCCCGCCGGCCAGCCGGGCGTAGGCGCAGCGCGCCACTTCCGACACCGCCGTCGCCACCCGCACCTGGTCCTGCACGCCGAAACCGAGCAGCGCCGAAATCTGGCGCGCGCGCTGGCGCACCATGACCACGTCCGGCTCGCTGTCGATGCCCACCTGCAGAATCCGGGTCGGAACGCTCATGCGGCCTCCGGACAGCGCTGCACCAGCACGCAGGCGTCGTCGCGTGCGCGCGCACAATCGCGCAACAGCACCGCCGCGATCACCGACGGCGCGCAGCCGCCCAGGCCCGGATACTGGTCCAGGTCCCACTGCGTGTTGATGCCGTCGCTGGCCATGACGATCAGCGCGCCCGGCGCGCATGGCAGCGTAAATTCCTGCACCTTGCGCATATTGTGGCCGACGATGCCGTTGTGCGACACCAGCTGGCGCCGCGGCCCATGGCCGATGATGCAGGCGCTGATGTTGCCGACGCCGGCGAAATGCAGCAGCCCCGCCGCCGGATCGAGCAGCGCCACGGCCAGCGCCGCGCCGCGCGTCGGCCGCAGCGCCTGGTGGCAGACCGCGATCTGTTCGGCCGGCCGCAGGCTGGGCTGCTGCGCCATCGCCTGCACCGCCGCCGTGGCCGCCTTGGCCGCCTCCGGCCCGTGCCCGAGGCCGTCCACCATCAGCAAGGTCAGCGTATGGCGCTGGCGCGCCACGGCCCAGGCGTCGCCGCTGGCGGTTTCGCCCGCCAACGGCAGGCACAGCGCGCCGGACTGCAGCGGCGCGGCCGGCGCCGTGCCGTCCCACAAGCGCGCGAAGAACACCGCGCCCTTGCCGCGCGGCGCATACACGTCGAATTCGTCGGCCAGGCGCTTGAGCGCGCCCAGCCCGGTGCCGGCGGTGCCGGTGCTGGAGACGCCGTCGCGCAGCGCCTGGCCCAGGTTGGCGATGCCGGGCCCGCGGTCGTAGCCGAGCACCTCGATGCCGTTGGCGTCGCCGCTGTGCACCACCGACAGCGCCATGCGGCCCTCGCCGGCGTGCTTGAGCATGTTCGTGGCGATCTCGGTGATGACGATGGCCAGCTGGCCGGCGCGCGTGTCGTTAAACTCCAGTTGCTGCGCCAGCCGCTGCCCCAGCCTGCGGGCGGCGGCGATATCGCTGGTGTGGGTGATCGCCACCCAGTGCGGCTCTTCCAGCGAATTGATTATTTTTTCCATTTGGTGATCGCTACCGCCGTGCCCTCTCCGCTGCGTGAATCAATATCGAACTCGTCGACCAGGCGCTTGGCGCCGCCCAGACCCAGACCCAGCCCGCCGCCGCTGGTGTAGCCGTCGCGCAGCGCCAGGGCGATGTCGGCGATGCCGGGACCGTCGTCGGCAAACACCAGCCGCAGGCCGCGCCGCACGCCGTCCGACAGCGTCTGCGCCAGCACCATGCCGCCGCCGCCGTACTTGATGGTGTTGCGCGCCAGCTCGCTGGCGGCCGTCACCAGCTTGGTCTGCTCGACCAGGCTCAGCTTCAGATCCAGCGCCTGTTCGCGCACCACCCTGCGCACGCCGACCACATGCTCGTCGGTGTGCAGCGGCAGCGTGTTGCTGTGCTGTACCTGGCCGCCGTGGCCGCCGCCATCCAGCAACCGCGACGAAAACCGCACCGTTGCGGGTGTCCTCGCATTGTTCATCGCAGATAGCTCTTCCCGAGCAGCGTCATGCCTTTCTCGACGTTGAGCGCGGTCTTCACGCCGGGCAGCGTCAGGCCGAGCTCGACCAGCGTGATCGCCACCGCCGGCTGCATGCCGACCAACACGGTCTGGGCGTCCAGCACGCGCGCCATCGCCGCCGTGTTGCTGATCATGCGGCCGATGAAGGAGTCGACCAGGTCCAGCGCCGAGATGTCGATCAGCACGCCCTTGGCGTTGTCGCGCACGATGCGCTCGGTCAGGTCGTCCTGCAGCGTCATCGCCAGGCGGTCATGCATGTCGACCTGGATCGTCACCAGCAGCAGGTCGCCGATGCGTAGGATAGGGATGCGTTCCATAGGCGGCTCAGGCGGCGCTGCGGGTCACGCTGGCGCCGACGCGGGCCAGCGCCACCATGAAGGCGTCCGCCAGCGTCGCCTTGGTGACCACGTCCTCCAGGTTGACGCCCAGGTGGACGATGGTTTGCGCGATCTGCGGGCGGATGCCGCTGATGATGCAGTCGGCCCCCATCAGGCGGGCGGCGGCGATGGTTTTCATCAGGTGCTGGGCCACCAGCGTGTCCACGGTCGGCACACCGGTGATGTCGATGATGGCGATCGCGGCGCCGGTCTCGACGATCTTCTCCAGCAGGCTCTCCATCACCACCTGAGTGCGGGCGCTGTCGAGCGTGCCGATCAGCGGCAGCGCCAGGATGTCCTGCCACAGCTTGACCACCGGGGTCGACAGCTCCAGCAGTTCCTGCTGCTGGCGCACGATGATCTGGTCGCGGCTCTTCTGGAACACTTCCACCGTGAACAGGCCCAGCTTGTCGAGCAGCGTGCTCACGCTCCACAGCGCCTCGGCCAGCAGTTCCGGTTCGGCGCCCAGCGCCTGGCGCAGGCTGGTAAACACCGATTGCTTCAGGGAGAACACGAACATCGCCGTCTCGCTCGGGGTCGAACCCTGGCGGGCGCGCTGGACCGAGATCTCGGTCAACTGGTCGCGCACCTCGTCGAAGGCGCGGCCATCGATGCTGTCGAAGCCGCCGTTGAGCGTGGCGTTCGGCAGCAGCGCCAGAAACTGGCTGCAGTGACGGCGCAACTGTTCCTCGGAGGCGGCGTCGCTGCGGAAGGACAGGCCTTGCAGCTGCGTTATCCAGTCGGCCTGAATCTCGGCCTGGTGTTGCTGGATCAGCGTGCTGATGCGGCGGGCGTTATCGTTCGAGCTCATCAAATCCCCATTTTCAAAAAATAAAAGTTAAAACAATGCAAAATTGCTGCCCAGCATAGCAGTTGCAGCGGCTTTTCTTGTAGGCGCACTCCTATATGATGAAAATATATTTACTACAACTCACTTTATTTTCCGGACAACGGTCGATTCAACGTGGGCAAGCAATTAAATTCCTTAATAACAACGTTGGGCGTATCATTAGGCCGTTTGACTTTGGCCGCGCCACCCCCATCTCATAGCGTATGCATGCCCGACCTACAGCTCCACGCCATGCCTTCCATCCCGCCGTGGCGGCATGGTTCGCTGCCGCCTTCCCCCAAGCGACCGAGGCGCAACTGCGCGCCTGGCCGCTGATCCAGGGCGGCCGGCCGGTGCTGGTGGCCGCGCCGACCGGCTCCGGCAAGACGCTGACCGCCTTCCTGGCCGCCATCGACGCGCTGGTGGCCGAAAGCGCCAGCGGCCCGCTGCCAGACGAATTGCGGGTGCTGTACGTGTCGCCGCTGAAGGCGCTGTCCAACGATATCCGCCTCAATTTGCTGGCGCCGCTGGAAGGCATCAGCCGCGAGCTGGCCGCCATGGGGCTGGCCGACCACGGCATCCGCAGCGCCGTGCGCACCGGCGACACCACCCAGACCGAACGCAACGCCATGCGCCGCCGCGCACCGCACATCCTGGTGTCGACGCCGGAATCGCTGTACGTGCTGCTCGGTTCCGACAGCGGCCGCGCCATGCTGTCGACCGTGCGCACGGTGATCGTCGACGAGATCCACGCGGTGGCCGGCGGCAAGCGTGGCAGCCACCTGGCCCTGAGCCTGGAACGGCTCGATGCCTTGTGCGCCCGGCCGCCGGTGCGGGTCGGCCTGTCGGCCACGCAGAAGCCGCTGTCGCTGGTGGCGCAGTTCCTGGTCGGCGCCGGCGGCGATTGCGCGGTGGTCGATGTCGGCCACGTGCGCGCGCGCGACCTGGGCCTGGAACTGCCGCCGGTGCCGCTGGAGGCGGTCATGGCCAACGAGGTCTGGGAGCGGGTGTACGACCGCCTGGCCGAGCTGTCGGTGCTGCACAAGACCACGCTGGTGTTCGTCAACACGCGGCGCATGGCCGAGCGCATGGCGCGCCACCTGGGCGAACGGCTGGGCGCGGAACTGGTGGCGGCGCACCACGGCAGCCTGGCCAAGGAATACCGGCTCGACGCCGAACAGCGCCTCAAGCGCGGCGAGCTGCGCGTGCTGATCGCCACCGCCTCGCTGGAGCTGGGCATCGACATCGGCGACGTCGACCTGGTGTGCCAGATCGGCTCACCGAGGAATATCGCCGCGCTGCTGCAACGGGTCGGCCGCTCCGGCCACCAGGTGGGCGGCCTGCCCAAGGGCCGATTATTCCCCACCTCGCGCGATGACCTGATCGAATGCGCGGCGTTGCTGGACTGCGTGCGCCGCGATGAGCTGGACCTGCTGCATATTCCATCCGCGCCGCTGGACGTGCTGGCGCAGCAGATCGTCGCCGAAGTGGCCTGCCGCGAATGGCGCGAGGACGATTTGTTCGACATGGTGCGCCGCGCCTCGCCCTACGCGCAGCTGGAGCGCGGCAGCTACGACGCCGTGATCCGCATGCTGTCCGAGGGCTACACCGGCCGCAACGGCGTGCGCGGCGCCTACCTGCACCGCGACACGGTGGCCGGCGCGCTGCGCGGCCGGCGCGGCGGCAAGCTGACCGCCGTCACCTCCGGCGGCACCATACCGGACAACGCCGACTACACGGTGGTGCTGGAACCGCAGGGCCAGATGGTCGGCACGGTGCACGAGGACTTCGCCGTCGAAAGCATGGCCGGCGACGTCTTCCAGCTCGGGAATACGTCGTACCGCATCCAGCGCGTCGAAGCGGGCAAGGTGCGGGTGGAGGATGCGCACGGCGCCGCGCCCAACATCCCCTTCTGGCTGGGCGAGGCGCCAGGCCGCAGCGACGAGCTGTCGATGGGCGTGGCGCGCCTGCGCGGCGAGATCGAACGCCAACTGGCCCGCGCCCCGGACGGCGAGGCCGCCATCGAACGCGCCGTCGACTGGCTGTTCGAGCATCTCGGCCTGGCCGACGACGCCGCGCGCCAGATCGTCGAATACCTGGCCCGTTCGCGCGCCGCGCTGGGCGCCCTGCCCACCCGCGAGACGCTGGTGATGGAGCGCTTCTTCGACGAATCGGGCGGCATGCAGCTGGTGCTGCACTCGCCCTACGGCAGCCGCATCAACCGCGCCTGGGGACTGGCGCTGCGCAAGCGCTTCTGCCGCAGCTTCAACTTCGAATTGCAGGCCGCCGCCACCGAGGACGCCATCGTGCTGTCGCTGTCGACCGCGCACAGCTTCCCGCTGGACGAGGTGTGGCGCTACCTGCGCTCGGCCACCGCCGAGCACATACTGATCCAGGCGCTGCTCGACGCGCCGCTGTTCAACGTGCGGTGGCGCTGGAACGCCACCACCGCGCTGGCCCTGCCGCGCTACGCCGGCGGCCGCAAGGTGGCGCCGCAGCTGCAGCGCATGAAGAGCGACGACCTGCTGGCCTCGGTCTTCCCCGACCAGGCGGCGTGCCTGGAAAACATCGTCGGCGAGCGCGAGCTGCCCAGCCATCCGCTGGTCGACCAGACCTTGGACGACTGCCTGCACGAGGCCATGGACTGCGAAGGCTGGCTGGCCCTGCTGCGCCGCATGGAAGCTGGCGAAGTGACGCTGATCGCGCGCGACCTGCCCGCGCCCTCGCCGCTGGCGATGGAGATCCTCAACGCCCGTCCCTACGCCTTTCTCGACGACGCACCGCTGGAGGAGCGCCGCACGCAGGCCGTCATCAACCGGCGCTGGACCGATCCCGCCTCCACCGACGACCTGGGCGCGCTCGATGCCGGCGCCATCGCCAGCGTGGCGGAAGAAGCCTGGCCGAGCGTGCGCAATGCCGACGAGATGCACGAGGCCTTGATGTCGCTGGCCTGCATCACGCAGGCGGAAGCGTCTTCCAACGACGGCTGGACAGAATGGCTGGACGCGCTGGCCGCCGGCGGACGCGCCACGCGCCTGCGCGGCGACGCGACGGCGGCAGGCGGCATCGATTTCTGGGTAGCGCTGGAACGCCTGGCCTGCGTGCAGGCCGCCTATCCGCAGGCCCTGCCGGCGCCGCCACTGTCCGCGCCGCCCGCAGAGAGCGACAACGAATGGACCGCCGACACAGCGCTGGTCGAAATCCTGCGCGCGCGGCTGAGCGGCTTCGGCCCGCAGCCGGTGGCCGCCATCGCCGGCGCGCTGGGTCTCACGGCCAGCACCGCCACCATCGCCCTCACTCAGCTGGAAAGCGAAGGCTATGTGATGCGCGGCCGCTTCTCGCCCGGCGCAAAAACGGAAGAATGGTGCGAGCGGCATCTGCTGGCGCGCATCCACCGCTACACCATCAAGAGCCTGCGGCGCGAGATCGAACCGGTGGAGCGCCAGGACTTCATGCGCTTCCTGTTCGACTGGCAGCACCTGTCGCCGGACACGCAACTGCAAGGCGAGGAATCGCTGCCGCTGCTGCTGGCCCAGCTGGAAGGCTACGAAGCCGGCGCCGGCGCCTGGGAAAGCGATCTGCTGTCGCTGCGCATGCAGGACTATGAAAAATCCTGGCTCGATGACCTGTGCCGCAACGGCAAACTGGTATGGACACGCATCGGCGCACCGCCCAGCGCAGCAGGAGGACCGGTGCGCAACACGCCACTGGTGCTGCTGCCGCGCCGCCAGCTGGCGCTGTGGCATGCGCTGCCGGCGGTCGCCGCCGAGATCGAAATATCGCCGCGCGCCGCACGCGTGCTGGCCGCGCTGCGCCGCGACGGCGCCATGTTCTTCGACGAACTTGTGCAGGATGCGCGCCTGCTGCCGGTGGAGCTGGAAAACACGCTGGGAGAACTGGTGGCGACGGGATTGGTCAACGCCGACAGCTTCGCCGGCCTGCGCGCCATGCTGCTGCCCGCGAACAAGCGCGCCAGCAACGACAAGCGCCGCCACCGCGGCGCGGCGCCGTCCATGGAGGAAGCCGGACGCTGGGCGCTGGTGCGGCGCGGCGACGGCGTGACGATCCGTGAGCGCGTGAGCGAGATCGCCCAAGCCATCGCCGGCGGCGCCGTCAATGCCGACATCGCCGTCGCCCGCACCGCACCGCCAGCCCGCAAACCACGCACGGCACCCGAAACGCTGGAACACATCGCCATGACGCTGCTGCGCCGCTACGGCGTGATGTTCTGGCGGCTGCTGGAACGCGAAGCCGCATGGCTGCCGTCTTGGCGCGAGCTGCTGCCGGTCTACCACCGTCTCGAAGCGCGCGGCGAGATACGCGGCGGCCGCTTCATCGCCGGCCTGTCGGGCGAACAGTTCGCCCTGCCCGAAGCCATCCCGCTGCTGCGCGACGTGCGCCGCCGCAAGCACGACGGCGGCCTGGTATGCGTCTCCGGCATCGATCCGCTCAACCTGTGCGGCACGCTGCTGCCCGGCGACAAAGTGCCGGCGCTGGCCGGCAACCGCCTGCTGTTCCGCGACGGTCTGCCGGTGGCGACCATGGTGGCCGGTAAATTCAGCTATCTATACCAGCCGTCCGCCGGTGAGCGCGAAGCGCTGCACAGCGCGCTGGTGCACACATGAACACCAGCGCGCAGACGGGCTGCGACCAAGCCATCGCGCTGGCGGCCCCGCCCTGCCCGCAAACGCGGACCGTCGATCATCCGCGCATGGTGCTGGCCACCACCATCCTTGCCTCCAGCCTAGCTTTCATCGATGGGTCGGTAGTCAATGTCGGCCTGCCCGCCATCGGCCGCAGCCTGGGTACCGACGGCGCAGGACTGTCATGGGTCGTCAACGGCTACCTGCTGCTGCTCAGCGCCTTGCTGCTGCTGGGCGGCGCGGCCGGCGACCGTTTCGGCAAACGTCTGCTGCTGCTGATCGGCGTGGCCGTGTTCGCGCTGGCTTCGTTGCTGTGCGGCTTTGCGCCGTCGCTGCCGCTGCTGGTGGCGGGACGCATGCTGCAAGGCGTGGGCGCCGCGCTGCTGGTTCCCAACAGCCTGGCCATCCTCGGCACCCATTTTGAAGGCGAGGCGCGTGGTCGTGCGATCGGCATCTGGGCGGCGGTGGGCTCGGCGGCCGGCGCGCTCGGCCCCCTGCTGGGCGGCTGGTTGATCGACATCGACGGCTGGCGCGCCATTTTCTTCATCAACCTGCCGCTGGCCGCGGCCGCGCTATACCTCGGCCTGCGCTACCTGCGCGAAGAAAACGCTGCGGCGCCGGTAGCGCTGGACCTGCCCGGCGCCGCGCTGGCCAGCCTGGGGCTCGCCGGCCTGACGTGGGGTTTGACGGTGGCCTCCAGCGCCAAAAGCCTGGACTGGCAGCCCTTGCTCGCCATCGCCGGCGGCGTGCTGGCCTTGGTCCTGTTCCTGCGGGTCGAACGGCGCGCCGGCGATCGCGCCATGCTGCCGCTGTCGCTGTTCTCCTCGCATAGTTTCAGTGGCCTCAATCTGATGACCTTCCTGCTGTACGGCGCGCTGGGGGCCTTGCTGTTGCTGGTGCCGTTTGTGCTGATCGAATTCGACCACTATTCCGCCAGCATGGCCGGCGCCGCATTGCTGCCGCTGCCGGTGGTGATCGCACTGGCCTCGTCGACGATGGGCCGCATCGCCGGCAAGATCGGCGCGCGGCTGCCGCTGACGGTTGGGCCCATCGTTGTCGCTGCGGGTTTTCTGCTGTCCATGCGCATCGGCGGCGCCAGCTACTGGACCACAACGCTGCCGGCGATGCTGGTCATCGCCATCGGCATGGCGATCGCGGTGGCGCCGCTGACCACGGCCGTGCTGTCGTCGGTGGACGCGGGCCACAGCGGCGTCGCCTCCGGCTTCAACAGCGCGGTGGCGCGCGCGGGCGGCCTGTTCACCACCGCGCTGCTGGGCATGGTGCTCGGTTCGCACGGCGCGGCGTTGCTGGCATCCTTCCACATTGCGGCGCTGGCGTGCGCCGTGACTGCACTGGCCAGCGCCGCTTGCGCCTTTCTCATGGTGCGCTAGCATCCGCGCTAGGCGACTACCTGGACGTACTGGCCAGTCCTATGCTGAAAAGCATGAATGTGACCGCGCCTGCTCGGCTGATGATTTTGCCGCCACGCTCAGACGTCAGCCAGGCTTTGGCGCGGTGCGCAAAGACGCCATAGAGACAGTGGATAACAACGACCAGACTGCCATAGGTAAGAATCAACACCGAAAACTGGCTTGCATAGCTTGTTTGCGGGTCGATAAATTGTGGCAATACAGATAGAAAAAAGAAAATCGCCTTCGGGTTTGTCAATTGTAGAGAGAGTCCTTCGGCAAAGAAGCGGACAAAGCGGGCTTTGCCGCTATCAGGCGCCGTGAAGTGAATGGCGGGTGACCGCCATAGCCGTATGCCAAGGTAGAGCAGATAAGCCGCGCCAAGCAGTTTCATCGCTGTGAATGCGGTTGCGGATGTTGAAAGAAGAATTCCCAAGCCGGTCGCCGACAGGCCGGCAACGACCAATGCTCCCGCCGCGATACCGAGGATTCCGCCGAAGGTTCGCCTCAGGCCGTAGCGCAATGTATTCGTCAGCGTCATGACGACGCCGGGACCGGGGGCCAATACCGTGACGGTAGCCATCATCAGGAACAAGGGGTATAGCTTCAAAATTTCTCCTCCATGCATAGGAACGCCAAGATGGTGGAAGTATGCGAACGTTTCAGACTGACAGCCAAGCGAATTTTCTTTATTATGTGTTGAGTAAATCTCAACACCATCATCATGGCTATCCGTCCTCCTCTCAACGCGCTACATACCTTCTGCACCGTCGTCAGTCATGGCGGCATTCGCCAGGCTGCGCAGGCGCTGCACGTCACGCCGGGCGCGGTCAGCAAGCAAATCCAACTGCTGGAAGAGCATTTGAAAAACGTGCTTTTTGAGCGCCTGGCGGGCAGCTTGGCGACACCGACGCCAGCCGGCACGCGACTTTACGAACAGGTCGCCAATGAGATGAAAGTCATCAGCGAAGTGTTAGGTGGAAGAAATACTCCCGCAGGGCGCGCTACCGTCCTGGTCGATACCAGCGTGACGCTTGCCATGCACTGGCTGATTCCTCTGCTGCGGCGGTTCAATGAACGTCATCCCGGCATACAGGTTCAGGTGCGAACGACGGATGGCCCAATCAATCCCGCCGCGCCAGTTGATGTATTTATCCGCAGGGATGAGGCCGAGCTGCGTGGCTTGCCGCACCAGACCTTCATGGTTGAACAGTCGGTTCTCGTCTCTACTCCGGCATTCATGACCAGCCTGATGACGCCCGCATTGCAAGGCGTAGATTGGATGCGTAGCGTGCCTCGCATAGGCATGCGTTCCCGTGCTGATTTATGGCCCAAATGGAGCAAAACTCAGGGCATGGCGAAGACGCTGGAACCAACCATGGAATACGACAATACGGTGTTGTCGATCCAGGCCGCACTACAAGGTCTGGGCGCACTGGTGGTGCCGGAGGTCTTTGTGTCGGCAATGCTCGAGACGCGGGCACTCGTGTTGCTGCTCCCCGAGCGGATTGAATCGGGGAGCTATTCCTTTGCTGTGGGAACGCGGCAGGACTCCGTACATACGACTGCATTCACGGACTGGCTCACGGAGAGCGGACGCGCCGCTTGCGCCTGACGCACGGTGTGCTGGCGTACAGAGAATCCGGCGGTTCCCATCTACCCTTTCGGTTGACAGTTCAACCAACGAAGGAACCTCCATGCGCCTGCCTCTGATTGCCCCCAAAGACCTGACTCCCGAACAAAAATCCCTGTACGACAATATGCGCAAGGGCATCAGCAGCAACTTCAACGACTTCATCGCCGTGCGCGAAGATGGCGCCCTGATGGGACCATGGAACCCGTGGTTGCAAGAGCCGGGCATCGGCAAGGCGATCTGGGACCTGACGTTGGCGATGACCGCCAACGCCACGCTGCCCGACAACGCGCGGCAGATCGCCATCCTGGTGGTGGGCGCCAGCTACAACGCGGCCTACGAAATCTACGCCCACATCGCCGTCGCCGAGCGCGAAGGCATGTCGGCCGAACGCCTGGCCACGCTGGTGGCGGACGTCAAGCCCACAGACCTGAGCAAGGAAGAAAGCGTGGCCTACGATATGGCCTATGCGCTGAGCCGCGGCGGCACCTTGCCTGAGCCCTTGTACCGACTGGCCGTCAGCACTTTCGGCCAGCACGGCGCCAATGAGCTGATCTACCTGGTCGGCCTGTATGCGCTGGTGTCGGTCACGCTGAACGGCTTCAACGTGCCGGTGCCAGAACGCGAGTAGCAAGCAGAAGACTGCTGCCGGTCCGGCGCGGCTCAGCGATCACAAAGCGTCGAATGAGTTGCCGGCAAAAACCGGTCGAATGGCACTGCCCAGATATTGTATTTGCCGTTGTCCCACGAGGCGTCAGCCACGCCAGCGCGGCGCTCGCTTGAGAAAAACAGCGTTCGATGATCGCGGCTCAGGCGCGGCTCGGCGTCCGATCCCGCGCTGTTGATGTCTTCGCCGAGATTCATCGGCGCACTCCATTGCCCGCAATTGCGGTAAGCGATGAACAGGTCGATGCCTCGCGCGGGAGCTCGGCCGGACCCAAAAACTATGAACGATTCATCGGGCGCGACAGCCGGATCGACGTCGGTCGCTCCCCCGTTGCTAAACGAAAGCGCTTGCGGCGCCTCATAGCGCCCGGCATTGAATTGGGCGCGGAACAGCTGGAAGCGGCCGGTCTCGCGGGACGGGCGCATGAAGTAGAGGCTGCCATCGGCGACTATGCTGGGCGCGAACGTCGAGGCGCTGGCGTTGACATCGCCCTCCAAATGCACGGGTTCGCCGGACTCGGCGCCGTGCAGCGCGACCCGCCACAAATTGCCGCCCCCTTCGACGGCGACCTTGTTGTTGAACAGACCGTCAAGGGGCTTGCCCCCGTGTTCAAGCGGGCGGTTGGAGACGAAGATCAGGAAATCGCCCGCCGGCGAGATACTCGGCTCCATATCCCGCCAGCGTCCGGAAAACTGCGCCACCTGCGGCGTGGTCCAGCGGCCGTCAACCAGGTGAGCAACCAGAATCGTGGAACTCGTGCCGTCACTGCTGCTAAACCATACGGTCGAGCCATCAACGCTAAAGGCAGGCGCTGTCTCGTGCGCATCGCGCGAGATGACGCCCGGCGCGAACACGCCGGGCTTGACCGCAACGGCGGCGGCATTCGCGGCAGCGCCTGTTGCTCCGAACAAGACGAGCAGCGATAGGCAGATCAAGGTCTTCATCAAAGCCTTATTTGTAGTTGTCCGGAGTCAGCGGGTACTTTTTGCATTTTATAGTACAGCGTTTGCTTCGGCGTGATCGACCTGACTTCATTTAACCAATTGACCATCGTGCCGAAACGAATATATACTTCGTATACGTTTCGTATATAAGGATAGAAAATGGGCATTGTGAACATCGATGAGGACCTGCACGACCAGATCCGCAAAGCGAGTGCGGTGGTGTGCCGTTCCATCAACGCGCAGGCGGCCTTCTGGATCAAGATGGGTATGTTGAGCGAAATGAATCCCACGCTGACTTTCAACGAGATCATTGCGCGGGAGCTCAGGTCCGCCGGGGTCGAGACGCAGGTTGGCCGGAGTTTGGCGGCGTGACCAAACGCCCGGAGGAAATCGCACTGATGGCGGAATCGGGCAGGCTGCTGGCCAGCGTATTCGGCCGCCTGGAGCAGTTGGATCTGATCGGCATGTCCACCATGCAGGTCAACGACATGGTCGATCGCTTCATCGTCAACGAACTCAATGCGCGTCCGGCCAGCAAGGGCCAGTATGGGTATGCCTACGCGCTGAACTCCTCCCGCAACAGCGTGGTATGCCACGGTGTCCCGTCTCCGGGCGATATCTTGCAGAGCGGGGATATCGTGAACTTCGATATCACGCTGGAGAAGAACGGCTACCTTGCCGATTCCAGCAAAACCTATCTGGTCGGCGACGTGCCGCCACTGGCCAAGCGGCTGGTGCAAGTGACGTATGAAGCCATGTGGATGGGGATCAACGCCGTCCGTCCCGGCGCCAGGCTGGGGGATGTCGGCCATGCGATCCAGCGTCACGCCCGGCGCAGCGGCTATTCGGTCGTCAAGGAATACTGCGGGCACGGCATCGGCCGCGCAATGCACGAAGCTCCGCAAGTGCTCCATTGGGGAAAACCAAAAACCGGCCTGGTACTACAGGAAGGCATGGTGTTCACCATCGAGCCCATGCTTAACCAGGGCAGCCGCGCCGTGCATACCGAAGACGACGGCTGGACGGTCGTGACGACAGACGGAAAATTGTCCGCGCAGTTCGAACATACGGTGGCCGTGACACGCAACGGTGTAAAGGTCCTGACGCTGCGTCCGGAGGAAAGATCGTTGAACTGATCCAACCCGCCGGCATCTAAGGAAGATGGCACGGTTGCCCCGACAGAGGAGAACGATATGCCGATCACTGGAAGTTGTCACTGCGGGAAGATCGCTTTTCGTATCGACGGCGAAATTCCCGCCGCGCTCACTCGCTGCACATGCTCCTTCTGCGCCAAGCGCGGCGCATTACTGGCTTACTACCCGCCCGCCCAGTTTCACGCGACGTCCGCGTCCCTCGACGATGCCATTTATCGCTGGAACACGAAACTGGTAGCCCATCATTTTTGCGCCAACTGCGGATGTGCGACCTATTCCGACAGCCCTGCGTTTGAGCCGGACGGCAGCTGGGACAAGCAAACCCGTCGCATCGGCGTCAACGCGCGTCTTTTCGACAATTTCGATGCGGCCGCGGCTCACATCGAGGTTATCGATGGCAAGAACCTTTGGTAGCGTCATTGAACTGAACGCATCACATACAATTCTTGCCGATAAAATCAAACACATCAGGGAACCAGATGGCGCTGCCTCGATAGGCAAAGCTGTGGCCGTCGGCCGCAGACTTTCCAAACGCCGGATAGGTCTTGACGTCGCCCTGCTTCCCGGCTTTCTTCCGTTCCGATGACAGCACCTCGCTTGGGGCGAGATTAAAGTCGTTGGCCGCCTGAAAGAACAGCATCGGGCTATCGGCCAGTCGCGCCGCAGTCTTCATCGTCTGCTGAAGCTCCGGCGATTCATCCCAGCTCTCGGCGCCGCCGGAAGCCACTACCGCGGCGCAGTATGGCAACCTGGCGGCGCCAAGTACCGTTTCGACTCCGCCGAAAGAATTTCCGGCGACGGCAATCCGGTTTGGTTGAACAAACGTTTGCGTTTTAAGCCATGCGAACGCGGACAACTGGTCCGCCAACTGCTCGGTGCCAAGCAGCCTGGTCATCGTCACCGATGCTTCCTTGACCCCGCCGCGTTGTCGCGCCGCCTTGATTTCATCGATGATGTAGGCCCCTGCATTCGAACTCAGTCCCTGTCCCCGGCGATAGGGCATGAAGAAAACCCACCCCTTGCTCGCAAAAAGCGGCCCGATGATATTGCTCGCCTGGCTGTTGAGCATTCCGGGCGCGCTGCCATGATTGTATAAGACGACGGGGAAAGGACCATCCCCCTCCGGTTTGAATAGTTCGCCGCCGAGCTCGCGGCCATCGCTTTGAAAATGGACTATTTCGGGCATGGCTTTCAATGTGTCGGCCATTCCCGTTTTCACATAAAACAAAAGGACAAGCAGCGAAATTTTATAGTTCATTCAAATCGATCATGGAAGTTATTTGTAGTCGTCCGGCGTCAGCATGTACTTCTGCATTTTATAGTACAGCGTTTGCTTCGGCACGCCCAGCGCGGTGCTCACTTCGGTGACGCTGCCGCTGGCCCGGCGCAGCTCCTGTTCGATGACGGCGCGCTCGAAGCAACCCACCTGTTCCGCCAGCGGCAACGGCGCCATGCTGCGCGCCGACAGCAGGCCGTCGGCGCCGCTCGACAAGCCCAGCACGAAGCGCTCGGCGATGTTGCGCAGTTCGCGCACATTGCCCGGCCAGTCGTGCGCCATCAGCGCCTGCATCAACGGTCCCGGCACCGGCGGCGCGCTGCGCTTGTAGCGCGCCGCTGCGCCCAGCAGGAAGTGCTCGAACAACAGCGGAATGTCCTCGCGCCGCTCGCGCAGCGGCGGCAGGTTCAGCACGATCAGGTTCAGGCGGTAGTACAAATCGCTGCGGAACTTCTGCTGGTCCGACCACTCCTTCAAATCGACCTTGGCCGCCGCGATCACCCGCACGTCCACCGGCACCGGGCTGTTGGAACCGAGACGCTCCACATAGCGCTCCTGCAGCACGCGCAGCATCTTCACCTGCAGCGCCATCGGCAGGCTTTCGATCTCGTCGAGGAACAGCGAGCCGCCGTCCGCGTGCTCGATCTTGCCGATCTGGCGCTTGCCCGCGCCGGTGAAGGAGCCCGACTCGTGGCCGAACACTTCGCTCTCGAAGATGGTCTCCGGGATCGCGCCGCAATTGAGCGCGACGAAATTGCGCTGGTGGCGGCGGCTGAACTGGTGCAGGCAGCGCGCCACCATTTCCTTGCCGGTGCCGGTCTCACCGTAGATCAGCACATCGGCCGGTTCGTCGGCCAGGTCCAGGATCAGGCGGCGCAGGTCGCGCATCGCGGCCGAATCGCCCAGCAGCGTCGCTTCGATGCCCTCGCCGTGGGCGATGCGGTGGCGCAGCGCGGCCACCTCCAGCACCAGCCGCCGGGTCTCCATCGCGCGCTGCACCACGTCGGTCAGCTGCTCCGACGAATACGGCTTGGCGATGAAGTCGTAGGCGCCGTCGCGCATGGCGCCGACGGCCATGGTGATGTCGCCATGGCCGGTCACCAGCACCACCGGCAGCTGGGCGTCGATGGCCTTGACGGCGGCCATGAATTCCAGTCCGCTCATGCCGGGCAGGCGCACGTCGCTCACCACCACGCCGTCGAAGCCGGGGGTAATCAGGGACAGCGCCTGTTCGGCGGTGTGGAAGGCTTGCACCTCGATGCCCGCCAGGTCCAGCGCCTGCGCGCTGCCGGCGCGCACGGTGGCGTCGTCTTCGATCAATAATACTTTCATGTGGTCTCCGGCTCCGCAATGGGCAACTCAATGATAAACCTGGCGCCGCCCGTAGTCGTGGATTCGGCCAGCAACTGGCCGCCAAACTCGCGGATGATTTGCTCGGATATCGCCAAGCCCAGGCCAAGGCCCTGCCCTTGCGGTTTTGTTGTATAAAAAGGTTCGAATAAATGGCTGCGGACCGCTTCCGGGATGCCCGGCCCCGTATCCGCGACGGCGATCATGGCTTTCTTGAAACTGCTGGTGACGCTGACGGTCAGCTGGCGCACTTCACAGCCGGCCATGGCGTCGAGCGCGTTGCCGAACAAATTGACCAGCACCTGCTCCAGCCGGTTGCTGTCGCACAGCGCATGCACGTCCTGGCTCAGCATCGACATGCGGAAGTTGACCCGCTCCTGCTCCACCCGCCGCTCGACCAGGAACAGCGCGGCGGTGATCGCGGCCGCCACCGGCACCGGCTTGAGGCTGGCGTCGGCCTTGCGGGCGAACTGGCGCAGCTGCCCGGTCAGCAGGCCCATGCGGCCGACCAGTTGCGAGATGGTGGTCAGGTTGTCCTTGGCTTCATCGAGGCGGCCACGCTCGATCAGCACGCGGGCGTTGTCGGACATGGTGCGCAGCGCCGTCAGCGGCTGGTTCAGCTCATGCGTGATGCCGGCCGACATCTGGCCCAGCACCGCCATCTTGCCGGCCTGGACCAGCTCGCTCTGCGCCAGCCGCAGTTTTTGCTCGGCCTGGCGGCGCACGACGTTTTCCTCGCTCAGGTTGTGCGTCATCTGCTGCAGGCTGGCGGTGCGCTCGGCCACCATGGTCTCCAGGTGGTCGTAGGCGCGCTGCAAGTCCACCCGCGCGCGCTGGCGCTGCCGTCCCAGCCGGCGGCGCTGGCGCGCGTACAGCACCAGCATCAGCAGCAGCGCTTCCGACAGCCAGGTGAAGATGAAGGCGTTGCGGGCGCTGGCCTCGGCCGGCGCCAGGTCGGACAGGTAGACGAACTGCCACTTGCGCGGCGCCAGCGAACGGGTCTGGCTGAGCATGCGCGCATGTCCGGCCGGCGACGGCGTGGCGACGATGGCGGCGCCGTTGTCGAGCTTGCGCAGTTCGCGCATGCCCAATGGCAGCAAGGCGTGCGAGAAATACTGGCGCGACACTTGCAGCTCCTGCAGCACCTCCGGCGCCAGCGGCGCCAGCGTGCGGTACTTCCAGTCCTGCACCGAGCTGAGGAAGACGACCCCGTGCGCATCGGTCAGCATCACCTTGTCGGCGCCCTGCACCCAGCCGTTTTCCAGCGTCTCGATGTTGACCTTGACGGTGGCAACGCCCAGCATGCGGCCGTTGTGATAAATGCCGTGCGCGAAGAAATAGCCCGGCTCGCCGCGCGTGGTGCCGACGCCATAGAAACCGCCCGGCGTGCGCCGCAGCGCATCGCGCACGTAGGGACGGAAGGCGACGTTGTCGCCGACGAAGCTGTCCGGCTCGCGCCAGTTGCTGGACGCCTGGGTCAGGCCCTGCAGGTTGACGATGTAGATGGTGGTGGAGCGGGACAGGCGGTTGACCTGTTCCAGGTAGGCGTTGACCTCGGCGCGCACGGTTTCATCGCCCGGCCGCTGCAGCAGGGCGATGACGTCCTTGTTCAGTTCCAGCGTGCCGGGCAGGAAGTCGTATTTGGACAACAGGTTCTCCAGGCTGACGGCGTAGCTGTCGAGCCGCTGCGCACCGGCCAGGCGCAGCTTTTCGGTGGCGGCGTTTTCGGTCCAGCGCCAGGCCAGCACCGCCACCGCGAGGCAGCACAACAGCACCAGCACCCACGGCGCGACCCGGCGCAGCAGCCGGCGGCCCGGCCGTGGCGGCAAGTCGGTCTGCGCTGCTGCTGCCATAAACTCCCCTGTTGTTATCGTAGTTTCATCCGCTCACATTAAAACACATGGCGCACGCCGAGGTTGAATCCGGTTGTGCCGGTGCCGGTGTCGGTCGCCGTGCCGACATGGAAGTTGGCGCCGTTGCGGTTGATGATGCGGCCATATGCAGTGTACAGGTCGGTACGCACCGACAGCGGATGCAGATAGCCGATCGCCGCCTGGCGGGAACGCTGGTGCGCGGCCGAGTCGTCGCGGTGGTCGATGTAGGAGGCCAGGAACTTGCCCGCGCCCACCGCCACGCTCACGCCCAGCAGCGCATCCCGGCTGTCGTTGCCGAGCAGGTCCTGGTTGCGCGAGTAGGCCGCGTGGCCGGTCACGCCGTCGACGCGGTAGCGTCCGGCCAGCATGGTGTAGCGGGTGTGGGCGGTGGCCAGCGCGTTGTCGCGCTGATGATGCGCCAATACCAGGCTCAGCGGGCCGTTGTCGTAGCTGGCGGCGCCGCCGATGCTGCGGTTCCTGGCGCTGTCGCCGGCCGTCTCGCCGAAGCCATACATCACGTCGGCCGAGAAGCCCTTGTAGCGCGGCGTGATGTACTCGACCGAGTTGTCGACCCGGGTGCTCGGGAAGAACACGTTTTGCGCATTGCCCGCAAAGCCGGTGACGAAGGGATCGGCCACATCGCGCAGGGCCTTGTAGTACGGCATGTACTGGCGCCCCATGCTGACCGCGCCGGCCTTGCCGGACAGGCAGACATAAGCCTGGCGGCCGAACAGCAGGCCGCCCTGCCCGGCGGCGCCGGTGTCGATGGTAAAGCCGTTTTCCAGCACGAAGCCGGCGGCCATGCCGCCGCCCAGGTCTTCCTTGCCCTTGAAGCCGATGCGCGAGCCGGAGCCCACGCCGCTGCTGACGTTCTGCGTGTTGCCGGCGGCGCCGCCGCGCTCGAGCACCAGGCCGGCGTCAGCGACGCCGTACACGGTCACACTCGATTGCGCTTGCGCGACGGCCGACACCAAACCCAGCGCCAGCGCGCCGATGACATACTTTTGCATCTTTCAATCTCCTCTAATTATTCTTCAAGCCGCACGCATCGTGGCGACGACAGGTTGTTCCACTTCTTCTTCCAGAGCGCCTTCCCACTTGGCGACCACGGCGGTCGCGACGGCGTTGCCGACCGCGTTGGTGGCGGAGCGGCCCATGTCCAGGAACTGGTCGATGCCCATCAACAGCAGCAGGCCCGCTTCCGGAATATGGAACTGGTTCAGCGTGGCGGCGATCACCACCAGCGAGGCGCGCGGCACGCCGGCGATGCCTTTGGAGGTCACCATCAGCAACAACAGCATGGTGATCTGGGTGCCCAGCGACAGATCGATGCCGTAAGCCTGGGTGATGAACAGCACGGCGAAGGTGCAGTACATCATCGAGCCGTCCAGGTTGAAGGAATAGCCCATCGGCATGACGAAGCTGGAAATCTTGCGCTGTACGCCGAACTGGTCCAGCGCCACCAGCAGTTTTGGATAGGCCGCTTCCGAACTGGCGGTCGAGAACGCCAGCAGGAAAGGTTCGCGGATCAGCACCATCAGGCGGAACACGCGCTTGCCGATGAAGGCGAAGCCGCCCAGGATCAGCAGCGCCCACAGGCACACCAGGCCGAGGTAGAAGCCGCCCATGAATTTGGCGAAGGTGGCCAGGATGCCCAGGCCGTTGGTGGTGATGACCGAGGCCATCGCGGCGAACACGGCCAGCGGGGCCAGGTTCATGATGGCGCCGGTGATGCGCAACATCACCTGGGCCAGCTGGTCGATCACGGCGGTCAGCTTGGCGCCGGCCTCACCCATCGCGCTCAGCGCGCTGCCGAAGAAGATGGAGAACACCAGCACTTGCAGGATCTCGTTGTTGGCCATCGCCTCGATCGGCGACTTCGGCACCATGTGGCTGACGAAGTCCTTCAGCGTGAAGGCCGCGGTCTTCAGGCCGGTGGCGGCGTCGACCGGCGGCAGCGGCAGGCCCAGGTGGGAACCCAGCTGCATGAAGTTCGACAGCACCATGCCCAAGGTCAGCGAGACCAGCGAAGCGATCACGAACCAGCCCATGGCCTTGATGCCGACCCGGCCGGCCGCCTTGGCGTCGCCCATGTGTGCAATGCCGACCGCCAGCGTGGAGAACACCAGCAGCGAAATGATCATCTTGATCAGACGGAGAAACACGTCCGTGACGATCGAGATATGGCTGGCGATGTCGGCGCTGAGTGCCTTGTCAGGGAAGGTGTAGTGGCAGGCATAGCCGACCAGCACGCCGAGTACCATGGCGATCAGGATGTAGAGCGTTAACGGGCGTTTCTTTTTCACTTGGCTTCTCCAGTTTTTGTTGTCATCACCGCTCAGCGTGCGCCGGCGGGTGTGGGCTACATAGCAATGGCTGTGCCAGCCTTTGACAGACAAAAATTCGGAAGCAAGTCTTTGATTCTAAATATAATTCATTTTAGAAACATTTGACGGGACACTGGAAGCATCCCGAAATCCAAACACCGCGAGAGGGGCTTGTATGGAAAGTTGGACGACCTTCAGGCGACCAACTCGCTGTCGCCCCGACCGCGCAGGCGCAGAAACACCAGCCTGGCCGCCGCCATCACCGGCACCGACAGGAAGATGCCGACTACGCCACCCAGCTGCTCGCCCGCCAACAGGCCGACGATCACCATCAGCGGGCTGACCTCGACGCCTTCGCTCATCAGGTAGGGATTGAGCACATAGTCCTGGAACAGGCGGTAAGCGAGGATGAAACCGCACAGCCACAGCAGATGGTCGTAGCCGGTGAAGCCTGCCACCACCAGCGCCAGCGCGGCGGCGGCCAGCGGGCCGGCGAACGGAATGAATTCCAGCATGGCGGCCACGCCCGCCAGCAGCAACGCATACTGCACGCCCAGCAGCGAGAAGGCCACGCTGTAGCCGATGAAGGTGGCGATCGACAGGAACAGCACGGCGCGCACGTAGCGCGACAGCAGCAGGTCGAGGTCGGCGATGATGTGCGACCACAGCTGCCGTCGTGCCGGCGCCAGCCACGACAGCAAGGCCAGCCGCATCGCGGGCGCCTCCTTGATCAGCAAAAAGCTCAGGATGGGCACCAACACCAGATAGATCAGGTTGCCGGCGGCATGCAATACGCCGACGCTGAACTGCTTGGCCAGCGGCATGGCCTGGCCGCCGTGTTCCGCCATTTGGCCTTGCAGAAAGGCCAGGATGCGCGCACGCAGCGGCTCCATGAACGGCGGCAGCGGGATGTTGTCGACCAGCTTGCCGGACTTGATCAGCGCCGGCAGTTGCTCGCTCAGGCTGCTAGCCTGCTCTTCGATGCGGGTGCCCAGCAGCGTGCCGGCCACGACCACCAGTGCGGTCACCAGCAGGAAGACCATGCCGATCGACACCGTGCGCGGGATGCGCGGCGGCCGCACGCGCTCGGCCAGCTCGATCAATGGATACAGCAGATAACTGAAGAAGACCGCAAACACCACCACCAACAGCGTCGAGGATACCCGGTACACCGCAAACAGCAGCAGCGCCACCAACGCCACAGTCCACGCGACCTTGGCCGCGCGCACGTCAATTCCGAACATAATGCCCCCTTGTATTGAATCGGGGCAGTCTGGCAGAAGTCGTCCGGCGTTGCCGTGCGTTATCGAACCGATAGGAAAGTTTTGTTAGAGCCGGCTCCACTCGAGCCAGCCGCCGTCGTAGACGCAGATCTCGGGCCAGCCCATCAGCCAGGCATAGAAGAAAGCCATCGAGGCGCGCCAGCCGGTGCCGCAATAGAACACCGTCCGCGCCTGTCGGACGATGCCGTGTTCGGCCCACTGGGCGACGATGTCGGCCGCAGGTTTCAGGCTGCCGTCGGCGTGGTGGTAAGCGCTCATGCTGTTGACGTCGCCGTCGCCGCCCGCCCTGCCCCAGCGCGCGCCGGGAATGTCGCCGACGGCGATGTAGCTGTAGCCCGACTCCTTGCCCAGGAATTCGGCCTCGGTGCGGATGCTGGCCAGCACGTCGTGGCCGCGCGCCAACAGCGCCCGCACTTGCGGCGCGCCGCACAGGTACTCGGGATGGACGGGAAACGCGATGCCGAAGTCGGGCACGGCCGCGCAGGCCGGCGCAGGGCCGCGCGCGCACGGGTGGCCGCCGGCCAGCCAGCGCGCGTAGCCGCCGTCGAGCAGGCGCACGTCGGCCACGCCGGCGTACAGCAGCAGATGCGCCAGCCGCGCGGCGGCGAGGTTGTTGCGGCCGTAGAGGATGACGGTGGTGTCGTGGCGCACGCCGCGCGCCAGCAGCAACGCCAGCAGCGCCTGGTCGGAGACCTTGTTCCATAGAGGCTCCTGCTCGATCTCACTGGTATCGAGGTAGGCGGCGCCGGGAATATGGGCCTGCTCGAACAGCGCGCCGCCGCCGCAGCCGACGTCGAACAGGCGCCAGTCGGCCGACGGCGCCGCTTCCACCGTGGCGCCGGCCGTCAGCGCCGCCAGCCACGCCGGCGTGACGAGCTGGCGCCAGCGGACCAGGTCCGGGCGGAAGTCGGTGGCGATATCGGTGGCAATCATGGCGGAGCGGCGCTGCAAGTATGTAGGGGCCGCTATTTTACGTTATCGGCAAGCTGGTATCAGCCTTCGGGCGCGAGACGTTGCAGCCCGGCTCAATCGAAACGGTAGCTGACCGCCACCAGCCCGGAGTCGAGCGAACGGCGGCGCACGGCGGGATTGCCGCGGATGGAGTCGTCCAGCCAGGTGCGGCGCAGGTTGGCGACCAGGTACCAGTGTCCGTTCAGGTGCGCCTCCACCAGCAGCGCCGCGAACGGATTGCTGGCCGAGCGCGCCACGCCGTCGTAGTAGCGGACGTAGTTGGCCGAGCGGTACTCGATACCAGCTTGCGGGTAGAAGGCGAAGCGGCCATGCTCGATTTCCGCCGCATACATCAGGTCCAGCATCGTGCCATGCGATTTGCCCAGATCGCGATACAGATTGGCCATGAAGGCGCCGACCGGCGTCACCTGCAAGGTGCCCAGGCCCAGCGGTATCGACGAGCGCTGCTGCGTTTGCGGCGGCGCGCTGGCGCGGTAGCCGTCCTCCAGCACGCGCGTCAGCAGTTCGACACTGCCGTAGCCCGCCGGCGCCAGCTTGACGCCGAAGGTATCGATGCGCGCAAACGCGGGGCCGTAGTCGAAGTTGGCATACGGGACCGCGCTGCCGTTGCGCGATTGCGCCGGCACCGCAGTCGGCGCCACGCTGACGCCTACGCCGACATCGCCCACCAGATGCGGCTCCTGCGCCTGCGCGCCGCCGGCGCACAGCAGCGCCAGCAAGACCCATCGCCGGCCAGCAGCGCTCATCGGAACGCGCTGACGATCAGCGCGACGTTGCTGCCGCCGAAGGCGAACGAATTCGACATCGCCGCTTGCAGCGCCAGCCCGCGCCGGCATTCGCGCGGCACGAAGTCGAGATCGCATTCGGGATCGGGCTTATCCAGGAAAGCGGTCGGCGGCACCGCGCCGTGGCGCAAGGCCTGCGTGGTCAGCACGAATTCCAGCGCGCCGGCCGCGCCCAGCGTATGGCCGTGCATGGACTTGGTGGAGCTGACCAGCAGATCGCGCGCCGCCGCACCGAAGGCTTGCTTGATCGACGTCGCCTCGGCCACGTCGCCGGCCGGCGTGCCGGCGCCATGCGCGTTGATGTAGCCGATCGCCGATGGCGCCAGGCCGGACTGCTCCAGCGCCTGCCGCATCGCCCGTTCCTGGCCGTCGGCGTCGGGCTTGGTGATGTGGGTGGCGTCGTTGCTGGTGCCGTAGGCGACCAGCTCGGCCAGGATGGTGGCGCCGCGCGCCTGCGCCGACGCCAGCGATTCCAGCATGACGGCGGCGCCCGCCTCGCCCAGCACCAGGCCGCCACGACCGGCGGAGAACGGCCGGCACGAACGCTCGGGATGTTCGGCGTCGAGCGGCGCCAGCACGCGCAGCGCGTCCCAGGCGCTGACCACGCCGTAGCTCAGCAAGGCCTCGGAACCGCCGGCCAGCACGCGGTCGGCGTAGCCGTGGCGGATGTGGCGGTAAGCCTCGCCGATGGCCTGCGCCGACGATACGCAGGCGCTGCTGTAGTTGTTGACGCTGCCCTTGAAGCCGCAGCGCAGCGCGATCTGCGCGGCCGCCGCATTGGTCATGCCGGCCACGACCGACATCGGCCGCACGCGGGTCTTGCCGTCGACGAACAAGTCGACATAGCCGGATTCGACGGTGAGCGCGCCGCCCATGCCGCTGCCCCAGAACACGCCGCTGCGCTCGGGAGCGGCGGTGGCGTCCAGGCCGGACTGGGCCAGCGCCTCGCTGGCGGCGGCCCAGCCCAGCAGCGAGAAGCGATCGAAGACCGGCAATTCCGAGGTCTTGACCAGCTCGGGCAAGGGACCGCGGATCTGCGCGGCGGGCGTGCCCGGCCGCTGGCGCTCACCGGCCAGCTGCAACAGGCCGATGCCGCTGTGGCCGGCCAGGGCTTGCTCGAAATTATGGTCGGCGCCGACGCCCAGGGAGGAAATCGCCCCCAGGCCGGTGATCACCACGCGCTGCGAGGTCATGCGTTGGCGGCCTTGCCGGCCAGATAGGTATCGATCTGGTCGGCGATGTCCTGCACCACCACCAGCTTGGGACGCTCATCGCCCACCTCGATGCCGAACTCCTCTTCCAGATCAAAAATCAGTTCAATCACGGTCAGCGAATCGGCGCCCAGCGCTTCGAGTTCGGTTTGCGGCTGGATGGTCTCTTCGGCTACATCAAGGCTTTTGGCGAGCAGTTTGGCGACGGTTGGGAAGGAATTCATAAAAATAGTCTCGGTATGGTAGATGTTAAGCGCGGTTCAGCAGGGCGTCCTCGGACGGCAGGTGCTGGTTGAAAAACGCGATCGTTTCGTCGGCAACGAGTTCCTTCTCATTGTCGAGGGTGATGATGTGGTAGCTGTCGTGCAAGATGATCTTGCGGCGGCTCGGCGAGCTGATGCCGCGCTCGACCAGGTCGGCACTCTTGGTGCTGGCGACGTCGTCTTCCTCGGCGTGGATGATCAGCGCCGGCGCGACCACCTTGGACAGCTGGCTGCGCACCTGCTTGATCAGGCGGTGCGCCTGGAAGATGCCCTCGGCCGACAGGCGCGAAGCGCCGGCCGCCGACGAATCGCTGACCTTCATTTCGCGGGCGATCCAGCGGCGCAGGTTTTCGTTTTTCAGGCCGTAGGGGTAGCGCTCCTGGTAGGAGTACCAATGGCGCGCCGGCGTGTAGTACGCCAGCGGCAACAGGAAGCGGTATTTCGGGATGCTCCAGCCGTCGTAGGCCAAGGTGGTGGCCAGCAGGCCGAGGGAGGCGATCTGGTCGCCACGCTCGATCGCCAGGCGCAAGGCCAGCACCGCGCCGATGCACAGGCCCACCACCGATACGCTGGCATGGGTTTGCCTGAGCTGGTCGAACAGGCGCGACACTTCCTCGAACCAGCGCTCGCTGCGCGTGGTGCGATAGGAGTCGGCCTGGCCGGACGAATAGCCATAGCCCGGTATCAGCGGGATGACTACGGTGTAGCCTGCACGTTGCAGGCGCTTGCCCACATACTGCATTTCCAGCGGGTTGCCCAGCAGGCCGTGCAATGCCAGCACGGCATGCGGGCCGCCTGCCAATTCAATAGTCTTCATACTACCCTGTTCAAGAAAATCTTATTATTGTTGACCGCGGAACGGTCGACACTCGCTGTCGCCGCGAAGGTCAAAAATGGGTCCATCATACCCTCGTTTTGCACCGGAATTCCAGTAGCCACAGCGCCGCAATCCCGTCGACATGCAGATTTATTTGCCGAGGGAGGCAGCGTGCGTGCGATCAGGTCGGCGTGATCACAGATGCGCGGGCATTGATGCCGCGAACAGTGTCGAGGATGTACCGATCCAGCCAATGTGGTAGACGAATTTTATCCAGCCGCAGCTATCGGCAGGATGATCAGTTCATTACGGATTGGAAAGGTAGCCGGCGGTTGCCGGCCGCGCCGCCGTCAATCGACGTCCAGCCCGTACTTCCGGGCGATGCGCGCCAGCTCGCCGCTGCCGCGCAGCTTCTGCAGCTCGCTGTTGAAGCCCGCCAGGACGGCCGGATCGAGGTGTTTGGCAAAGGCGATGCGGAACTCCAGCTTGTCGGCCACCAGCACCGGCACGGTCCTGATCTCCAGCTCCGCCGCGGTGATTTCCAGCATCGCCTTCGGACCGAAGATCAGCGCCTTGTCGCCGTAGCGGCCGGCGTGCAGCTTTTGCACGATGGTGGCGATGTCGGTTTCAGCCACCACCCGCATCTTGCTCAGCCGGACGGCCTTGTCTTCCAGCATGCGCAAGGTGGTCGAGCCGCGCACCGAGGCCACCGTATAGCCGTCCAGTTCGCGTTCGCTGTGCACCGGACCCGTGCCGGGATTGCCCAGAAAGGCTACATGGGACACGATGATGCCGTCGGTGAAGTTCAGGTAGGAGGAGCGCTCGTCGTTGAGCAACAGGCTCAGCACCGCGTCGGCGCGGCCGGTACGGCTTTCCGTCAGCGCCCTGAGCAGGGGCATGCCGGTAAACGAGCATTGATGGCCGAGCCGCGCGCACACCGTTTGGGCAATCTCGACCATCGCCCCGGTGTAGATTCCCGCCACAGTGGCATTGAAGGCCGGCGATTCCTGTCCGACAAATTTCAGCTCCCTGCCCTGCGCGGCCAGACTCAGCACCAACGTCAGCAGAATGATGATTCTCGGCATGGCCATCCCCCGGTAGCACTTCAGTATAACCGGTCGGAAATGAAAAAAACCCGCCGCAGCGGGTTTTAAAAATACTGGCGGAGACGGTGGGATTCGAACCCACGATACAGGTATAAGCCGTATGCATCCTTAGCAGGGATGTGCCTTCGGCCACTCGGCCACGTCTCCTAGTCGATCGCTCAACTTTGTCTTCTCTACGATGTTGCTATGGAGTAGGTGGTCGGTATCGTATAGATCGTTTCACCTTTGGTCAAGGGATGCATCTCGGTGACGCATGCGTCGCGCGCCCTCGGCGCGCGGGGCTGGCGCCTTGCGCCAGCAATTGGGCGATTCGGAGGGGATTTGCGCTTGCAAGCGCAAATCCTTCGAACCCCACCGTTCCGTCCAGACTAATAAAAAAGCCTCCCGCAGGGGAGGCTTTTTTATTAGTTCTGGCGGAGACGGTGGGATTCGAACCCACGATACAGGTATAAGCCGTATGCATCCTTAGCAGGGATGTGCCTTCGGCCACTCGGCCACGTCTCCTAGTCGATTACTCAACTATGTCTTTTCTACCAAACTGCGCTAGAGCAGACGACCGTCATAGTATAGAGCGAGACCAGATTGGTCAAGGCTAGCTGACGATATTTTTGAAAATTTTATGCCTTCTCCAACTCGAACACCTTGTGCAGCGCGCGCACGGCCAGTTCCATGTATTTTTCGTCGATCAGCACGGAAATTTTGATTTCCGAGGTCGAGATCATCATGATGTTGATGCCCTCTTCCGACAGCGTGCGGAACATCTGCGACGCCACGCCCACGTGCGAGCGCATGCCGACGCCGACCACCGAGATCTTCGACACCTTGGCGTCGCCGGTGACGCTGGCCGCGCCCAGCTCTTCCTTGGTGCCGTTCAGCACGTCGATGGCGCGCTGGTAGTCGTTGCGCGACACGGTGAAGGTGAAGTCCGTCTTGCCGTCGACCGACTGATTCTGGATGATCATGTCGACTTCGATGTTGGCATCGGCCACCGGGCCCAGGATGTGGTACGCCACGCCTGGACGGTCGGGCACGCCCAGCACGGTGATTTTGGCCTCATCGCGGTTAAACGCGATACCGGAGATGACTGCTTGTTCCATGTGTGTATCTTCCTCAAACGAAATCAGGGTGCCCGAGTTGGCTTCTACTTCCAGGTCCAGCATCGGGTCGGTCAGCGACGACAGAACGCGGGTCGGCACACGATAGTTGCCGGCAAATTCCACCGAGCGGGTTTGCAGCACTTTCGAGCCCAGCGACGCCAGTTCCAGCATTTCTTCAAACGTGATCGCCTTGAGCCGGCGCGCTTCCGACACCACGCGCGGATCGGTCGTGTACACGCCGTCTACGTCGGTGAAGATCAGGCATTCGTCAGCCTTCATCGCGGCGGCGATCGCCACGGCGGAAGTGTCCGAACCGCCGCGGCCGAGCGTCGAGATGTTGCCGCCGTCGTCCACCCCCTGGAAGCCGGTGATGATGACGATCTTGCCGTCGTCCAGGTCGCGGTTGACTTTTTCATTGTCGATCGACTGGATGCGGGCCTTGGTGAAAGCGGAATCGGTTTTAATCGCGACTTGCCAGCCGGCGTAGGAAACAGCCTTCTTTCCAATGGCCAGCAGCGCCATCGACAGCAGGCCGACCGACACTTGCTCGCCGGTGGAGGCGATCATGTCCAGTTCACGCGGGTCGGGCTGGGCCTGGATTTCCTTGGCCAGCGCGATCAGGCGATTGGTCTCGCCGGACATGGCCGATGGGACGACGACGATGCGGTGCCCGGCGTCATGCCACTTGGCGACACGCCGCGCCACGTTCTTGATACGGTCCGTCGAACCCATCGACGTACCGCCATATTTGTGCACGATTAAAGCCATAACAGAGAGTTTTCCGCTCAAATAAAGGTAAATGGAACCCTTAACTCTACATGCCGCACTGCAAAATAACAAGTCAAAAAACTCATAAAGTCATACCGTATAGACATATCTACATACAAAATTCGGCAGATAGGGGCTATTGTCTATACAGCCTGCCAACGCAGGCGCCAGCGTGAAACGCCCTCACCCACCAGGTGGTTGCAATCCATGCCGACCCCGGCTGCGAACAGCACCTGCCTGCCGGTGCTGACCACCGGCAGGCGCGAGCGCTCCCAGGCCGGGATGTTCAGCGCCTGGTAATGATACTTGAGTCCGCGCGTCGGCCGGTTGTGGGCCGGCTTGAGGCGCTCGCCGCCCTTGCGGAATTCGATCAGCAAGGGCTGGCCGCGCAGCCAATCGGCATCCAGTCCGCCTTCGCCCTCGCCTACCGGCTCGAAGTGCAGCACGCCGCCGTAGGCCGGGAAGGCCATTTCGGTTTCGCCGTTCCAGCGGAACGAGGCGCCCGGCGTTTTGTCGAACTCGTCTTCGCGCGTGCCTTCCAGGTCTTCCAGCTTCGGCGTGATGTGCAGGCGGTCGCGATGACGTCTTACGTGACAATCGGGGTGGGTGACCAGCGGTTGCGCGCCGTCGCGCGCTTCCAGCAGTTGCGCCAGCATTTCGGACAGCCAGGCCGCGCTCGGCATGCGAAGGTTGCGGGTGGCGAACCAGTGGCGCAGCATGTTGTAGCTGCGGTCCAGGCTCAGCAGGCGCAGCTTGGCGATATCAATGCAGTCGTCGACCAGGCACAGGGCCAGGTCCTGCTCCGCCAGCTCGGTCAGCAGGCGCTGGGCCGACTGCGCGTGCTGGGCGCTGCGCGCAAAGCGTTCCTGGAAGCCGGGGAAGGCCTCGTCCAGCGCCGGCATCACCTTGTGGCGCAGCGCGTTGCGGGCGAAGCGCGGGTCGTCGTTGGATTCGTCGTTGATGTAGGCGATGCCATGCCCGGCCACATAGGCGGCCAGTTGCTTGCGCGAGGCCGGCAGCAGCGGGCGCGCCATCACCAGGTCGGGATTGGCCAGCAGTTCGGGCGCGGCGTTGGCGGCGTCCATGCCGGACAGGCCGGCGGGACCGGAGCCGCGCAGCAGTTGCAGCAACACGGTCTCGGCCTGGTCGTCGAGGTGGTGCGCGGTCAGCAGCAGCTTGACGTCGTGCGCGGCGCACAGCGCGCCCAGCGCGGCGTAGCGCACCTTGCGGGCGGCCGCTTCGGTGCCGCTCTTCTGCTGGTTCGCCAGTTGCACGCGGCGCGCTTCGAAGGTGACACCCAGCGCGGCGCAGGCTTGCTCGCAATGCGCCAGCCAGGCGTCGGCGTTGGCGCTGATGCCGTGGTGGATGTGGAAGGCGTACAAGGCCACGCCATGCGCTTGCGCGTAGGCATGCGCCAGATGGAGCAGCGCCGACGAGTCGAGGCCGCCGCTGAGGGCTACCGCCATGCGCGGCGCGCTTGCCTGCTGCGCCAGCGCGGCGGCGACGGCTTGTTCGAAGGTTGAGGACACGGTCGGGATCTGTTGCTTCTTCAATGTGGACTCCAAATGCGAACCGGGGGCAGCGCGTGCGCGTGCCCCCGGTTGTTGTGTATGGATTCCCGCTTTCGCGGGAACGACGCGCTAACGTCATTCCCGCGCAGGCGGGAATCCATGCCGAGTATGTTATTCCTGCGGCGTGGTTTCTTTGAACTTACCGTAGCTCATCAGCTTCTCGTGACGGGCTTCCAGCAGGTCCTTGGTCTTCATGCCGTGGAACTGGCGCAGCGAATCAGCCAGCGCGCGCTTCAGCAGCGTGGCCATCTGTTTCGGATCGCGATGCGCGCCGCCCAGCGGCTCGGTCACGATCTTGTCGATCAGGCCCATGGCCTTCAGGCGGTGCGCGGTCAGGCCCAGCGCTTCGGCCGCATCGGAGGCGCGCTCGGAGGTCTTCCACAGGATCGAGGCGCAGCCTTCCGGCGAGATCACCGAGTAGGTCGCGTATTGCAGCATCAGCACCGCGTCGCCCACCGCGATCGCCAGCGCGCCGCCGGAGCCGCCTTCGCCGATGATGGTGGCGATCAGCGGCACTTTCAGTTCCGCCATCACATACAGGTTGTGGCCGATCGCTTCCGACTGGCCGCGCTCTTCCGCGTCGATGCCCGGGAACGCGCCCGGCGTGTCGACGAAGGTGAAGATCGGGATGCCGAACTTCTCAGCCAGCTTCATCAGGCGCATGGCCTTGCGATAGCCTTCCGGCTTCGGCATGCCGAAGTTGCGCAGCGCGCGTTCCTTGGTGTCGCGGCCCTTTTGATGGCCGATGACCATGCAGGCCTGGCCGTTGAAGCGCGCCAGGCCGCCGACCACGGACAGGTCGTCCGCATAGCTGCGGTCGCCGTGCAGTTCGTGGAAGTCGGTGAAGATTTCGTTCACGTAGTCCATGGTGTATGGACGCTGCGGATGGCGCGCGATCTGCGCAACCTGCCAGGGGGTCAGCTTGGCGTAGATGTCTTTGGTCAGTTGCTGGCTCTTTTTGGCCAGACGGTCGATCTCCTCAGAGATGTCGACAGCCGAATCGTCCTGGACGAAACGCAGCTCTTCGATTTTGCCATCGAGTTCGGCGATCGGTTGCTCAAAGTTGAGGAAAGTCGTTTTGGTCATTGTACCTCCGTGATTATTCTCAGCCGTGCGGACACAAAAACGCCTCGCACAGCGATTAGAGCATCTATTCTACAGCAACCGGGTCCAGGCTACGCCATAAGTACCAGGTCGCCACCGTGCGCCATGGCTCCCAGTTGGCCGAAACCTCGCGCGCATCGCTACGGGACACAGGTTCGCCGGAAAAATAGTTCTGGCTGATGCCCTGGATCAAACCGGGGTCATCAAGCGGTAAAACGTTCGGCCGGAGCAGATTAAATATCAAAAACATCTCGGCTGTCCAGCGGCCGATGCCGCGGATCTGCACCAGTTCGGCGATGACGGCTTCGTCGTCCATCTGGTCCCACTGGCTGGTGTGGACGCGCTTGTTCTTGAAGTGGTCGGCCAGGTCGAGGATGTATTCGGTCTTGCGCTTGGACAGGCCGCAGCCCGCCAATTGCTCGGCGCCGGCCTTGATGATCTGCGCCGGCGTGCATTTCGGGCTGACCAGCAGCAGCTTCTTCCAGGCGGTGTCGGCCGCCTTGGTGGTCACTTGCTGGCCGACGATGGAGCGCGCCAAGGTGGTGAACGGGTCGTCGTGGCCGACCAGGTGCAGGTCGCCAAATTGCGGGATCAGCTTTTTCATGATGCGGTCCCGCTTCATGAGCTCGATCTTGGCCTGTTCCCAGTACGGCGGCACGGCCGATACCGGGCCGCCTGCGCCCTCGTTATCCTTGGCGGTGACCATTATGCGCGGCGCCAGTTCGTGGTGCCGTCAGGCTTGTCTTCGAGGATGACGCCGGCCGCCAGCAAATCGGCGCGGATCTTGTCCGATTCGGCGAAGTTGCGCGCCTTTTTGGCTTCGATGCGTTTGGCGATCTGTTCCGCGATGGCGGCGTCGCCGGAGGCGTCGGCCTCGCCGACCGCGGCTTGGCGGAACTCCTGCGGCGTGCGGGCCAGCAGGCCGATGACGCCGGCCAGGGCCTTGAGCTGGCGCGCCACGGCGGGCGATTTCGATTTGTTCAGCTCGCTCACCAGGTCGAACAGCACGGCCAAGGCGACCGGCGTGTTGAAGTCGTCGTCCATCGCTTCGGCGAAGCGCACCGCGTGCGCCTCTTTCCAGTCCAGCGCCAGGCCGTCGCCTTCCACGCCGTCCAGCGCGGTGTAAAGGCGGGTCAGCGCGACGCGGGCGTCGTCCAGGTGCATGTCCGAGTAGTTCAGCGGGCTGCGGTAGTGGGCGCGCAGGATGAAGAAGCGCACCACTTCGGCGTCGTACTTCTTCAGCACGTCGCGGATGGTGAAGAAATTGCCCAGCGATTTGGACATCTTCTCGTTATCCACGCGCACGAAGCCGTTGTGCACCCAGTAGTTGACCATCGTATGGCCGAACGCGCCTTCGGACTGCGCGATCTCGTTTTCGTGGTGCGGGAACTGCAGGTCCGCGCCGCCGCCGTGGATGTCGAAATGTTCGCCCAGCAGTGCCGAGCACATCGCGGAGCACTCGATGTGCCAGCCCGGACGGCCCTTGCCCCACTTGGAATCCCACTTAACCTCGTCCGGCTCGGATTCCTTGGACGCCTTCCACAGCACGAAGTCCAGCGGATCGCGCTTGCCGGTGTTGACGTCGACGCGCTCGCCGGCGCGCAGGTCGTCCAGCGACTTGCCGGACAGCTTGCCGTAGTTGGGGAAGTTGCGCACCGCGTAGTTGACGTCGCCGTCCGCGCCCTGGTAGGCCAGGTCCTTGGATTCCAGCGTCTCGATCAGCGCCAGCATCTGCGGCACGTATTCGGTGGCGCGCGGCACCAGCGTGGCCGGCAGGATGCCCAGCGCGCCGGTGTCTTCGTCCATGTATTTAGTGAAGCGGGTGGTCAGCTGCGAGATGGTCTCGCCGTTCTCGACCGCGCGCTTGATGATCTTGTCGTCGATGTCGGTGATGTTGCGGGCGTAGGTGACCTCGTAGCCGGAGGCCAGCAGCCAGCGGTACATGACGTCGAACGCCATCATCATGCGGGCGTGGCCGATGTGGCAGTAGTCGTAGATGGTCATGCCGCACACGTACATGCGGACTTTGCCTGCCTCGATGGGAACGAATGTCTGCTTGTCACGCGCCAGCGTGTTGTAAATCTTTAAATTGCTCATCGGGCTCTTGCGGTTTCTTTGCTTGTTCTTTGTATAGCGCGTGCCGCGGTCCCGGGCAATACGAGGACCGGGCGCGGCGCGGTAGGCGCGCACCTGGGTTTCATCGCATCACGTTTGGGGACCGGCTGACACTCGGTAGTTATTCTTTCCACCTTCTAAGGGGTAGAATGGACAAGTATAGCATTGATAAAAACAGCATAGACCCAATCTGCTTTAGGATTTTTGGCTAGCCGGCCAGTTCAACCCGGATAAAACCACTACGAGGAAGTAACAATGCACCAAACTCAGCCATCGCTGTTCACCAAACTGATGACCATGTTTGCCGGCGTCGCCCTGTCGGGCGCGGCCCTGGCCGCCGCGCCAGCCGCCAACAACCCCACGCCGCAAGTCGAAATCAAGACCTCGATGGGCGACATCGTGGTCGAACTGAACCACGAGAAGGCACCCAAGTCGGTCGACAATTTCCTGACCTATGTGAAGACCGGCTTCTACAAGGGCACCATCTTCCACCGTGTGATCGACGGCTTCATGATCCAGGGCGGCGGCTTCGACGAAAAGCTCAAGCAGAAGAAAACCAATGCGCCGGTGCCGATCGAATCGCAGAACGGCCTGACCAACAACAACTACACGCTGGCCATGGCCCGCACCGGCGATCCCAACTCCGCCACCTCGCAGTTCTTCATCAACGTGGCCGATAACGACGCCCTGAACTACCCCGGCCGCGACGGTTTCGGCTACACGGTGTTCGGCAAAGTCATCAAGGGTCAGGAAGTGGTCGACAAGATCAAGGGCGTGCTGGTCGACGACAAGGGTTCGTTCCAAAACATCCCCGTGATCCCGGTCGTGATCAAGTCGGCGACGATTTTGAAGACCCCGATCCAGCCAAAACTGTAAAATAGCGGCCGCGTCGTATTTCGCACCACATTTTCACCACTACATCAGGATAACAACATGACCAACGTAATCATCACCACCAACATGGGCAATATGACCGTCGAACTGAACGACGAGAAAGCGCCTAAATCGGTCGCCAACTTCCTGGCCTACATGGAAGCCGGCCACTACAGCAACACCATCTTCCACCGCGTGATCGACGGTTTCATGATCCAGGGCGGCGGTTTCGAGCCAGGCATGAAGCAGAAGCCGGCCGACACCACCGTGGAAAACGAAGCCAAGAACGGCCTGAAGAACGACACCTACACGCTGGCCATGGCCCGCACCTCGGCGCCGCATTCGGCATCGGCCCAGTTCTTCATCAACGTGAAGAACAACTCCTTCCTGGACTACCCAGGCCAGGACGGCTGGGGCTACGCCGTGTTCGGTAAAGTCATCGAAGGCACCGACGTGGTCGACGCCATGAAAAAAGTCAAGACCACCCGCAGCGGCATGTTCGCCGACGTGCCGGCCGAAGACATCATCATCGAGAAGATCGAACTGGCTGCTTAATTAATGAGCGATGCCAACATGCGCGCCGACCAGGTCGGCGCGCTGTTTATCTCCGATCTGCATTTGCAGCCCGCGCATCCCGCCACCAGCGTAGCGTTTTTCGACTTCCTGGAGCGGCATGCGCGGCGCGCGCAACAGTTGTACCTGCTTGGCGACCTGTTTGAATACTGGGCCGGCGACGACGACATCAACGATCCCTATCACCAGCAAATCATTGCCGCGCTGCGCAGCGTGAGCGATGCGGGCGTGGCCGTCTACTGGATCGCCGGCAACCGCGATTTCCTCGTCGGCGCGCAGTTCGCCGCGGCTGCGGGCCTGACCCTGCTGCCGGAAACCTGGGTCACCGAGATCGCCGGCCAGCGCCTGGTGGTGCTGCACGGCGACGCCCAGTGCACCGAGGACGTCAAGTACATGGAGTTCCGCGCCATGGTGCGCCAGCCCGCTTGGCAGCAGCAGTTCGTGGCGATGCCGCTGGCGCAGCGCAAGGCCATCATCGCCGGCATGCGCGAGAACAGCCGCAAGGACCAGGGCAATAAATCCTACGAGATCATGGACGTGACGCCGCAAGCGATCCACGACGTCTTTGCCGCCACCGGCGCCGACGTCATGATCCACGGCCACACCCACCGCCCGGCGCTGCACCTCGTCGACGGCAAGCGCCGCTACGTGCTGCCGGACTGGGAGCCGGACGCCCAACCGCCGCGCGGCGGCTGGATCGCCATCGACCGCCATGGCGCCATCACGCGCCACGCGCTGGACGGCGCCGTCATTCCAGCGTAATCGCCACCCCGTCGACCGGCGGCGCGGCGTCGATCGGCGTCACGCAATACGCCGAGATCGACGGCAGTTCGCGCATGCGCCGCACCAGCTCCGGCCACGGTTGCGCCCACACCTGCGGATACAGCTGCTCGCCCGGCGTCACCACCGGGAAGGCCAGGTTCTCGACGCCCGGCGTGAATTCACAATGCACGGTGGCCTTGTTGCCGCGCGCATCGCAGCGATACCAGCCGCCCTCTTCCAGCCACACCGCCACCAGGCCATGCGTGCAGAACGGCGAGCCGGCGTCGCGCAGCGTCAAACGCTGGTAGCAGAAGCCGGACGGGATGCCGTTGGCGCGCAGCAGCGCCACCAGCAGATGGCTTTTCGCGGTGCACAGGCCGGTGCCCAGCGCCAGCGCCTCGGAAGCGTTGCAGCTGAGCTCTTCGCGCTTGTAATCGATGCTGTGCTCAATCTGGTCGCGCACCCAGTCGAAGCAGCGCTGCGCCGTGGCGCGCGGCGTGCCGGCCCGGAGCGAGCGGGCCTGGGCCTCCACTGCGGGGTGGTGAAAATCGACGACATCGCTGGCGGCGACGAATGCGGGCAACATGGCGTTCATGGGTCTCCTTTTTATCAAACGAACAAGATTCTCCCACAGTTCTGGCGGCGGCGCAGCGGATGGCCCTATAATCGATTCATGACGATACGCACCTGTTTCTTTCGCAGCAGCCTACTGGCCGCCACAGCGTTGCTGAGCAGCAGCGGCTGGTGTGCTCCCCAGATGCTGACCGTGGCCTGGCGCGACAAGCCGCCCTACCACTACATCGAGCAAGGCCAACCCCAAGGCTTTCTGCTGGAGCGCGTGAAGAACATTTTCAATATCGCCGGCATCCCTGTGCAGTTCGTCAACGAACCGCAAAAGAGGATCTGGGCCAACCTGACGCACGGCGCCACCAATTACTGCTCGATCAGCTGGTACCGCCTGCCCGAGCGCGAGGCGGTGGCGCAGTTCAGCGCAGCCATCCATGAAGACTTGCCGCACACCGTGCTGATTGCGCAGGATTACGTGCGGCGGGTCACCGCGCATCCGACGCTGACATCCTTGCTGAACGACTCCAGCCTGACGCTGGGCGTGGTCGAAGGCGTGTCCTATGGGCCGGTGCTGGACCAGATGATCAAGGCCGGCAAAATCCACGTCATGAGCCGCACGGTGGAGACCACGCTGATGATGCGCATGCTGGCGGTGGGTCGCGCCTCGTTCATGTTTGTCGATCGCGAGGACTTGAACTATTTCCGTCCGAAGGAAAAGTTATTGCAGTCGACGGTGCAGTATGATTTTCCCGACATGCCGCCGGGGATGAAGCGCCACATCGCCTGCAGCAAGGACGTGGCGCCGGAGACCATGGCCAAGCTCAACCAGGCCATCGCCGCGACCGGCGGCGCCTACAACGCCGGCCACAGCGTCAAGCCGAAGTAGTCCGCCGCCGGCGCCCGGCTATTGCGCGCCGAAGAATACCTGCTGCACGAAGGCCAACACGTCGCTGCGCGCTTGCGCTGCCGCCGCGGCGTTGCGGCCGACATGCACGCCGTACCTGGTACATTGCTTGTAGAAGGCGGGCAGCGCCGCCGGAGCGATGGTGCCGCCGGTCAGTTCCGAGTAGATGGTCCAGTTTTCGATGTCCCACTGCAGCACGCCGCAGGGGATGGTGGTCGGCGCGTTGGGCAGGAACTTGAGCGCATACGTGGCGTCAAACGAATGGTGGGCACCTTCGTATTGGATGGTGCGGATATCGGCGCCGGCCCCTTCGTACAAAGACGCCAGCCGTTCGCACGGCGCCGCGCCCGTGTAGTCATCAGCGCTCCCCACCAGGCTCAGTAGCGGCGCGCCGGTCAGTTGGCGCGACCAGTAGACCTGGTTGCAGCCGCTGTACAGCGGAATATGCAGCGCAAATTTCACGTCGGACTTGATCACCGCGTGCCGCAGCGGTTCAACCGCGCTGCGGAACGCGACGTCGCCACCGCGCGAAAATCCCATGACGCCGATGCGTTCGGGGTCGATGCGCCGGTCTTCCGCCAGCAATTGCAACGCCTGCAAGCCATCCGTCAGATTGGCGGCGGGCGACAACAGCGTCTGATCGTACACCGTGCTGCTGATGCCGCGCGGTTCAAAGCTGCTGACGACAAAGGTGGCCACGCCTATGCTGTTCAGCGCGGCGACCCACATTTTCGTATTGGCTTCGATGCCGGCGCTGCCATGCATGATCACCATAGCGGGCACCGGTCTTTTTTTAGGCGGCAAAGTCAGCTCGCCCCACACCGTTTGCGGCGCCCAATGCTGCCGCTGCTCCCGCGCCAGATCGTACATGGTCGGCGGCGTATAGCTGTCGAAGTAGATCCGGGTGGTATGCGGACGGGCGCCGTTCGGATCTTGCGCGTGCGCCAACGGCATCGTCGCGGGGGCGACCACCATCATCAGCGCTGCCAGGAATGCGTGTATTTTCATGTGCAAGCTCATTGTCGTTGAGTTGCACATGATTTTATGACATCCTGATTGGGTTGTCTTTTCTTTATCGTCAGCGCTTGACGGCGGCCATCGCCGCGTTCAGGCGGCGTATCAATTCCTGGTTCATATCGCGCGTGTGGCGGGTCCAGCGCTCCATCGTGCGTTGCAGCTCGGCGTGCAGCTGGCTGGCGCGCGCCGTGTCGCCGGCGCCGGCCGCCCAGATCGCGAACTCGGCCTGCACGGCAAAGCTGTTGTAGCGGCCCAGCGCAAACTCGAACTCCGCCTTCGCCTCGTCCTGGCGGCCGGCCGCGGCCAGCGCCTGAGCCAGCAGCAGCGCTACCTGCTCGCCGCGGAAATTGGCGTCGGCGGCGCGGATGGTTTGCAGATGCGTCACGGCGGCGGCGGCGCGGCCGCAGACCAAGGTGGCGCGCGCGGCGCCGTAGCGGATTTCCAGGTCGCCCGAGAATGGTCCCTGCAGGCAGGCCTCGTAGGTGGCGGCCGCCTCGTCGGCGGCGCCGGCCTCCATCTGCGCGCTGGCCAGGCGCATCTGGTTCTGCGCGGTGGGGGTGTAGGCGTAGGCGTCGCGCGCCTCGCGCAACTCCCGGCCCGGATCGAGCGAGCGGGCCGCCGCCGTCACCACCTTGCGGGCGCCGTGGTTCAGTTTTGAATCCGGCAGATAGATCGCGATGAAGTACACGATGCTGCCCAGTCCGGGAAACATAAACAGGATCATCAGCCAATACATCTGCTGCCCGCTGCGGATCACGTGCACGGCGAAGAACAGCGCCACCAGCACGTGCAATCCAATTCCAAATATCGTCATGAAGCCAGCTCCAACTTTTCGTCAATGTCGCGAATTGTAGAAGCTCTTGCCCTGCACTACAAGGAAACTTGCAAATCCATTAAGCAACGGCTATCTCGGGTTGGCGCATCCAGGCGGCCACGTAGCGCAGCAGGCGGCCGATGAGCACACCGTTGAACAGGCCGAACAACACGGTGACGGCGGTGGCGAACACCAGGTTTTGCCGCATGTCGGGATGCATCGCCGTCAACACCGCGACCACGTATTTGGTGACGAAGATGGCGATCATCAGCATCAGCAACGCCCAGCTGCCGCGCTGCTGCACGGTGCCGGCGGCGCGGTTGACCGCGATGACGGCGCCGCTGCCGAGTTTCCACGTGAGCGCCGCGCCGGCCGCCACGCCCAGCGCCCAGACACCCCAGACAGCGGCGCCCAGCGCGCCATGTTCGTTCATGCTGGACAACGACAGGCACAACATCACCGCCGGGATGATGAACAGTCTGCGCAAGCCGATCTCGCGGTCGCGGCTGGCCAGCACGCCGCGATACAGCATGAAGGCCAGCAAGGCCCAAACGTAGGTAGGAGTGTGGCTGACAATTTGCTGAATCATGATCTGCTCCGCAGGGTTGGTTAAGGTGAGGCCACTATGCCTGCCGGCCCGGCGGCGCACGGCGCGATGCGACGAAATGCGGCAAAACGGCGCGAAATGCCGGCACGCGGCGCAAAGCGCCGGCATCCGGAGGGGCGAAGCGTTGCAGCGTAATGCTTCGTTACAAATAATCGGTGGCGATGCAAGCGAACTCGGCATAAATTACTACACAGCAATGTCTGAGCCGTTTCTTCGTGGAGATTCCAGTCATGACCCCAACACCGACCGCGGCCGCCGCCGCCCGCTTCCTGGCGCAAGCCTCGATGGGAGCCAACCGCGCCGAGATCGCCAGGGTGCAGACGCTGGGCTACGCCGGCTGGATCGACGCCCAACTGGCCGCGCCGCGCTCCGGCGCCCGCTGGGACTGGCTGATGGCCAAGGGCTACAACGATATCGCCAACCGCAATTCGGAAAACGGCTTCGACGCCTGCGCCTGGCGCAAGCTGATCGCGGCGCCGGACACGCTGCGCCAGCGCGTCACGCTGGCCCTGTCGGAAATCTGCGTGGTGGCGATCGACGGCCTGGTCGGCGCGGGCTGGCGCGCGTTCTCGGCGGCGGCCTACCTTGACCTGCTGGAAGACTACGCTTTCGGCAACTACCGCGCGCTGCTGGGTGCGATCTCGACCAGCGCGCCCATGGGCCAGTACCTGACCTTCCGTGGCAACGTCAAGCAAAACCCCAGCACCGGCGCCCTGCCCGACGAAAACTATGCGCGCGAGCTGATGCAACTGTTCAGCATCGGCCTGGTGCAGTTGAACCTGGACGGCACGCCCAGGCTGAACAACGGCGCGCCCAAGGAAACCTACGGCCTGAGCGACATCACCGGCCTGGCCCGCGTGTTCACCGGCTGGGACTTCGACATGGCCGGCACGAGCAACGCCACGCCCGACTTCCTGCGCCGGCCGATGGCGCAGGTGGCCAAGCGGCATGAAACCGGCGCCTCCAGCTTCCTCGGCGGCACGGTGGCGGCCGGCCTGTCCGGCGCCGACGCGCTCAAGGCGGCGCTGGACATCATCTATGCCCACGACAACGTGGCGCCCTTCATCAGCCGCCAGCTGATCCAGAAGCTGGTGACCAGCAATCCGTCGCCGGCCTACGTGGCGCGCGTGGCCGCCGTGTTCAACAGCGACGGCCACGGCGTCAAGGGCAACCTGGCTGCGGTGGTCAAGGCGCTGCTGCTCGATCCCGAAGCGCGCGCCGACAGCTACATCGGCGCCGGCTACGGCAAGCTGCGCGAACCGGTGCTGCGCTTCATCGGCTGGGCGCGCGCCTACAACGCCGCCTCCGCCTCGGACGCCTGGGCCATCGGCAACACCAGCGATGCGTCCAGCCGCCTGGGCCAGAGTCCGCTGCGCTCGCCGTCGGTGTTCAACTTCTACCGGCCCGGCTATGTGCCGCCCAACAGCGCGGTGTCCAAGGCCGGGCTGGTGGCGCCGGAATTCCAGCTGACCAATGAAACCTCGGTGGTCGGCTACGTCAACTATATGCAGCGCGCGGTCAAGGGTGTCGGCGACGTGCTGCCGGACTACAGCACCCTGCTGCCGCTGGCGGCCAACGGCCAGCAGCTGGTTGACGAAATCAACCTGGTGCTGGCGGCGGGCCAGCTGAGCAGCGCCAGCGTCGGCCTGATACGCGGCGCCATCGACACCATGTCCGCCAAGACCGAGGCCGCGCTGCACAACCGCATCTACGCCGCGCTGACCTTGGTCATGGCCGCGCCGGAATATCTGGTCCAACTCTAGGGAGCCGCCATGACCACCAACTCTTCCCGCCGCGCCTTCCTGCAGCGCGCCTCGATGCTGGCCATGAGCGGCGTGGCCGCGCCGCTGGCCGTCAACCTGGCGGCGATGGCCGAAGCCTCGGCCGCCAGCGCCAGCGACTACAAAGCCATCGTCTGCGTGTTCCTGTACGGCGGCAACGACTACGCCAACACCCTGGTGCCGTACGACGCCGCCAGCTACAACGCCTACTACGCGCTGCGCTCCAACCTGGCCTACCAGCACAGCGCTTTGTCGGGGACGGTGCTCAACACGGGCGCGCCGCCGGTCGACGTCAACGGCGTCGCCCACCAGTACGCGCTGGCGCCGGAACTGGCGCCGCTGCTGCCGATCTTCGACGCCGGCAAGATGGGTGTGTTGCTCAACGTCGGCACGCTGGTGCAGCCGACCAGCAAGCAGCAATTTCTGGCCAAGGCCGTGCCGCTGCCGTCCAAGCTGTTCTCGCACAACGACCAGCAATCGGAATGGCAATCGTCGATGCCGGAGGGCGCGACCTCCGGCTGGGGCGGCCGGCTGGGCGACCTGTTCGAGGCGGGCAACGGCAACGCCACCTTCACCTGCGTCAACGTCTCCGGCAATGCGGTATTCCTGTCCGGGAAAGAAGCGGTGCAGTACCAGGTGTCGACCAAGGGCTCGGTGCCGTTCAACGCCTTGCAGAGTCCGATGTTCGGCTCGGCCAGTTGCAGCAGCGCCTTGCGCACGCTGATCACGCAGCAGCACGCGCATGTGATGCAGTCCGACTACGCACGCGTGACGCAGCGCGCCATCTCCGCCAACGACGTGCTGACCTCGGCGCTGGCGGGCGCGCCGGCCATCAACACGCCCTTCCCCGCCAATAACAACCTGGGCGACCAGCTGAAGATGGTGGCGCGCATGATCTCCAGCGCCTCGGCGCTGGGCGCCAAGCGGCAGGTGTTCTTTGTGTCGATGGGTGGTTTCGACACGCACGACGGCCTGGTCAAAGTGCATCCGGGCCTGCTGAAAAGCGTGGCCGAGGCGATGGCGGCCTTCTACCAGAGCACGGTGGAACTGGGCGTGGCCAACCAGGTGACGGCGTTCACCGCGTCCGACTTCGGCCGCACGCTGAGCGGCAACAACGACGGTTCGGATCACGGCTGGGGCAGCATGCACTTCATGCTGGGCGGCGCCGTCAAGGGCGGCCGCTACTACGGCAAGGCGCCGGTGGTGGCCAGCGGCGGCCCGGACGACGTCGGCCAGGGCCGCCTGCTGCCGACCACGTCGATCGAGCAATATGCGGCCACGCTGGGCAGCTGGCTGGGGGTGTCGAACAGCGAGCTGCTGTCCATGCTGCCCAACCTGGCCAACTACAACGCCAGCGCGCGCAACCTCGGCTTTGTGTGAGTCTTACTGGGCTGGTTGCAGGTTGGCGACCAGCGCGCCGGGCTTGGTGCTGATTCCGGTCAGCACGAACTGCACGCCGGCGTAGCGCAAGTCTTCCGGCCGGAAAGTGTGTACCGGTACATCCTTGAGCGTGCTCTCGCCCAGCAGATTGGCGATGCTGGCGATCTGGTTCTGCTTGCCCTCATCCATGCCGTCGACCACGAAGCGGTCCACATGCGCATCGGCGATGTAGATGACGTTGCGCACATTATCCACCTGCAAGCGGCCCGACACTGCCATGCTGCCGTGCCACGACTGGCGCGCCAGCAGCGGCGACACGTTCACCTCCAGCGTCAGCGCCACGCGGTCGTTCTCGGCCAGGATGGCCAGTTGCGGATGGCTCAGCTCGACCTCGAACACACCCAGCACGCGGTGGCGCACCGGGAATTTGCGGTCCAGGTTTTGCTGCATGCGCGCCTGCGGCAACTCCACCTGGCGCGGGCCGATCAATGAGGAACAGGCGACCAGCGCAGTGGCCACCACGGCCGCCAGCATGAGCGGCGCGGCAATTCGGGCGTAACGTTTAAGATTAATCATGTCTACTTTCTGAAATAGCGGATCGCCCACATTATGACCCACACACGAATCGGCTGCGCTAGCTGGAGTATCGATCGTGCGTCGTCGCCGGATTTTGCCGCCGAGGGCAGCCACCTGCAACGCTACGCCAGGGTCTTGAACGCGGTGGAAATCAATTCCTCGTTCTACCGGCCGCACCAGGCCTCCACCTACGCGCGCTGGGCCGCCGACGTGCCGGACGATTTCCGCTTCTCGGTCAAGCTGCCGCGCAGCATCACCCACGACCACCGGCTCAAGGATGTGAACGAGCTGCTGGCGCGCTTTGCCGGCGAAGCGGGCGCGCTCGGCGCCAAGCTGGGCTGCGTGCTGGTGCAACTGCCGCCCAGCCTGGCGCTCGATGCGGCGCTGGCCGACGCGCTGTTCGACCGCCTCGCCACGCTGCTCCACTGCGGCATCGCCTGCGAAGCCCGCCACCCCAGCTGGTTTGCCGACGCCGCCACCACCGTGCTGCGCGCCCACCGCGTCACCAGGGTGATCGCCGATCCGCCCGCCGGCCAGCCCGGCCCCCACGTGCCGACCAGCGACACCGTCTACGCGCGGCTGCACGGCAGCCCGCGCATGTATTACTCGTCGTACACGGACGAATACCTGGACAGCGTCGCGGCCCATCTGGCCGACAAGGATGGCTGGGTCATCTTCGACAACACCGCCAGCGGCGCCGCCCTGCCCAATGCGCTGACGCTGATGAAAAAAACCACATGAAACGCTAACCGCTTGCTTTTTTTGATTCTAGTGTTATAGTTCGCTACAACACCACTCCATCAACACACATCAAGGGGACCACATGTATGTCCACGATAGGCTGGAATGACAATGCGCCGATTTATCGGCAGCTCAAGGAGAAGGTCATCGGCATGATGCTCGACGGCCTGCTCAAGCCCGGCGACGCCCTGCCCTCGGTCAGGCAGGTGGCCGCCGACTATCAACTCAATCCGATCACCGTATCGCGCGCCTACCAGGAACTGGTGGACGAAACGCTCGTAGAAAAAAGAAGGGGAGTAGGTATGTACGTCACTGACGGCGCCCGCGACAAATTGCTGGCCACTGAACGCGAGCGCTTCCTGCGCGAAGAATGGCCGCTGATGCTGGAACGCATCCGCCGCCTCGGCCTGGAACTCGACACCCTGCTCAAGCCCATCGCCACCGGAGGTGCGTCATGAGCGCCATCATCACCGCAGCCAATCTCAGCAAGAAATACGGCAAGCAAGCCGCGCTGAACGGCGCCAGCTTCACGGTCGAGGCAGGCCGAATTGTCGGCCTGATCGGCCCCAACGGTTCCGGCAAGACCACCACCCTCAAGGCCATCCTGGGCCTGACCCAGTTTGACGGTGAGTTGTCGGTGCTGGGCATGGACCCGCGCAGCCAGCGCGAGGAGCTGATGAACGACGTCTGCTTCATCGCCGACGTCGCCATCCTGCCGAAGTGGCTGAAGGTCAAGGACGCGATCGCCTTTGTCGAAGGCGTGCACCCGCGCTTCGACCGCAGCAAGGCCGAGAAATACCTGGCCAACACCAAGCTGACGCCGGACATGAAGGTCAAGGCCATGTCCAAGGGCATGGTGGTGCAGCTGCACCTGGCGCTGGTGATGGCGATCGACGCCAAGCTCTTGGTGCTGGACGAACCGACGCTGGGCCTGGACATCCTGTACCGCAAGCAGTTCTACCAGAACCTGCTGGAAGACTACTTCGACGAGAACAAGACCATCCTGATCACCACCCACCAGATCGAGGAAGTCGAGCACATCCTGACCGACCTGATGTTCATCCAGGATGGCCGGATCTCGCTGGCGGCGTCGATGGACGAGGTGGGCGAGCGCTTCACCGAGGTGATGGTCGAGCCGCAATTCGTGGCGGCCGCCAACGCGCTGCAGCCGATGAGCCAGCGCACCGTGTTCGGCAAGCCCATCATGCTGTTCGATGGCGTGCCGCGCCTGCAACTGTCGACCTTCGGGGAATTGCGCACGCCCAGCGTTGCCGACCTGTTTGTCGCGTCGATGAAAGGAACCTACGCATGAAAACGATGAAATGGCTGATCAAGCGCGAGATGTGGGAACACAAGGGCATGCTGTTCTGGGCCCCCCTCGTCATCGCCGGACTGATCGCGACACTGGCGCTGGCCGGCATCTTCCTGGGCCACAACGCCAACTTTAGCGACGATGGCCAGACCATGTCGATCGGCACCGTCACCGTCGAAGGCACGATGCGCGCGCGCATCGTCGAAACGGCGTCGCAGGCCTACATGCTGTCGGCGCTGCCGATCATGATGGTGCTGAGCTTCCTGGTGTTCTTCTACTGCCTGGGCGCGTTGAACGACGAGCGCCGCGACCGCAGCCTGCTGTTCTGGAAATCGCTGCCGGTGTCGGACCTGACCACCGTGCTGTCCAAGGTCGCGCTGGCCCTGGTGGTGGCGCCGCTGATCACGATGGCGATCGGCACCGTGCTGTCGCTGGTGATCCTGCTGGCCGGCTGCGTCGCCATGCTGGTGCACGGCACCAACCTGTTCGGCGCGCTGCTGATGGCGCCGGACCTCTACCTGACGCCGCTGCGCCTGGTGGGACTGCTGCCGGTCTACATCCTCTGGGCCCTGCCGACGGTGGGCTGGCTGCTGATGGTGTCGAGCATGGCGCGCTCCAAGGTGTTCCTGTGGGCCGTGGGTACGCCGCTGGTGGTGTCGCTGCTGCTGGTGTGGACCGAGAAGGCGCTGCACTTCGGCTTCAACGCCGGCTGGTTCGTCACCCGCATCGTTGACCGCATCCTGCTGGGCGTGATTCCGGGTTCGTGGATCATCTTCGAAGCCGACAGCGTGGCGCTGCACCATGAAGCCAACAAACTGGCGCTGCCGGACACCATCTTCAACGCCTCGTGGGGCACGCTCGGTGGCGTCAGTGTATGGATCGGCGCCGTGGCCGGCGTGGCCATGATCGCCGCCGCCGTCTGGATGCGCCGCCGCCGCGAGGAAGGTTGAGCATGGCGGGCAAACACTTCGTGACCGCCGCGCTGCTGGCGGCCGCCGTGGCGGCGCTGCCGGCCACGGCGGCCGAAACGGAGGCCGGGTCGGACCAGATGGTGGTCATCAACGGCACCCGCAGCCCGGAAATGCAGCCTTACCGCTACATGCTGTCCGGCCTGGACGCCTTCGACAGCCAGCACGCGCTGGCGCCGAACGCGCAGCAACTGCGCTTCCGCCTGCACGCCAAAAGGAAGGCGCCCGCGGGCGCCATGGACAACGTGGTGGTGCGCCTTTCCGGCAACGAGACCGACATCGCCGTGCCATTGGCGGCGGACCACAGCTTCACCCTGCCGCGCAACCGGGCGGCGGAAGACGACAACGCCGATGTGGTGCTGAACCAGAAGAAGAGCTACTACGGCTGGATGCCGGACGTGCGCAGCGCCGGCGTGCCGGCGGACATGCGGCGCCTCGGCGATATCCAGCTGGAGTGCCGGGTGCTGATGGCGATCGCGAAGAACTACATACCGTTCCTGATACGCGCGACGATCAACACCATCACGCTGACGACGGACTGGTGCTCGTTCAAGGACTTCAACATGAGCGTGCGCAGCGACCGCGTGATCGCCGGCGCCACGCTGGTCGACGGCGCCCACAGGCTGGAGCTCAAGGTCGACGAGGATGGAAAAATGTACTCCGTGCCGCTCGGCGACAAGAGCTACTCCAACGACGCCCTGATCGAGTTCAGGTACGAATAAGCATGGGGGTCAGATCTGACATTCGGACACGGCCTCAGCTGTAGTAGATGCTACAGCTGAGGCCGTGTCCGAATGTCAGATCTGACCCCCGCTTTGTTATTCGAACTGCTTGCGGAACTCGGCAAACTGCGCGCTCAGGTCTTCGACCTGCTGGCGCAGTTGCTGGACTTCCTGCTCCAGCGCGGCGACGCGACCGCCCTGCCCGGCCACGCTGACCGAACCGCCCATGCTGGCGGCGGTCTCTTCCCTCGCCAGCGCCTCTTCGCCACCGAGCAACTGGCCGTAGCGCGGCTCCTTGGTGCCGGGCGCCAGCGCCAGCTTGGCCACCAGCGGCGGATATTTGTCGATCAAAAATTGCAGCGCCTGCTCGACATCGGCCACCGATTTGAAGTCATGCAGGCGGCCGGTGCGGGTGCGGATTTCGCCGGCGGTCTGCAGGCCGCGCAGCATCAGGATGCTCAGCACGGCCAGTTTGTCCTGCTCCAGCGACCACTTGATGCGCATGCGGTGCTCGTACTTGGTCACGCGCGCGCCCGCCTGCGTGATGCCGTTGACATACTTGCGCTGCATCAGCCGTTGCAGCACCTCGGCCACCGTCTCTTCCGACAACGCCATCACCGGATCGCGGCTCGACAACTGGTTGCAGCCGTTGACCAGCGCATTCAACGACATTGGATAATTATCCGGCGTCAGCGCTTCCTTCTCGGCCAGCACGGCCAGCACGCGGATTTCAAACGGGTCCAGCACTTCAACGCCATCGGGCGACGATTCCATAAGCAGCTTCCTTATTCGACGAGCTTGTTGAGTTGGTCGGAATTCAATTTATCACATTCGGGCACGCCCTGACAGTGCAAGCCCGCCGCCTTCATGGTGGCGAGGATGCGCTCGATCTGTTCTTCCTGTTTCACCGCGTGGTTGATCAGGCCGTGCAAGGCCTTCGACAGCGGATCGTCGCCGTTCGGCGTGACGCCGTAGGCGCTGAACAGGTGGGCGGTGGCGCTGGTCGCCGAGGCCGCTTCCTTCTGCACGATGTGGGCCGGATTGCCGACCGCCGTGGCGCCCGGCGGCACCGGCTTGAGCAGCACGGCGTTGGAGCCGACCTTGGCGTACTCGCCCACCGTGAAGCCGCCCAGCACCTTGGCGCCGGCGCCGACGATGACACCGCGCGCCAGCGTCGGATGGCGTTTGGCGCCGGTGTGCAGCGAGGTGCCGCCCAGGGTCACGCCCTGGTAGATGGTGCAGTCGTCGCCCACTTCGGCGGTCTCGCCGATCACCACGCCGAAGCCGTGGTCGATGAAGACGCGGCGGCCGATGGTGGCGCCCGGATGGATCTCGATGCCGGTGACGATGCGGGCCAGGTAGGAAATGAAACGGCCCAGCCATTTCATCTTGCGCGTCCAGCACCAGTGCGCCCAGCGGTGCATGACGATGGCCTGCAAACCGGGGTAGCAGGTCAGCACCTCCCAGGCGTTGCGGGCCGCAGGATCGCGTTCGATGATGCTGTTAATGTCTTGGCGCAGGCGATGGAACATGGGTGTACGGGATTGCAACGGAAACGCTCATGGTAGCGTATTCGGTCGTGGGTTGCTGGGAAGCGGCTTGCTGGGAGGGGAGTCAGGGCTAGACCCCGGCAGCCCTCGTAACAGGCCGCCGGGTGATCGTATCGCTTAAATGTCTTTGGCGATACGCTGGCGGCGTGCCTCGTACAGACAGACGCCGGATGCGACGGAAACGTTCAGGCTTTCAACCGAACCGAACATCGGGATGCTGACCAGCATGTCGCAGGTCTCGCGGGTCAGGCGGCGCATGCCCTCGCCTTCCGAACCCATGACCAGCGCGGTCGGGCCGGTGAAGTCGGCTTCGTACAAGCCTTTTTCGCCGTCGTCGGAGGTGCCGATCAGCCAGATATCGCGGTCCTTCAAGTCGCGCAGGGTGCGCGCCAGGTTGGTGACGGTGATGTAAGGCACGGTCTCGGCCGCGCCGGACGCGACCTTGGCGGCGGTGGCGTTCAAGCCCACTGCACGGTCCTTCGGCACGATCACAGCGTGTGCGCCGACGCCGTCGGCCACGCGCAGGCAGGCGCCCAGGTTGTGCGGATCGGTGATGCCGTCCAGGACCAGCAGCAGCGGCGGGCCTTCGATGGCGTCCAGCAGTTCATCCAGGTTGCGCGCCAGCGCCAGCTGCGACGCGAAGGCGATCACGCCCTGGTGGCGGCGGGTGCCGACGATCTTGTCCAGACGGGCCGAATCAACCGGCATCACGCGCACGCCGGCAGCCTTGGCGTTGGCGACCAGATCCTTCATGCGGCGGTCGTCGCGCCCGATGTCGACAAAAATCTCTTCCACGGAACTCGCTTCATGACGCAAACGCGAGGTCACGGCGTGGAAACCAAAAATCATTTTATTCTTACTCATTTATCGCTTCTTTTTACTTTTTGAGACAGTCTTCGCTGCTCGGGGTGCTACCGGAGCAGCCGCCCCGGCATTAGTCTTGCGGCCGCCGCGCGCGTTGGCGGCAGGCTTGGCGGCAGCTTTGGCCGCGGCCGGTTTGGCGGCGGCTGGTTTGCCGGCGCCGGTCCTGTCGGACTGGCCCTTGGCGACAGCCTTCTGCGGCTGCGCTTTCGGCACGGCCGGACCGGGCTTGATGTTGGTCTTGCGGTCCTTCGATTGCGTATCGGACTTGTCGGCGCGTGGCGGCGGCGCATCGGCCCCGGCCAGGCGCAGATCGATCTTGCGCGCCTCCAGGTCCACCCGCACCACCTGCACGCTGACGCGATCGGTCAGCTGGAACTTCTTGCCGGTGCGTTCGCCGCGCAATTCGTGGCGGGCGTCGTCGTACTGGAAGTAATCGGCGCCGAGGTCGGTGATGTGCACCAGGCCTTCAACGAACAGCTGGTCCAGCTGCACGAAGATGCCGAAGGTGGTCACGCCGGTGATGATGCCGGTGAATTCCTCGCCCAGCTTGTCCTGCATGAAGTAGCACTTGAGCCAGGCTTCGACATCGCGCGACGCTTCGTCGGCGCGGCGTTCGTTGGCCGAGCAGTGCACGCCCAGCGCGTCCCACACGGTCAGGTCGACGGCTTTCTTTTCTTTGCCTTCGGCCTTGTCCTTGGCCTGCTGCTTGCGGGTGGCGTTCGAGACGTTGGTGTTCAGCACGCTGGTGCTGGCCACTTTCGGTTCGTACTTCTTACCCAGCAGGATGGCCTTGATGGCGCGGTGCGTCAGCAAGTCCGGATAGCGGCGGATCGGACTGGTGAAGTGGGCATAGGCCTCGTACGCCAGGCCGAAGTGGCCGATGTTATCCGGGCTGTAGACCGCCTGCTGCATCGAACGCAGCAGCATGGTTTGCAGCAGCGAGGCGTCCGGGCGCTCCTTGACCTGCTTCATCAGCACGGCGTAGTCGCCGGCGGCAGGCTTGTCGCCGCCGTTCAGCGTCAGGCCGACCTGCTTGAGGAAGGTGCGTACCTGCTTGAGCTTTTCAGCGGTCGGGCTGGCGTGGATGCGGTAGGTGCCGGGATGCTTGTGGCGGATCAGCAGGTCGGCCGCGCAGACGTTGGCGGTCAACATGCATTCTTCGATCAGCTTGTGCGCGTCGTTGCGGGTGCGCGGGATGATCTTCTCGATCTTGCCGGACGGGTTGCAGACGATGTAGGTCTCGGTGGTTTCGAAGTCGATCGCGCCGCGTTCGGTGCGCGCCTTCAGCAGTGCATGGTACACCTCGTACAGGTTCAGCAGATGCGGCACGATGCCCGGACGGCGCGCGGCTTCCGGCCCCTTGGTGTTGCCGAGGATGTCGGCCACTTCGGTGTAGGTCAGGCGCGCGGCCGAGTGGATCACGGCCGGATAGAACTGGTAAGCCTTGATCTCGCCCTTGGCGGTGACGACGGCGTCGCACACCAAGGTCAGACGGTCGACCGCCGGGTTCAGCGAGCACAGGCCGTTGGACAGCTTCTCCGGCAGCATAGGAATCACGCGGCGCGGGAAGTAGACCGAGGTGCTGCGCTCCAGCGCGTCGGCGTCGAGCGCATCGTTCGGCTTGACGTAGTGGCTGACGTCGGCAATCGCGACGATCAGGCGGTAGGCGTTGGCGCGGCCGATCTTGACCGGCTCGCAGTAGACCGCATCGTCGAAGTCGCGCGCGTCTTCACCGTCGATGGTGACCATCGGGATGTCGCGCAGGTCGACGCGGTCGGCCAGGTCGGCGTCGCGCACCTGGTCCGGCAGCTTGTTGGCCTGCTTGAGCGCGGCGTCCGAGAACACATGCGGCACGCCGAACTTGCGCACGGCGATTTCGATTTCCATGCCGGGGTCGTCCAGCGAGCCCAGGATTTCAACGATCTTGCCGACCGGCTGCTTGAAGCGCATCGGCTGCTCGGTCAGTTCGACGCTGACTACCTGGCCCGACTTGGCCTTGCCGATCGAGCCTTCGATCAGAACGTCCTGGGCGATGCGCTGGTCTTCCGGCGCGACGATCCAGGCGCCGTTCTCGTTCAGCAGGCGGCCGATGATGTGGGTGTTGGCGCGGCTGACCACCTCGACGATGGTGCCTTCCGGACGGCCGCGGCGATCGACGCCGATGACCTTGGCCAACACGCGGTCGCCATGCAGCACTTTCTGCATTTCTTTTTCAGGCAGGAACAGGTCTTCGCCCGGCTCGTCCGGGATCACGAAGCCGAAGCCATCTTTATGGCTGGCGACGCGGCCGGCGATGAAGCCGGTTTCGGTGGCCAGCGAGAAGTGGCCGCTGTCGTCGGAGACGATCTGGCCGTCGCGCTGCATGGCGTTCAGGCGGCGCGACAACACGGCCTGGGCCTCGGTCGCGACCTTCAGCGACTTCGACAGTGCGCGCAGATCGAGCGGCGCCTTGGCGCTGCGGAAGATGCCGAGAATTTCCTCCCGGCTGGGAATGGTATGGGTAGATTGGTTCAAAAGTATTTCTGTAGTTATTATTGACAGTGTTCAGAGGAAATCCGGCCTGGCAAAATCGTTAGGTGCATATATATGACACGACGACAGGCATAGTGTACTTGGAAACGCCCTGATTGACTAATTTGCGGCCGGCTTTGCGAATTCAGGCGGATTTTTTATGTTGGGGCATTTGACATCCCGCAAAATTCCTCTATAATCTTGGTCTCTCGCAGCGACAATGTTGAAAAACGGCGGCAAAGTGAGAAAATGCTAGACAGGGTTGATGTGCAGTAAGGAGCGAAAGCTCATCTGGCGCAAAACTCTCCCCGTCGTTATAATAGCAGAGTTGTTGAGAAGCATCAGTGCCCACGTGGCGGAATTGGTAGACGCGCATGGTTCAGGTCCATGTGCCGCAAGGTGTGGGGGTTCGAGTCCCTCCGTGGGCACCACAAAATTCCGCAAAAAAGCCGCAACGCCCTTAAAACAGGTCTGCGGCTTTTTTCATTCCTGCGCGCCTACAGCTTGGACAGGAAGCGGCCGATCAGATTGAATATCCGCTCCTCGTTGTCGCTACCCTGCTGGATGGGCAGATCCCACAGCGCGGCGGTGGCGATGGTCATGCGCAAGTCCGGCACCAACATGGCCAACTGCCCGCCAAAACCGTAGGCCGTGATTATCTGATGGCCGCCCAACATGCCGCGCCACCACAAATAGCCATAGCCGACATCGCTCATATCCCCTATCGGGCCGATATGGACGTGATTGACAAAGCTCTCGTTCAGCCAGGCGGCCGGCACCACGGACTTGCCCTGCCACATGCCGCCATCGAGCGCCATCCACGCCAGCTTCATCATGTCCCGCGCCCGCAGCTGTAAGCCGAACGAGCCAAGTATCGTGCCGGTCGCATCGCGCTGCCAGGCCACCTGACGGATGCCGAGCGGCGCAAACAGATTGCGCGTGGCGACCGCCAGCGTATCCTCGCCATAAGCATCCGCAACGATGGGCGACACCAGATGCGAGACCGCGCTGTTGTAGTTCCAGTACGGTCCGTTCGGCCCCAGCGCCGCCACCGGCAGGCCCAGCGCCAGACTGGTCAGGTCGGGAGCATGCAAGAGTTCCTGCATATGGACGTCCTCATCCCACTCCAGTCCGCTGCGCATGCGCAGCACCTGGGCCAGCGTGACACCGCCTGCCACCGAGCCCCGCACCTTGGCCATTTCCCTTGGCAGCAATTCACCCAGCGTAGCCGTGGCGCCGCGTATCTTGCCGTCACGGATGGCCTGCCCGGCCAGCAGGCTGCTGACGGTCTTGGTGGCCGAGCGGATATGGCGCAGGTCGGAGGACTTGCCGTCGGCGTAGTAGCGCTCGCCGATCAGGGTGCCGTTGCGCACCACCAGCAAGCTGCGCATCTCCGGGATCTGCGCGCCCTCGGACAACAGGCTTTGCATCGCGGCGGCCGCCACACCCTCGCTTTCCGGCGTCGCCGTGCGCCAGTCGTCGTCGATGATCGTCGATCCGACCACGTTTTCCGGCCCGGCGCCATTGCCGGAATTGCCGCCGCCTCCGCAGGCGTTCAGCAAGGGAACGCCCAGGCCCAGCATCATCACATCGCGTCGCGTAACCATATCTGCCCATCACAAAAAAAAGTGGGACCGCCGCGTGTGCAACATGCGGCGAGTCGATGGGGACGATGCTATGCCAGAGGTGTGGCGAACAGAGAGTGCCGAAAGTCATGCATGCCGGACCAGGGCGGACTTATTCCGGCGCCGTACTCCACTCCAGCTTGAGATGCGTGCCGATCTCGCGCAGCAGCTCCCGCTCGTCGACCGGCTTGCTGAGGAAGGCGTTGGCGCCCACCTGGCGTGAGCGCTCCTCCTCTTCCGGGGTCGAACTGGCGGAAATGATCAGCACCGGCATGGTGCCGGTGCGGGCGTCGGCACGCAGGCGACGCGTGGTTTCAATGCCGTCCATGCCCGGCATGACCATGTCCAGCAACACCAGGTCCGGCACGCCGGACTGCGCCTGCAGCAAGCCGTCGGCGCCGTTGTCGGCCTCGAGCATGCGGAAGTCCAGCGCGCCCAGCAAATCGCGCAGCAAGGCGCGGTTGGTGGCGACATCGTCCACCACCAGGATGGTCTTGCGTGGCCCCAGGTAGCCGGTGGCGTTGTGGCCGTCGCTGCTGATGGCCGCTGGCGCCGCCACCACCGGCATCGCCACATCGAACCAGAAGCGGCTACCCGTCCCCAGCTTGCTCTCCACTTTCAGCTCGCCGCCCATCAGCCGCACCAGCTGGCCGCTGATCGCCAGGCCCAGCCCGGTGCCGCCGGCGCGACGCGAGGCGTCGCCCACTTGTTCGAACGGACGGAAGATGGCGTCGATATGATCGGGCGCGATGCCGATGCCGTCGTCGTGCACCTCGAAACGCAGCGCGGCGACATCGGCCGCGGCGCCGGGCCGGGCGGGCAGCGGCAGCACGCGCAAGCGTACCGTGCCGCGGTCGGTGAACTTGACGGCGTTGCCCAGCAAATTCAGCAGCACCTGGCGCAGGCGCGTTTCGTCGACGCTGATCGCCTCCGGCAAGCCGGCCGCCAGCTCCAGCTCGAAGTTCAGCTGCTTCTGCTCGGCGCGCACGCGCACGCGCATGATGTCGGCCACCACCGTCAACAGATCGGCCAGCACCACCGGCTTGGGATGGAAGTCCATCTTGCCCGCCTCCACCCGCGACAGGTCGAGCACGTCGTTAATCAGCGCCAGCAGATGCTGGCCGCCTTGCTGGATCGTGCCGACGCCGCTCTTCTGCGTCGGCGTCAAAGCCTTGTCGCGCTTGAGGATCTGGGTGTAGCCGAGGATGGCATTGAGCGGGGTGCGCAATTCGTGGCTCATCGCCGCCAGGAAGGCGCTCTTGGCGCGGTTGGCCACTTCGGCGCGCTCCATGGCGATGCGCAGCTCGGCATTGGCGCGCTGCAGTTCGGCGTTGACCGCCTCCAGCTGCGCCGGACTGGGAATGCGCAGCGCCACCGGCACCAGCCGCACCAGCACGATGGCCGTCACCACCGAGGCGGCGGCGGTGATCGTCTTCAATATCACCGACAGCCAGTAGTCGGGATGCCAGATCACCCAGATGTCGGCCACGTGGGTGCTGCCGCAGGCCAGGATGAAAACGCCGAAGGCGATGAACATCCAGTCGAACGGCAAGTCGCGGCGCTTGCGGATAAAGTACAGCAGCGTGATCGGAATGGTCAGGTAGGCCAGCGCGATCAACGCGTCGGAGATCACACTCAGCCACAGGATCGACGGCGTCCAGAGAAAACAGTGCCCGTGCGGCATGAAGCCCTGGCTACCGAACCAGCTACTCATCGTATCCATCGCCCAACTCCTTTGCCTCAGTGACGGGGCCAGCATGCAGGAGCTTACGAAAGTGTGAGCAAACAAGCAAGCAGCAAATCACGCGTGTGGTCCGGTGCAATCTTTATCAAAAATCAGCATTTCGCTCTTGACGGCGCCGTGCCGCTCCCCTATGATTCTGGCCTCTGTTGCAGCATACGCAGCAGAGAGCAGCAAAGCAGTAACAGTGCCCACGTGGCGGAATTGGTAGACGCGCATGGTTCAGGTCCATGTGCCGCAAGGTGTGGGGGTTCGAGTCCCTCCGTGGGCACCACAAAATTCCGCGAAAAAGCCGCAATGCCCCTAAAAAGGTCTGCGGCTTTTTTTCATTTCAGCGTCGTTTCACGATGCCCTTGACGGCGGCGGCGCCATGCGGCATGATGCTGCCTCTGTTGCAGAACACGCAGCAGAGAGCAGTAACAGTGCCCACGTGGCGGAATTGGTAGACGCGCATGGTTCAGGTCCATGTGCCGCAAGGTGTGGGGGTTCGAGTCCCTCCGTGGGCACCAACAAATTCCGCAAAAAAGCCTCCATCGAGCTGAAAAGCAGATGGGGGCTTTTTTCATTGCCCCTCGCCCTCCCTTGCTGAAATTATTTCATAAAAGCACGAAAACTCTATTGACGAGGTGCCAGCCCTCCTTTAAGATTCGGGCCTCTGTTGCAGAACACGCAGCAGATAGCAGTAACAGTGCCCACGTGGCGGAATTGGTAGACGCGCATGGTTCAGGTCCATGTGCCGCAAGGTGTGGGGGTTCGAGTCCCTCCGTGGGCACCAAAAATTCCGCAAAAAAGCCTCCCATCAGGCAGAACGCGCTCAAGATCGCGCTCTGTCCAGATGGGAGACTTTTTTCATTACAGCGCCGCTTTGACGGCGTCCGCCAAGGTGATGGTCGGGCGGCCGATCAGCTTGCCCAGCGTGCCGCTGCGATCATCCAGCGCACCCTTCGCGGCCTGCGCATCCGAATCGGAAATTAACTCAGCCAGCGCCGCCGGCAGGCCTACACCCACCAGCATTTCGCGATACTCCTGCTGCGGCAGATTGTGGAAAGGGATGTGCTTGCCCGACTGGCGCGACACTTCGGCCGCCAGCTCGCCCAGCGTGAAACCGTGGTCCCCCGCCAGCTCATACACTTGCTCGACCGCCTGCGTGCTGGTCAGCACCGCTGCCGCCGCGTCGGCGTAATCGGCACGGGCGGCCGCTGCGATCCGCCCTTCCCCGGCGCCGCCGGCCAGCGCGCCATGCGCCAGCGCCCCGCCCAGGCCGCCCGTGTAGTTTTCCACGTACCAGCCGTTGCGCAGCAAGCTGTACGGCAAGCCGGAAGCGCGCACCGCCGCCTCGGTCTCGCGGTGCTCGGCCGCCAGCGCCAGCGGCGAGGTGTCCGCATGCAGCACGCTGGTGTAGGCCAGCAAGCCGGCCTTGGCGCGCACGGCGGCGTCGATGACGTTGCGGTGCTGCTGGCCGCGCTGACCCAGTTCGCTCGATGAAATCAGCAGCACCTTGCTCGCGCCCTGGAAGGCGGCGTCCAGCGAGGCCGGATCGGTGTAGTCGGCGCGCCGCACCTGCACGCCTTGCGCGGCCAGGTCGGACGCCTTGGCGACATCGCGCACGGCGGCGACGATCTGCGCGGCAGGGACGGTTTTCAGCAGGCGGGCGATCACCAGGCGGCCCAGTTGGCCACTTGCACCAGTAACGATAATCATATTGTTTTCCTTCGAATAGGCTGCCGCGGGGAGGTTTCCGCGCGGTTGGGTCTATAATAGGACCTATACTTACGAATTGTAAGTACGTACAATTTGGTAAGTACCCCTAACCAGAGAAGGAAGCATATGAAGCCAAGCCAATCCAGCCGGTCCCTGCGCAAGGCGCTGGCCGGCAACCTGGGCAACCCGCGCGCCCACGTGCTGGCGGCTGAATGTCCGTCGCGCGCCGTGCTGGGCCACATCACCAGCCGCTGGGGCGTACTGGTGCTGGTGGTGCTGCTGGACGGCACCCACCGCTTTAGCCAGCTGCGCCGGGAGATCGGCGGCGTCAGCGAGAAGATGCTGGCGCAGACGCTCGACGCGCTGGCCACCGACGGCATGGTGCTGCGGGTGGCGCATCAGGTGGTGCCGCCGCATGTGGAATACAGCCTCACGCCGCTGGGGCGCCAGGCCGCCGAGCGGCTGGAAGTGCTGGTCGACTGGATCGAAGACAATTTCCCGCTGATCCGGCAGGCCCAGGAAGAGGCGGCGCTGGAGCCGGCCTGAGCCCGCAGAAAGGCTTGACCCGGCCCGCCCATCCTGTGACACTGGCTGCTATCACGTACTGCGGAGCGGATACCCTTACCCATGATGCAGCCGTCACTCCCCCACCAGCCCAACATCGTGTTGATAGCCACCAACACGAACTACGATCTCGCCCTGCTCCGTATCATGCTGGCCCACCACGGCCTGGGGGTCGAGCTGGTACGGCGCGGCGACGAGGCGCTGGCGCTGGCCGCAGGCGGCCAGGTCGCACTGGCGCTGCTCGACGTGGCCTTGGCCGGCAGCGCGCGGCTGGAACTGTGCCAGCGCATGCGCGCCGCCTGCGGCGACAAGCTGCCGGTGTTCCTGCTGTCCGGCAGTCCCAGCCCCGACGAGCGCGAGCGCGCCAGCGAAGCCGGCGTCAACGCCTACCTGCCGCTGTCGCTGCCCACCGAAGACATCGCCGAGCGCGTGCTGCTGGAGTTGAAGGCGATCGCGCCAGCCCCGCCGGCGGCCGATATGCCGACCATGGCGACGCTGGAAGTGAACTACCATCACATGCTGTCCGGCTCGCCGGACGCCATCCTGCTGATGCAGCGCGGCAGCAACCGCGTGCTGGACGTCAACCGCCAGACCCGCATCCTGTTCGGCAGCACCGAAACCGAGCTGGTGCAAACCACCCTGCCCGCGCTGTGCCCGGCGCAGCAGCCCGACGGCCGCAGCTCGGCCGCGGCCTTCGACGCCTACGTCGACCAGGTGATGGCGGGCGGGGTCCAGATATTCGAGCTGACGGTGCTGCACAGTTCCGGCCGCGAGATCCCGTGCGAGCTGCGCATGGTGCCGCTGAACACGCCCGAACACCGCCTGATGCATGTGCGCATCGTCGACATCAGCAGCCGCAAGCTGGCCGAGCAGCTGCGTGACGGCAAGAACCAGGTGCTGGAAATGATCGCGCGCGGCGCGCCGCTGGCCGACACGCTCGAACGCCTGACCCTGTTGATCGAATCGCAGGCGCCGCCGGTGCTGTGCACGGTCATGCTGGTGGCGCCGGACGGCGTCACGCTGCTGAGCGCCGCCGGCCCCAGCATGCCGGCCGACTACCTGGCGGCCATCCACGGCCTGCCGTCCGGCCCGGTGGCGGGCTCCTGCGGCACCGCCGTGCACCGCAAGGAGACGGTGGTGGTCAGCGACACCTACCACGATCCGCTGTGGGCGCCGTACCAGGAGATCGCCGTCCAGTACGGCCTGCGCGCCTGCTGGGCCATGCCCATCCTGCTCGACCCCGGCACGGTGCTGGGCAGCTTCGCCATGTACTACCGCGAGCCGCGCAGCCCGACCGAGGATGACCGCCGCCTGATCAAGGCCGCCAGCCACCTGGCCGGCATCGCCATCGCCAGCACCCGGCGCGAGGCCGAACTGGTGCGTCACCGCGAACACCTGGAAGAACTGGTGCAGGCCCGCACCGCCGAGCTGGTGCGGGCAAAAGAGGAAGCCGAGCACGTCAACGAGGAACTGACCACGGCGCTGGGCAACCTCAGCCTGACGCAGGAAGAACTGGTGCGGCGCGACAAGCTGGCGGCGCTGGGCGCGCTGGTGGCCGGCGTGGCCCACGAGCTGAACACGCCGATCGGCAACTGCCTGACCATGGCCGGCAGCATGAGCGAACGCACGGCCGAGCTGCGGCGCGACCTGGAGGGCGGGCTGCGGCGCTCGGTGCTGGAAGTCTATCTGCAACAGGCGGCCGACGCCGACGCCGTGGTGCTGCGCAACCTGAACCGCGCTGCCGCGCTGGTGGCCGGTTTCCGCCGCATCGCGGTCGACAGCGCCAGTTCGCAGCGCAGCCGCTTCGTGCTGGGCGACCTGGTGGCCCAGTTGCTGCAATCGTCCCAGCCCGCGCTCCGGCAGCATGGACTGGTGCTGGTCGAGGAGGTCGAGCACTGGCTGGAGCTCGACAGCTATCCCGGCCCGCTGGTCCAGGCGCTGGAAAACCTGATCGACAACAGCATCACGCATGGCTTCAACGGCCGCAGCCACGGCACCATCACGATCCGGGCGCAGGACATCGGCAACGGCCAAATCGCCATTTCGGTCGGCGATGACGGCGACGGCATCCCGAGCGCCAATCTGCCGCGCATCTACGATCCCTTCTTCACCACCCGGCTCGGCGCCGGCGGTTCCGGCCTGGGTTTGTACATCACGCACAACATCGTCACCGGCGTGCTGGGCGGGCATATCGACGTCGTCAGCCAGCTCGGCGCCGGCACCACCTTCACCATGCGCCTGCCAAGGGTAGCCCCGCTTTGAAAAGGCGTTTCAAATGACCGTGGCGTCGTTGCGGCTCCTAGCCACGCCCATTTGAAACACCTTCTGCGCCGGACTCAACAATTTTCCTTCGCGCAATTATTGCAGCCGTATAATAGGTTGTATCAGACCGGCAAACAGCCGGCGCCTAGCGGAGAGACCAGTCCTGTGCACCCACGTCCTGCCCAGCCTGCGAAAATGGAAATGGCGACCCTGCGTTGCGAATTCAGCGACGCCACGGTCGAACGAGCATTCCTGCGCCATCACCTGACCATGACGCAGGCGCAGCTGCGCGTGACGTTTGTCTTTTGCTCCCTGTTCTACCTGTGCTTTGCCGCCACCGACGTCATCTGGCTGGGCTACAGCCTGCGCACCGCGGTGCTGGCCAGCGCGCGCCTGCTGGTGGCCGCCACCGCGCTGGGCAGCCTGGTACTGCTGCGGCGCCGGCCCGACTCCATCCCCATTACGCGCGGCGTGGCCAGCATGGTCGAGATGGCCGGCGCGGCCGGCTTCCTGCTGATCGCCGCGCTGCGCCCAAGCGAGTTTTCGCTGCACGCGATCTCGATGTCCATCGTCGTCATCGTGATCTACATCTACATTCCGAACCGCCTGCTGTACGCGGCCGCGATCGCCGCGCCGGCCACGCTGGGCTTCATCGTGCTGGCCCAGCAGCTGGGCGACCTGCGCCGGGTCGAGCTGGCGACCATGGCGGCGCTGCTGGTGCTGACCAATGTGTTCGGCTACGTGGCCGCGCGCCGCTACCAGTTGCTGTTGCGCGACGAATACAGCGCGCAGACGGTGCTGAAGAACCTGTCGGTGCGCGATCCGCTGACCGGCTGCTACAACCGGCGCCACCTGCACGAGCAATTGCTGGAGACGGAAATCTCGCGCGCCCAGCGCTACCGGCTGAGCCTGACGGTCATCATGAGCGACCTGGACCACTTCAAGGCGGTCAACGACACCTACGGCCACAACGGCGGCGACGCCGTGCTGCAACGCTTCGGCGCCCTGCTGCAATCGATGACGCGCGACAGCGTCGACAGCGTGGTGCGCTACGGCGGCGAGGAATTCCTGCTGATCCTGCCGGAGACCGACCTGGCCGGCGGCGTCCTGCTGGCCGAGCGCCTGCGCCACGCGCTGGCCGACACGCCGGTCGCCTACGAAGGCCAGCAGATCCACATCACCGCCAGCTTCGGCGTGGCCAGCGTCGACTTCGCGACCTCCACCCACGAAGCCCACCTCAACATGATCGCCTCCGCCGACGAATTGCTGTACGCTGCCAAAAACGGCGGCCGCAACCGCGTCTGCTCGCGACAACTGGTATAAAACATGATCTACATCAAACGATACGCGCTGGCCGCCGTCATGCTGGCCCTGTGCAGCGGCAGTCTCAACGCCGGTCCGGCGCCGTGGTACAAGTGGCGCAGCAAGATCGACAACTACCTCAGCTGCTCGCAGACGCCGCTGGGGCCGGGCTGGGAAAAGGACTCCGGCCCCTATAAAGATAGCCGTTGCGAAAAGTTGGTTCTTGCTAAATAATGGGGTCGCAATAACAGGGGGAACCCCGGGGCATTACTGGCTACATTTCATCATCTTGAGGAGACTGTATGTTTACAAATCCCGAACAATTTGCCAACGCCACCAAAGCACTGTTTGAATTTCAGCTCGAAACCTTCAACAGCCTGACCAGCAAAGCCGTGCAAGGCGTCGAGCAAGTCGTCGCCCTGAACATGGCCACCGCCAAAAACCAGCTGGAAGACGGCCTCGCCGCCGGCAAGGAAATCAGCCAAACCACCGATCCCAAGGCCGCCATGTCGCTGGCCGCCGCCAAGATGCAACCGGGCGTGGCCGGCGCCGCCGCCTACAACCAGCAACTGGGCAGCATCATCGCCGAGATCCGCGAAGAATTCACCCGCGCCGCCGACGCCCACATGACCGAAGCCAAGAGCACGCTCAGCGCGCTGATCTACGACGTCACCAAGAACGTGCGTCCCGGGTCCGAGAACGCGGTGGAGATCGTCAAGACCGCGATCGACAACGCCTTCAGCGGCTACGAGCAGGTGACCAAGGCCACCAAGCAGGCGGTCGAAGCGGTGGAAACGCAAATCGCCAAGGCCAGCGCGCTGGTCGATCAAAACACCGTCAAACCGGCCAAGGCCGCGAAAAAGTAAGCAGGTTCAACTCCCCGCACCAGCCAGGCCCGCGCGCCTGGCTTTTTATTTTGCTGGGCGCGCGCCGCTAAATGCGATACGCTGTACATAAACACAGTTATCGCAACAGCTCACTCCGGCAATGATCAAAGTCCTAGAAAATCCCTTGTACTACCTGGACAACTTCCAGCAGGTACTGGCGTGGATAGGCGGGCGCTACGACGACTTGCTGACCGCCGAGGAACGCAGCTTCCTCGCCGCCTTCCCCACCCTGCCGCAAGCCTCGCGCGCGCTGTTCGTGCGCATGGTGATGCGCAAGGGGACGGTGTTTCGCGCCAGCAAACTGGCCTATGCGGAGATCGGCAGCACGCATGAAGCCGCCCGTCCGCTGGCGGCCCTGGGCCTGATCGAGGAAGACCCCGCGCTGGACCTGAACCAGCTGTTCGAGCTGCTGCAAAAGCCCGAGATCGGCCATATCTTCCAGCTGCCCCCGCACCTGCGCCAGCTGCGCAAGGCCGAGCAGCTGGAAGCGCTGCGCGCGCAGCATGAAGGCCAGCACCGCTACTCCAGCTGGCACCAGGGCTCGGGCGACCACTGCTACCGCAACCTGACGCAGGAACTGTGCGACCGCCTGCGGCTTATCTTCTTCGGCAACTACCACCAGGACTGGACCGAGTTCGTGCTGTCCGACCTCGGCATCTACCAGTACGAAAAGGTCGACTTTTCGCCGGCCGCGCGCGGCTTCCGCAGCCGCCGCGACATCGACGACTTCCTCGCGCTGCACCGCTGCCACGAGCGCTTCATCGAAGGCGAACCACCTGCCGACGTGATCGGCGACCTGCCGCCCTGCCCGGCCGACAACGAATGGCTGCGCAGCCGCCGCGACAAGCTGATCTTCCAGATCGCCCAGCACCTCGAGAAGCAGGCCGACTGGCCGGCCGCGCACGCGCTGTACGCCGGCTGCAACTACCCCGGCGCCCGCGCGCGCGCCGTGCGCGTGCTGGAAAAAGACGAGCAGCCGCGCGCCGCCTTCGAGCTGCTGCAAACCGCGCTGCAAGCGCCGGAAAGCGAGGCCGAACGCCAGCAGCTGCTGCGCATGCAGCCGCGCCTGGCGCGCGAGCTGGGCCACGCCAAGCCGGCGCCGCACGCGCCCGCGCAAGCGCTGCGCATCGACCTCAGCCTGCCGCCGCCGCCGGAACCGAGCTACGTCGAGTTCGTCGTGCGCGACCACCTGGCGCGCGACGACGCCCCGGTCTACTACGTCGAGAACGCGCTGATCAATTCGCTGTTCGGCCTGCTGTGCTGGGACGCCGTGTTCAGCCCGATACCGGGCGCCTTCTTCCATCCCTACCACCGCGGCCCGGCCGACCTGCACAGCGCCGACTTCCAGCGCCGCCGCGCGCAGCAGTTCGCCGCCGCGCTGGCGCAGCTCGACAGCGGCCAGTACCGCGCCACGATACGCGCCAACTTCGCCGCCAAGGCCGGCATCCAGTCGCCCTTCCTGTACTGGGAGGCGCTGGACCCGGCGCTGCTCGACCTGGCGCTGGACTGCATCCCGGCGTTGCACCTGAAGCGCGCCTTCGAGCGCATCCTGGCCGACATCAAGGCCAACCGCAGCGGCTTCCCCGACCTGATCCAGTTCTGGCCGGCCGAGCGCCGCTACAACATGATCGAAGTCAAAGGCCCGGGCGACCGCCTGCAGGACAACCAGCTGCGCTGGATCGATTACTGCGCCACGCACGACATGCCGATCTCGGTCTGCTACCTGCAATGGGCGGCATGAGCGCACCCAGCTACACGATCGCCGTGCGCGCGCTGTGCGAGTTCACCGCCAAGACCGGCGACCTCGACCTGCGCTTCACGCCCTCGCCGACGGCGCAGGAAGGCATCGCCGGGCACGCCGTCGTGACGGCGCGGCGCGACGACGATTACCAGACCGAAGTCGCGCTGGCCGGCGGTTTCGGCCCGCTGCGCGTGCGCGGCCGCGCCGACGGCTACGACAGCCGCGCCCGGCGTCTCGAGGAAATCAAGACCTATCGCGGCGACCTGAAGAAGATGCCGGACAACCAGCGCCAGCTGCACTGGGCGCAGGTCAAGATCTACGGCCACCTGTTGTGCGCCGACCAGGGACTGGACCGGATCACACTGGCGCTGGTCTACTTCGACATCGGCAGCCAGAAGGAAACCGTGCTGCAGGAAGAGCACACGGCCGCCAGCCTGCGCATCTACTTCGAACAGCAATGCACACTGTTCCTGCAATGGGCGCAACAGGAAATGGCGCACCGCGCCGAACGCGACCTGCAACTGAAGGCGATGCGCTTTCCGCATGCGGACTTCCGCCCCGGCCAGCGCCAGCTGGCCGAAGCGATGTACAAGGCCAGCAAGCGCGGCGTGTGCCTGCTGGCGCAGGCGCCGACCGGCATCGGCAAGACCGTCGGCACCCTGTTCCCCATGCTCAAGGCGAGCGCCGAGCACGGCGTCGACAAGCTGTTCTTCCTGGCCGCGAAAACCTCGGGCCGGCAGATGGCGCTGGACGCGGTCGACGTGATCCGCACAGGCGCGCCGCTGCTGCCCTTGCGCACGCTGGAGATGGCGTCCAAGGCCAGCGCCTGCGTCAACCCGGACAAGGCCTGCCACGGCGATTCCTGCCCGCTGGCCCAGGGTTTCTACGACCGCCTGCCGGCCGCGCGCCAGGCCGCGCTCGACATCATGCTGCCGCCGGCATCCGCCGACGCCGCCCCCACCCTGCTCGCGCTGGACCGCGACACGCTGCGCGCGGTCGCGCTGGCGCACCAGGTCTGCCCCTACTACCTGAGCAGCGAGATGGCGCGCTGGTGCGACATCGTCATCGGCGACTACAACTACTACTTCGACCTCAGCGCCATGCTGCACAGCCTGACGCTGCTGAACGACTGGAAGGTCAACGTGCTGGTGGACGAGGCCCACAACATGGTCTCTCGCGCGCGCAAGATGTATTCGGCCGACATGGAACATGCTTCGCTGCGCCTGCTGCGCAAGCTGGTCCCCGAAGAACTGAAGAAGCCGCTGGACCGCGTGCACCGCCAGTGGAACCAGCTGGAAAAAGACCAGTCGGCCGAATACCAGTCCTACGCCGCGCTGCCGGAAAAATTCATGGGCGCGCTGCAAACGGCGGCCACCGCCATCTCCGACTACATGGCCGACCATCCCGCGTATGTCGATGCGGATTTGCAGGCCTTTTATTTCAACGCGCTGCTGTTCACGCGGCTGGCCGAAAGCTTCGGCGACCACGCGCTGTTCGATATCGAGAAGTCGGAAGGCGCGCGCGCCAGTCATGCCAATTCCGTGCTCTGCCTGCGCAACATCGTGCCGGCGCCCTTCCTCAAGCCGCGCTTCGAGAGCACCCACAGCACGGCGCTGTTCTCGGCCACGCTCAGCCCGTGGAACTACTTCGGCGACATGCTGGGCATGCCGGAGAGCACGGCCTGGGTCGACGTCGAATCGCCGTTCGTGGCCGAGCAGCTGTCGGTGCAGGTGGCCGCGCACATCTCCACGCGCTACCAGCACCGCCAGCAATCGCTGCGTCCGATCGCCGAGCTGATGGGCGAGCAGTACCGCCGCCAGCCGGGCAACTACCTGGCCTTCTTCAGCAGCTTCGACTACATGGACAAGGCCGCCAGCGCGTTCGCCGAACGCTATCCCGACGTCCCGGTGTGGCGCCAGTCGCGCCGCATGGACGAGGCGGAACGGGCGCAGTTCCTGGGCCGCTTCACGCTCGACAGCGAGGGCATCGGCTTCGCCGTGCTGGGCGGCTCCTTCGGCGAGGGCGTCGACTTGCCGGGCGCGCGCCTGATCGGCGCCTTTGTCGCCACGCTGGGCCTGCCGCAGATCAACCCGGTCAACGAGCAGATCCGGCTGCGCATGGACGCCATCTTCGGCGCCGGCTACGACTACACCTACACCTTCCCCGGCATGCAGAAGGTGGTGCAGGCGGCCGGCCGCGTGATCCGCACGCAAGCGGACCGCGGCACCGTGTACCTGATCGACGACCGCTTCGGCCGGCCCGAAATACAACAGCTGATGCCTGCATGGTGGCGTGTCGAAACGGCCGCCAGCCCGTGACTACATCGTTGCTAGCAAGACGATAGCGATATGCAATCAACGGGCGGCGGCAGGTCTGCTATATTTTGCTCACATGAGACCCAGGGAAAATACGCGCCTGTCGAGCGCGATTCAACAAGCCGTCGTCATCGACGCCACGATGGGGGCGGTCCATGCCTGGGCCTATCTCAGCGCGCTCGAAATCCCCAATCACACCATCTTGCGGGTACTCTCCAGCCCCCGCAAACGGCGCGTTTCCGACCCGCTGCCGGAGGTGCAACTGGCTACTGAATGACCGCGCGGATCTTCTGGTAGCCGCTGCGGCTGACCGGCACCTTGGCGCCATCCTTGAGGATGGCGACATAACTGTCCTTGGTGGCCTGCTCGATGCGGTCGACCCAGGCGATGTTGACGATCCACGAGCGGTGGATGCGCAGGAACTGCTGCGCATCCAGCTGCTCTTCCAGTTCCGCCATGCGCTGGTTCTTCAGGTAGGACTTGCCCTCCGAGCGTATCTGCACGTAGTCGTCCTGCGCCTCGATGACCTCGATCTTGTCGCTGTTGATGACGTGGACCTTGGCGCCGTCGCGTATCAGCACGCGGCCCAGCGGCTTGTTGCGGCCGGCCGCCTCGCGCACCATGCTCGCCAGCGCGGTATCGCCCTCGCTCTTGCCCTCGCTCTTGCCCACGCCTTTATCCAGATTGGCGCGCGCATGCGCCAGCGCCTGGTCGAAGCGCTGCTGGCTGAAAGGCTTGAGCAGGTAATCGAGCGCGTGGAACTCGAAGGCCTTGATCGCATACTGGTCGAAGGCGGTGGCGAAGATGTAGTGCGTTTTCGCGCCTGCCAGTTCGGCCACTTCGAAGCCGTCCAGCTTGGGCATCTGGATGTCCAGGAACACCAGGTCGGGCGCCAGCTCGGTGATCGCCTTGACCGCCTCGAAACCGTTGGCGCATTCGGCCACCACCTCCACATCCGGATGCTCGGCCAGGTACTCGCGCACCACGCCGCGCGCCAGCATTTCATCGTCGACGATAATCACACGCATGCTCTACTCTCCCTCTTCGCCTGTTTGCGCGGGCATCGCGATGTCCACGCCAAAGCTGTTGTCGATACGTCCCCAGTGGATGCTGGCTTCGTGCTTGTAGGCGCCGGACAGGCGCTGGCGCACATTGCTCAAGCCGATGCCGTGGCCGTCGCTGCGGATCGCCGCCATGTCCGGGTCGACCGGATTGTCGACGCGGATGTGCAGCATCGAGCCGGCACGGCGCGCCGTCACCCTTATCGTGCCGCCATCGGGCATATTGCAGATGCCGTGCTTGACGGCGTTCTCCACCAGCGGCTGGATGATCATCGGCGGCACCAGGCAGGCGGCCGCTTCGTCTTCGACCAGCTCCTCCACCCGCAGGCGGTCGCCGAAGCGCACCTGCTCGATCGCCAGGAAGTGGCGTATCAGCCGCATCTCCTCGCCCAGCGCGACTTTTTTATGCGCCTCCATGCCCAGGCTCTGGCGAAAGAAGCTGGCCAGTTCCAGCGTCATGCGGCGCGCCGCCTTCGGGTCCTGCGAAGTCAGCGCGCTGATCGAATTGAGGCTGTTGAACAGGAAGTGCGGATCGATCTGCGTGCGCAGCATGCGCAGCTCGGCCTCCTGCGCCATCAGCAGCGATTCCAGCTCGCGCTGCTCGGCGCTCTTGGCGCGCACGAATTCGATCACCAGGTAGTGCAGCGCCGCCGCGAAGCCGTACAGCAGGATGCCCAGGCCGACGATCAGCGCCGACAGCTGCGGGCTGAAGGCGATGCCGGCCCACGAGACATCGAGCATCAGGCAGGCGCCGTTCCAGGCCCGGCCCACCGTCAGCCACAGGAAGCCCGACACCACCGCCGCCACCGTCAGCACCAGCGCGGTGGCGGCGGGCCTGCTGCCGCCCAGCGGATAGGCGCGGCACAGGTAGTAGGACGAATAACCCGCCGCGAACGCGTACAACAGGTTCAGCGGAATCGCGAACATCATGGCGTTGGCGGCCGGCGCGTCGTTCGCCAGCGAGATCACGCCGCCCAGCGCGATCCCCAGGAACAGCCACACCAGCAGGTAGATGGTGATGCCGCGCCGGCTGGAGGAAATCTCCTGCATGCCTAGTTACGCACTTCCAGGCCGCCCATGATGGCGTAGCCGCGGATGATCAAACGCTTGTCCGGCGTGGCGGGAGGCACGGTCTTTTCTTCGAAGCCGCCCATGATGGGCGTGCCTTGCAGGACCACGGTCCAGTCGATCGGCACCTTGATGGTGATCCCGCCGAACATCGCGAACACATTCAGCACCGCCTCGCCGTTGATCGAGCTTTGGCGCAAGTCCAGGTCGCAGCCGCCCATCACCGTGGTGATCTCGCCGCCGCGGAAATCCGGCGACGTAATGCGGCGCTTGAAGCCGCCCATGACGGCCGTGATGTTGATGACGGCGTCGTTGCTGCTCGTGTCCTGCAGGTCGCCGCGCTGCTCGAACAGCCAGCGCTTGTTGGGAGAGCGGAACACCACCGACAGGCCGGCGGCGATCAGCAGCACCGGCCACAGCGAGCGCCAGCTGATCGAAATGAAGCCGGTTTCCTTCAGCAGGATCATGCCGCCGACCAGTATCAGCGCGCCGCCGACGACGGCGCCGGACGGCGACCGGGTTTGCAGCACCTTGAGGATGCCGAAGAAAATCAGCGCGGTGGGCCACAGGTGCAGCGTGAATTCCAGGTCCAGCCAGCCGAGGTTATCGAGCAGGAAGATCATGCCGACCGCCACCACGAACAGGCCGACGACCATCTGCGAGGCCGGATTCCTTTGACGTTTTTCGTTGAACTTGTCTCTCATTTCGGCTCCTTGGTCGCTGCGAAGATATTGTCCAGCAAAGGCCGCAACAACATGCCGACGCCGGTGGCCACCACCAGCGCGGGCCAGGTTTCGCCGAAGCCCAGGCCCCAGATGTGGTTGAACGATACGTACCACCATCCGGCGAAGAAGATCTCCCACAGGCCGCTGAGCAAATAGCGCGGCGTGGTCGGCGGGATGATTTTGGTGAGGCCGGAAACGACCAGCAGCCAGGGCCACCAGCGCCAGAAGTTCATCGGGTTGAAATCCAGTTCGATAATATCGGCGCGGTCCAGCAGCAGCACGCAGCCGAAGATGATCAAGCCGGTACCCCAGACGATTTGCTGGCGCCAGCGGTAAGCGGTGTGAATACTCATGTCAGTCCCCCAAGTCGGTATGGATATAACAATACCGGGGAACGGCTGGCGGGGAAACCGCTATTCGGCGAATGGCGGAAAAGGGACGGTGAACGGCGAAAAGGGATCAGGAGCGGCCGTTGCCGACCTTGGCTTCGAACATCAGCATGCCCCAGCCCAGTTGGCGCCGGATCTCTTCCGGCGTAGGCGGCGGCTTGACTTCATGCGAACGGCGCTCCAGGTAGGCGCGCACCAGAAACTTCGATGGATGAGTAGTCTGCGACATGATGGCCTCCCGGCAGCGACGCATTATTGTTGGTGCCGGTACTCGAGGCTACCGGCTCACCTGCTGCCCGATTCCTCACCGGGTTGGATCCGGGAGTTGCATCAAGCACGCAGGACCAGTGTAGCGCCGCACCGGAGGGCTATCTGTACGGCGCCGCACACTGGCTACTCAGAGCTTCTGCTGCAAGAACTCGAGGAAGCAGCTGATGCGCTGGGCCAGCTGCGTGTTGCGATAGTAGACCGCATGGATCTGCTGGCAGTAGCCGGTGTTGGCGTCGACCAGGATGGGCACCAGGCGGCCCGCTTCGATGTCGGCGCGGGTCATGAAGTCGGCCAGGCAGACCACGCCCTGTCCGGTCAGCGCCAGCTGGCGCAGCGTCTCGCCGCTGGAGGCGGCGATCGACGGCGTGATCGGCAGGCTGTTGCCGGCCGCATGGCGCAGCGGCCAGTTGTTGCCCTGCTCGTACTGGGCGAAGCCGATCAGCGAATGGCGCGCCAGGTCCTGCGGCGTTTCCGGCGTGCCGTGGCGGCGCAGGTAGTCCGGGCTGGCCAGCACGTGCAGCGGGCTCGATGTGAGCGCGCGCGCGTGCAAGGTCGAATCGGTCAGCGTGCCGATGCGGATGGCGATGTCGGTGCGGTGTTCGATCAGATCGGTGATCTGGTCGTTGCTGCTCAATTCCAGCTTGATCTCCGGGTACATGGCGCGGAACTCGGCCATGTGCGGCACCACGCAATGCAGCATGAACGGCGACGCGGCGTCCACGCACAGGCGCCCGGCCGGCTTCTGGCGGCGGATGCGGATCGACTCCTCGGCTTCTTCCATGGCGCCGAGGATGGCGCGCGCGCGTTCGAGGAACAGGTGTCCCTCTTCGGTCAGTTCCATGCGGCGCGTGGTGCGCGTCAGCAGCGACGTCGCCAGCTTGTCCTCCAGCCGCGACAGCGCGCGGCTGACGCCGGACGTGGTCTGGCCGAGGTGGACCGAGGCGGCACTGAGGGTGCCGCTGTCGATCACGGTGATAAACGTTTTCAGGTCGTCGGAATTAATATCCACTGGTGCTCTACTCTCGAAATCCAACAGTTGTACAGGTGCTTCACGCTACATACAGCAAGACCGCGCCGAAATGGCAGGCGCTGCCGCCCAGCACAAACAAGTGCCAGACGCCGTGGCCATAGCGCCATTTGTGGTCGGTGACAAAGAAGGCGATGCCCACCGTGTACACCACGCCACCGGCCGCCAGCCAGGCGAAGCCGCTCCAGCCCAGCGCGTCGATCAGCGGGCTGGCGCCGATCACGCCCACCCACCCCATCGCCACGTAAATGAGCAGCGACAGGACGCGCGCGCCCTTGGCAAACCAGATTTCCTGCAAAATGCCGATCAGTGCCAGGCCCCAGACCACGCCGAACAGCGACCAGCCCCACGCTCCCCGCAGGCTGACCAGCGTGAACGGCGTGTAGCTGCCGGCGATGAGCAGGTAGATGGCGCAGTAGTCCATCTGCCGCAGCACATCTTTGGCGCGGCCGCGCAGGCTGTGATACAGCGTCGACGTCAGGTACAAGCCCAGCAAGGTGACGGCATAAATGCTGAAGCTGACCACCTTCCAGACGTCGCCGGTGCGCGCCGCCAGCACAATCAGCAAGGTGCCGCCGATTGCCGCGAGCGCGGCGCCCACGGTGTGAGTGATGCTGTTGAAGCGCTCTCCGTAATACATATGTGTTTCCAATACAGTGAGGCAGCGGCGGAAGGCTGCGGCCCCAAGCATTGTATAGCGCATTGCATAACGGTGTTGCCGGCTTCAAGCGAAGACCCACGCCACGCTACCTTGCGGACTGTCCGGCACGACCGTACAGAATTAGCAATTAGCAAAAACTTAATCGTAACATATAGAGAATTAATATAAAGCAATGTTACAAATTTTTAGACAACAGATTGACTGGCTTGCGACATGTGTCGCATAATGATCCTATCTGTCGCAAAGAGGCCTCACCATGTCCACGTCCCTCCCTATCCCGTCCGTCAGCGAGCTGACCTTGCTCAAGGCACTATGGAAACAGCAACCGCTGAGCGCGCGCGAACTGCATGACGCCGTCGCCGAAGAGCTCGGCTGGTCGTTCTCATCCACCCGCAAGACGCTGGACCGCATGCTCGACAAGCAGATGCTGGCCCAGCACGCGGCGCACGGCGTCAACGTCTACAGCGCGCGGCTGGAAAAAGTCGGCACGCTGGCCGCCTTCGCCCGCGATTTCGGCACCCGTGTGATGGAAATGGCGGCGCCGCTGCCGGTCACCATGTTCACCGGCAGCAAGCTGGTGGACCAGGCCGAACTGGCGCAGCTGGAGCAGATGCTCCAGGACTGGCCGTCCGACGAGGCCGGCAAGCCATGATGCTGGCCTATGTGATGCTGTTCAAATGGATGCTCGCCAGCGTCAGCTGCCTGCTGGCCGGCGCGCTGGTGTGGGCGCTGCTGGCGCTCGCGCTGCGCCGCTGGCCGGCCTTGCTGCCGCGGCGAGCGCTGTGGCTGGCGGCGCAAGCGGTGACGGCCGGCGCCGCGCTGCTGGCGTTGGTGCCGCACAGCCCGCAGCACAGCCTGGCGCCGACGGTGACGCTGAGCGCGGCCGAATCGTCGGCCATCCGCGCCGGCTTGCCGGCGCTGACGGGCGCCGTGCAGGATCGCGCATCCGCCGCCGATTCGACCGAACCGGACGCCGCCGGCGGCGATCTCGACCTGCCGCCGCTCACCCTGCTCCTGCCCGCCCTGTGGACCTTGGCGTACGCGGCCGGCCTGGCGTGGATGCTGGCCCGCCGGCTGCGCGCGCGTCGCGTCTGGCGCGGCTTGCTGGCCAGCGCCCAGCGCCTGTCGCCGCAGGACCTGCTGGCGCACGGCGCCTTCGACGGCGCCCAGTTGGCGGACATCGCCCGCCATCGCCTGACCGTGATGGAAACCGACGCCGCCATTTCGCCGATGCTGGTCGGCGTGCGGCGCCCGGTGCTGCTGCTGCCGCGCCACCTGCGCGGTTTCAGCGCCGAGCAGCAGCACATGGTCATCGCCCACGAGCTGCACCACTGGCGCGCACGCGATCCGCTGTGCCTCGGGGTGGCGGCCTTGCTGCAAACGGTGTTCTGGTTCAATCCGGCGCTGCGCTGGATGAACGCGAAAATGGAATGGGCGCTGGAACTGATCTGCGACCAGCGCGTGCTGGCGGGCCGCCCGCAACAGCAGCGCAAACAGTACGCCGCCGCCCTGCTGCTGCAATGGAAAGCGCAAACGGCCGCCATGCCGACCGGCGGCGTGGCCTTCGGCGGCATCGATGGCGCCACCGCCGCCGCGCGTATCCGCCAGATGCAGCAGGCGGCGCTGCCGGTGCTCAGCAGCGCGGTCGCCTGGAGCGTCGCCGCGTCGATGGCCGCCGTGCTGGCCGGCGGCGCCATGCTGCAACCGGCGCTGGCCTTCAACGCCGCCCAGCAGCACGACGCCGCGCCCCCGGTGACAGCGCCGGTCGGGCATCCCGCCGAGACTGCGGCAGCCTCCGAGGCTGCGGCCACCGACGCCGCCTGGCGCTACCCGCTGGACAAGATGCGCGTCACCGGCGTGTTCGGCGTGCGCCGCACCGTGCTGGTGACGCCGCACAAAGGCATCGACATCGCCGCGCCGGCCGGCACGCCGGTGCATGCGGTGGCCGGCGGCGTGGTCGTCAGCGCCGGCGTGCTGACCGAGAACGCCGGCCGCTACGGAAAAACCGTGGTCCTGCAGCACGGCGCGCAACGCAGCCTGTACGCCCACCTGACCAGCATGAACGTCAAAGCCGGCGCCACGGTGGAAGCCGGGCAGCAGATCGGCACCGTCGGCGAAACCGGTTTCGCCACCGGCCCGCACCTGCACTTCGAAGTCCGGCAGGGCGAGGAATTCATCAACCCGGCCACCAGGCTGGCCAACCTGGACGCCTATACCACCAAACGCGCCTTGCGCCTGCGCCAGCAGCAGCAAGGCTACTAAGCCCACGCCACCGATGTCCGCCAGCCGCAGCCTCCACGCTGCGGCAGGGGGGACTGTCGCCCGCGTTTTTGAAGACAAGGAAGAATATGCAGCTACACCATATCGCCAGCGGCCTGCTGCTGGTCGCCGCCAGCGCGCATGCGGCCGACAGCGAGCCCGAGCCACCCCAGGTAAAAATCAGCGGCCAGCGCGCCGACCAGCGCCAGCGCGAGACCACCGCCAGCATCGTCGTCAACCACGAGGAGATCATGCGCCAGGGCGACCAGACGCTGGCCGACGTGCTGAAACGCCTGCCCGGCGTCAGCATCACCGGCGTGCCCGGACGGGGCGGCACGATCAGCATGCGCGGCCTGGGCAACGGCTACACGCAGATCATGCTGAACGGCGAGCCGGTGGCGGCGGGCTTCTCGCTGGACGCCATCGAACCCGAGACGATCGAACGCATCGAGATCATGCGCAGCGCCACGGCGGAATTCAGCAACCAGGCGATCGCCGGCGCGATCAACATCATCCTGAAGAAGACCGTCAAACGCGGCCAGCGCGCGCTCGGCGCCAGCCTCGCGCGCCAGGCGGGCGTCGATACGCCCGCGCTGTCGGCGACGTTGTCGGACCAGGACGGCCGCCTGGCCTACAGCCTGGCCGCGACGCTCACCCACAAGCGCAGCGAAGCGCCGTTCACCGATCTGGAAGAACGCCGCGACGCCGCCGGCGCCATCCTCGAACAGCGCCGCACGCAAAAGACCGAATCCGGCCATACCGACGCCCTCACCCTCACGCCGCGCCTGAACTGGACGCTGAGCGGCGGCGACACGCTGAGCTGGACCGGCTTCGCCAATCTGCGCCGCGTCGACAACGTCCACGGCGAGAACGAAACGGCGCTCATCGGCCCGCACAGCGAGTACCCGCGCAGCGTCGCCAACTTCGTCGCCAATTTCGCCATGCTGCGCAGCGACCTGAATTGGACCCACCTGCTGGAGAGCGGCGCCAAACTGGAGACCAAACTGGGCGCGAGCAGCAACCGCCGCAGCGGCACCTTCGACTTCAACGGCATGGACAGCGGCGGCAAGCCATCGGGCCGCCACCACGTCGACTCCGGCCCTTCGGAAACCAGCATCACGATCAGCGGCACCTATCGCCACCCGGTCGGCGAGCGCCATGCGATCGCGCTGGGCTGGGACGCCAGCCGCGCCGCACGCAGCGAAGACCGCAACGAAACCCTGTTCGACGCCAGCGGTGCGCAGACCGGCGGCAGCAACGCCGACTACCGCGCCAACGTCAACCGCCTGGCCTTGTTCGCGCAGGACGAATGGCAGGTCACACCGCGCTATTCCCTGTACCTGGGCCTGCGCCACGAACGCCTGAGCACCGCCAGCCGCGCGGAAGCGGCCAACGCGCCGGACGCGCTGGACCTGCGCTCGCAGGTGTGGAGTCCTTCGCTGCAATCGCGCTACGAGTTGCAGAACAAGGATGTGCTGCGCTTGGCCATCAGCCGCACCTACAAGGCGCCGCCGCTGGTCAAGCTGGTGCCGCGCCGCTACACCAACGACAACAACAATAACGAAACCAATCCCGATGAACAGGGCAACCCCAATCTGCGGCCGGAGCTGGCCTGGGGTCTGGACGCGGCCTACGAACACTATCTCGGCGCGGGAGCGCTGCTCAGCGCCAGCACCTATGTGCGGCGCATCCGCGACGTGACCTTGACCCGCTTGTTCCAGCAGGACGGCCAGTGGGTCGAAGCGCCCTTCAACAACGGCAACGCCAGCGTGCGCGGGATCGAGCTGGAAGCCAAGCTGCCCTTGTCGCCCAAGCTGGACCTGCGCGCCAACCTCGCCCGCAACTGGTCGCGGGTGGACAGCGTGCCGGGACCGGACAACCGCATCGAAAACCAGGTGCCGTTCACAGCCAACCTGGGCGCCGACTATCGGCTACCCAACGCGGCGTGGACCGTCGGCGGGAACCTGAACTACCAGGCAGGCGGGCCGGTGCGGCAATCGGCGCTGGTGCAAATGAACACCAGCCCGAAACGCGAACTGGATTTGTATGGGCAGTGGAAGATGGATGCGAAGACGCAGTTGCGCATCTCGGCCGGCAACCTGCTGCGCCAGCAGTCCAGCGAATCGCACGAATACGTCAATGAAAACGGCCGCCGCTATCGCATCTCGCAAACGCCGACCAGCGCCACGCTGCGCATCCTGCTGGAACGTCAACTTTGAACGGAGCCATACAAACAATGAGAAACAACCATATCGACGCCCTGCGCGGCGTCGCCATCCTGTGCGTGCTGGTGCTGCACTTTACGCTGGCCTACGGATTGAAAAACAGTCCGCTGGGCGACATCCTGCCTGCCTGGCTCCTGCGCGCGGCGTTTCAGGGGAACTTCGGCGTGACGATGTTCTTCACCGTGTCCGGCTACCTGATTACGTCGACATCGCTGCGGCGCTGGGGCAGCCTGTCGCAGATCGATATCCGTACATTCTATTTATACCGTTTCGCGCGCATCATGCCTTGCCTGCTACTGGCGTTGGCGATCATCGTGGCGGTGGGCAGCTTCGACGTGCCGTTCTTCTCCAACTCGGACGGCGACCTGGATCGGCCGGCCAGCTACTTCTTCATCGCCGCCGGCTCGGTGCTGACGTTCTGGCACAACCAGCTGATGCAAACCGCCGGCTACTTCAACTACTGCCTCAACGTGTACTGGTCGCTGTCGGTCGAGGAGATGTTCTACCTGCTGCTGCCCTTGTCTTGCCTGCTGTTGCGCCGCAACTGGCTGATTGTGCTGCTGTGCTGCGCGGCCATCGTCGCCGGGCCGGTTTATCGCAGCCAGCATACCGACAACGAGATCTATTTCATGTACGGCTACCTGGCCTGCTTCGACGCCATCACCATCGGCTGCCTGACGGCGCTGCTGGCGCAGCGCGAGGTGCCGAACGCGCGCCAGGGACGCGTGCTGCGTATCGCGGCCGGCGTCGCGCTGGCGGCGCTGTACCTGCGCGGTATCGAAGGCCACGAGGTGTTCGGCTTCACGCTGGTTGCGCTGGCGAGCGGGGTTTTCCTGCTGGGCAGTTCGGCGCAAGCGCCGGTGGCGCAACGCACGCCGCGCTGGTCGCTGTTGGGCTGGTTCGGCCAGCACAGCTACGAGATCTACCTGTTCCATATCATCGTCCTGGCGGGCATGCGCAATGTGGTGGTGGACAAGACGCACCTGAGCTACGGCGCCAGGCTGCCCTGGCTGCTGCTGTTCCTGTGCCTGACGGCGCTGGCCGCCGCCTTGGTCGCCCGCTACGTCTCCGAACCGGCCAACGCCGCCCTGCGGCGCAGATCACCTGGTGAACGTTACGCGCGATGAAATAGACGGCGGCCGTCGTCAGTTTCCATTCGCGCGGCGCCTGCTGTGGTATGGTTCGGTTTATGACGCAAGCACAAATTCAACCTTGGCAACAATCGTATAAACCGTATAAACGCTGCATGGTGCTGGGCGGGGGCGGTTTCCGTTTCGGCATTTACATCGGCATGTACGCCGCACTGCGGCAGGCCGGCCGCGCTCCCGACGTGCTGCTGGCCAGCTGCGGCGGCGCGATCGCAGCCACCATCATCCACAACCTGCCCGACCCGGAAGCGCAGCGCGCCTGGCTGTCGTCGCCGGAGATGTACCAGTTCTGGTGCAGCCTGAAATCGACCCGGCGCGCCGACTTGATGGGCAGCTTGATGCGCGCCGCCAAGCGCAAGCTGTCGACCGCCAGGGCGCCGGTGATCCCCGACCTGTTCGGCGACTACCTGTTCGAGATTCCGCCGCAGCTGCCCTTCCCGCCCGCCACCGGCACGCCGGAGGTGGATGTGGCCATCATCGGCGGCAAGCTGCTGTTCGACGAATCGGCAGTCGGCCAGCCGCGCGCTGGACGCAAGCTGTTTGCGCAAACGGTGTTCTGCGGCGAACATGCGGCCGCGCTGCTGCACAACATGCAGTCGCCGCTGAGCGACGCCCGCTGGGGCCAGCACGCGGTCGCGCAGGACCTGCTGGTCGACGGCAGCGTGCCGCTGACCGACGCCGCCCGCATCTCAATCGCCGACATGATCTACTTCCGCTGCCAGCGGCATCGCGGCCAGGAATACATCGGCGGCGTGCTGGATCTGTTCCCGGTGGAGATCGCGCGCCGGCTGGGCGCCGAGGTGGTCATGGAATTCAAGGAGGCGTTCGACCAGGTGTTTGCGATCCCCGCCTGGCGCTCGGTGCTGGGCATCGACGGCAACGCGCGCCTGCGCTACGCCAACACCCACCTGGCCGACATGCGCATCGATACCTCGGACGTGTCGGTGGTGCTGGCCAAGCAGCAGCTGCAGCAAAAGCTCGACTGGCGCCGCAACCGCATCGAGCTGGCGATGCCGCCGACCTACGACACCTTCGTCCAGCACATGAACGACCAGTGGCAGTACGGCTACGACCGCGCGCAGGAGGCGCTGGCGCATGCGCCGGGCAAGCACCCGCCGATCCGCCGCGCCACCCGCTACAGCAAGCCGCTGCGCAGCGTGTGATCAGTCCGAGGCCAGCACCTGGTGCAGCGACTGCACCGCCGCCGAGCCTTCGCCCACCGCCGCCGCCACCCGCTTGACCGATCCGCTGCGCACATCGCCGACGGCGAAGATGCGCGGCCGGCTGGTTTCCAGGAAGTGCGGGTTGCGCTCCAGCGGCCAGGCCGCCGCCGGCACCTGCGGTCCGGTCAGCACGAAATGCTTGTCGTCCAGCGCCACGCAATCGCCCAGCCAGGCGGTGTTCGGCTCGGCGCCCAGGAACAGGAACAGATGGCGCGCCGGCGCGGTCTTCACTTCGCCGCCGGCCGTCTGCCAGCAGATGTGTTCCAGCTTGTCTTCGCCCTGCAGCTCGACGATCTGCTTACGCGTGTGCAGCGTGATGTTGGGCGCGGCCTCGATCCGCTGGATCAGGTAGCGCGACATGCTGGCGGCCAGGCCGTCGGCGCGCACCACGATGTGCACGTGCTTGGCGTGCGCGGCCAGGAACACCGCCGCCTGACCGGCCGAGTTGCCGCCGCCGACGATCACCACTTCCTCGTTGGCGCAGAAGGTGGCCTCCATGAACGAGGCGCTGTAGTAGACGCCCCGGCCTTCGAAGCGCTCCAGTCCCGGCAAGTCCGGCTTGCGGTAGCGCGCGCCGGTGGCGACGACGATGGAGCGCGCGCGCAGCCGTTCGCCGCTGTCGATGGCGATCTCGAAATCCGCGCCCTCGCAATCGACCGAGCTGACGCGCACCGGCACCGCCACTTCGGCGCCGAACTTGCGCGCCTGCGACAGCCCGCGTCCGGCCAGCGCCTGGCCGGAGACGCCGGTCGGGAAGCCGAAATAGTTTTCGATCTTGGAGCTGGAGCCGGCCTGGCCGCCCGGCGCCTTGGAGTCGAGCACCGCCACGCTCAGGCCCTCCGAGGCCGCATACACGGCGGCCGCCAGTCCGGCCGGGCCGGCGCCGACCACCACCAGGTCGAAGGTGCGGCCGTCGATGTTGTCGGAACTGAGGCCGATGCCGTCGGCCACCTGGCGCAGGGTCGGCTGACGCAGCACTTCGCCGGACGGCGTGACGACGGCCGGAATATCGGCCTCGGTGACGCCGAAGCGCTCCATCAGCGCCGCCGTTTCGGTGTGCAGTTCGGTGTCGAAGTAGGCGGTGGGCTGGCCGTTGCGGGTCAGGAAGTGGCGCAGCACCAGCGTCGCCTGCGAATGGCGGGCGCCGAACACCACCACGCCGCCGGTCTGGTCCTGCATGTAGGCCACGCGCCGCAGGATGTAGGCGCGCATGATGGTTTCGCTCAGCGCCGCTTCCGAGATCACCAGCGTGCGCAGGGATTCCTCGCTGATGACGATCATTTCGCTGTCGGCGGTCGCGCGTGCGCTGGCCACGGCCGCGCGGCCGGCCAACGTGCCCATCTCGCCGGTGAACATGCCGGGACCGTGGGTGCTGAGGGTGGCCGTGCCGAGCGCCGAGGCGCGCTCGATCTCCAGCCCGCCGGTGATGATGACGTACATCGAAATGTGGCGGTCGCCCTGCTTGAACAGGATGTCGCCGGCCTTGAAGTTTTGCCGCTCGCCGTAGCGGCTGAGCACCTCGCACTCCGCCGCGCTCAGCGTCGGCAGGATCTGGTGCAGGCGGTTGGCGATATCGGTCGATACCGCGATCGGGAGCTCACCCTTGCCTCCCGCGGTTCTTGGTTCCATACCCATGCGTGTCCTCAGTCAGTAGCCGCCCATGATAGCGCCAATCGGCACACATTGCGCAGCGCGGCAGACCGGGTTAGCGGCACAGCTGGTTCCAGTTTTGCTCAAACTCGGCCGGCGACACGTCCTGCGCCAGCAGGGTCAGGTCGCGCGCCACCGAGATGTAGCGCTGGTAGCCGATGTAGGCGCCGAACGCGTCCTTGGCGTTGAACTCGCCGCAGGTGGCGCCGCCCTTGCCGACCACCTGGTTGCGGAATACCGCCGACGACGGTTCGCGCACCTTTTCCTTCACATACTTCTCGCCCAAACTGGTCAGCGTCGTGGCTTCTTCTTGCCGCTTCTCCGCCGCGCTCTTGCCGCAGGCGGCCAACACGGCCATCAGCGCCAGCACCGCGACCCTGCGCGTGGTGTTAGCAAAATTCATAATATTTCTCTTTTTTAATTTTCTTACAGCAATTATCTATGCAAACATGATCTCACACCACCCATAACGCGGCAACGGTGCGCATTGTTGACAGCCGGGCTATTTGTTACTATCTCTAGCTTTATAACTAGATCAGGAAATCACATGGCCCACCCAACCCCCGCAAGATTCCTCCAGACATTATTCGCCTGTGCAATGTTGCTTAGTGCCTATGCCGGGGCAGCCGAAAAAGCGGCTACACCGCTGGCCCATGTGACCATCCTTGCCACCGGCGGCACCATTGCGGGCAGCGGCGCCACCAGCACCACCACGGTCGGCTACACGGCAGCGACGGTGGGCGTCGAACGCCTGATCGCCGCCGTGCCGGAGCTGGCCAAGGTGGCCCAGGTCAAGGGTGAGCAAGTGTTCCAGATCGCCAGCGAAAACATGAGCAACGAGCATTGGCTGACCCTGGCCAAGCGCGTCAACGTGCTGCTGGCCCAGCCTGATGTGGACGGCATCGTCATCACCCACGGCACCGACACGCTGGAAGAGACCGCCTACTTCCTGGACCTGGTCGTCAAGAGCAAGAAGCCGGTGGTGCTGGTCGGCGCCATGCGTCCGGGCACCGCGCTGTCGGCCGACGGCCCGATCAACCTGTACAACGCCGTGCTGCTGGCCGCCAGCCAGGAAGCCGTCGGCAAGGGCGTGCTGGTCGCAATGAACGACCAGATCCACGGCGCCCGTGACGTCACCAAGACCAACACCTCGACCCCGGACAGCTTCAAGACGCCGGAACTGGGCATGCTGGGCTACTTCCAGGGCAACAAGCCTTATTTCTACCATGCGTCGACCCGCAAGCACACGGTCGACACCGAGTTTGACATCAGCAAGCTGGACGCGCTGCCGCAGGTCGACATCGTCTACGGCTACGCCAACGTCGGCCCGGTCGCGCTGAATGCGCTGGTGGCCGCTGGCGCCAAGGGCATCATCCACGCCGGCGTCGGCGACGGCAGCCTGGCTTCCAAAGTTCTGCCTGCGCTGACTGCGGCCCGCAAGCAAGGCGTGCTGATCGTGCGCTCGGCCCGCGTCGGCCAGGGCATCGTGGCCCGCAACGGCGAAGCCAACGACGATGAACTGGACTTCGTGGTGTCCGATACGCTGAACGCGCAAAAGGCGCGCATCCTGCTGATGCTGGCGCTGACCAAGACCAGCGACAGCAAGGAAATCCAGCGCATGTTCTACACCTACTGATCCGCCTTGGGATAGTCTGGCCGCCGCATGTGGAACAGGCTGTCCCGCTTGATCTCGAAATAATCGGCCGGGCCGCCGCCACGCAAGATGGTCTGCGAGCCCGCCGTGTCGTACACGCCATCGCGCAGCGAGCTCTGCGCGATGTGCACCCCCACCACTTCCCCCATGATCAGCCAGCCGTCGGTCGGCGCGCCGGACGCGTCCTGCAGGCGGATGATCTGCGTGCATTTGCATTCGAAGGCCACCGGGCTTTCCGCCACGCGCGGCACGCCGACGATGGTCGACGGCGCCGGCGTCAGGCCGGCCAGCGCGAACTCGTCCACTTCCGGCGGCGCCGGGGCGCAGCTGGCGTTCATCGCCTCGGCCAATGGCCGCGTGGCCAGGTTCCACACGAACTCACCGGTCTGCTCGATGTTGCGCAGCGTGTCCTTGCGGCCTTGGCTGGAAAAACCGATCAGCGGCGGCTTGTAGTTGAAAGCGTTAAAGAAACTGTAGGGCGCCAGGTTCAACGCACCATCGGCGCCGCGCGAGGAGATCCAGCCGATCGGGCGCGGTCCGACGATGGCGTTGAAGGGATCATGCGGCAGGCCGTGGCCCAGCGCGGGTTGATAGAAATAACGGTCTTCCATGGTGGCTCCAGGTGACGCTCGCGCGCCGGTGGAACATTTTCGCACACGGACACGGCCCCTGCCCGGGCTACCGGTATGATAGCCGTATGAGATTGATTACCTTATTTTTCACCGCCCTGTTGCTGGCGGCGCCAGCGCGCGCCAGGGAGTTGGTCTACGTGGTTTCCATGGGCAGCGCGATGCCGATGACGGATTTCCGCGATGGCGTGCTGGTGGGCGGTTTGCTCAAGGAGTTCGGCGACGCGCTGGCGCGCGAGCTGCACCTGACGCCGCGCTACCTGACCGTGCCGCGCAAACGGGTGGAGGCGCCGCTGGCCGCCGGCCAGGCCGACATCCTGTGCGACCTGCGGCCGGAATGGCTGGACGGCAAGGACTGGCTGTGGTCGGAGGCGATTTTCACCAACAATGAGATCGTCACCACCCGCATCGACACGGCGGCCGTGCGCCGCGTAAGCGAGCTGCGCCGGCAGCGCATCGGCACCATCCTCGGCTACCGCTATGCCCACTTGGAACAGCCGCTGGGCGAGGAATTCATCCGCGACGACGCCGCTAGCGACGACCTCAACCTGTCCAAGCTGTTGCGCAAGCGCTTTGTCTATATGCTGACCAATTCCCTGTATTTCGATTACCAGCGCAAGGTGCACCCGGAGCGGGCCCTGCTCAATCCGGTGGCGTTCAAGGTAACGTCCTTCGACACCTACTGCGCCCTGCCGAAGGGAGGCAAGCTGACCTTGCCGGCGCTGGACAAAGCGATCCAGGCGCTGAAGCGGCGCGGCGAGATCCAGGCCATGCTCGAACGCTTTCGCCCCGGCTGAAGCAACAATTTATACAAATCTTTGCTTGTATTCCTATCGTGCGCGCCCTAGGCTAAGGGATTCCCTTAGCCTGAAGCACTTATGCCCCTGGAATTACAATTCGTCCCGCTCAAGTCAGCGATCCCGGCCAAAGTGCTGCACGACTACCGCCAGGACGCCAACTGGCCGTCCACCCCGGAATTGCCGCATGACCCGCGCGGCAGGATCGTATGGGTCAGCGTGGAAACGAAAGGCAAGCAAATCGCCATCGCCAGGCTGGAGTTGGCGCCGCCCGAATTCTGCGCCGTCAGCGAGCTCATCGTCCGCAGCAAATTCCGGTCGCAGGGCGTGGGGCGCTGGTTCATGCATCGCATCGAACAATATTGCAACAGCTTGGGCGTACGCCGCCTGATGCTGGAGGCAGCCAAAGGCAGCGAAAAATTCTACGAGTCCCTGTCCTTCCACACCGATCCCTACATACCGACGTTGCTGAAAAAAGACGTGAATCCGCTGCTGCCGAAGATGTTCGTGGCGCGTTAGTGCGATTTCTCGGGCGGGGCCGATGCGGCCTCGTTCTTGGGTGGCAGCTTGAGCGGCGTGACGGCCACCGGCGCCACACCTTCCTCCTTCATGTCCAGCTTGTCGGCGGTCTTCGGGGTGACGTCGATGATACGGCCGTCCACATACGGGCCGCGATCCTTGACCACCACGACCTCGCTCTTGTTGTTGTCCAGGTTGGTGACCTTGGCAACCGTGCCCACCGGCAGCGTCTTGCTGGCGGCGGCATTGCTGTCGGGCTTCATGGTTTCGCCGTTCGCCATTTTCTTGCCGCGGAAACGGTGGCCGTAGTAGGACGCCTTGCCCTTGCGGGTCTTTCCTGAGCGGTCCAGATGACGACTGGATGGCGCGACTTTCGCCGCCTTTTCCTTTTCCACCTGAGCCTGCTTTGCGGGCGGCGCGGCCTGAGCGTTTGCGGCCAACAGCAGCCACAACGCCGGTATCGGCAGCAATGTGCGCAGCGTCTTCATAGGCCGCATTGTAAGCCGTTTTAGCGGCACACCACGCCCGATAGATCATACTAATCAAGCACTTGCTTGCTGTAAAAATTGCAGCAATAATGATCCTCCAATAGATAAGAACAGGGACAGCGGCGATGATTGAAGCGGACGTGCAACAGATCGGCAAGGCATTCGACGCCCAGCAGGCCACCGCGCTGCGCTGGCGGGAATCGACCGCGGCCGAGCGCATCGCCCGCGTCAAGCGCCTGCGCGACGCGCTGATGGCGCAGCGCGAGGCATTCTACGAAGCCTTCCAGCGCGACTACCGCAAGTCCCCGGCCGAGGTGGAAGCGTCCGAATTGCTGCCGGTGATGGAGGAAATCCGCCAGGTGCTCGGCGCCCTCAAGCGCTGGATGAAGCCGCGCCGCCACTGGCCCACCACCACCATGCTGGGCACCTACGCCTCGGTGCAATACCAGCCGCGCGGACGGGTGCTGATCATCGCGCCGTGGAACTATCCGCTCAGCTTGTGTTTCGGTCCGCTGGTGTCGGCGCTGGCCGCCGGCAACACGGCGATCATCAAGCCATCCGAGATGACGCCGGCCGTGTCCGCCCTGATGGCGCGCATCGTCGCCGAGGTGTTCAAGGCCGACGAGGTGGCGCTGTTCGAAGGCAGCCAGCCGACCTCGCACGCCCTGCTCCAGCTGCCCTTCGATCATATTTTCTTCACCGGTTCGCCGTCGGTGGGCAAGCTGGTGATGGCCGCCGCCGCCCGGCACCTGGCCAGCGTGACGCTGGAACTGGGCGGCAAATCGCCCACCATCGTCGACGAAACCGCCAGCCTGAAGCTGGCGGCGGAAACGCTGATGTGGGGGAAATTCCTCAACAACGGCCAGACCTGCGTGGCGCCCGATCATGTGTACGTGCACGCCAGCGTCAAGGCCGAGTTTGTCGCCGCCTGCCGCCATGTGCTGCAACAGCGCTACGGCGCCGACGCGGCGGCGCAAAAGCGCAGCCCCGACCTGACGCGCGTGGTCAACCAGCGCCACACGCAGCGGCTGGCCGGGCTGCTGGCGGACGCGGTGCAACGCGGCGCGGTGGTGCACACCGGCGGCGAGGTCGACGAAGCGCAATGCTATATCGCGCCGACGCTGATCGAGCAGATTCCGGCCGGCGCGGCGATCCTGTCGGAAGAAATCTTCGGCCCGCTGCTGCCCATCATCGAATACCGCGAACTCGACCAGGTGATCGCCGCCATCAACGCCGCGCCCAAGCCGCTGGCCTTGTACGTGTGGAGCACGCGCCAGGCCAACATCGACCAGATGCTCAAGCAAACCAGCTCGGGCGGGGCTTGCGTCAATCACTGCGTCGCGCATTTTGCGCACGGCAATCTGCCTTTTGGCGGCGTCAACAATTCCGGCATGGGCAGCGCGCACGGCGAGTATGGATTCAAGACTTTCTCGCACGAACGCGCGGTGCTGCGCGCATCGCCGCTGATGCTCATCAAACTGTTCTTCCCGCCCTACACCCAAGGCCGCTTGCGCCTGATAAGGCTGGTGGTCGACTCGCTGAAGCTGCCAATGCTGTGAACGCTGGGTTGTTAACAAATTCTGTGGATAAGGCTGTTAACAAGCGTCAAACCAGGTAGCCAAGTGACTGTTTAGAAAGGGAAAACTTTCGCTGCGCAAATTTGTCGCAGCCAAAGTTATCCACTGGCATTACACTGGGCGGGTTTGACTTCTCATTCACAAGGAATTCATGAAACCACGTCTTACTGCCCTTGCTCTTGCCCTGATACTGGGCGGCCTTTCCTGCCACGCTGGCGCCGCCGATGCCGCCGCCGCGCCGAAATACAGCCTGCGCGAACACTACACCAAGTACGAATTCCGCATCCCGATGCGCGACGGCGTGCGCCTGTTCACGGCGGTCTACGTGCCCAAGGCCGCCGGCAAGAGCTATCCCTTCCTGGTCCAGCGCACGCCGTACAGCGCGGGCGTGCAATCGGGCGGCGAGCTGCACTACGGCGTGGACTTCTACCCCGAACACATCGGCCCCTCGCAAGACTTCGAGGACAGCGGCTACATCTTCGTCAAGCAGGACGTGCGCGGCCGCTACATGTCCGAAGGAAAATGGATCGAGATGACGCCGCACGTCAATCCCAACCGCGCCAAAGGCCAGGGCAACGAAAGCGAGGACATGCACGACACCGTCGAGTGGCTGCTGAAGAATGTCGCCAACAACAACGGCAAGGTCGGCATCCTGGGCACTTCCTACCCCGGCTTCTACACGTCGGCCAGCATCATCGATTCGCATCCGGCGATCAAGGCGGCCTCGCCGCAGGCGCCGGTGACCGACCTGTACATGAACGACGATTCCTATCACGGCGGCGCCTTCATGCTGGCAGCCAATTTCGATTTCTACTCGGCCTTCGTGGAAGCGGAAAACCCGACGCCGCTGCCGAAGACCTGGGATCATTTCGACTACGGCACCGCCGACGGCTACGAGTTCTTCCTGTCGCACCTGACGCTGTCCAACATCACCGCCACCATGACGCCGAAGCAGCGCGCGCTGCTGTTGCCGACCATCGAGCACTCGACCTACGACGAGTTCTGGAAGACCCGCAACATCGCGCCGCACCTGAAGAACATCAAGGCCGCCGTGCTGACCGTGGGCGGCTGGTACGACGCCGAAGACCTGCAAGGCCCGCTGACCACCTACAGCAGCATCAAACGCAACAATCCCGGCATCTACAACGGCCTGGTGATGGGTCCGTGGTCGCACGGCGCCTGGGGCCGCGCCGACGGCAAGAGCCTGGGCTACGTCAAATTCGACGCCAAGACCGGCGAACAGTTCCGCAGCAACATCCTCTACCCCTTCTTCGAGCAGCACCTGAAAGGCGTGGCCAACAAGAATGTGTCGGAAGTATATGCCTTCGAGACCGGCAGCAATGTGTGGCGCAACTACGCCGCCTGGCCGCCGAAGCAGGCCCAGCCGCGCACACTGTTCCTTGGGCCGAACGGCACGCTGAACTGGAAGCAGCCGGCCGCCGGCGATGCCTACGACGAATATGTGGCCGATCCGCGCAAGCCGGTGCCGTTCACGGCCTATCCGGCGCAGGGTGCGCCCAAGGAATATATGGTCGGCGACCAGCGCTTCGCCTCGTCGCGGCCGGACGTGCTGACCTACCGCAGCGAAGTATTGGAAGAAGACATCACGCTGGCCGGCCCGGTCAAGCCCAGGCTGTTCGTTTCCACCACCGGCACCGATGCCGACTGGGTGGTCAAGCTGATCGACGTCTATCCGGCCGCCTACCCGGGCGCGAGCGAGGACGACGAGCACGGCCCGGACGTGCCGAAACCGAGCTTGACGATGGCAGGCTATCAACAACTGGTGCGCGGCGACCCGCTGCGCGGCAAATTCCGCAACAGCTTCGAGAAGCCGGAACCGTTCACGCCGGGCAAGGTGGAAGCGGTCAACTACGCCATGAGCGACGTCAACCACACCTTCCGGCGCGGCCACCGCATCATGGTGCAGATCCAGAGCTCATGGTTCCCGCTGGTGGACTTGAATCCGCAGACCTTCGTCGACATTCCGAAAGCCAAGCCGGAGGACTTCCAGAAGGCGACGCAACGCGTATATCACACGCCGACCATGTATTCCGGCGTCGAAGTGCAGGTATTGGGCAAGTAAGCAGGCCGGTTGTTAACAAATTCTGTGGATAAGCTTGTTAACAAGCCCGGCCGCCCTTGGCTAAGTGCTTGTTTCGGATAGGAAAAAAGGCGCTGCGCAAAATTGTCGCAGCGCCGACTTATCCACCGCGACGGCGTTCGAGCAGTTCAAAGATCCCCATCCCGGCCAGCATCGCCAAAACGAAGACTATCGCCTTCGGCAAGCCCATGCCGAGGACGACCAATGCCGGTCCGGGGCAAAACCCCGCGATTCCTCAGCCTGCGCCAAATAATATCGATCCGAGTACCAGGCGGCGGTCAATTTTGGTAGCCGTCGGCAATTTTATTTCAGCGCCCAGCAATGTGGCTTTGCGACGTCCGATATAAGCAAAGGCAAGAAATCCCACCGCTATGGCACCGCCCATCACGAATATCAGCGATGGATCCCAGTTTCCCGCCAAATCCAGGAAACCCAGCACTTTGGCCGGATTCGCCATGCCGGAAACAATCAGCCCCAAGCCGAACAGCAATCCGCACAGAAAAGAGATAATCATAATATATGCCGTATTAAATAAACGCTGACAAAACCTGCAGCCATGAAGATGGCAGTCGCCGCAATTGAGCGCGGGGAAAGCCGGGATATTCCGCATACGCCGTGTCCGCTGGTGCAGCCAGATCCGTAGCGCGTCCCCACGCCGACCAGCAAGCCCGCGACGATCAATATGCCATAATCCGCATCGATTTGCGCATGCGGCCAGGCGTAAAACAGGCCATACGTTAAAGGCGCCAATATCAAGCCGGCGACAAACGTCACACGCCAGAGAATATCGCCTTGCACGGGCCGCAACAGGCCGCCAATAATTCCGCTAATGCCGGCGATCCGGCCATTCAACAAAATCAGCAGCGCCGCCGCCACGCCGATCAGGACGCCGCCAAGCAGAGCGCTCCAGGGTGTGAAGTTCAGACTATCGATGACCATTCGAAGCTCCTCAGGCTACGCGCCAGAATCCGGCGCAAACAAGCTAATTGTTAGCATAATTCTACTCCCCCAGCAGGTCCAGCGACTCCAGCCATGCGGCTTTCCAAGGGCGCAGGTCCGGTTGCGTGGCGAACGCTTTTTTCAAATGCGACATCGGCACGCGATATACGTCGTTCAATCCGAGCGCTAACGTGACCGGATTCCACAGGTAAGTATTTTTTCCGGCGCGGGAGTTTTTTCTTACCCTTGCGCCGTCATCGCCGAATATGCCGATACCGCTGAGCAGGGATTTCTCAAGATCCAGCTTGGCCATACCGCCGAATATACGCACTACCTCGTCCTTGGTGATTCCCTTCAGAATCTCCTTGGGTGGCGGCGCGACGACCTCCTCTTTAGGATTTAGTATTTCTTCCAATAGAGCGGCGACATCCCTTTGAAAGAAGCGCAATGCACTTAAAGGCATGGTAATGCCTGGCGGCTTGAGTTTGAAAGAAATCCGGTCCGAATCCCGCGTCATGCGCATTAATACATCGTCGCTGCCGGCAATCAGCCGTTGCGTATCGTCGACAAAGAATATCGGCGCCGGATATCGGGTAATTCCCTCGGCAAACAGGCCGGCGTATTCCTCAGAATAATCCAACCAGACATACGGCGTTAAACCTGCTTCCAGCAAGCGCGCCAGGTTCCATGGCGCGCCGGTCTGTTCACTTAACCATAAACAGGTTTCTTCGGTGGTGGCATTGTTGGGCAGTGTGCCGGATGTCATTTTCTTCTTTCAGAATTTACGGATGCCGCAGTGTACCAATAATACGCGCGGTTTAAGCGGGGCCGTCCGCCCGCCATGACGGCGCGCCGCCGATTTTGACGCCCAGGTAAATCCCCAGGCGGCGCCAGGCCGGTATGCCATCCGCTTCCGACGCTTCGCGCAGCACGCGGTTGGCAGTGGCTTCGTCGCAGACCTCGTGGTGATGGTAGAGCCAGTCGTGGATCACGGCCGCCTTGTGCGAGGTGTCGCCGAACAGCAAATACAGCAGCGGCAGCCGGGGCACGCTGGCGTAGTCGGTCAAGAAGCCGGACTCGACTTCGATCACCCGATCCAGGAGGGCCGAGGAATAACGGAACGGCGCCATCACGCGCCAGGTGCCGCGTCCGCCGGCGGCCAGGTCGTCGACGCACTCGGTGATCAGCGGGGTGAGGAAGGCGGATTTCATGGCGCCTCCGGGCGGTCGAGAACAGCCAGCTGACGGCTGCGCATGACGGCGATCAACTTGTCGGCGTATTGTGGATCGGTGGCATAACCGGCGGCGGCCACCGCGCGTGCGAACGCCTCGCCGCCGCGGCAGGAAAACGCCGGTTTGTAGCGCGGATTGGCCAGCAGGAAGGCGGCGTGGTCGTCGATGCAACCTTGCCAATCCGGATACTTGCGCCAGCGTGCCGGCTGCATCCGCCACTGGCCCTTGAGGAATTCGCGGGTGGGCATCAGCAGCACGTCGCCGCGCCAGGCCGGGTCCGCCTTGACGCCGAACAGGTTGCGGGCCTGCAGCGCCAGTTGCGACGCGCCCCAGCCGGATTCCAGTGCCGCTTCGGCCAGCGCGAAACTGGCCGGCACCCGGGTGCGGACGGCCGACGCGCGGGCGGCGGGGCCGATGGCGGCGATGAAGTCGGCGGGAGTCATGGCCACTCCCCTTCCGACTCCGGAGTAATCTTGCCGGTTTTCCATTCCTTCCACATGTGCCAGCATTTGTGGACGATCATCAAGACGACATAGGTCAAGGTGGCCAGGTGCACCAGTTCCGGCAGCGAGATGCCGATGTATTCGGCGCCGACGACGGCGATGGGCGGCGCGGTCTTGGCCAGCATGGCGGCGCCGGTTTCGATGGTTTCGTGTGTCATGCGCATGTTCTCCAGGCATAAAAAAAGCCACCCGAAGGTGGCTGTGGTGTTGAACGTTGCAGGGCTATTGCGGGATGCCGGCCAGGATCTGCTGCACCCGCTCCGGCGATGCCAGGATGCCGCCGCCGGGACCGGGCGAGGCCGGCTTGGCCAGGTAGGCGAGGATGTCGCGCACCGAGGCCAGGTTGGGGTCGGTCGGCTTGTCGAGCTGCACCGACAGCTGATACATGGCCCAGAACTCGGCGACCATCGGGTCTTTCGAGGACTTGATGGCGATGCGCTCGGCGGGGGTAAAGGCCATGTACAAGGTCATCGGCGTGAGCAAGGGCAGCGCCGTCGATGGGGCGAAGATTGGCGCGCCATCGGCCAGCTTGCAGCTCCAGCCGACGTCCACCGGCGAATCGTCGTCCAATTGGTACTCCAATGCACCTTCTACGGTCGAAGCAATCGTCACGCTGGGGACTGCGGCATAGCCACGTCCAATAACCGTGCCATTTTTTACGAAAATCTGTTTCATGATTTATGCACCTTCCAGAACGGATACGACGACGCCGATGTTACCTGCATTGGTAATGGTGACAAGCTGACCGGCACCAACAAAATGGCTGACCGAGCCATTTAGCCCGGTTGACAGATATAACACTGAGGCGCCATTTATCAACACACTGCCAACGCCGCTCGAATAAGCGGCCGTAATCATCAATTTTGCATCGGCCGGTGCGGTGTAGGTCATGTTGGTCGATGGACCAACGACGCCGAGAATTCCTGTTGCCATATTCGTTACTCCTATTAATTAATTTGACGGCGAGACTGCGGCGGTTGAGTGCCCGACAAAATCGCCTGATTACCAACGACCGCCATCCGCTGACCAGGCGGCGAACCGGCGTTGGCATCCACGCTGTAGGGCTGGCTAAAGCCCAAGCGCAGCGTTGCGTTGCCCGTGATCTGAACCGGAACCGCGCCGCCTTGGGCAGCGCTGGCAGTGGCCACACCGATAGGCGTTTGCGCCTGTCGGTACACGAAGTGCCCTTCCACGACTATCTGTGTCGATTGGAAACCAGCAATCAGAAAAGACATAATATTGGCGACCTGATTGGGGAAAGTCACAGGCAGAAGGCGAACCCCAACTGCGTTAGCGACACCGCCGGCAATGCTGGACGTGGCGAAGGTTGTAATAGCCGGGCCGACTGCCGAGTTCACATACTTCATATACGAAAGAGTAGTCCCAAGACCGCTATAGAAAACCACGCTGTCACTGCCGCAGGACAAGACAACAGGCGCGACGCCATTGACTCCGGTCGACAGCGTACCCGCTACCATACTGATCAAAACTGCACCAGCAGGCGTCAGGACATGGCCGGATACACCCGATGCCGAGCTATTGCCGGTGTAGGCCAAAAACACATTCCCGGACGATAGCAAAGCTGGCTTCGCAAGCTGCGTCGACCATCCGGGATTGGAATCTATCGTGGTATTCGTGCTTCCCAACTGCAGTCCGGCAGCAGTGAATACGTACACGTAAGGATTAAGATTGCCGGAAATTTCCACCGCCATCCAGTTGCCATTGGCCAGCGCCACAGCCTGCAACTGACCATAGCCCGAAACCTGACTGCGCCCGTTGATGGTAGTGCCCTGCTGAATGCCTGCCGCATTGAACGTGGCATAGCGCGCGACAACCGGCCCGCCACTCCCTGACGAAAACGCGACACCAAAGCCCCCGCCGGTGAGCTGCACAATATTTGTCGTGAACGAAGCCGGGCCGCCGCCCAGCTGAGCAGCGAGGGCGGCTGGGGCTTGCACAGCAACACCGCTTGGAGTGAACACGCCCATGAATGGCACCTGAGAGGTGCCCCCAAACAGATCCGCGACCATTACAAAGTTACCGTTCTGCAGGCCAAGAAGTGCCATGACTTCGTAAGAGCCGGTACCGATCTGGCCGCCGCTGCCGAAACGTGTCGCCGCAGTCGTGACGTTGCCGGCATTGTCGTAAATCGTGAAGTAGGTGTTGTAACCGCTTGCCTGGCTAGAGGTCGCGATCACAAAACCGCCACCAACCAGCGTGCAAAGGCCGATAAAGCCGCCACTTGAATTAGGCTGTCCGTAGGTGAGCGGCACCAGCGTGGCACCGGATGGATCTGTGATCATAAAGATCGAGTTATATGGGGCAGTCGCGCTACCCCATGCATGTACAACATTGCCGTTAGCCAGTACCGCCGATTTGGCGGCAGCGGGAGGCGCCACTTGTTGCGACGCCGACGTCAACGCTGTGGTATTCACAACGCCCGTCAGACCACCGGTGAGGCCGGTCTGGGAAAACACCGGCCGCAATGCAGCCCCAGAACCAAGCTTGGCCGGGTCAGCGGCCCAGTACGCCAGACCATCGGCCCCCTGGGTGATGATGTCACCCTGCTGCACCGCCTCGCCGGCGATCAATGTGGTGACGATGGCCGGCGTGGCCGAAGCCCCACCGGAGCCACCGGTATTACCTGATAAAAAACGTCCCATGATTGCTCCTATCGTCCGTGCACGCGCCAGCTCACCGTGGCCGCGCTGTTAAAAATCGTCACTACTTCGCCGGTCGCCATGGCGTAGCCCGTCAACTCCAGCTTGCCGCCTGCCGGGATCACCAGGTCCGGCGGTTCGATATAGTCCGCATTGGGAATCGGCGACGGCGCGACCGCCGCCGCCGAGATGCCAACGCGCACTGTCACCGCGTTAATCTGATCGCGATTCACGGCGATCAGATTGACCGTCATGTCGCCAGGCATGGTGCCCAGCGTGATATAGGTCGCCGCCGGGGGCGACGCTTTTGCTACATAGCTTGCCATGTTGTCCTCTTAGAGTTGGCCGTAAAAATACATGTCAGAAACCTGCACCTTGTTGTTATTGCTGATCACCGACAACAGCGACGTGTTGACGCTGCTGATCGCCGCCGCCACGAACGCCGAGCTGGCCGCCTTCTGGCTGCTGTCGCCCGGCGCCGGCGTCGGCACCGTCGGCGTGCCGGTGAAGGCCGGGCTGTTGAGCGGCGCGGCCTGCGGTAGCGCCAAGGTCAGGAACGGCGCCCCCGCCACCGGCGCGATGTTCGGCGCTGGCACCGTGGTCATGCCGTAGTCCACCTGCACGCTGTAGGCGCCGATCCAGCCGGCGTCGGCCGTCGGCGTGACTTGCGAGCCGGTGTTGGCCATCGCGCCGGCCTTGACCTGCAGCGCGCACTTGCCGCAACGGATGGTCATGCTCGACGTGCCCAGGCCGCCCGGCCCGCTGTAGGGAATCGCCGGATTGCTGGCGTTATAAAACGGCAGCACCAGCGCCCCCGCGTCGACTTCCTGGAACTGCACCTGCACCAGGTAGTTGATCGACTTGCCGGCCGTGCCCGGCGCCGGCACCGGCAGCTCGACCGGGTCGGCCAGGATGCCCTGCTTCAGCACCTGGCGCGCATCCGCGCCCAGCGACGAATACGGCGTGGCGTCGACCGCCGCCATTTGATACACCTGGCCGGCGGCAATCGCCGCCGTCAGGCCCGTGCCCGGCGTGCAGGTCAGGCCTTGCAACACCGGCGCCGTGCCCAGCACGGCTTGGGCGAGTTTGGCGAGACCGATCATGGCGAACTTGTTGCCATTCAAAATGTCGGTCTCGATCAGTTCCTCGCCGTTATAAACAGTTGCGCGATCCATGTTGCTCCTGAAAGAAAAAAGGCCGCGGGTAGCGGCCTTGTGAATAAAAACTACGCAGCGGCCCTTACAGCAGCTGCACCCAGACCGTCACGTTGTGCGGCCGCACCGCATCGATGGCGGCGTAAATGTCAGCATCGGCGATGCCGTACTGCGGCGTCCCCGACAGCGGCCGGTACACCTTGACGAAGCACTCGTACGGCGTGGTGCTCAAGGTGCCGTAGCGGCCGTTGCCGTAGAAGCCGGTGGGCTGGCCATACGCGCCATAGTCCTGCGGTCGCCCAGCCTCGATCAGGATCGGCGTGCGGCCGGTGATGTCCTGGCACAGCTTGATCACACCGGCGCGCGTGCCGCGCTCGCGGAAGATGTTGGCCTGGATCGCGGTGCGGTAGCTCTGGTCGGTCTGGTACGGCTGGCGCTGCAAACCGAGGCCGAAGAAGTCGCCGGCGATCATGTCCAGCCAGCCGTCGCTGGCGGTCAACAGCCGGCTTTGCTGTTTGACGTAGGCCAGCAGCGCATACACGAAGGACCAGCTTGCCGCCCAGCCGGACAGCAAGGCATCGAGCACCGGCGTGCTGTCGCTGAACCAGGTCGGCAGCGTGGCCTTCAGGCGGGCGACGATGTCGCCGTTGTCCCCGGCCGCCATCAGGACACCGTCACGGTCGAGAACCTCAGCACCTGGCGCGCCGTCACCGCGACGTCGGCGCCGCCGCCGTTGAGCTGCATCGCCGTCACGTTGGTCACGCCGGGCGAGGCGTCGTACGCCACCTGCGCCAGCCGGGTGTAGGTCAGCGTCTGGCCCAGCGCCAGCGCGTTGATGTAGTTCTGGATCGCGGCCTGCACCTGGCCGCGCGTGGCGACGGTGTCGTAGCCGGCGGCCAGCGTCACCGCCAGAGAGACGGCGACCGGCACGATCACCGGCGTGTACACGCCAAAGCGCGTGGTGATCGCCCGCACCGCTTCGATGGCGCCGCTGACGGCGTTGAGGAAGGCCGCCGACGGCGCGCCGGAACCGTCATCCACCACCACGTAGAAGTAGCCGAGATCGGTGGTGCCGTTGTACTGCTGGTTCTCGGTGATGGTGTAGACCGCGCCCGGCTGCACCGAGCTGATCGCGTAGCCGATCGCGGCCCGGGTGGCGCGCGACAGCGAGGCGATGTAGACCACGAAGCGGGCCCGCAGCGCGGCGTCGGTCTCGGCATCGGCGCCGCCGGAGAACGACAGCGCGTTGCTGACGGTGTCGACATACGTCACCGCCTGCGACAGCACGCTGACCTGGCCGGCGCCGGCGTTGCCCGCCGCCTCGGCGACGTTGGCGCGCACCGGCACCGTCAGGCTGGGCACGCCGGCCGCCAGCACATAGCCGTCCGCCGTCCAGGCCGGATGGCCGCTGTCGGCCGCGACGGTGTAGCCGCGGCTGCCGTCGGCGGTGCGCACCTGGGTGCTGAACGGGATCAGCGCCTGGCTGGTCGGCGTGAAGCGGGCGAAGGTGACGGCGCCCACCGCCGGCAGGGCCGGCAGCCGCGCCAGGCCGTAGTCGGCGATCCAGCTGTCGAGGTCGGCGTCGCTGGCGGTCGCGGCGCGCATGGTCGACAGCAGCTGCACCGCGATGGCCTGCAGCCACAGGCCAAGCGCGGCGTTGGTTTCCACCAGCGCGCGCAGCATGGAGCCGACGGTGAAGTCGATCAGGCTGGAGGTCTTGGCCTGGATCGCGGCCACCTGGTCGGCAACCAGCGTGGAGAAGGTTTTGGTTGTGATAGTCATGGCTTACCTGTTGATGTTGAATGCCAGATTGACCGGCTGCCGGACCTCGGCATCGACGTACTGGATGCGCACGCTGATGCCCTGGTCGATGGGGCTGATCAGGATGACCGGATCAGGCTGGTGTGAGACGATGGCCTCGTTAAACAATTGCTCGCGGATCAGCGCGCGCAGGCGGCCGGCGTCCAGCGTCTTGCCGATTTCCTGCGAGGCGCCGGCGCCGTAGTCCAGGTGCCAGAGGTAGTCGCCGGCGTTGGTCAGCAGGCGCCGCAGGATACGCTGCTGGCCTTCCAGCGTGCCGCCGCTCAATGCCAGGTCGCCGGTGACGGACAGCGCCAGGTCGCCGCCGATGTAGTGGGAGAGATCGCTCAAAGCGGTGCTCCCGTCATCGCCGGGCCGGACTGCACGCCGGGATGGGTATGGGTGCGCAGGCTGACGCCGGCGCCCTTGACGTCGCCGGCCACGGTGAGCTTGCCGTCGACGCTGGCGTCCGCGCTGACGGCCAGCTTGCCGGTGATCGACGCATCGGCGCCGACCGCCAGCTTGCCGCTGATGGTGGCGTCGCCGCTGAGCTTGAACGCGCCGCTGTGGTTCCAGCTCGACGCCGCCGAGGTGATGCTGCCGTCGCCGTTCAAGGTGATGCTGGCGCCGTGACCGTCGCTGAACAAGGCGGCGCCGCTGTTGAGCAGCTTGAACTGCGCGCCGTTCTTGTGCACGGCCCACAGTTCGCCGCTGGGCGTCGGCAGCGGCCGCGCCTGGTCGCTGTAGAAGCGGCCGACGATCAGGCCGGCGTCCATGCTGGCCTCCTGGAATTCCAGCTGCACCGTGTCGCCCGAGGTCGGCGGGCTGAACAGGCCCCAGCCGTTGCCGCTCCAGGCGCTGGTGATCGGCAGCCAGCCGATCTCCACGCCCTCCGGCTGCAGCAGCACCTTGGCGCTGTAGGTGTTGGGGTCGTAGCTGGTGACGGTGCCGATGCGCGTGCGGGCCAGGCCCTGCCCGGCCGTCTGCGACACCAGGCGGATGCTGTTGATGAGTGTGTTCATGCGTGCTCCTCCGGCTAAGTATTGGTGTTAGGGATTTGGTTCTTGGCTTCGACCGACATGCTGAAGCCGCCGTCGACCGAATAGCGGCGCGTGACCGAGGCCGTGAAGTAAGCCTGGTCGAAGGCGCTGCCGGTGTCGCTCACCTGGATCAGGCTGGTGGGCATCAGCAGCACATCGCCCGGCAGCTCGGCTTTCAAGCTCATTTCGTGCGCCGACAATTCCTGCAAGATCGCCCTGGCCTTGGCCTGAGCCTGGCTAGCGTCGAGGTTGGGAAAAGTGCGCACGTATTCCTGAGCCTCGCCGTCGAACGGCACGGCCGCGCCATCGCTCACGCGCTTGCGTTCGGCCACTTCGCTGACGGCCTGGTTGGTCTTGCAGTGAAAGGACAGCACCTTGACGCGCAAGTCCTTGGCCAGCGACAGATTGCGCTGGAAGCCCAGCTGCATGGCGTTGGACTCGGCCACGCCGCCCGCCTGCCAGCGCAGCACGTAGGGATCGGCGCTCTTGGCGGTGCGCGGCTCGAAGTACAGGGTGCGGCCGCGCACGTACACCTGGTAGCCTTCGTACTGCGCCAGCCTGGTGACGATGTCCCAGTAGCTGACGTTGGACGCCACCAGCGCCTTGACGATCTGGTAGTAGCCGCCGGCCGCCACCGTGGTCGGCGTCACCACCGCCGTCAGGCCCTGCGCCTTGGCGATCTGGCCGACAACATCGGACGCCACCAGCGTGCCGCTGCTGAACACCTTGGTGCGTTTGAAGTCGATCAGCCTGGAGCTCAGGTCGCGCCCCGCCAGCACCATGGTGCCGGCGTCGAGGTCGACGTCCAGCGTGTCGGCGTAGCCGATCAAAAAGCTGGTCAAATCTGACTTGGCGACCTGGCCGGGATCGGCCGGGAAGCCCAGCAGGAACTCCAGCTCCAGCTGTTCCTGGCGCGACCAGAAATCGATGCCGCGCCCGGCCGGCTGGGCCGCGATGGACAGCGTCAGCCGGAAGGTGTCGGCCACGAAGAAGGCGTTGTTGTTCACCTCGAAGCCGATCACGCCGTCCAGCGCGGCACCGTTGGCATAGACCATGCCGCGCGGCCGGTTGGCCGCGCTTGTTGGCTGTGCTTGATTGATCATGGGCCGGCTACTCCTCCGTTGTCCGGCGGCGTGGCCGGTATCGCCAGCGTCCGCACGCCCGTCACCTGGGGATCGGTGACTTTGTTGGCTTGGGCGATGGCGATCCACTTGGTGGCGTCGCCGTAGACTTTGGCGGCCAGCCGGTACAGGCTGTCGCCGCCGACCACCACTTTCTGCAGCGACGTCACCGCCCCCGAGGCGCGCGTCAGGTTGGCTTCGATGCGGCCGACCACGGCCTGCAACTGGTGCAGGTCCGGCAGCTTGACGGCCGCGTCCAGCTGCTTGGTCAGCCTGGCGGCCTGCTGCGCGACCGGGTTGTTGGGCAGGATGCCGCCCAGCGTGGTGACGGTCTGCAGCGCCGCGCCGGCCTCGGCGATCATGCCCTTGACCTGGGTGGCCACGCCGCGCACCGGTTCCAGCACGCCGTTGATGGTCTTGCTGCCGGCCTGGACGAAATCGGACACCGACTTGATGCTGTCGTTCATCGTCTTCATCAAGCCGGTCAATTTCAGATCGCCGACCTTGGCCGCGATGGCGCCGGCCTTGGCGGCGTCGGCGCTGATGGCGGCGTTCAGGTCGGCGGCCTTGGCCGACGGCCGCGCGCGGGTGCTGTCCTCGACCACGTCCAGCTCCAGCGCGTAGCGCACGCGGTAGCGCTGCTCCACCACGTACTTGAAGCTCTTGACGACGACGCGGTATTTGTATTCGAAAAAGCTGAGCTGCTGCTGGCTGCCTTCCACCCGCATCAGGTCGATGGCGCGGGCGCGTTGCAACGCGCTGGCGCCGAGGAACAGGCCGGACCACTGGATCGGATCGTCCTCGGCGCCCATCGCCTGCACCACGCGCACGCCGCCCGGCAACTGGTGCACCACCAGCTTCTGGCTGCCGCCGAGCGGAATGCTTTCGGGGATTTCAAAGTCCTGGAAAGTCTCGCTTCCCAGGGTCAGGGTAAATGCTGTGTTTGCCATGGTGTCTATCCTGCGTAGGCGACCGACGCGAGATTCATCGTGCCGTCGAAGTTGTTGGAGCCGGTAGGCGGCCCGGCCATCCGCGCCCCCGCCTCCTGGAGGACGCGGGTGGCGATGCCACGATAGTCGAGCTTGTTTTCGACCTTGAACACCGGTGTCGGCGCCGGCGGTGGCACCGGGTTGATGGCAACGCGCGGCGCGACGGCCGGCAGACTGCGCGGGGCGACGGCCGGCAAGCTGCGCGGCGCGACGAGCGATAGGCTGCGCGGCGCGACGGGAGGCAGGCTGCGCGGCGCGACGAGCGACAGGCTGTGCGGCGCGACGGCCGGCAGGCTGCGCGGCGCGGCAACCACGCCCGCCGCAGCCGCGCCAGCAGGAAGGGCCGGCGCATTGGGCTTGGGCGCATCCTTGTGGAACCAGTACCAGGCGCCAGCGATCACAGCACCCAGCGCGACGATGGCGGCAATCGCCGCACCTACCGGCGTCAGCAGTGCCATTACCGCTTCGCCCGCCGCCATCAGGGCCGGGACTATCAACCGCAGCCGCGGGCCGATCCAGTTGATGGCCTTACCCAGCCAGGAAAAATTGCCCCCCAAAGAGAGCACCGTGCCGCCTATCTTCAGCGCCCCGGCCAGCACGGCGAAGGCACCGACCGCGATCTGAGTGAGTACCGGGAAGCGCCCCAGCCAGTTGCCCAGCTTGTCCATGGCCTTGGCGAAGAACAGCAAGGCGCTGGTGACTTTGGGCAGGTACACGCTGCCGATCACGGTCAGCAAGTTCTTCCATGCCTGCGCCGCCGCCAGCTCCGCGCCCTTCGGCGATTTCAGGTATTGCTGGTAAGCGCTGCCGTAGTTGCTGGCCTTCTCATACGTCTTGGCCTGGGTTTGCAAGCGCGGCTGGTTGACGATCTGGTCGCCGATAAAGCTCGCGGTATGCTCGTCAAAGTTTTTCGACAGCAGCGACACCATTTTGACGTCGTCGATCTTGCCGTACTTCTTGCGGATCGCCGGCGCCAGCACCTCGGCGATGAATTTGTCGGGACGGTGCTCCACCAGCGCGACATTGGCGGCGCTCAGGCCGGCCTGGCCGCCCTTGTTGTCCTGGTTGCCCTTGGCGGGCGCTTGCAACAGGCCCAGCTGGGACAGGAAGCCCTTGGCCTTGCCATCCATGCCGCCGCCCACCAGCGTCGCGTAGGCGCCTTGCGCATGGGCGCCCGCCGTCTCGCCGGACTCCTGCGCCATGTAGGCGGAGAATTGGCCGTACAGATACTCCTTGTCGTAATGCTGATACGCCTGCTTGCCGGCCTTGGCGGCGGCCACGAATTCGGCGCCGTTGACCTTGCCGCCGGTGGCGAAATTCACCTTCGACTGCAAATCCAGCTCGCTGCGCATCACCGCCGGGGCGCCGGTGACAGGCGTGCCGCGCAAGGCCAGCGCCTTGGCGGCATTCGCCGTCAGCCCCTCGACGTCCTTGCCACCATTGGCGAGCTTGGCCGCGAAGGAGTATTGGGCGAAGTCCTCCGACAGCGCCAGCGATTTCGGCAAATCGCCGAAGGCATCGTTCAGATCGCGTATGCGGGAGATGTTGTCGGCGATGCCGGTGCCCAGCGTCTTGTGCGACAACTCGGCCGCCTTGGCATACACGGCGGCGTTGTTCTGCGCGCCCAGGTTGAGCGTCTCGAAATCCGACTGCGCCTGCGCGGCTTCCGCCGCCGCCTCGTATGGCGACTTGAACGCGCCGAACATCTTGTCGGCGACCCCGGCCATTGCTTCGCCGGTCTTTTTCTTCTTGTCCTTGTCGTCGTCCTTGCCCTTCAGCTTGGCCAGTATCTCCTCCAGCGCGGACAGGTTTTTCTGCGCCCTGCCCGCGCCATCTTCAACCAGCTGCAGCGCCTTCGCGATATCCAGCAAGCCCTTGCTGGCGCCATTGGCCAGCTTTAGTTTCAACATCATTTGGTATGGTTTTGCCATGGGAACTCCTGTAAACCGCGCCCTATTTCCTGGGCATCCAGCGCATCGCGGCGAAATCGAATTCGCCGCCCTCTTGCTCACCCAGGGCAATCGCCCAGGCAGTGCCGACTTCTTCCGGCAGGCTCAGCGCCACATCGAACGGAACCCCGTTCTTCACCAGGTACACCACCGTGGCGAATACGGGGTTCCGTGCTAGTTTTTTATGGCGCCCCCGGACACGGCGGCGTCGGCCTGCTCCGCCACGTGGCCCATGACGGCGCTGATGCCGTCCTCGCCCAGGCGCGAGATCAGCGCTTCCAGCTCGCGCTTGGTCGATGGCGGCGGCTGGTCGTCGCCGTCGATCTGCGTCACCCACAGCAGCGGCATGACCATGCCCATGTAGACCTCGTTGCGCGCCGAGGCGCCGACCGTTTCGACGATCTGGTACTGGCGCAGCACGTTCGGTTTTTTCAGGCCGATGCGCAGGCCGCCCGCAACGACGGTGGCGACCGCGTTGGCGGCCTTGACGATGTCGTCCGACACAGTCTCGATGGAAATATTTGGTTTGTTCATGGCAGTTCCTGTTCAGTTTGGTTTTGCCCCGCACGGCGAGGCGGGGGTCTGACCCCGTGCGGGGTCAGACCCCTCAGTGGCACGGCACGCCTGTCGCTCAGGCATGGGGCTGGGGCTTACTGGACTTTCAAACGGCGCGAGGCCATGAATTCCAGTTTCATCTTGACGGTCTTGTCGCCTTCGCGCGCGCCCAGCTCGGTCAGCTTGTAGACCACTTTTTCATAGCGGTACTGCGAGACGCCGCCGTTGGGCTCCTGGATGGTTTCCTGGATGAAGCCGTACGGCACGTTCATGCCGTTGTAGTAGTTGGCTTCGGCCTGGGCCCAGAAGTCGTCCAGCGTGCTGTCGAAGCGGTCGATTTCGAACGAGCCCTTCCAGCCGTTGTGCGTGACCGTGTGGCGCGCTTCGCCGTCCAGGCCGGTGCGTTTCTCCTCGGTGGTGACGGGTTGGGCGTCGAACTTCATGATCGCCGTGGTGGGAATGTTCAGGTTGCCGGTGGCCGTCGTGATGACGACGCGGATGTCCTTGCCCAGGGTTTGATTTGCTGCCGACATATGTCGCTCCAAATAAAAAAGCCGCCCTCAGGCGGCATGGATGAAAATGAAAACCGCCTTAGTTGGCGGCCACGGTACTGGTGCGGGCGACCTGCACCGACTGGCCGCCCTCCATATTGATCAGGAACTTCTCGACCACCGACAGGTACTGCACCTTGGCGTCCATCTGCATGTAGCCGGTGGCGATGCGCGGAACCAGGTTGTTGCTCAGGTCGCAGATGGTGGAGAAGTCCGCCACCTGGCCCTGCTGCCGCATATTGGCCAAGAAGGCGTCCACCGTGGCCTTGGCCTGCAGACGGGTCGGATCGTCGGCGCGGCTCGACTGCAGGCGGCCGACGAACTTGCCCATGCCGGTGTTGAGCGTGTAGGCGATGTAGTTGGTCATGCGGGTGTAGTTGTCGCCGTTGGTCACCGGGTTGGACGAGGTGTTGTGGCCGAAGCGCGTACCGAAGTAAGCGCCGCCCGGCACCGGGTTGGCGATCACGTCGATGCCCGCCTGGCCCAGCACCTGCAGCTCGGCCGCCGAGTAGGCGCGGTTCTGCAGGCTGCGCTGGGTGGCGACGATGCCGTACAAGGCCTTGTTCAGGCTGGACTGCTCCGGCGACAGGTTGGCCAGCAGGCCCGCCACGAACGCCTGCGGCGAGATGACGCGGGTGATCGAATTGACCGGATCGCTCCAGTAGACCCAGTCGCCCAGCAGCAGCTTGAACGCATAGCTATCGATGTTGGCCGCCGCCTTGGCCGCCGCCGCCGCCGCCGGGTTGTCGCCCTGCGGCGTCACGCCGACCATGTAGATGCCTTCGGACAGGCCGAACGCGGCCTGCGCCGCGAAGGTGCTGAGGTCGTCGCAATCGGTCAGCATGGCCACCGCCGCGCCGGAACTGCGCAGGCTGTACATGCCGGTGCGGCTGCCCAGGTCCGAGCCGAGCAGCAGCGCGCCGGTGATGTTGCTGGCGCCGTCGGCGCCGCCGGCGAAGTTCGAGCTGGCATACGCCGGCACGCCGACCGCCGCGCCGGCCACCGCCGACACCAGCACCGACGCCGGACGCGCCACGCTGTTGCCGTTGTTGATGGCCGCCGCCATATTGACCCACAGCGCATTGCCGGCGCCGGGGATGTTGTCGAACACCTCGGGTGCGAAGCCGGACAGCGCCAGCGTCACCTTCGTAGTGCCGGTCTGGCTGCCGGCGGCGATGGTGGCCTGCAGGCTGTTGCCCAGCGAGCCGGTGTACTTGCCGCTCAGCGTCAGCGCCGGGGTGCCGGCCACGCCGCCGGTCAGCACGGCGCCGGACGCGGTGGCGCCCGCCACGGTGGTGGCCACGGTCAGCGTATTGCCGGCCACGCCGGGAATCAGCGCCGCCAGGTTCAGCGTGTTGGCATTGAGCGCAAAGGTGAACTTGTCGATGTTGACGTCCAGCGAAGCCTGCAGGAAGGCCAGCAGCGTCGCCAGCGTCGCGCTCAGCGAGGCGCCGATGTTGACCTGGTTGCCGACCGCGCCGCTGGCGACGAAGGTCACCACGGTGCCGGCCAGCGTCAGCGTGGTGGCGGCCACCGGATTGGCGGTGAACGCCACCGAGCCGGTCGCCGCGATGCCGGCCGACTGAATGGCGGCGGTGGCGGCCGTGTCGGTGCCGTCGGTCACGCGCACGCAGCGCATGCTGGCGGCGCCCTGCTGGACCGCGGCCGCCAGGGCGGTGCCCATGTCGTACTTACGGTTTTGCAGCGAGCCGTGGATGCGCGCATAGTCGGCGGTGCTGCCGACCGGGGACGCGGAATTGACCGGGCCCCACTGGGCGGTGCCGACAATGCCGAGCACATTGGTCGGCACGCCATTCAGCAGTGACACGCTGGGCGGCACTATCTGTACGTAGAGATCTGGAACGATCAGCGCCGTCGTGTTGATGGCGCCTTGCTGTGATACCGGCATGTAAGCCTCCTAAAAATAAAAAAAGCCCGCACGGGGCGGGCAAGAAAGCAGATGGCGTATGGCTGATGGCGTTACGAATACAGCGTCGTCGCGCCGGCCTGGCCACCTGTTGCGAACTGCATCGCGACGCCGAACTGCTCGGCGACGATCTGGGTTGCGCTGGCACTATCCGTGATGGCGTACTCCACGGCATAGAGAATATCGCGACGGAAAATGGTGGCATTTTCCATCGCATCGTTTTGCACGCTGCGCTTGTAGCGCAAGGTGCCGCAGGTGCCGTCCGCCAGCGGCACGCGGCCGGCGCCGGCCAGCGCCACGTCGATGACGGCGGCCAGCGGATCGCGCGCGGCGGCGCTGTTGGCCCAGACCGAAATCTGGAACACTTTTTCCTGCCGGCGCAGCACCCGCATATTGCTGCCGCCGACGCCGACCCGCGCCACCAGCTTGCGCACGCCAGACACGCTGACGACGGCGCCAACATTGCTGGCCGGGCGCAGCGCGTTGAGCAGCGCGGCCAGGCCGGTGGCGACGGCGGTCGGCGTATCGCCGGCGCGCACCGCGTAGACCACCGGCTGGCCGTCCGCCAGCACGGCGGCGTTCTGCCCCGCCGCCGGCGTGCCCGCCACCGTCACCGTGCCGGCGCCAACCGTCAGGCTCAGCGTCGGCGCCGCAATGGCTTGCTCCATCCAGTCGCTGCTGGCCGATTGCGTGACGCGTTCGGTGGCGGTCGGGAATACCGACACGTGGGCTTTGCCGGCGGTCAGGTCGGTATTGAGCGTGGCGGCGTTGGGCCAGCCGGCGTAGATCACGGCGGCAACGCCGGTGACGGAGGCAGCGCCGATACCGTTGGGATAAACGGCGGCGCTGATCGCCGCCACCAGCGCTTGGGCGACATCAGTTTGATCGGCCATGGGGTTCACCAGAAAAGAAAGGGAGGAAGCGGCGAGATGAAAAAACTGCCGCAGAAATGCAAAAACCCGCACTAGGCGGGTTTTTGACGTACTTCTTGAACTTATCAAAGTGAGACCCATTCTCCGCGTGTTTTGCGGAACGGTCAAGCACTTTTTTAAAAATCGATCATTTTTGTTTGTTGCAGCAGTTCGCCGACGGCGATCCACGCCTTGTGCTCGGCGCCGCTGACGGCCGGCAGGCGGCCCTTGGCCGGCGCGCCCTTCAACCAACGCACCAGCTTGGCGTTGTGCGCGCTGGCGGTATCGCGATGCACGCCGCACTGGTCGGCCAGGTCGGCCAGGTTGTGCTTGACGCCGAAGCAGCGCTCGATGATGCCGCGACGCAGCAGGTAGTGCGACAGCAGGCCCGACATCTCGCCCAGCGCGCGCTCGGTCAGGAACAGGATGGCGTCGACCCACACCTTGTTCGGCTTGGAGCCGGCGCAGCAGTTGCGGCCGCAATCGCAAGGCACGGCGGGCGGCGCCACGCGCGCGATCAGGATGTGCATCAGCATGGGATCGAGACGGTCGAGCTCGGCCCGTATCATGCCGGCCTGGGCTGCGCCGTCGAGGCCGCCCAGGCCCTTCCCTTCCCTGGTCGGTCCGGAGGCCATGCGCGCCATCATGGACTTGTCGTACTGCTGGCCGGAGAAATTAAATGCGAAAACCAGCGCGGCGTGCGCGCTGCCGAACAGTGCTTCTTCTTCGATAACTAACATAGGTCTGTGCTCCTTAAGTGTTGCTGGTATTGGTTGGGTGGTTCTTCAACAGCGCCTTGATTTCCTGCAGCCGCATGCGGGCGGTGTGCACATCGGTCAGCGCCTGGCCCGGCGCCGGCAGCGCGGGCACCGGGCGCGGTACGTCGGCCAGTTCGTGCTCGTGCGCCAGCTTGGCGGTCAGGATGCGGGTCCAGCGGGCGCGGGCGTTCTGCCAGGCCAGCGATCGCAGATCGGCAAAGGTGAATTCGACGGCGGCCCAGTACAGCGCCTTGCACGGCCAGTGGTCGTCGCCGAAAGCGCGGCGGCTGACCTGGCACTGGGCCTCGGCATACATGGACTCGACATCGGCCGGCGGCCGGCACAGCTGCAGGAACTCCGGCAGCGTCGGCGGCCAGGGCCGGGACAGGCAGGCCGCCACGCCGCGCCGCACTTCGCCCACCGACAGCCCGGCCAGCTTGCTGCGCCAGTTCTCCTTGACGCCGCGCACGTCAGTGCCGCGCCACAGGTCGGCCAGGCGGCTGCCGTACAGCAGTTCGAATTCCGCGAACAGGCGCTCCACGCTATCCGACGAGACGGGCCTGGCCGTCGATGGTGTGCTGCTCGCCGGCGCCGCCGTGGCGGCCCGTAAGTTGGTCAAGTACGCGCTGGCGTTCTGCATGGGTTCCTCCGAAAAGTGGTTGGGCGGGTTTGCCGGGATTGCGCATCAGGTCGCTCAACACCGGCAGGAAATAGGCGGCGCTGAAATGTTCGCCGGGATGGGCGCGCAGCTTCTGCGCCACCACGGCGACGATGAATTCATCGTCCAGCCGCTGCAGCACCGGCGCCCAGCCCGGCTTGGCGAACAGGCCCGGCGCGGCGGCAATGCCGAGCTGGCGCAACCGCCGACACAGCTCGCCGATGCGGGACATGGCCGGCGGCGGAGCAGCGTCGCCCGGTGCTTGAGCTTGTAAACTTTTCCCTGTCTCTGTCCCTGTCTCTGTCTCTTGGAAGGCCGGTCCCGGGGGACAAGTGCGGGACAGCGGCGCTCCGTCATCGGCCAGGAATGCTTCCAGCGTGGGGAACGGCAAGTCCTGGCCATGGCGCTGGTTGTGCTTCTTGATGCGCGCGCACTCGGTCTTCCAGCGCTGGGCGCGCTTGGCCTGCCAGGCTTCGTTGGCCTTTTCCGCCACGATGGGGTGATACAGGCGGCCGTCCGCGCACTTGATCCAGCCGTGCAGCGCACCGGCGCGCAGCTTGCACCACTCCCGGACGACGCGGCCATAGCCAGCCAGTTGCGCCAGTACCACGTCGTCGTCGGGAATGCTGGCGGCGGGGATCTGGTGCCAAGCCGCGCACCACAGCAGCACGGCGGCGCGGAACTCGTCGCCGCTGACGATGGCCGAGATATCGCTGTCGCGCAGCCGCAGCACATCGAGCGGCATGAAGGTGAAATCGCGCAGGTCGCAGTCGCCCGGCGTCAGCGGCATGGGCAGGTGGTTGGAGCGTGGGAAATTGGAAATATTTTTATTCATGCACACAGAATATACGCGAATGGATAGGCAATCAATACCCGAATGAATAAATTATTGCGTATTTTTATTCATGCACGTATAGTTCGTGCATGGATATCGCAAGCAGACTCGACGAAGCTATGAAAGAGGCTGGGTTCACCACCCAGAGCGCCCTCGCGCGCGCCTCCGGCGTACCGCAGCCGACGATCAACCGCATACTCAAGGGCGTGGGCAAGAAAGGCCCGGAGACGCAGACGCTGGCCCAGCTGGCGGCAACCTGCAATGTCAGGTTCGAATGGCTACATGAGGGCCGCGAGCCGCGGGCGCGCAGCAGCGGCGGCGTCGAGCAGGAGTATCGGCAGGTGGTGGTGGCGGATGTGGGCGATCCAGATTTTTACGAAATTCGCAAAGTGCAACTTCAGCTATCGGCAGGTATGACGGGCTTTCAAACTGTTCCAGAGATTTACGACGGTAGCAAATTAAGCGTTTCCAAGAACTGGGCCGACCGCCACGGCTACATCCCGGAGCGGCTGATCGCCATCGCCGTCAAGGGCGAGAGCATGGAGCCCAATCTGTACGCGGGCGACCTGGTGATCATCAACACCGCCGACACGGCGATGGAGGATGGCGTGGTGTTTGCGGTCAACTACGAAGGCCAGGCCGTGGTCAAGCGCCTGACGCGCGACCGCGGCGACTGGTGGCTGACCTCGGACAACCAGGACCAGCAACGCCATCGCCGCAAGAGCTGCCGCGAGGGCGAGTGCATCATCATCGGACGTGTGGTGCGGCGGGAGACGGACCGGATTTAGGGTCCGAAGCCGAGGCAATTCGCGCCCCTGCGCATGGACGCAGCTTGCTATCGGCCGCGGGAGGATGGCCCTGACAGCCCGATGCTCAGTACCAAACTCGGTAAGACCGGCCGCTGACGATGAAATACACTTCGATAGGTTGTGCAGCGGCACGCATGTTGGCATCAAGCGATTGAACGGCGTCCCGAACTACTCTTTGCGCCTCGCCTAACACCCAAGGGGCTTCGCTTATGTCTACGGTTACCACAAGCCGCTCCGGCTTTCCTTCAAGACGTTTTGTAAAGTATGTCCCAAATTTATCTCTAATCCCGCTTTTTACACGATCAATAACATCCTTCATTCTTGCTTGATGTTCCATACCGGGATACAACATTGGCGCGTTGACACCGCTGGAAACTCCAGATACTCGAAAGTTATCTCCGACTATTCCGTTGCCGACATAATCTGGGCTGTCGGCGTTTGCCTTATTTGCAGGTGGCCCCGGCCGCAGTCTGACGGAGAATGATCGCTCAAACCACACTGCTTTTGCTGTCACAAACTCGGATAATTTATTAACAAGATTTTTGTCCAATACCCCATGTTGACGAAGAAAATTCGCCACTATAGCTGCGGTTTCGCCAGGGGAAACTGACGGATTAACTATGGCACGTACCAAAACTGTGACCTCCAGTTTGACTTTGTCAGAGTGTGGTCTCGCATTTTCCTTTGCGAGCTCGAGAGCGGAGATCTTTGCTTTGAGTTCTGCTTCATTCTCCTGAGACTTTTTAGCGGTCTGTTTTTTTTGGGCTTTATTGACCGCCTTCCTAGCACTTTCAATTCCTGGGGTATTTTCCAATACCTCCGTCGTACCGCCCAAGCTGCCGCGAACTGCATCCTCATTCCAGGTATTTGACCAATTCGCGATTCTGGCTGCGTCAAATTTTCCCTGAGAAACATTATAGAGATCTCGTCAAGCCTTCTCCCAAGCCGTCAGCCGCTCAAGCGCTTCCTCAAGAGCACGCTTGTTGGCGGCTGTTTCTGCACGATCAAAATCAGGGTCGGCAGCACGCTGGATTTCATATTCTTTCGGCAAATATCCTGTCAAATGAACGTGTCGCAGTAAAGCGTTATGCGCTTCCCTATCACGCTCGTCGAGCGCCTGCTTTTGTTGCAAAGGGCTCCCGGCTACCGCAAAATCTGGTTTTTTTTTGATAGACGCTGAAGGATTTTTTGCAAATCGAAAACTAGACATGTTGACCCTAAACGTTATCGAAAACTCGAGTTAAGCATCAGTCCGCACCGCGATTTTTCACATCGCTCTTTGCCTAGTTTGATCGCCTATGTCAGATTAGTAAAGATTATCATAAGTATATTTTTTACTTGCAAAATAGAAGTCGCCGCTGCTTCCATCGAATGGATACTCGTGAAGCGCTGGGGCAAGAAGGTAAATAGCGTAGCGTCGTTTTTTAAAACCACTATGATCATAGGTTTGTGATTTTAAAAACAATCTGGCCTGCCCAGCAGGAATCGAACCTGCGACCCTCAGCTTAGAAGCCTGCCCAGCTATTGGCATATTTTTCAAATTAATCAATGACTTGTACGCAATATCCTGTCCTATTCAACTCGTAGAGCGTGTCTTTTAAGTGCTTGATTCATATAGCATCACCACTTCTCAATAGTACGGACGCGCTGTTGAAATATTCGCGAGTTCGCCTTTTCGGAGTGGCCTAACAGTTCAGCTCAAGAGACCGGTCGCTGTCCAAGATGTGAAGTGATAGTTGGATAGAATTGCAAAATATCAAGAACGTATAATGGTCTTTTTACTCCGGTGGAAGTGCATATGATTCAAGACGTCAGTATCTGGTTGTATGACATATCCAAGTGCGGATACTACTCCTGGAGAGGGCCGGCAGGTCGGGCGCCAATGTTCTGTGGAACAGCGGAAACCTTCGCGAAAATCGCCGCCTGGGCGGACGGTAAGCTTCTTGGGCAAACAGCAACGTTCGGCACAAACGAGGGCGATGAACTTGCAGAGGCATACCTTCTCGACATCCACCACGGCGCGCATGGCGACTTTTTGGTCGGTATCTGGAACCGGTTGCCCGGGAATCGGCACCATGTTTCTTCCGTCGGCATCGGTGACGTTGTGGGTGCCGTTTCAGCCGAAGTTACCGAAATTGACAGAAATAGAATTCCGGGCTTTGCGACCTACTTTTGGGTAATGCCTGCGGAACGAAGGGTCGCGACCATCGGCCTGAAGCATCAAAGTCATGGCCGTGTAAATTTCATCAACTACTGTGGCAGCTTTCTGAAGTTCATCAATCCGGAGCACGTCATCCTCAGCGCGCCTGCAGCTGATGGGTCATTCACCATTCAAGGCTACCGCCAAAGTGCACTGCATGACGCGCTGCCGGGCGGCGTGCGGCCGACATTTGGCGTAGAATCGTTAACTAGCGGAGGAGATTTACAGTTTCTCCGGGATAATGTGGGCTCGATTTCGAAGGTCTTCTGCAAGACCTTGTTGACTACTGCGGAACCCGGACAACGGGACTGGTGGCAAACTCTTCTGGACGTCACACGCATCGGTAAAGCGCCGCCGGTAAACATCGAAGAAGCGCAGATTAAGGTCGAGCTGCCGGTCAGCCTGACTCTTCCCGAACTTGAATCCACTATCGCAGAGTGGGAAGACGATCTTCAGGATGGCGGGGGTCGGCTGCAAGATTTAGGTTTTAAAGTTGCTGATGAGATCAAGTGGCTGAGCAAATCAAATGCTCGTGACAGTGAGCGGCTTGATGTTCAATGGATTGACGATGAATTGGTCAACCTTGAAGCACTACTCGGCCAACTTCAAGTGCACCGAGCGAGAATTCTTAGGTTGGGATAAATATGCTCTTGTTCAACATAGTGATGGTGACGGTGACGGGGTGGTTGGGATTTCACTTCGGCGCCAGCATTACTTTGATTGATCAGTGGCCATATTTTGAGGCGCTGCGCACGACTACATCTATTGTTTTTGGGGTCATGGGTGCACTGCTTGCCATTGTATACCCTGAAGCTTTAAAAAAAGGACTACGAAACGAATCGCTTCAAGGCAACGAAGAGAACTTATCGAGGGTGCTTTTTCCGTGTGCAAATTCCGCGATCTTGCTGATTACACTGGTGACACTCGCACCTTTATTTGCTTGGGTAAAAGCGCTGGACTTGAAGGCCGGTAGCGACGCGGCGGCGCAAGTTCAGCAAACGGCGTTTGGCCTCTTCTGCGTCTTAACCTATTGGCAAGTTCGCATCCTGCAAATGGTGTTGTTCCCACTGGATATGTTGTTCACCAACTCGCGCAAAGTTACTGCAACCGAACGCTTACGAAGAGCGATTCACACTAATGGCAGAGGGAACTAGCATACTACGGAAGCTTGTTACGTGTTCGTTTCCTCGCAGAATTGCCCCTCCCCGATTGACCCACCTTCCACTGCCTGGCAAATGCCGCCACGCGGTCATATGCCCCTTCGTACCAGAGATCGCATTGCGCTTTATTCAGGCAACACTTCTGCCAGATGAACCCTTATTTGAATCTGCTCAGCGATTTCTTCCGGAGTGTGGGAGTTTGCATCGACGTAGCCGTCGAGCGAAAAAATACCTTCTACATTGCCCTGACCAGCACGCACGAGCATGATTCTATCGATCCTATCGAATAGCAGCTGGCGTATGGCTCGGAATTCGACACCACACCATTTTTTTACATCATATTCCGCGCAAATAAACACAACGACTAGCCTCGCCCTTTTTCCATAGATATCCTGCAGAAGCAGATCGGCATTTGGCCGCGCGATCTGCGCGACATAATTGTTATCGTAAAAATATGTGTCTGACCCTAATTTTTTTTCTAACTCGGCGGCTATCTGTTTCACAAGAGGTCGAACTTCGCCGGGAAAAGAGAATGCCACTTCAAACTTATGTGTCTTCAGATCAATTGGGTTCTTCGTTCGGCCCGTGTTGCTGTGCTGGCTTGATCCACTCTCTTTCACCAAGTCTGCAAACGGTGCACTTTCTAAATCAGCCAAGTGCTTCAAGTATTGAACAAGGGCTCCACGCAAATTTTCCAAAAATGTCGGAATGTGCTCGCGAGCCAATTGGTCCCGAACTTCATCGGCGTTACCGGTAGCTCGCTTGTCTTTTGCAGCGTTGGCTATCTGCTTCAGCATGTCGTGCTGAGCTTGTGCTGAGGTCAATAAGCCCAGGTGCATTAACACTTCTGAAGCTGACAGTTGGCGCGCAGTCATTCCAGCCACGGGGTCGTAGAACAGCCGTTTCCCACAAACGGTCGCCGACTTCCCCCACTTTAGCTCCCGCGTAAAATGTTCATGATTGGGCATAACATTGGAGATCGTCAGTTGCGCTGAAACTTTGTCAAACTCAACACGGTCTAAGTACTGGCCAAGGTCCGCCGCGACCTGAACTCTTAACTGCTTAAGTATCCACCAGTCCATATAATATCTAAAAATTAATTTATCAAAAATTCAGCAAATGCACTAAATCAGAGCTGCTTGGGACCTGTGCCGGCTGCTACGCCCAGCCAGTACTGCATCCGTGACGGTGGGTTAATTCATGCTCGAGCAATGCATCGGTCGTTGACGCAAAAAATTCTAAACAGGCCAGCACATCTATAACGTATTGAGCGTCAAGTTGACCGGCTACCGTCAGTCCCGCGACACTAGTGGGCGTCGCAAATCCGTGAGCAAACGAGTGCCTGACTTCCATGATCCCCTTAAAAAACATCTGAGTATCGTTCTGAGATGCGAAACGCGGCCGCCAAATCCATGACGAATATGGATCCATTCCTGTAATATTAAGAATGAGTTCGCGCGCCTTCTCCCAACTCGGGGTGTTCAACTCGCTGGTCAGTTTTTCGACAAGGGATTCAAATTGGACAATCAAGGTCCAAGCTCGACGGTGTGCTTGGACACGGGTTTTGCCAACGAACTCAGTCATCACATGCTCGAGATAACCTTCCCAACAACCTACCGCTTGTGCGACCGAGGCGCGCAGTAGTGTTTGGTCGGTGAAGTCTTGCGTGATTCCAGCAGGCCCTGCGCCCCCGACCAATGAGAGCAATACCCGAGCACCGTTTAGTGCCCCTCTAAATTTCCCCAGCGCTGCCGAATCCATTAAATCCTCTGTACGAGTTTTTTAATCGCCTTCTGATATTTATCAATTGCAGTTTGATTCACCTGAACGGTCTTCCCATCAATCATGTGGTGACCCGACTGCAGTCGAGATAATGGACATCCTTCACTGGATGCGACAACCGCAACTGAATGATAATCGGGCATTTGTTCAAACAGATGGGCTGCATCACTATGGGGAACAAAGATTTTTTTTGACGACGCTAGCGCGCTATCGACCACAACTCTAATAGGCTCACTCTTCGCCTGAAACGCCGAACTAGGCGCCGACTTATACATTGTCACCCTGTTGTTAACAAAAGTATGAATTTTAGGCAAATCCACCATCCCCTCTACCGCTTTTGCCGTAAAGCTCAGTCGAGCGTAACCCCGCAATTCATTGTCGGCTACTCCGTACAGCAACGCAAAGATATTCTCGATCCCACGACGAGAGCTATCATCGGCAGTAAATGGCACAATCAGATTTTCGCAAGCGCACAAGGCAATTTGGGTATAGACCGAGAAGCTTGGATTGCAATCGACGAATGTTGTCACAACTGCCCCGCCTGCAAGCTCCTCGAATGATCGGACAAGATCCCCAAGCCAACGCATTACCCGAGACCAAGCGTCCATAGGCAGTAACAGCTGAGACGCTTGCCGGATAGCTTCGGACAGCAACTCTAGTAGGTTGTCGCCAGGAACCAAATATAAGTTCGGAGGCAGCTTCGTATTGAAATCACCGGGGCGCGTAATAAACGGTCGCACGTCAGTAAGGGGGACGAAGGGAGAATTTAAACGTGCCTCGAGATAACCACCGACTGAAAGCCTAGGCTTTTGTGAGTAGAGGCTATCAATGTATGTTCCTGCATCTGATCGGTCGCCATAGAGCATTTCCGTAAGATTTGCTTGTGGGCAAAGATCCATCGCGAGCACAAGCTCACTCGGATTTGCAATAGCATATTCACAAGCCAATGAGAACGTTAGAAAGCTTTTTCCAACCCCCCCTTTATTGTTCCAAAGTGCATACCTAGGCATTGCTGTCCTTACAGAAGAAATCACTAATGCCCAGATCATACATGCTAAAGAATACAAACAGTCAGCAAAAACAGATGGCTCGTAGCTTTATCAACGTATCCAATACTAGCAGGATGTGAGGTGCCCCTCGATTGCGTCGAATAAGCTCACCGCCCTGGACGAGGCCCATTCATATCAATTTCGCGAGGCCACTTATGCGCGCTACATCATCGTAGCGTCCGTGCCTGCCGCTTTGTCAGCTCCTTCTCCATCACGTCGAACTCACACAGCCATCCGTTTAAGGGCGAAGTGCGCCTCAGCGGAGAGGAGTCCCGCACGCGCTACATAGAGGATTGGGAGTTGATCGAGGTACTGGCGCTGCCGAGTAAGCGTAAGAAGGGCAGCGTGCTGATGATGCAGGCTTACATCCGCCTCAAGCTCTTGACCGGCATGGCCCGCAGCGATCTGCTGCGCCTGGAACCGGACGTCCATTTCAAGGATGACGGAATCCACATCACGCGCCACAAGACTGCCGGCAAGACAGGCAAGTCTACGATCTACGAGTGGAACGACGACCTGCGAGCTGCCGTCGCGGCCGCCATCGCGGTGCGCTCGGCCGCCAGTTCGGCGCTGTTGTTCTGCACCCGAGACGGCAGCAGCTACATTGACGAAGTGAAAGAAACCGCATCAGGCTGGGATTCCATGTGGCAGCGGTTTATGGTGCGGATCATGCAAGAAACGAAGCTTGAAGACCGCTTCACGGAACACGATCTACGCGCCAAGTGCGCCAGCGATGCCGAGTCACTAGAGCATGCGCGCGCCCTGCTCTCCCACGTCGACAGCCGTGTTACCGACCGCATCTATCGTCGCAAACCAGAGCGGGTTCAACCGGCGAAAATCACGTTTGAATAGTACAGCGACGCTTGAATAGTACAATGCCTATTTATTAGGCGTTGCAAACAGATTATAACTCATTGATTATAAATAAAAATTTGGCCTGCCCAGCAGGAATCGAACCTGCGACCCTCAGCTTAGAAGGCTGATGCTCTATCCAACTGAGCTATGGGCAGATATGTCGCAACGAGAATACGTCGCGGAAATGAAAAACGGGCTGTCTTTCGACAACCCGTTTTAAAAGTTCTTGGTCGGAGTACAAGGATTCGAACCTTGGACCCCCTGGTCCCAAACCAGGTGCGCTACCGGGCTGCGCCACACTCCGAAGACAGTATTCTAACGCTTGGCTCCCGCCACGTCAATGAGAGGCCAAGCAATTATTACACTGCTGAAATTTTACGCAGCCAGCTGGGTTTCCACTTTGTCCGCAATGCGGCGCGCCATCGACTGCGCATCGCTGGCGTTACGTGCTTCGACCATCACGCGTATCAAAGGTTCCGTGCCGGAGGCGCGGATCAGCACGCGGCCGCTATCGCCCAGCTCGCGCTCGACCAGTTCCTTTTCCGCGACCATGGCCGCGTTCTTGGTCCAGTCGAAACCTGGCGAGACGCGCACGTTGACCAGCGTCTGCGGGAAGATCACCAGCTCGCCTGCGCACTGCTCCAGCGATTTGCCGGCGCGCTTCAGCGCCGACAGCACTTGCAGCGCCGAGATGATGCCGTCGCCGGTGGTGTGCTTGTCCAGGCACAGCAGGTGGCCGGAGCCCTCGCCGCCCAGCAACCAGCCCTTGTCCTTCATCACTTCCAGCACATAGCGGTCGCCGACCTTGGCGCGCGCGAAGCCGATGCCCTTTTCCTTCAGCGCCACCTCGACCGCCATATTGGTCATCAAGGTGCCGACCGCGCCGGCCACCGGGCCGGTCGCCAGGCGATCCATGACCATCAGGTACAGCAGCTCGTCGCCGTTGTACAGGCGGCCGTTGGCGTCGCACATGATCAGGCGGTCGGCGTCGCCGTCCAGCGCGATGCCGAGGTCGGCGCCATGGGCGCGCACGGCGGCGGCCATGGCTTCCGGCGCGGTGGCGCCGTGATCCAGGTTGATGTTGAAGCCGTCCGGCTTGTTGCCGATGGCGATCACTTCAGCTCCCAGTTCGTGGAACACGTGCGGGGCGATGTTGTAGGCGGCGCCGTGCGCGCAATCGACCACCATCTTCAGTCCGCGCAGATCCAGCTCGTTCGGGAAGGTGCTCTTGCAGAATTCGATGTAGCGGCCGTGGGCGTCGTCCAGGCGCTTGGCGCGGCCCAGTTTTTCCGACGCCACGCAGTCCATCGGCACCTCCAGCGCGGCTTCGATTTCCAGCTCCACCGCATCCGGCAGCTTGGTGCCCTTGTCGGAGAAGAATTTGATGCCGTTGTCCTGGAACGGGTTGTGCGAGGCCGAAATGACCACGCCGGCCGACAGGCGCAGCGCGCGCGTCAGGTAAGCGATGGCCGGGGTCGGCATCGGACCAGCCAGCATGACGTCGACGCCGGCGGCCGAGAAGCCCGCCTCCAGCGCCGCTTCCAGCATGTAGCCGGAGATGCGGGTGTCCTTGCCGATCAGGACGGTCGGACGCACCGTGCCGCTGCGCGCGCCAGCCAGCACCTTGCCGGCCGCATAGCCGAGACGCATGACGAAGTCCGGCGTGATCGGCGATACGCCCACCAGGCCGCGGATGCCATCAGTTCCAAAATATTTACGTGACATTGTGTATTCTCTTTATCGTTGTAGGTTAATTCCTGCCTGCCATACTTTTAACGCATCCACCGTTTCCGCCACATCGTGCACGCGCACGATCAGCGCGCCCTGCGCCACCGCCGCCAAGGCGCCGCCGACGCTGCCAGCCATGCGTTGCTCGACCGGCTTGCCGGTCACCGCACCCACCATCGATTTGCGCGACAGGCCGGCCAGCATCGGCATGTCCAGTTCGGCGATCAGCTGTCCGGTGGCTTTCAACAAGGCGTAATTATGCTCCACAGTCTTGCCAAATCCAAAACCTGGATCGATGCATAGTCGACGCGGATCAATGCCGGCAGCGGTCAGCGCCTCGATGCGCTCGCGCAGGAAGGCGGTGACTTCGGCCACCACATCGCTGTAACTGGGCGCCAATTGCATATGCTGGGGGTCGCTTTGCATGTGCATGATACACAAGCCGCAGTCGCTGTCACGCACCGCAGCGATGGCGCCGGGCGCGCGGAAGCCGTTGATGTCGTTGATCATGTCGACCCCGGCGATGATGGCCTCGCGCATCACCTCCGGCTTGTAGGTATCGACCGAGATGGCCGGGCCGAGATCGCGCAGCGCGTACAGCACCGGCATCACGCGCTGCAACTCCTGCTCCAGCGGCAGCGGCGGCGCGCCGGGACGGCTGGACTCGCCGCCGACGTCGATGATGTCGACGCCGTCCAGGATCATCTGCTCGGCATGGGAGATGGCGAACTCCAGCGACTGGTGCTGGCCGCCGTCGGAGAACGAATCGGGGGTGACGTTGAGGATGCCCATCACGCGGGCGCGGACGCGCTCGCCCCGCCACGGATAGTTGAAACGGCCGAACTGTAATGTAGATCGCATGGATAACCGGAAGAAAAATAAAAAAAGGGCGAGGATCGCTCCCCACCCCTCTGTCTTGCTACTCAGCCACGACTCAGGCTGGAGCGGTCACGCTAGGCGATACGCCCGAGCCGCCGTCGCTAGGCGGATGCTTGCGGATGGTCACGCCGGCTTTCGGCGCGCGTGGCTCCAGGCCGGCCATGATGTCGTTGATCTGGTCGGCATCAATGGTTTCCCATTCCATCAGCGCCTTGGTCATCACTTCGACCTTTTCGCGGTTCTCTTCCAGCAGCTTGCGCGCCAGCTTGTATTGCGTGTCGAGGATGCTGCGGATCTCGGCGTCGACCATTTGCTGGGTCGCTTCGGAAATCGTCTTCGATGCGCCGCCGAAGAAGCCGTCGTTCTGGCTGTCTTCGTAGACCATCACGCCCATCGCGTCGGACATGCCGAAGCGGGTCACCATCGAGCGGGCCAGCTTGGTGGCGCGCGAGAAGTCGTTCGAGGCGCCGGTCGACATCTGGCCGACGAAAATCTCTTCGGCGATGCGGCCGCCGAACAGGATGGAAATTTCTTCCAGCATCTTGTCCTTGTAGCCCGAAATATTATCGTGCTCAGGCAGCTGCCAGGTCAGGCCCAGGGCCCAGCCGCGCGGCATGATGGTCACTTTGTGGACCGGATCGGCCTTCGGCAGCAGCTTGGCGACCACGGCGTGGCCGGACTCGTGATACGCGGTGTTGCGGCGCTCTTCCTCGCGGATGACCATCGACTTGCGTTCCGGACCCATGAAGATCTTGTCCTTCGCATCTTCGAAGTCGATCATGTCGACCAGGCGCTTGCTGCGGCGCGCGGCGAACAGTGCCGCCTCGTTGACCAGGTTGGCCAGGTCGGCGCCCGAGAAACCAGGCGTGCCGCGGGCCAGGATGTCGGCCTTGACGTCGGTGCCGATAGGCACTTTGCGCATGTGCACGTTCAGGATCTGTTCGCGGCCGCGGATGTCCGGCAGGCCGACCGAGACTTGACGGTCGAAACGGCCCGGACGCAGCAGCGCCTTGTCCAGCACGTCGGCGCGGTTGGTGGCGGCCACCACGATCACGCCGGACGAGGCTTCGAAGCCGTCCATTTCCACCAGCAGCTGATTCAGCGTCTGTTCGCGTTCGTCGTTACCGCCGCCCATGCCGGCGCCGCGATGGCGGCCGACCGCGTCGATCTCGTCGATGAAGATGATGCAAGGCGAATGCTTCTTGGCGTTCTCGAACATGTCGCGCACGCGGGACGCGCCCACGCCGACGAACATTTCAACGAAGTCCGAACCGGAGATCGAGAAGAACGGCACCTTGGCTTCGCCGGCGATGGCGCGCGCCAGCAGGGTTTTACCCGTGCCCGGAGGACCAACCATCAGCACGCCGCGTGGAATGCGGCCGCCCAGTTTCTGGAATTTGCTCGGATCCTTGAGGAAGTCGACGATCTCGTTGACTTCTTCCTTCGCTTCGTCGCAACCGGCGACGTCGGCAAAGGTGACGGTGTTATTGGTTTCGTCCATCATGCGCGCCTTCGACTTGCCGAAGGAGAAAGCGCCGCCCTTGCCGCCGCCCTGCATCTGACGCATGAAGAAGATCCACACGCCGATCAGCAACAGCATCGGGAACCAGGAAACGAAGATTTGTTGCAGGAACGACTGTTCCTCAGGCGGACGCACGTCGAAGTGCACGCCGTTGTCGCGCAGGTCGCCGACCAGGCCGCGATCGAGGCCGGTGGCGGTGGCGCGCACCTTGGTGTCGTCGCTACGGGTGGCCGTGATGTTGACGCCTTCGATCACCACATCCTTGATACGCTTGGCCTTGACCTCATCCAGCAAATCGGAATAAGCGATGGGTTTGGCGCCAGCGGTCACGCCGTGGCTGTCAAACTGCTTGTACAGCATCAGCAGCAGCAGTACCACGACTACCCAGATGGCTGATTTGGAAAACATGTTATTCACGAAAACTCCTTGGATGCAGGGCGCATCTTTTAACCGATAGCTAGAAACCCGATTTTACTCGCAATAAGCAGGCGGTGCCAGAAGCCCGCCTGGGCGTGCGGCCAAAATTCCAGCCGTAAAACACATTATTTGACCAAAATACCGGTGCGATCAAGTCAAAACTGATCTTCACCGTGTCGATGTGCGGCCCAAGCGCTAAATATCAAGGGCGCTCGAGAGGGAAATCGTCAGTTTCGAGCGGCTGCGCCGACACCATGCCGTCGGTCGGATTCTTCAGGCCGCGCCCCAGCAGGAAAATCTCGGACGATTTGTCGCGGCTGGCTTTCGGCTTTTTCTGCACCACGGTTTTGAATTCGCGGCGGAATTTGAGCACGATATCGTTAAAACCCATGTCTTTAAAACATTTCACCAGCAGCGAGCCGGTCGGTTTTAAATGGGCCTGGGAGAATTCAATTGCCAAATCGATCAGATGTTCCATGCGCGCGGCGTCGGCCGAAGCGATGCCGGACAGGTTGGGCGCCATATCCGATAACACAACGTCAATCTTTTGACCTTTGACATGATCTTCCAGCAACTGCAGCACGTCCGGTTCGCGGAAATCGCCCTGGATGAAATGGAAGTCGGCGATCGGCTCCATCGGCAGCAGATCGAGGCCGATCAGGGTGCCGTTGATGCCCCCGCCCTCCTTGCCGGACAGCTTGCGGCGCACGTATTGCCCCCAGCTGCCGGGAGTGCAGCCGAGGTCGACGATGACCTGGCCGGGCTTGATCAGGTTCTCGTCCTCATCGATCTCCTTGAGCTTGAAAGCGGCGCGGGCGCGGTAGCCCTCTTTTTGCGCTAATTTCACATAAGGGTCGTTAATGTGGTCGTGCAACCAGTTTTTGTTTAATTTCTTCTTCTTCATTCGCGTAGAATACTGCCTTTAAGGGAACCACTAAAAATATATTATGCAAAAACTTACACCTGTTGAGCGCAGCGCTCTGCGCGCCGAAGCGCATGGCCTCAAGCCTATCGTCATGATCGGCGAGGCAGGCCTGACAGCCAACGTCCTCAAGGAAATTGCGCTGGGCCTGGACTCCCACGGCCTGATCAAGGTCCGCGTGTTCGGCGACGATCGTGAAGCCCGCGCCGCCATGTACGACACCATCTGCGAACAGCTCGATGCGTCGCCGGTACAACACATCGGCAAGCTGCTGGTGCTGTACCGTCCGAAGGTGGAAACGGAAAAAGCCCGTTCGACCTCCGGCAAGGGCCTGCGCGAAGTCACCATCGTCAAGCCTAGCCCAAGCGGCACCAAACGTCCGTCTGTGACCAAGGTACTGCTCAAGGGGAATGAACGCGTGACGCAAGGCGGCAATATCAAACGCGCCAAGCCACAGCAGAAGTCGACCAAGAAGAGCGCACTGGGCTCGAAATAACGTGCCTTAGCGGCACCGTTGCACCCCGCACACCGGGGACAGGGGTCTGACCCGCAGGGTCAGACCCCTTCGTTTTGGGTTACTGTTTGACCACCAGCCACGCGGCCAGCAAGCTCTGCACCAGGTAGATGCTGCTGGAAATGCCGTGCAACATGCCGAATTCATTCTTCGCGGCGCCATCCATCACCCCGCCCGGCCCCGCCGCGGCACGCAGAGCGGCCATCATCGGTTGCAGGCCGAAGTGCGACACCAGCGTGCACGCCAACATCGTCGAGACGATCAGCAGCAGCATGCGGCGCGTCTTGGCGGCCGAATTGGCGGCCGAACCGGCGAAGATACCCCCCGTCTCCGCACCCTTGCTGACCCACAGCAGCGCCAGCATCACCAGCGCGCAGGCGATCGACAGCCAGGCCTGGTTCTTGAACAGGCTGGCGGCGATGGTGCCGGCCAGCACCCGGTCGCTCAGCGTGGCGAACAGCGTCGGCGCGGCCAGATAGCCGACTGCCCACAGACTGCCCGCCCACAGCGTCGCGACCAGCAAACGTGTACGCGCGAGCAGCATCAGATGTATCGCACTTCCAGGATTTCGTATTCGCGCGGGCCGGACGGCGCCTGCACTTCCACCACGTCGCCGGCCGACTTGCCGATCAGCGCGCGGGCGATCGGCGAGGTCACCGATACTTTGCTCAGTTTCAGGTCCGCTTCGTCCAGACCGACGATCTGGTAGGTCACTTTCGCGCCCGAATCCAGGTCTTCCAGGTCCACGGTCGAGGCGAACACCACGCGGCCGTCGGCGTCCAGCGTGGTCGGGTCGATGATCTGTGCTGCGCTCAGCTTACCTTCCAGTTCCGCGATGCGGCCTTCGACGAAGGCCTGACGCTCCTTGGCGGCATCGTACTCGGCGTTTTCCGACAGATCGCCATGCGAACGCGCTTCAGCAATCGCGTCGATCACGATACGGCGTTCTTTGGTCTTCAACTGGTGCAACTCTTCTTTCAGGAGTTCTGCGCCGTACTTGGTAAGTGGAACTGAAGTCATGTTTATATTTACTCTGTTGTTACAATGGAAAACCACAGAGGCCACGCCAACCTGCAGCGCGAGCTCTGTGGTTAAAAGGTACTGTTTTCCGTCACCGAGGTGACGAAAGAACCTTAGTGTAAGGTTTTATGCAGCCCTTGTAAATCGTACACTTGCAACTCGTCCAAATGACGGATGCCTTCGACCGCCGCTTCCGCGCCGGCGATGGTGGTGTAGGTGGTCACGCGCGAGGCCAGCGACGAGGTGCGGATCGCACGCGAGTCGGTGATGGCGCTGCGTTTCTCTTCCACCGTGTTGATCACCAGGACGATCTCGTGGTTCTTGATCATGTCGACCACGTGCGGACGGCCTTCGACCACCTTGTTCACCGGCGTGACCGGAATCCCGGCCGCCGCGATGACGGCGGCGGTGCCCTTGGTCGCCACCAGCGTGAAGCCGATGTCCACCAGGTCGCGCGCCACTTTCACGGCGCGCGGCTTGTCCGACGATTTCACCGACAGGAACACCTTGCCCGATTTCGGCAGCTTGATGCCTGCGCCCATCTGCGACTTGACGAAGGCTTCGCCGAAGGTCTTGCCGACGCCCATGACTTCACCGGTCGATTTCATCTCAGGTCCGAGGATGGTGTCGACGCCCGGGAATTTCACGAACGGGAACACGGCTTCCTTGACGCTGAAGTAAGGCGGCACGACTTCTTTCGTGATGCCCTGCTGCGCCAGGGTCTGGCCGACCATGCAGCGCGCGGCGATCTTCGCCAGCTGCAGGCCGGTGGCTTTCGACACGAACGGCACGGTGCGCGATGCGCGCGGGTTCACTTCCAGCACGTAGACCACGTCGCGCATTTCGCCGTCGCGTTCCTGCTTCTGGATCGCGAACTGCACGTTCATCAGGCCGACCACGTTCAGGCCCTTGGCCATCAGCGAGGTCTGGCGCTTCAGTTCATCGATGGTCTCTTGCGCCAGCGAGTAAGGCGGCAGCGAGCAGGCGGAGTCGCCCGAGTGCACGCCGGCTTGCTCGATGTGTTCCATCACGCCGCCGATGAAGGTGGTTTCGCCGTCGGAGATGCAATCGACGTCGCACTCGATGGCGTCGTTCAGGAAGCGGTCCAGCAGCACCGGCGAATCGTGCGACACCTTGACCGCTTCGCGCATGTAGCGCTCCAGGTCGCGCTGCTCGTGGACGATTTCCATCGCGCGGCCGCCCAGCACGTAGGAAGGACGGACCACCAGCGGGTAGCCGATTTCCTGCGCCAGCGCCAAGGCGTCGGCTTCGGTGCGGGCGGTGCGGTTAGGCGGCTGGCGCAGGCCCAGCGTGTGCAGCATCTGCTGGAAACGCTCGCGGTCTTCGGCGGCGTCGATCATGTCCGGCGAGGTGCCGACGATAGGCACGCCGTTCGCTTCCAGGTCCAGCGCCAGTTTCAACGGGGTCTGGCCGCCGTATTGGACGATCACGCCGACCGGCTTTTCCAGGTCGACGATTTCCAGCACGTCTTCCAGCGTCAGCGATTCGAAGTACAGGCGATCCGAGGTATCGTAGTCGGTCGACACGGTCTCCGGATTGCAGTTGACCATGATGGTCTCGTAGCCGTCTTCGCGCATCGCCAGCGCCGCGTGTACGCAGCAGTAATCGAATTCGATACCCTGGCCGATACGGTTAGGGCCACCGCCCAGCACCATGATCTTCTTCTTGTCGGTCGGAGCGGACTCGCACTCTTCATCGTAGGTCGAGTACATATAGGCGGTGTTGGTCGAGAACTCCGCGGCGCAGGTGTCCACGCGCTTGTACACCGGACGGATGTTCAGTTCATGACGCTTGGCGCGCACGGTCTTGGCATCGGTCTGCAGCAGGAAGGCCAGACGGCGGTCCGAGAAGCCTTTTTGCTTCAGCTTGTACAGCGTAGGCTTGTCGATCTGGTCCAGCTTCTGCGTGTCCATCCACAGTTCCAGGTCCACGATTTCTTTAATCTGGATCAGGAACCACGGGTCGATCTTGGTCAGGTTGTGCACTTCTTCCAGCGTGAAGCCCTGGGCGAACGCATCGCCCACGTACCAGATACGCTCAGGACCTGGCTCGCCCAGTTCCTCTTCGATCTTCTCGCGGTCCTTGGTTTTTTCGTTCAGGCCGTCGACGCCGACTTCCAGGCCGCGCAAGGCTTTCTGGAACGATTCCTGGAAGGTGCGGCCGATCGCCATCACTTCGCCGACCGATTTCATTTGCGTGGTCAGGTGGTGGTCGGCGGTCGGGAATTTCTCGAACGTGAAGCGCGGGATCTTGGTGACGACGTAGTCGATCGACGGTTCGAACGAGGCCGGGGTCGCGCCGCCGGTGATCTCGTTGCGCAGCTCATCTAAAGTAAAACCAACAGCCAGCTTGGCCGCCACTTTGGCGATCGGGAAGCCGGTGGCTTTCGACGCCAGTGCCGACGAACGCGATACGCGCGGATTCATCTCGATGACGATCATGCGGCCATCTTCCGGATTGATCGAGAACTGCACGTTGGAGCCGCCGGTGTCGACACCGATTTCACGCAGCACCGCCAGCGAGGCGTTGCGCATGATCTGGTATTCCTTGTCGGTCAGCGTTTGCGCAGGAGCGACGGTGATCGAGTCGCCGGTGTGCACGCCCATCGGGTCCAGGTTTTCGATCGAGCAGATGATGATGCAGTTGTCCGCCTTGTCGCGCACCACTTCCATCTCGTACTCTTTCCAGCCGATCAGCGATTCTTCGATCAGCAGTTCGGAGGTCGGCGAAGCTTCCAGGCCGCGTTTGCAGATGGTCTCGAATTCTTCTTCGTTGTAGGCGATGCCGCCGCCGGTGCCGCCCATCGTGAACGACGGACGGATGATGACCGGGAAGCCCAGCGTGCGCTGCACGGCCCACGATTCATCCATGGTGTGGGCGACGCCCGACTTGGCCGAACCCAGGCCGATCTTGGTCATCGCGTCCTTGAACTTGGAGCGGTCTTCGGCCTTGTCGATGGCTTCCGGGGTGGCGCCGATCAGTTCAACCTTGTACTTGTCCAGGATGCCGTGGCGATGCAGGTCCAGCGCGCAGTTCAGCGCGGTCTGGCCGCCCATGGTCGGCAGGATCGCGTCCGGCTTTTCCTTGGCGATGATGCGTTCCACCACTTGCCAGGTGATCGGCTCGATGTAGGTGACGTCGGCCATTTCCGGGTCGGTCATGATGGTCGCAGGGTTGCTGTTGACCAGGATGACTTTGTAGCCCTCTTCGCGCAGGGCCTTGCAGGCCTGTGCGCCGGAATAATCGAACTCGCAAGCCTGGCCGATGATGATCGGGCCAGCGCCAATAATCAGAATACTTTTAATGTCTGTACGTTTAGGCATCTTATTTTTTCTCCGTTGCTTCCATCATGCCGATGAAGCGGTCAAACAGGTAAGCGACGTCAGTCGGGCCGGGCGATGCTTCAGGGTGGCCCTGGAAGCAGAAGGCCGGCGTGTCGGTGCGGGCGAAGCCTTGCAGCGAACCGTCGAACAGCGATTTGTGGGTTACGCGGCAGTTGGCCGGCAAGGTGTCAGGGTCCACTGCGAAGCCGTGGTTCTGGGACGTGATCAGCACTTGTTTGCTGTCCAGGTCCTGCACCGGGTGGTTGGCGCCGTGGTGGCCGAATTTCATCTTCAGGGTTTTCGCGCCCGAGGCCAGGCCCATGATCTGGTGGCCGAGGCAGATGCCGAACAGCGGCAGCTTCTTGGCCATGAAGACCTTGGCGGCGGCGATCGCGTAGTCGCATGGCTCAGGGTCGCCTGGGCCGTTCGACAGGAACACGCCGTCCGGGTTCAGCGCCAGCACGTCGGCGGCGCTGGTTTGCGCCGGCACCACGGTGACTTTGCAGCCGCGCGCGGTCAGCATGCGCAGGATGTTGCGCTTGACGCCGAAGTCGTAGGCGACCACGTGGAATTTAGGATCCGTCAGTTTGCCGTAGCCTTCGCCCAGCGTCCATTCGGTTTCGGTGAAGTCGTAGGCCGCCTTGACGGTGACTACCTTGGCCAGGTCCATGCCGGCGATGCCGGGGAAGGAGCGGGCCAGGTCCAGCGCTTGCGCAGCCGACGGCTCGTTGCCTTGGGTGCCGACCAGGATGGCGCCGGACTGGGCGCCCTTCTCGCGCAGGATGCGGGTCAGCTTGCGGGTGTCGATACCGGCGATGCCGACGATGTTCTCGGCCTTCAGGTAATCGGCCAGCGATTGGGTGGAGCGGAAATTCGACGCCATCAGCGGCAGGTCACGGATGATTAAACCGGCCGTGTGGACTTTGGTGGATTCGACGTCTTCCGGATTGACGCCGGTATTGCCGATATGAGGATACGTCAGGGTGACGATCTGGCGGCTATAGGAAGGATCGGTCAGGATTTCCTGATAGCCGGTCATGGACGTATTAAAGACTACTTCGCCGGTTGTATGACCGGCGGCGCCGATCGAAAAACCTTTGAAAATAGTTCCGTCAGCGAGGGCCAGTATGGCTGGAACGGCAGGGCCAGAAAAAAATGGCGGCAAGGGCAACTCCTGATAAAGTTACCGTAGCTGCGCCACGTCAGACGACCGTCGTGTGTCCCCCGCCGTCGCAGGCCAGGGTGGAAGGTCAATTGATGATGGAGTGAGTGGTAGTCGCTACGGTAGAGGTGAGATTGGCTAAACCTTTGAATTATAACCAAATCTCCCCTGCTTGGCAATGGACCGTCGGCGAAATACCGGCAAAAATTTCCCGCAGATAGAGGGGCTTTATTTACTCGCAATATTGGAGGCTGGCTTGGGTGTCGACTCGGCGGGTAGCTGCGGCAAGCCCTGCCGCCCCACATAATCCGAGATCGCGACAGACAGCAATTGATTAACACTACATCCTTGCAATTGCGCCAATTCTGCAACATCCCTGTGCAGGCTACGTGGAATACGTAACGCAACCTTCCCGCTAAAATCAAATGGCCGTATCGGCTCTGCGATCGACTGCCCGTGAGCAAGCGAAACCGCGAGCCAGGACGCAGCAGCTTTATCCAGATTGATCAACGCTTCATCGGCACTCCCACCTTCGGCGACACACCCCGGGAATTCATGGATATAAGCGGTATAGCCACCCGCCTCGTCAGGCAAGAGCCGGCGAACATAGGGCCGAGAAAGAATGGCCCGGACTTTGCTCTCACTTTTCGCTACCATCGCGCTCTCCTTGTAAATACTTCTCCCATTGCGCCACATCGCCAAGCAAGGTATCAATAATACTTGCGGCTGTCCCCACCCTCACGTCTGGGTTGTGGGCGGGAATACTAAGCGGTCGTGTCAACTCAGGGGCTTGCCGGCGCATATAGGTAGGTTTTGGCCAAGTGCTTTGGGGTCATGGCATCGCAGCGATATCGCTGGCGATATCACATTATAGACATGCCGTTTGCATGCTGCGACGATTCTCCAATAGAAAATGCCGCCTGGTTTTGCGCCAGGCGGCATTCTTGTGCTGCGGTCGGTTGTGGCTGGAGCTTAATTCAACGCGGCGATGCCGGCCTTGGCAACCTGCACATCCTCTGCCGACTTGACGCCCGAGACGCCGACGGCGCCGATGACGTGGCCGTCAACGATGATGGGGACGCCGCCTTCCAGCAGGCCGTCCGCCATCGGCGCCGGGGCGCTCAGGAAAGCGGTGCGGCCGTTGTTGATCATGTCTTCGTAGATCTTCGATTCGCGGCGGCCCAGCGCCGAGACGCGTGCCTTGGCCGGGGCGATGTGCGACGACAGCGGCGCGGCGCCGTCCTGGCGTTGCAGCCACAGCAGGTGACCGCCGTCGTCGACGATGGCGATGACGACCGGCCAGTTGTGGGCGACCGCCTCGGCTTCGGCGCCGGCAGCGATCTTCTTGATGTCGGCAAGCGACAGGTATGGTTTGGTTTGCATGTGCTCTTCCTTATTCTTGGACCGGATATTGTACTGCTACGGCCTGCGCTTGGCTTCCAGTTTCTGCTTGATCTGCGACATCACCTGCGCGGCGGCCTGCTCGCCGGCCAGGATCGCCTGGTTGCGGCCGGCGAAATCGTTGCCCGCCATTTTGCCCAGGCTGGGCGCGATGACCACGTCCGCATCCTTCAATTCGTACTGGTTGATGCGCTGGCCCATGATGCTGAAAGTCTGCATGATGACGTCGAGCGAGCTGACGGTGGCCTGCACGTCGGCCTGGGTCGAGATGTTGACGGCGATGACGAAGTCCGCGCCCATGTCGCGCGCAAAGCGCACCGGCACCGGCGCCACCAGGCCGCCGTCCACATACGAGCGGCCGTTGATCACCACCGGCTGGAACACGCCCGGCACCGACGACGACGCCCGCACCGCCATGCCGGTATTTCCGCGCTGGAACAGGATGGGCTGGCCGGTCTTCAGGTCCGACGCCACGGCGCCGAACGGGATCTTCAACTTCTCGATCGGCTGGTTGTTGACCGCCTTGTTGACGTAGGATTGCAGCGCCTCGCCTTTCAGCACGCCGGAGCTCTTGCCGAACAGCGGCACGGCCCAGTCGGAGATCGCCGCTTCGTCCATGTCCATCGCCACTTTCTGCAACTGGAAGCCGGTATTGCCGGCGGCGTAGAGCGCGCCGACCACCGAGCCGGCGCTGGTGCCGACCACGATGTCCGCATAAATCCCCTGCGCCTCCAGCGCCTTGATCACGCCGATGTGCGCGAAGCCGCGCGCCGCCCCGCCGCCCAGCGCCAGGCCGATCTTGATCTTCTTGGGAGGCAGCGGCTCCGGCACCGCCAGCGGCGGCGCCGTCGGCGTTTCGATCACCGGATTGGTTTTGCAGCCGAAGATGGCGGCTGCGGCGAAGATGGTTAAAGCGACAAGGGAAAGGCGGCGTGAGGGCATGTAGGGGTTCAATCTGCTGGTGCTGGGTTTGGGCGCAGCAGATTGTAACCTACGATGGTCATCCGCCTCAGAGCGCGAAGATCGGCTTGCGCGTCTTCCAGGCCCCGGCCGTGAAGTCCGGGAAGTCCAGCGTCTGGAAGTTCTGCGCGATCGACTGCTCCGACAGCGGCGTGATGGCGCTCCACGTCACCGCGTCGTAGATATCGATCGGCATCGGCGCCCTCGCCTTCAGCGCTTCGATGAAGGACTGGATGACGAAGAAGTCCATGCCGCCATGGCCGGCGCCCTCCGCGTCCTTGGCATGCTTGCGCCACAGCGGGTGGTCGTACTTGTCCTGGTAGGCCTGGAAGTCCTCCCACTGGTGCGGCTTGCTCTTGCCCTCGATGTGGATGGAATTGTTCACGTCCATCCACAGGCCGTCGGTGCCCTGCACGCGGAAGCCCAGTGAATAAGGGCGCGGCAGCGAGGTATCGTGCTGCAGCAGGATGGTCTCGCCGTTCTCGCACGACAGCGTGGTGGTGACCACGTCGCCCAGCTTGAATTGCGTCTTCGCACTCGGGCTGTTGGCGCCGCCCGGCTGCTTGACGATGTAGTCGTGCAGGCCGCGCGCCTTGGTGGCGAAGCTGTTGATGCGCGTGAAGCGGTTGCCGCGGTTGATGTTGGTGTACATCGCGCACGGGCCGATGCCATGGCTCGGATACAGCTCGCCGTTGCGCTGCACCGAGTGCTCGGTGCGCCACTTGGCCTCTGACCAGCCTTTGGCGCCGAACTCCACGCCGCCGCCATACGGCTTGGCCGGATCGCCGCTATTGAGCTTCACCGCGCGCAGGTCGTGCTGGTAGCCGCCCTGCAGGTGTATCAGCTCGCCGAACAAACCGGAACGCACCATCTGCAGAACCGCCATCACATCGCGGCGGAAGCAGACGTTCTCCAACAGCATATACGGCGTGTTGGTCTTGAGCTGGGTATTGAGCACATCCCAGTGGTCTTGCAGCGTGATGCCGGCGACCACCTCGCAACCCACGGGCACCTTGGCCTGCATGGCGGCGATGGCCATTGGCGCATGCCACTCCCATGGCGTGGCGATAATCACGCCATCCAGCGCGCCGGCATCCAGCATGCGCTTGTAGGCTTGCGGATCGCGGTCCTCGCCGAAAGTCTTCGGCTTGGCCTTGCCGGATTTTTCCACCTGCTTGAGCGCACGGCCCAGCATGATCGGTTCGATGTCGCACAGCGCGACGACTTCCACGTCGTCGCGGCGCAGCAGTTCCTGCAACAACACCTGGCCGCGCATGCCGGTGCCTATCATACCGATGCGCACCCGCTCGCGGGTGGCGCCAAAGGCGGTCGGCAGCATCAGGCTGCCCGCCAATGCTGCGCCGGCGGTCAGGAAGTCGCGTCGATTAAAAACTGATTTCATGGTGCTCCTCTTAAAATTCTTCTTATTGCTGCGGCAGCGTGGCCACATCCACCGCCGGCTGCTGGCCGGTGGCGGCACGGGTGAAGTTCTGGTTCACCGGCACATAGTCGCCGAAGAAGCCGCCGTTGCGCAGGTAGAACTGACCGTTATCCAGGCCGCCGGCGTAGTCCATGCGTTGGACGTTGGTCACGGTGGCGTCGCCGGTGAAGCGCGCCTTCGTCACCTCGGACCATGCGCCCGACACGGTGCGCGCCCACTGGTTGCCGAACGATACACGCCGTCCAGTATAGCCTTTGGTATCGATGAAGTTCTCCAGGAAGGAGTAGGCTCCGGTCAGATACGTGGTGGTGGCGGGACGCTTCCAGGTGGCGATAAAGCGCCACACGCCCAGCTCCGGCGCGTAGAACCACGCAGAGTAGTCGGTGGCGCCGGCGCCGTCCGGCCGCGCGCGGGTGATGAAGCGATAGGTGTTCCCGCTGATCCAGTTATAGCTCAGGTAGGACTGGCCGCCCGTGCCCTCGCCGCCGAAGCTGTTGTCCACCACGCCAGCGCCCTTCTTCACCAGCGTGGTCTTGCCGCCGCCGTCCGGGTCCCACACCGAGAACAGCACCCAGCGCTCGCTGGGCGACTTGACCTGGATGCCGAAGTAGCCCTGGCCGAAGCCGTTGGCCATGTAGTAGGAGCCTTCCGGGTCCTGCCCCGCCGGCACCGTCACCTCGTTGTAGAAGTACTCGGTGTTGGCCGGCGTGGTGTAGCCCATGTGGACCGAAGGTCCGCGCCGCGACCAGTAGTAGTTGGCCGCGTCGTCGGCGTAGTTGATCGCGGACGTGGTGGTTACCCGCAGCGCCGAGACGTCGCCGAAGTAGCCGCCGTCCTTGCTCACACCCTGCAGGTCGACCTTCACATAGCCCGGCGCCGCCACGTTGACGGTGCCGACCTTGTAGGTCCTGCTGCCGTTGACGGACAGCTTGACCAGGAACGGCGTGCCGTTGACCGTGACGCGTATGGTGCTGTTGTTGCTGCCGGCCAGCCGGGCGTCCAGCCCCAGCGTGACCGAACCTGCGGACGCCATGCGGAAGTAGGCGCTGGTGACGGTGCCCGGGTTGCTCCAGTTGGCCAGGCCGTTGTCGTTGATTTCCTCCTCCGCGTCGGCCGGGGCGCTGGTGATGAAGGCATTGCCGGCCAGCGCCACCGTCTTCGAGTTGGCGGCCACGATGCCGGCCTGCGGCCCGCCCATCACCACCTGCGCGGCCGTCTTGTCTGCCTGGCCGCCGGTGCTGGCGCCGCCGCAGGCGCTCAACGTCAATGCGGCGGAAAACAGGAACACGCGTCTTTGGTTAAAAAGTCGTCGATTCATGGAATCCTCCTCAGAAGAACTTGTAGTTGGCCGAGAACGAATACATGCGGCCGAACAGGTTCTGGCTATGGTTGTAACCTTCCCAGCCGTTCGGATCGTAGGTGGGCTGTTTGTTCAGCAGGTTCTTGATGTTCATGCCCAGCTCCAGGTTCTTCATCGGCTTCCAGTTCAGGCCCAGGTTGACCGTGTAGTACGACGGAGCGCCGCCGCACAGGTTCTGAGGCAAGGCGACAGAAGCGGCCGTGCAGTTCTCCGGCGTGTTGTCGGTATCCCACGGAGCGTAGGCCCACTTGGTCTTGCCGGTGTAGTTGACGAACAGGCTGGTGACGAACTTCTCATAAGCCCAGTCGGCATTGAAGGTGGCGCGCACGCGCGGCGAGTCGTAGAAGCCGACGTAGTTGCCCGAGAAGCCGGCGCCGTCATCCAAGTTATAGAGCTCGCGGCGGCGGATAGTGGCCGCCACGCCGGTGTTCAACTTGCCGTACTCGCCCAGCGAGAAGCGGGTGCGGGCATCGATATCGACGCCGTCGACCAAGGTTCGGCCACGGTTGGCGTAGGAGTTGATCAAGCCGCCCAGGTTACCCACCGAGTACTTCGGCGCGCCGCCGGAGCAAGCCGCCGCGTTGGCCGGGTTGTTGCACATGGAGGCGACGGCCGCCATGTTGGCGCGATCGGCGTCGGTGATCGGATTGCGGATGGCGGCGCTGGTGCCGGCCAGGCCCGGGCCGTATTTCTCCACCAGTTTCGTGAACAGCTCATTGAAGTCCTGGCGTATGATCTCGTTGCGGCGGTAGACGAACCAGTAGTCCACCGAGATGCTGACATCCTTGACCGGTTGCAGTACCAGGCCGGCGGTCGAGATCTTGGCTTTTTCCGGACGCAGCGACGGGTTGGGCGGCGTCAGGCCGCCGACCGTGGTCGAACAGTTCGAATTGAGCAGGTTCTTGCCCTGCTCCGCTTCGGCCGGCGAGACGGACTTCATCAGCACCTTGGCTATCGCATTGGTTTCGTCGCAACGCACGGTGTCGCGGATGCCGCCCACCTGCGCGAACACCCCGCCGCTGCCCGATTCGGCCAGGTTAGGGGCGCGGAAGCCTTCCGAGTAGGTGCCTCGCACCATCACTTCGGGACGCGCGCGCCACAGCACGCCGATCTTCGGCGCCAGGTTGGCCGGGAAGTTCGGATATTTGTCGAGGCGCGCGGCGGCGTTCACTTCCAGCTTGTCGGTCACGGGTATCACCACTTCGCTGAACAGCGCGGCGATATTGCGCTGGCCGTCGAACCAGGAGCCGCCCTGCTGCGTGATGTAGCCGTTGGCCGCATCCTGGTTGCCCGGCGTGTAGAAGCTCTCGCGCATCAGGCTCGCGCCGAAGGCGGCGCGCACTTCGCGCTCGCCGATCTTGGCGATGGTGCCTTCCAGCTTGCCGTCCCAGGTAATCAGCTTGGTCCAGGACTGGATGTCGAAGGTCGGATAGGCGGCGCGCAGCAGCGCGGCGTTGCTGTCGCTGATCTCGCCGAACTTGTAGGCCGGATTGTCGGCGATGTAGGTGCGGCCGCTTGCCGCGTCGGTGGTGAACGGGCCGAAGGCCTTGGCGAAGCCCTGGGTGTTGATGTTAACCGTCTGGAACAGCGTCGAATGGCTGCCCGCGACGCTGAGCGCCGTCTCGAAGTCCCAGCCGCCGCCGATGCTGCCGCGCAGGCCCGCCACCGCGCGGTAGTTGTTGTCCTCATTGGTCTGGCCGAAGTGGCCGGGGGCGTCGAGCATGAGGTAGTTCAGCCCCGCCGCGCCGCCCATCTTGGCCGCCATGTCGGCATCCAGCTTGCCTTTCAGGTAGGCGTTGTTCGGTCCCAGGTAGGGCGTGACGAAGGTGTTGAGCGTGGTGCCGGTATTGCGCGCGAACCAGTTGCTGGTGCTGCCGCTGTTGAAGCTGCGCGGGCCGTTCTCGCCGCGCAGCTTGATGTGGGTGAGGGTCGCTTCGGCGTAGCCTTCCAGGTTCTCGCTGATCTTCAGGCGGCCGCTGAGGAAGCCGGTGGCGCGGTCGGAGGTCGGGCCGGTGTCCAGCTGGTACGGCAGCGAGTTCCACACGCAGCGGCTGCCAGAGGCCTCGGTGATGGAGGTAGTGCAGCCATTGACGGCGCGCTGGGTGCGGGCATTGTTCTTGGACTTGTCGAAGACGAAGAAGGTGCCGGGATTGACCACGCCAGGCTCGCTGCCGACACCGACGCGCATGCCCGAGACAAAGGTCGGATTGTTGACGTAGAAGTAGTCGGGCCGCTTCAGGTAGGTGTCCGCCGACGAAATGCGGTCGCGCTGGTAGACGTTGAGGGCGCCGTAGACGTTGTAGCCATCGGTGTTCAAGTCACCCAGGCCGTAGATCACACTGGCCTGGCGTTCGCCGTAGGATTTGACGCTCGGCGTGGAGTCGTTGGTGGCGCGGACTTCCAGGCCCTTGTAGTTCTTCTTGGTGATGACGTTGATCACGCCGGCCACCGCATCCGAACCGTAGACGGCCGATGCGCCGTCGGTCAGCACCTCCATGCGCTCGATGGCGGCGGCGGGAATCGCGTCGATGTTGACGAACATGGTTTGGAAGCCGGCCGGCGCGCCATAGAACGACAGGCGGCGGCCGTTCAGCAGCACCAGCGTGCCCTGCGCGCCCAGGCCGCGCAGGTTGGCCTGCGAGGCGCCGTCGGAACCGGTGAACATCGAGCGGAAGTCCTGCTGCGCCGGACGCGCGGCCGGCAGGTTGTCCAGCACTTGCAGCAGCGTGCGGGCGCCCATGTTTTCGATCTGCTTGGCGTCGATCACCTGCACCGGCGACGCGGTTTCGGCGTTGATGCGCTTCAGGCTGGAGCCGGTGATTTCAACCCGCGTGAGCTTCTGCTCATTCGCGCTCTTTTGTGCCTGCTCATCCAGCTCGTCGGCGGCCAGCGCCGTGGAAGCCAGACCCACCGCTACCATCGCGGCCACCAGTTTTTTCATATGCATCTTTATCTCCCTATTATTAGTGGTTTATTTGAGGCTGCAACCGCCCCTCCCCGGTCCGTGGAGGGGCTCTTTCTTGTGAAGCTAGAGGGTGAGGTCAGCGCGGCCGGACGGTGCTGCCCTCTGTGCCTATCAGGACCGCATTGGCCCAGTTGCCGCAGACCTGGGCCGGCTTGCTGCCGCGCGCGCCCAGGGTGCGCAGGCTGAGTTGACTCAGTCCGCGCACATCGATTTCCGGCTTGACCACGGCGGGCGCCGTGATCAGGCCACTGTCGTACAACATCCGTTCGCCGCTCCAGACCTGGAACTGCATGCCGCCGGCGCTGCGGCAGCTGTCGTCCACGCCCAGGTCGGCGCGCAGCAGGTTCCAGTTGCCGGCCAGTTGCAGGTCGACGCGGCTGGTCGCGCCCACGCCCAGGCCCTTGCGGAACCACAGGCCGTTCATGCGCATCTCGGTGCCATGCGCGGGCTTGTCGCGGCTGATGTTCTTCGGCAGCGCCAGGTCGGACAGGAACTGCTGTACTTCCGGGCCTTCCTTCGGCTGGTAGGCCATCACGTGGAACTCGGACAGCGTGATCGGCTGCACCTCGCTCGGCACGGCGGCGTTGTAGGCGCGCGCGGCCGGCGTGGCGACGGCGGTCACCATCGGATCGGTGGCGGCTGCGCCATCGCCCTCGGGGTTCTGCGTGCTCATGACGCGGAAGCGCAGCAGGCGGCCGGCGGCCGGCGGGAAGCTGATCGTCTGCAGGCCCTGCTCCAGCTTCAACTGGCCGCGCTTGATCGGCTGGCCCCAGTCGCCGTTGTTGTCGCCCATGTAGATCTCGTAGTCGCGGATCTGGCCGTGCTGCCAGTGCTGGTCGGTGCGCGGCGCGAGTTCGATGCCATCGATCAGGCGGCGCTCGGTGAAGCCGATCACCCATTCATGCGGACCGCCCTGCACCGCCGGGCTGCGCGTGGTGCGGAACCAGGTGGCAGGGTTGTTGTCGAACGCGTTTTCCAGCGGGTGGCCGGTTTCTTCGGCTGGACGGTTCATCACCATCATGGCGTCGGCCGGGATGGCGCGGCCCAGCACTGGGGCGGACGGGAAGGCGTCGTCGGCGACGGCGACCGCCACACCGGTCTGCACGGAGAAGCGCAGCGGCTGGCGGATGTCCTGGCTGGCGGCCTTGACATGCAGCGTGCCCTGACGATCGGCGGCGTCGAAGTACCAGCCTGCGGCGGCGGCGTCGAAGGCGGCGCGGTCGGCCAGCGGCGGCAACACTGCACTGCCTGTGCTGACGGCGGCCGGACGCTGGCGGGTCAGCAGGCGCAATGCGTAGGCGCGGCGCGCCGGCTGGCCGGCATAGCTGCCCACCACCGGCTCAACGTCGATCTTGACGCCATCGGCTGCGGCATTCATGCGGATCAGCTGCTGGCTGAAGGCGCCATCCTGGTATTTGCGGGTGTTGCCGTCATCCTCGTACAGCGTGAATTCGGAAGCGCCGTGCGGATACAGGTCCAGCGTCAGCACGTCCTTCGGCTTCTCGCCGTCGTACAGCATCTCCGGGTACATCGGCAGGATGGCGCCGGCGCGGACGAACACCGGCAGCTTGTCCAGCGTGACGGCGAGGTCGATATCGCGCCCGCCCTTGCCGGCCGTGGCCTGGCGGCCGTCCCAGTAATCGAACCACTGGCCCTGCGGCAGGTGGATGCCGCGGCGCCAGCCCTGGCTGACGGCCTGGCTGCGGTAGACCGGCGCCACCAGCAGGTCGCGGCCCAGCAGGTACTGGTATTTGTAGGCTTCGGTGTAGGCCGCCGGATCTTCCGGGTTATCCCACATCAGGCCGCGCACCAGCGGGGCGCCGCTCTGCTCCGCCTCGCGCATCAGCGTGTACATATAGGGCGTCAGGCGCATCTTCAACTTCAGGTAGCGGCGGTTGATGCTGACGTAAGGCTCGGCGAACCACCACGGGTGCTTGCGCTCCGCCGCCGCCCAGCCGGACATCCCCATCAGCACCGGGGTAAAACTCTTCCACTGCAAATCGCGGGTGTAGGTCTCCGGGCTGCCGCCGAAGATCGCGTCGACGTCGCCGGTGGCATAGGCCTGGCCGGACAGGCCGGAGCCGATCAAGGTCGGCACGTGCCAGCGGATGTAGTCCCAGCTGGCGCTCTGGTCGCCGGTCCAGGTGACGGCGTAGCGCTGGGTGCCGGCCCAGCCCATCACAGTCCAGATGAACGGACGGCCATCGGAATTATTCAGGATGCCGTCGTAGGCCGACTTGTTGGCGTCCAGCGAGAACTGATAGCCCTTGCCGGTCCACGCCACGTCCAGCTTCTGCACGCGGGTGCCGGCGGTGCCGACTTCCCACGCCATTTTCTCGACGCCGTTCTCGGTCCACAGGCCGGTGCGGAAGCCGTATTTCGCCAGGCCCTGCACCGTCTCCGGCAGCGCCGAATAGCCGCAGCCGTAGCCGTCGTTGGGCAGGATCCAGCCGCCCGGCATGTCGTGCTCGCGATACTGGCGCGCCACGGTTTCGATCACGTCCGGCGTCTTGCCGGTGGGGCCGTCGGTCCAGCCTTTGGGCACGGTGCCCGGCTTCTTGACGTTGTCGCCGTCGTTGTAGCAGTCGGCGTCGCCGTATTCCAGCGCCCAGCGCGGCAGCATGCGCGCGCGGCCGGTCCATTCGGTGTAGCGGGCCAGCACGTCGCGCAGGTCCTTGCCGACGAAGTAGTAGGCGTCGAAGCGCGCTTCGTTGTGCTCCAGCGAGATCTGGTCGTTCTGGCGCAGATCGTAGCTGCCGTCGGACCAGGTGTTGCGCAGCATGCCCCAGCCGCGTGAGCTCATCAAAAACGGCGCGGGGCTGGGACGGTCGCCCTCTTCCCAGCCGCCGGAGTACGACACCTGCAGCTGCTTGCCCTTGAATTCATAGCGGCCGTTCTGCTGGCCGCCGCCGAAGAAGCGCTCGGCCTTGTCGCTCGACAGCGTCTGCACGCTTTGCTTGTCGCCCAGCTCCAGCGGCTGGATCTCGCGCCACAGCGGCTGCGCGTCGCCGGCGCGGAACAGGGTGAAACGCAGCGGCTTGCGGTCGATGCGCAGGCTCAGGGCCGCCGTGCGGATCAGGATATGGTCGGCCTGCTCGCTGACGCTGTGCTCCACCGTGGCGGCCGGCGTGGCGACGACGATGGGCGCGGCCTTGTCGCCGGCGCCGGTCAGGCCGGACTTGGGGCCGGCCCAAATATGCAGCACATCGGCGCGCGGAAGGCTAAGCTGTATGTGGGCGCCGGTGTCGGTGACCAGATCCCATTGCTGGCCGGCGCCAGCGGTGACGGTGCGTAGATTGCCGATCGGCGCGGCCAGGGCCAATAAAGGTGCGCTGGCCAGCAAGGCGGCAATGGCTGAAATCTGTTTCATAGTCTGCTTCTCGAAAGAAAATGCGTTGCGATGCAATTACTCTAGGAACAAAAATAAGCCCGGTCAACAAAAAGAAAGGAAATATTTAAAAAGAGTCGGTCAAATCTTTCGTATTGATAGTTGATCGAATAATATACTTTCGTTTCCGTGGCAAAAGTGCTACAACCACACGTATCAGCGTCGCGAACCAACTTTCTTTTTGCTTTCGAATTTGACATTCCGAAAATAAAACCTTATTCTTTCCCTGACTTAACCAGACTAATTCTTTCGATGACCAACTTACTCCAACGTGCCCCCCAAGCCTGGCGCGATATCGGCGGCCTCGATACCGCCGAAGAAATCGTCCATCAGCCAGCCCTCTGGCGCGAACTGGCGACGCACCTCGCCACGGAAAAAAGCCGCATCGCCGCCTTCCTGGGCGACACCCTGAGCAATCCGCAGCAGCGCGTGATCCTCACCGGCGCCGGCAGCTCGGCCTATGTGGGCGAAATCATCGCCGACGAAATCAACGCCGCCTGGCCGTGCCAGGTGCGCGCGCTGTCGACTACCAGCCTGCTGACCCACCCTGCGCTGTACCTGGAACGCACGGCGCCGACGCTGGTGGTGTCCTTCGCCCGCAGCGGCAACAGCCCGGAAAGCACAGCGGCGGTGCAGCTGGTGCGCGACATGGTGCCGACCGCGCGCTTCCTCAACATCACCTGCAACGCCGAGGGTGCGCTGGCCCTGCAAGGCGCCGACGACGGGCAAACCCTCAACCTGATGATGCCGGCCGCCAGCTGCGACCGCGGCTTCGCCATGACCAGCAGCTTCACCTGCATGCTGCTGGCCGCGCTGTGCGTGCTCGATCCCGACTTCCAGCCGGAGCGCCTGGACACCTTGGCGCAACTGGGCGAGCAGGCGCTGGCCGCGTGGTCGGCGCCGGTGGCCGAACTGGCCGCGCAGCGCGTCTCGCGCGTGGTCTACCTGGGCAGCGGTCCGCTGGAAGCGCTGGCCAAGGAAGCGGCGCTGAAGATCCTCGAACTGACCGCCGGCAGCGTGCTGGCGATGGCCAACAGCGCGCTCGGTTTCCGCCACGGCCCCAAGGCCGCGCTGAACAAGGAGACGCTGGTGGTGCTGTTCCGCAGCTCCGATCCGCTGTCGCGCCGCTACGAACACGACCTGCTGCTGGAGCTACAGCGCGACCAGGTCGCCGGCCGCTGCCTGACCGTGGGCGCCGGCGCCGACATCGGCATCGACGCGCCGGCCTGGCCGGACGCCTGGCTGGCCCCTTTGTGGCTGCTGATGGCGCAGCAGTACGCGCTGCACCAGTCGGCGCTGCTGCAACTGCGTCCCGATAATCCTTTCGCCGGCGGCACCGTCAACCGTGTCGTGCAGGGCGTCACCATCTACCGCCATGACGAATTCTGAACCAAGCGGCTATCACGGCATCGACATCGGCGGCACCAAGATCGAGCTGGTGGCGTTTGCCGAGCAAGGCCATGAACTGAAGGAATTCCACCGCGAGCGCATCGCCACCCCGGGCACCGATTTCGCCGAATTCCTGCTGGCGATCCAGGGGCTGGTGGGCCGCGCCGACAAGGCGCTGGGCCTGCGGGCGCCGGTCGGCATCGGCCTGCCCGGCGTGATCGACAGCGCCACCGGACGCCAGCTCAGCTCCAACGTGCCGGCGCTGAACGGACGCGCCGTGGCCCATGCGCTCAAGGACGCGCTGGAACGCCCGGTCGTCGTCGGCAACGACTGCCAGTGCTTCGCGCTGTCGGAAGCGCAAGGCGGCGCGGCGCACGGCAAGCCGACCATGTTCGGCGCCATCATCGGCACCGGCGCCGGCGGCGGCTATTGCGTCGACGGCCGCCTGCTGCGCGGGGCCAACGGCGTGGCCGGCGAATGGGGCCACTGGCCGCTGCCGGCGGCGCTGCTGGTATCGCAATGGTCCCCTGCCGCGTTGCCCGTCTTCGACTGCCCCTGCGGCCGGCGCGGCTGCCTGGAGCGCTATGTCTCCGGCCCCGGCATGAACCGGCTGCACCAGCACCTCGGCGGCGGCGACGAGACGCCGCTGGCCATCGTCGCGCAGGCGCGCGCCGGCTCGGCCATCGCCGCCAAGACCATGGCGCTGCACGCCGATCTGCTGGCCCACGTGCTGGCCACACTGGTGCTGACGCTGGACCCGCACGCCATCGTGCTGGGTGGCGGCCTGTCGCAGCTGGCCCACCTTTACGACCAGCTGCCGGCCGCGATACGCCGCCACCTGTTCCCCGGCGTGCGCGTGCCGCCCATCCTGCCGCCGAAATTCGGCGACGCCGGCGGCGCGCGTGGCGCCGCCCTGCTCGCCCGTCAGCAACTGACCGCTCACTGACCGCTCAATAAGCAAACGCATATGAAAACTACCGAAGCCCTGTCCCCCGTCCAGCAAATCGTCGCCGCCCACCGCCGTGGTGAAGCAACAGGCTTGTACAGCGTGTGCTGCAGCCATCCGAGCGTGCTGCGCGCGGCGATGCGCGTGGCGGCCGACTACGACACCGTGCTGCTGGTGGAGGCGACCTCGAACCAGGTCGACCAGTTCGGCGGCTACACCGGCATGACGCCGTCCGCCTTCCGCGACTACGTGCACAACCTGGCGCGCGGCCAGGGCTTCCCGCTGGAGCGCCTGGTGCTGGGCGGCGACCACCTCGGCCCCAACGCCTGGCAGGGACTGGACGCGGTCACCGCCATGCAGCACTCGGAGACGCTGATCGCCGCCTACGCCGCCGCCGGCTTCCACAAGATCCACCTCGATTGCAGCATGCGCTGCGCCGACGATCCGCAACTGCTGAGCGATGAAACCATCGCCGCCCGCTCCGCGCGCCTGTGCGCGGTGGCGGAAAAGGCCGCCGAACAAGCCGGCCTGCCGCCGCCGGTGTACGTGATCGGCACCGAAGTCCCGATCCCGGGCGGCGAAGCCAATCTGGCGCAGGCCGGCGCCGTCACCTCGCCCAAGGCCGCCGCGCGCACGCTGGACGTGCACCGCCTGGCCTTCTTCGCGATGGAACTGCACGACGCCTGGCGCCGCGTGATCGCGATGGTGGTGCAGCCAGGCGTGGACTTCGACCACAGCCAGATCCAGCACTACGACGCCGCGCAGGCCACCGCGCTGTCGGCCTTCGTCGCCGGCCAACCAGGCCTGGTGTTCGAAGCCCACTCCACCGACTACCAACGCGAATCGGCGCTGCACGACATGGTGCGCGACCACTTCGCCATCCTCAAGGTCGGCCCGGCCGCCACCTTCGCGCTGCGCGAGGCCTTGCAGGCACTGTGCCTGATCGAGGAAGAACTGGTGGCGCCGGGCCAGGTCTCGCGCCTGATGCAGGTGCTGGACGAAACCATGCTGGCGCAACCCAAGCACTGGGCCAAGCACTACCCCGGCAGCAGCGCCGAACAGCGCCTGCTGCGCCGCTATGGCCTGAGCGACCGTTGCCGCTACTACTGGGGCGAGCCGGCGATCGTGGCCGCCGTCGACAAGCTGTGCACCAACCTCGATGCGCTGGCGATCCCGCTGTCGCTGCTGAGCCAACACCTGCCGGAGCAGTATCTGGAAGTGGTGCAAGGCCGGCTGGCCACCAAGGCCGAAACGCTGCTGGAGCACAAAATCGGCCGCCTGCTGGCGCAATATGCGCGCGCCTGCAACCGCAACGGGGCGGCAAATACGGTATTCAATGCCACCGCGCCTGCTGGCACAGCGGCTGCGATCTGTTAAGCTCGACGTTTTTGTAAACTCGACTGCACAATAATGCGAAATACCAGTCAACGCCGCGCCTCCATCCTGCAAGCGCTTACCCAACACGGCTCGGTCCAGGTGGCCGCGCTGGTGGACCAGCTGGGCGTGTCCGCCGTCACCATCCGCAGCGACCTCAGTGCGCTCGAATCGCAGGGCCTGGCCACGCGCAGCCACGGCGGCGCCACGCTGACCCGCACGCCGCCGCCCGAGCAGACCATACCGCAGAAGGACGCGCTGAACCACGAGCAGAAGGAGCGCATCGGCGCCTGGGCCGCGCGCATGGTGCAGCCGGGCGACAACATCATCATCGATTCGGGCACCACCACCATCTCGCTGGCGCGCCACCTGCACGAGGCGCAGAACGTGACGGTGATGACCAATGGCCTGAACATCGCCTGGGAACTGGCCGACGCCCCCGGCGTCGACCTGATCCTGACGGGCGGCCTGCTGCGCAAGCAGTCGCTGTCGATCCAGGGCACCCAGGCCGAAGCCTGCCTGCAGGCCTACAGCTTCGACAAGCTGTTCCTCGGCGTCGACGGCTTCGACCTGCAATTCGGCGTCACTACCCACCACGAGGCGGAAGCGAGCCTGAACCACAAGATGGTGGAGCGTGCCAAGAAAATCATCGTCCTCGCCGACGCCTCCAAATTCGGGCGCGTCAGCCTGCACCGCATCGTGCAGCTGGATCGCGTCCATACCGTCATTACCGACGCCAGCATCAGCGCGGAATACCGCGATGGCCTGCTGGAAGCCGGCATCGAACTCCTGATAGCGGAATAACAGTGTTAAGCAACGAAGTGTTAAGCGGCAGAATCCTCACACCACAAGGCTGGATCACGGGCAGCATCGCCTTCAGCGAGCAAACCCGGCGTATTCAAACCATCCAGGCGGACGCGCAGGCCGGCAACAGCAGCGGCCTAACCATCCTGCCCGGCTTTATCGACCTGCACGTGCACGGCGCCGCCGGCGTCGACATCATGCAGGGCGGCGACGCCGGCGCCAGTGTGGCGCGCAGCCACGCGCGCCACGGCACCACGGCGATGCTGGGCACCACCATGACGGCCACCGACAATTCGATCCGCCGCGCGCTCAAGGGCCTGGCCGGCGTGATCGCCGAACGCCCGGCCGGCGCCGCGCGCATGCTGGGCGTGCACCTGGAGGGGCCGTTCCTGAGCATCCACCGCCTCGGCGCGCAGCCGGCCGACGCGGTGGCCGTGGCCAGCCTGGAGCTGGTGCGCAGCTATCACGAGCTGGCGGCCATCCGCGTGCTGACCCTGGCCACCGAAGTGGACGGCCACCTGGACCTGATCCCGATGCTCAGGCAGATGGGCATCCGCGTGCAGCTGGGCCACAGCAACGGCAGCTACGAGGACGGCGTGGCCGCGCTCAACGCCGGCGCGGCCGGCTTCACCCATCTGTTCAACGGCATGACGGCGCTCAACCACCGCCACCCCGGCATCGCTGGCGCCGCGCTGGCGCACGCCGAATACGCCGAGATCATCCCCGACCTTCAGCACGTGCACGAAGGCGCGATCCGCGCCGCGCTGCGCGCCATCCCGCGCCTGTACGGCGTGACCGACGCCACCTCGGCCACCGGCATGCCGGACGGCGAGTATGGGCTGGGCAGCCAGCGCGTCTACAAGTGCCTGGGCTGCGTGCGGCTGGCCACCGGCTCGCTGGCCGGCTCGGTGCTGACCATGGACCAGGCGCTGCGCAATTTCGTCGGCCTCGGGCTGGACCTGGCCGACGCCTCCAACCGATTGTCGCTCTACCCCGCCGACTACCTGGGCGAGACGGAGCGCGGCCGCCTGGCGCCCGGCGCCTGGGCCGACCTCGTCGTTTTGAATGCCGATCTGCAGCCGGTGGCCGTCTTCGTTGAAGGCGAAGCCATCGATCTTTCTTCACACTAGCCGGAGTTTCGATGCAAGCCACCCTGCCAACCGCACCCGCCCGCGCCATGGGCTTTCTGCTGTTTATCGCCGGTATGGGAGGGCTGCTTTACGGGATAGACGTCGGCATCATCGCCGGCGCTCTGCCCTATCTGGAATCGACGGCGTCGGTGGCGTGGAAGCTGAGCGCGCAGCAGCTGGGCTTTATCGTCGCGGCGGTGCTGCTGGGGTCCGTGCTGTCGTCGCTGTTCGCCGGCGCGCTGGCCGACCTGGTCGGACGACGCGCGGCGATGGTGCTGGCCGGCGCCCTGTTCACCTTGAGCATACCGCTGATCGCGCTGGCCGACGGCTACCTGCCGCTGATGCTGGGCCGTCTGCTGCAAGGCGTCAGCGGCGGCTTGATCGGCGTGGTGGTGCCGCTGTACCTGGCCGAGTGCCTGCATGCGCGCCATCGCGGCCGCGGCGCGGCGCTGTTCCAGCTGCTGCTGACCATCGGCCTGGTGGCGGCGGCGCTGATCGGATTGTTCCAGGCGCAGACGGTGGAAACCGCCACGGCGGCGGCGCAGCACTTGGCGGAGGCGGCCCGCGCCGACGCCGTGTTCGCGGCCAAGGACCACGCATGGCGCAGCATCTTCTGGGTGTGCCTGGCTCCGGGCCTGGTGTTCACGCTGGGCGGCCTGCTGCTGTCGGAATCGCCGCGCTGGCTGGCGCGCAAGGGCCGCATCGCCCAGGCCCGCGCCGCGCTGCTGCGCACCCGTCCCGCCGCCGAGGCGGAAGCGGAACTGCGCGACATCGAACTGGCACTGTCGCCGGTGACGTCGACCGGCGGCGCGGTGGTCAACGATCGACTGCTGAGCCGCCGCTACGTGCTGCCCTTCCTGCTGGCCTGCCTGGTGCTGGCCCTGACGCAGGCGACCGGCATCAATTCCATCCTGGCCTATGTGGTCACGATCCTGAACCAGGCCGGCCTGCCCGGCGCCACCGCCAACATGGCCGACGTCGCGCTCAAGGTGCTCAACGCGGTGATGACGGTGGTGGCGGTGGCGCTGGTGGACCGCAAGGGCCGCAAGTTCCTGATGATGCTGGGCACCGGCGGCATCGTGCTGGCGCTGTTGACGGCCGGCCTGCTGTTCCGCAGCGTGGAGGGCGAGCAGCGCGACATCAGCGCCATGCTGCAAACGCGCGTGCACGCCGAAGCCCTGGAACTGCGTCTCGACCCGGCCACCCTGCAGACGCTGGGCGCCACACCGGCCGATGGCGCGCCGATGCAGCTGTCGATCGCCTATTCCTACGGCCCATTCACCAACGTGCAAAGCCGCCGCAGCGACGATCCGGCGCTGCCGCTGCTGCGCGTCGCCCGTGAAGACACGGTGCAGGCGGACAGCGTGATCGGCGCCTTCTTCCGCCGCCTGCATCTGAATCCGTTCGCCGATCCGGCCGAAGCGGTCGGCGCTCCGCTGCGCATCGAGCAGGCGCACCTGTCGGCGGTGCCGCCGTCCACACACGGCTGGCAGGTGGCGCTGGCGATCTGCCTGTTCGTCGCCAGCTTCGCGGTCGGCCCCGGCGTGTGCGTGTGGCTGGCGCTGTCGGAGCTGATGCCCAACCGTATCCGCTCCAACGGCATGAGCGTGGCGCTGCTGATCAACCAGTTCGTGTCCACCGTGATCGCGGCGGTGTTCCTGCCGACGGTCGGCCAGTATGGCTACGCCACGCTGTTCTTCTACGGCGCCGGCTGCGCGCTGCTGTACTTCCTGACCGCCACCTTCCTGCTGCCCGAAACCAAGGGCAAGACGCTGGAAGAAATCGACGCCCACTTTTCGCGCTGAGCGCGCGGCAGGCGCGGGCGGCTTAGGCCAGGCAGGCTTCGAGCGACGTTTCGAGCAGCGGGAAGTGGCCGCTGTCGACCAGGCGCACATTCGCTTGCGGGAAGATGGCGCGCCAGATGGCGCCATCCCGTTCCGCATCGATCATCGGATCATGGCGGCCGAACAGCACCGAGACCGGTCCGTTGAAGGCGCTGCGCCCCGGCGGCTGGAAGCTGGCCGCAAAGTCATCCGACACGGCGACCGAGGTCGGGCCGTCGAAGGCGCCCGGCTGTTGCAGCACTTCGAGGAAATGGCGCGGCGCATCGCCGGCATCCGGGCCGAAATACAAGGACGGCACATCCGGCAGCAGTTGCAGCACGCCGAACACGTCCCAAAAGCGCGCCCGCCCCGGTGACGCTTCGTAGGCCGCCAGCGCCGCGGCGACCTTGGGGGCGTCTGCATGGCCGGCGTTGCGCGCCAGCGCGTGCCGCGCCAGCCGCAGCGCGGCCTGTTCGGGATTATAAGTCGGCGCCAGCAGCACCACGCGCGCCACCAGTTCCGGCGCGTGGTTGGCGACATGGGTCGCCAGGTGCGCGCCGAAGGAACTGGCCATCACGGTCAGCGGCGCGCCGTGCGCCTGCGCGCTGCGGCGAAACCCGGCCAGCGTGGCCTCCAGCAAATCCAGGTAGGGGCGCTGCGCGCACGGCGCCGCAGGCGGCTGCTGCCACCATTCCACGTCGCAGGCCTGCGGGAAGCGCGTGCTTTCAATGGCGACGCTCAGGCCTGGGCCGCCATGCAAGTAGAAAATCGATGCCATGCTTGCTCCTTGTGTGTGGGCTGGCTCCAGCGTAACGCAAGAGTGCTTTTTTAACAAGTATGCAGCTAGTTGATTGACTTCGCCGGGCGCTGTGGTCAAATGGGCGCATGAAAAAATATCTCCTTGCGATGTCCCTGCTGCTGGCGGCCGCCCATGCGCCGGCCCAGGTGCTGCCCGTACGCGAACAGGCGGCGGTGATCAACCAGCTGCTGGCCGAACGCTTCGACACGCTGCTGCCGGACATGATGGCGCAGACCGGCATCGATATGTGGATCGTGGTCTCGCGCGAATACAACGAAGACCCGGTGCTCAAGACCATGCTGCCGGCCGAGTGGCTCAACGCGCGCCGCCGCACGGTGCTGCTGTTCTACCGCGATCCGGCCAGCGGCCGCGTCGACAAGCTGGCGGTGGCGCGCTACAACGTCGGCAAGAGCATCGCCGCCGCATGGGACACGCAGAAATTCCCCGAACAGTGGGCGGCGCTGGTGGCGCTGATCCAGCAGCGCAAGCCGGGCAAAATCGCGCTCGACACCTCGCGCCATTTCGGCCACGCCGACGGCATCGACCACACCGACTACGCCGAGCTGCTGCAAGCGCTGCCGCCCGAATACCGCACCAGGGTGGTGTCGGCCGAGCCACTGGCGGTGCGCTGGCTGGAGACCCGCACCGAACGCGAGATGCAGATCTATCCACAGCTGGTCGACGCCACGCACAAGATCATCGCCGAAGGTTTTTCCGAGCGCGTGATCACGCCCGGCATCACCACCAGCGAGGACGTGGTGTGGTGGTTCCGCCAGAAGATCCGCGACCTGGGCTACGACACCTGGTTCCACCCGTCGGTGGAGATCCAGCGCGCCGGCAAGGGCCTGGCCAACGCCGACGTCATCATCCCCGGCGACCTGCTGCACGTGGACATCGGCATCACCTACCTGCGCCTGAACACCGACGTGCAGCAGCATGCCTATGTGCTCAAGCCCGGCGAGAGCGCCGCGCCGGCCGCGCTGGTGCAGGCCTTCGCCCGCGCCAACCGCCTGCAGGATATCCTGACCGCGCAGTTCCGCCACGGCCGCACCGGCAACCAGATGCTGGCCGCGGCGCTGGCGCAGGCGCGCGCCGAGAACCTGAACCCGACCATCTACACCCATCCGATCGGCTACCACGGCCACGCGGCCGGCCCGACCATCGGCATGTGGGACATGCAGGACGGCGTGCCGGGCAGCGGCGACGAGGCGCTGCGCTACCGCACCGCCTACTCGATCGAGCTCAATGCGGCCACCGCGCTGCCGGGCTACGCGGAGCCGGTGCGCATCATGCTGGAGGAAGACGCCTACTTCGACCAAGCCGGCATCCGCTACATCAGCGGACGCCAGAAGGAGCTGCTGCTGGTGCCGCGCTAGCCCTTGCGCGTGAAGCCGTCGTCGCTCCACGTCTCGCTGCCGACGCCGTGGCGCACGAAGAACAGGCCGTGCGGATCGTACTGCCGCTTGGCGCGCGCCAGCCGCTCGTAGTTGGCGCCCCAGAACGCGGCCTGCCAGTCCTTGAGGAAGTAGTCGCTCTCCGACACGTAGGAGCCGGCCTTGGGCGCGGCCTTGTACAGTTCCGCCATCGCCCGGCCAATCGCGGCGGCCCGTTCACGGCCGCGCTGCGCGCCCTTCTCCGCATCCTCTTGCGCGCCTGGCATGCCCGGATAGCGCGGGCCGTCGCCACCGGCGATGATGGCCAGCGCGAAGGCGCCCAGCACGTCGGGATTCATCGCCGTGTCGCGCGCGGCGGCCAGGTCGGCGGCCGAGGCGCCGGCCAGTCCCTTGTTGAAGTGCAGGCCGACGCGCCAGTGCCGCGTGCTGCGGAACAGCGCGTCGGCCAACCGCGCCTGCTGCTCGGCGGCCAGCAGCGTGGCCGGCAGCCAGGCCGACTGGTAGCCGTGGATGAACCAGCCCGCGTCCTCGGCGTCGCCCTTCCACACGCCGTGGTGCGCCGGGGCGCCGGGACGCTCGTCGGCCAGCATGAAGCCGGGCGCGTATTTCTTGAAGAAGGCCACGTTCCAGAACTGCCGCGCCGGCAGCGCCACCGCGCGGAACGGTTTCTCCAGCGTGTACTCGGGCCGCTCGCCCAGCCAGGCCAGGAACGGCGCCCACACCGCCTCCGCCTGCTGCTGGTTCAGGCCCTGGAACACCATGGACACGTCCACCGTGTTGCCGGTGTTGAAGCCGATCTGCTCGCCCCAGTTGGCGTTGAACAGCGCGCCGGCGTAGAACGCCAGCACCTGCGCGATCAGCGCGCGGTAGGCGTCGTCGGAGCCGGCCTTGATGGTGAAGAACACCGCGCCGAAGGTCTCCGGCAGTTCGCGCGTGCGCAGCGTCAGCCGCGTGACCACACCGACGCTGCCGCCACCGCCGCCCTTCAAGGCCCAGAACAGCTCGGGGTTGGTGCAGGCGTTGGCGATGCGCACCTGGCCGTCGGCGGTCACCACCTCCGCTTCCAGCAGGCCGGCGGCGGCGGTGCCGTAGTTCTTGGAGAAGCTGCCGAAGCCGCCGCTCTGCACCAGCCCGGCGACGCCGACCGTGGTGCAGCCGCCGCCCTGCACGTAGCGGCCGCCGCGCGTGGTGACGGCGTCGTAGGCGTCGATCCACATCGCGCCCGCGCCCAGCGTGACGGCCGGCTGCGGCGCGTCGTTGCAGCCCTGGGCGACGAAGGCCGGTTGCAAGGTGGCGTCGTTCATCTGGCGCGTCCAGACCAGCAGCGAATCGGGCGCGTCGGACGTGCCCTGGTAGCTGTGGCCGCCGCCTTTGACCACCAGCCGCAGATTATGCTCGCGCGCGAAGTTGACCGCCGCCACCACGTCGGCCGTGCCGCGCGCCGCCACCGCGTAGGCGCTCGGCTGCGAGGACCAGGCGTCCAGCCAGCCGCTGGTCTGCGTCAGCGCCGGCTGGTCGCCGATGGCGTAGGTGTTTTTCAGCTCGTCCAGCGCGGCGGTGCAGGCCGGCGCAACGGCGCTGGCGGCGCAGGCGGCGAACGGCGCATCCAGCTTGAGCAGGCGGCCATCGACCCGCGCCTTCAATTGCTGCCAGGCCGTGGCCGACGGCCAGGCGGCGTCGCCGGGGCGCACGCGGCGGCGCGGCGCGGTGGCGGCGGCGCTCCACGCAGGCAACGAGGTCAGCGAAATCAGCGGCAAGGCCGCCACCGACTTGAGCAAGCTTCTTCTTTTCATGGACTGGCTTTCATGAGTGATAGGGACAGCGCCACCTTAGCGCAGCCGTCCGCCGCCGGTCCACCGCTATGTGGCGAGACGGACAAGGGCGTGGCGAAGCGGATAATCTATTGACCAGGCAAAACGAATGATGCCGGCAAGCTCTGGTGTGGCAAAAACAGGCCGCACCTGCCAAGATAGTGCTACAGGCGTCCGGCCAGAGCGCCTGTAACAGCACGCTCTCTTTGGCCCAACACCATCCAGGAGAAGTACATGAATTCGTTTGTGGAAACCATTTCGCCAGCAGCAAAAAATCACGCGCTCGCCCGCATCGACTATTTCAGCGACCTGACGCTCGCCACCCTGCAATCGGTGCGCCAGCTGTCCGAGGTGAACCTGCAATTCAGCCGCGACTGGCTTCAGGATTCCACCGCAGCGCTGCGCACCGCCCTGCTGACCCCGCAGGCGGAGCGCACGCAGGCCGGCACGCCGTCGACCGAACAGGCGGCGCACAAGCTGCAGGCGTGGCAGCAGCAGCTGAACCAGATCGCCAGCGAGTATCAGACCAGCATCAACCAGGTGGTGCAGCAGCATGCGCCGCAGGCGGCGCGCACCGCGACCGAGCTGGCCGAGGCGGTCACGCACAAGGCCGTCGCCCAGGTCGACCAGCAGCTGCGCCAGGGCAAGGCTGCCGGCAAGGAAATCATCGACCAGGCCCACCACTTCGCCAGCGTGGCGGCGCAGAACGGTTCGATGGCGCAACCGGCCTCGATGCAGAGCGCCGACGAGCATGCCGGCGCCTCGGGCAACAAGAACTAGGCGCCGTTACAGGAAGCGTTCCGGAATATCCTCGATGAAGGGATACATCGAGAAGTACGGTTTCGCTTCGTCCAGCACCTGCTTGACCGACGGGCGGCCCACCAGCCGCTCGAAGTAGCCGTTCAGGTGCTGGTATTCCTCGGGGAACGGCAACAGCGTGGCGGCGTAGAACAGCGCGGGCGCCGCCGCGCAATCGGCCATGCTGAAGGCGTCGCCGCACATCCAGCTGCGCGTGGCCATGCGCTTCTCGATCATCTTGTACGCCGTCTTGAGCTTGGTGCGCTCCTTGGTCTGGTCGCACTGCAGGCCGCTCAGGTGGCCGCCGACGATGGTCTGCACCGGCTCCTGCACATAGTTGTCGAAGAAGCGGTCCCACAGGCGCACATCGAGCGCCGCGTCCCAGTCGGCCGGGATCAAATCCTGCGGGCCGGGAAAGTAGCGGTCCAGGTATTCGATGATGACCGAGGTCTCCGGCACGTCGCGCCCGCGCTGGTGGTCGCGCAGCACCGGGAACTTGCACAAGGGCCAGATCGCTTCCAGCTCGGCGCGGTCGGCTTCGTCGCCCAGGTTGATCAGGCGCCGTTCGAACGGCGTGGCGTTCTCGTACAGCGCGATCAGCACTTTGTGGCAGAACGAGGCCAGTGGATGGTAGTACAGCGTCAGGGACATGGTTGGCTCTCAGGAGGTCGGGCACCGCCACGCGGTACCAATCAATTCAGCAGATGATACTTCAGACAAGCCGGTAGCGGCGGACGGGAAATGTTGCGACACTTCGCTCCGTCATACGCCGGGCCCACTCTGACAAGCGCCGGCGGACCTCCGAACCATCATCTCACAGGATCCTTCATGCGCCTTGCCATTAGCCTTGCCCTCGCCTCCCTTTGCGCCTTCAGCGGCAACAGCCACGCCGACGCCCTCGACCTGCCTTCGTCGTCCGGTCCGCAAACCGCGCCCGCCGCCGGCGACAGCCTGACCGTGGGCGGCGGCATCGCCTATGTGCCGGAATACGCCGGCAGCAAGAAAAGCCGCGTGGTGCCGCTGCCCTACATCGAACGCACTTTCGACAATGGCATCTTCCTCAGCACCATGCGCGGCATCGGCTTCCAGACCAGCGCGAGCGGCGTCGGCCTGAGCGCGGCGCTGAGCTACGGCGGCGCGCGCGCCGACCACAAGCGCAATACCTTCGAGGGCTCCGACGCGCTCAAGGGCATGGGCGACATCCAGGGCGCGGTCCAGGCAGTGCTGGGCGCCAGCTATCAGTTGGGCACCGTCGGCATCAGCCTGGGCACCACGCAGAACCTGGCGCACCGCGAGCACGGCGCCACCTACACGCTGGGCGCGTCGACGTCGCTGTACACCACCGCCAGCGACCAGGTCGGCCTGAGCCTGTCGACCGAGTACGCCGACAAGAAGCACATGCAAACCTATTTCGGCGTGACCACCGCGCAAAGCGCCGCCTCCGGCTACAAGGCTTACACCGCCAAGAGCGGCATTGCCAACGTCGCGGCCAGCGTCAGCTGGAACCACGTGCTCGACAAGAACTGGTCGGTGCACACGGTGCTCGGCGTGACGCAGCTGGCCTCCGATGCCGCCGACAGCCCGCTGACCAAGCGCAAGACCACGCCGTTGCTGATGACGGGTGTTGCCTATAAGTTCTAAGCCGCTTAGCTGGATGATACTATTGAGGGAAATTCAATTTACCGTTTCCCTCACATGCCGACTCTCACGCTGCTGACCTTTATCGCCCTCGCGCTGTCTGTTGGGGCCGTCTGGCTCCCACGTTTTTCCCACCTCCCGCTCGCGCCATGGCAAGCCTTGTTTGCCGTGGCGCTGCTGTGCGGCGCGCTGTCGGGCGTGCTGCAGGCGCCGGCCTTCATCGCGCTGGCCTTGTTCGGCGGCGCGGCCTGGCTGACCGGTGCGGCGTCCAAAAAATATCTGCGGGTTGTGTTTGGCGTGGTCACGCTGGTGCTGGCGTTTGCGCTGGCGATCCACAAGCTGCCGGGGTTCAGCAATCCGGTGGTGATCGCCGGCGCGGTGTTCTCGGCCGGCGCCAAGCCGTTTACGCAGTATGCGAATTTCGACAAGGGCGCGGTCGGCCTGATACTGCTGGCCTTCCTTTGCCATCGCACTGCGTCGCTGGCTGAATTTGGCGGCGTGCTGAGGAAGACTGGGCCGGTGCTGTTGCTCACCGTGGCGGCCGTGATGGCGTTTGCCACCGGCGTCGGCTTCGTGCAGCCGGCATTCAAGCTGCCGGAGGTCACACTGCAATTCCTCGCGGTGAATCTGTTCTTCACGGTGGTCGCCGAAGAGGCGTTCTTCCGCGGCTTCCTGCAAGCACGACTGGTATCGGCGCTGTCCGGCTTCCGTCATGCCGCGTGGGTGGCGCTGATCTGCTCCGCCCTGCTGTTCGGCGCCGCCCATCTGGCGGGCGGTCCGCTGTACGCCTTGCTCGCCTCGGTTGCCGGCCTGGGCTATGCCTACGTTTACCACATCACGCAGCGCATCGAAGCGCCCATCCTCGTGCACATCGCGCTCAACGCCGTGCACTTCATCTTCTTCACCTACCCATAATTAAATGAATTTCAGCTTCACGAAAATTTTGCTCGCAATCGTGCTTGCGGTAAGCGCCGTCATCGCCAGCGGCGTCTCCGGTTTGCTTTTTGTAGTCTGGCCAACCGGTCTGTCCGACCGCGCGATCGTCGTCACGCCAACGATGCGGGCCCAGCTCGCGCAACTGAAGGCGGAGCAGAAATTCCTGCCGGACCTGCTGCACGCGTATCCCGGCGCGCCGAACGAGAGCGTACGGGCGCAGGCGCAGGCGGAAGTCGACGCAGTCCTCGTCACGTTGATGACGGATCTTCCATCACATGCACGCCGATCTTTTGTCCTGAAGACGTTCAAGTCCGCATTGGGAAAGTTCGATAGCGCCGAATCCGAGGAGCGCGATCAATTCCTGTCCTACCTGCAGCACATGATGGTCATTATCGGCGTCAGCGATAGCGCCGAACTGTTCAACGTCTGGCGCTATGGCTTTCCATATGGCTGGATGATAGGCTGAGCAGGGGGTATAGGACAGACAGCCAGATCATCGCACGCTTGACGGCAAAGCCACGAAGAGTATTGTTATAGGCAGTGTGGATAGCGACTTCAAAAGGACGCGATGATGCTGCTTTCTGAAACGTCAAATATTGAGATTCAAGACACTTTGGCCAACGTCGCACAGACGGTAGACCTGGCCGAAGGCGATCAGCGACAGCTAAACATTCGCGACTTTGAAAATGCCTCGCGTGTGGTAAGCGCTCAGCGCTTGCGCTTGGAGCATCAGGTTGCAAAGGTTCGGGCGACCTTGACCCCAGACATCCTGGATCCAGAAATGGCGATACATGGCCGTTTGGAAAAAATGAAGGAAAGCCTGCGCATCGTCCGCCGCAGAATCTTAGACCTGCAACAGGAAGAGCGCCAGCTTCCAAACAGCCTCAAGCTTCAACAAGCCATCGCTGATCTACGCAACATCACAGAAGAAACGTACACGACCGCGAACAAGCTGCAATGGGAAATCGCCGAACATGATGCGACCAGCGACTCGCGAGGCGCCCCCTGGTTGGTGACTAATCAGGACCAGCTGGATAACGCGCTGAACAAAATTCAAGGTCTATACGAGTCATTTGACCAGCAACGACTCGCACAAAGCCAGCTTTACGTTTGAGAACCACACAGCGTTCATGCGTAACTGCGGCACCCATGACGAAGTCGACAAAAACCCCTGAACGCATTAGTTAAGTAGCAACTCCGGCTGCTGCTGCACGATGGCGGTCTTCGGCAGGCAGACGATGAAGGAGCTGCCCTTGCCGGCCTCCGACTTGATCTGCAAGGTCGAGCCATGGCGCAGCAGCACGTGCTTGACGATCGCCAGTCCCAGCCCGGTGCCCTGGGTCTCGCGCGAACGGCTCTTGTCGACCCGGTAGAAGCGCTCGGTCAGGCGCGAGATATGCTCAGGGCTGATGCCGATGCCGGTATCTTCCACCATGAACTTGACGCCGCCTTCATACGCTTTCCACACCAGCTGGATCTTGCCGCCGGCCGGCGTGTAGCGCACCGCGTTCGAAGCCAGGTTGCCGAAAGCGCTGTGCAGCTCTTCGTAGCTGCCCATGATGTCCGGCCCGTTCACGGCCATGGTGATCTCGTGCTTGCCGGCAGACAGTGCCCGCGCGTCGCGCAATACCTGCTCCATCAGCTTGGGCACGTCGACCTGCTCCGGCCGCATCGGATAATCCACCGACTCCAGCCGCGACAGGGTCAGCATGTCCTCGATCAGGTGTTGCATGCGATGGCCCTGCTCTGTCATCAGCTTCAGGTGCGCCGAGCGGGTGGCCGCATCGAGCCCCTCGGAAGCGGCGATCTCCAGGAAACCAACGATCACCGTCAACGGCGTGCGCAGCTCGTGCGACGCGTTGGCGATGAAGTCGCGCCGCATCTCTTCGATGCGCTCGCTCTCGGTGGCGTCGTGCGTCACCAGGATTTGCCGGCGGTTTTCAAACGGAATGATATGCACGATCAGCTTGCGCTCGCGGAAGCTGATCGTCAGCGGCTGCTCGTAGCGGCCGAGGATGATGTAGTCCATGAAATCCGGGCTGCGCACCAGGTTGGTCACGCGCATGCCCTTGTCGCGCTCGTGCGTCAGGCCCAGGTGCTTCTCGGCGGCCGGATTGCACCACTCCAGGAACAGCACGTCGTCCATGATGACCACGCCGTCCGGCAGCAAGTGCATGGCCTGGCGGAAGCGCGCCAGCCATTCGGTCAGCTCGGCCTGGTTCTTCTCGTCGTCGCGCCGCATGCGGTACAGGCGCGAGAAGATATTGGTCCAGGCGCCCCAGCCGTCGGGCAGCTTGGCGCTCTGCGGATCGTCCATCCAGTTGCTCAACTGGTAGAGATACGACAGCTGCACGAACACCATCACCATCATGGCCAGCAACGCCAGCACCAGGCCGTGTATCCAGCCGAACATCCAGCCCAGCGTCGCGCAGCCCGCCAGGATGATGGCGGTGCGCAGCGCGGCCGGCACCCAGAACACCAGTTTTGGATTCATTATTTCTCCGACAGCATGTAGCCCACGCTACGCACCGTCTTGATCAGATGCTCGGCCTCTTTCAAGGCCTTGCGCAGGCGCAGCACGTGGACGTCGACGGTACGCTCTTCGATCACCACATGGTCACCCCACACCTTGTCGAGCAGCTGGCTGCGCGAGAACACCCGTTCCGGATGCGCCAACAGGAACTTCAGCAGCTTGTACTCGGCATGGCCGATGTCGATCTTCTGCTCGTCCATCAACACCGTGCAGCTGACCGGGTCCAGCATCACATTGGCCGCGCGCATGGTCGCTTGCGCATGCTCCGGGCTCTTGCGGCGCAGCAGCGCCTTGGCGCGCGCCAGCAGCTCGCGCGGCGAGAACGGCTTGGTGACATAGTCGTCGGCGCCGCTGTTGAGGCCCGCCAGCTTGTCTTCTTCCATGCTCTTGGCGGTCAGCATGATGACCGGGATTTCATTGAACTGGCGGTCGGAACGGATGCGCGCCAGCAGGCGCAGGCCGGTCTGGTCGGGCAGCATCCAGTCCAGCAAGATCAGTTGCGGGGTCTTGGTCTGGATGAAGTCCCAGGCCTCGGAACAGCTTTGCACGGCGCAGCAGTTCCAGCCTGCTTCGCGCAGCGAAAACGTCACCAGCTCGACAATGGCGGGCTCGTCTTCGACGATCAGTACGGTGGTTTTATCGGATGCCATTATTTCTCTTATTTCTTATTGCGCCTGCTCGGGCACGTCGTCCGGTATCGGTGCGGTCTTGGTGTGGCGGATGTCCTTGCCTTCGACGACGTAGATGACGTATTCGGCGATGTTCTTGGCGTGATCGCCGATGCGCTCGATCGCCTTGGCCACCCACAGCGTGTCCAGCGCGGCCGAGATTGTACGCGGATCTTCCATCATGAAGGTGATCAGATTGCGCATGATCGAACGGAACTCGTGGTCGATCACGGCGTCCTGGGCGATCAGCTGCAAGGCTTGCTTGCCGTCGTTGCGGGCGAACGCGTCCAGCGCGTCGTGCAGCATGTCGCTGGTGTTGTTGGCGATGCCGCGCACCATCTCGTAGTGGTTGACGGTCACCGCGCCGCGCGCGTGCAGCGCCTTGGCGGTGCGGGCGATCTTGGTCGCTTCGTCGCCGATGCGCTCGAGGTCGGTGATCACCTTGATCGTCGCCATGATGGTGCGCAGATCGTTGGCGGCCGGCTGGCGGCGCACGATCAGGTGGCTGCAGGCGTCGTCCAGCGACACTTCCAGCTGGTTGACGGCGTCGTCCTCGCGCATCACGCGGTCGGCGCGCTCGGGATTGCCGATGCGGAAGCAGGTCATGGCGTCGAGGAACTGGGTCTCGACGATGCCGCCCATCAGCAGCACCTTGCTGCGGATGGCTTCCAGTTCGTTGTCGTACTGCTTGGATGAGTGTTCACCGATCATGCTGAGCTCCGTAGTCGTTTTGCTATTATAAGTTCGATCAGCCGAAGCGACCGGTGATGTAATCCTGCGTCTCTTTGCGCGCCGGATTCATGAAGATCTGGTCGGTCTCGCCGAACTCCACCAGCTCGCCCAGGTACATATAGGCGGTGTAGTCCGAGCAGCGCGCCGCCTGCTGCATATTGTGGGTGACGATGGCGATGGTGTAGTCCTGCTTCAGCTCGCTGATCAGCTCTTCCACCTTCGAGGTCGAGATCGGATCGAGCGCCGAGGTCGGCTCGTCCAGCAACAGCACGTCCGGCTTGACGGCGACGCCGCGCGCGATGCACAGGCGCTGCTGCTGGCCGCCCGACAGCGACAGGCCGGATTTGCTCAGCTTGTCCTTGACCTCGCCCCACAGCGCGGCCTTCTTCAGCGCCCATTCGACGCGCTCGTCCATCTCGCCTTTCGACAGGTCTTCGTACAGGCGCACGCCGAAAGCGATGTTGTCGTAGATCGACATCGGGAACGGGGTCGGCTTCTGGAACACCATGCCGACCTTGGCGCGCAGCATGTTGACGTCCTGGCCCTCTTCCAGGATGTTACGGCCGCGGTACATGATCGAACCCTCGGCGCGCTGGCCCGGGTACAGGTCGTACATGCGGTTGAGCGTGCGCAGCAGCGTCGACTTGCCGCAGCCCGAAGGACCGATGAAGGCCGTGACCTGCTTTTCGTGCACGTCCAGGTTGACGTTGGTCAGGCTCTGGGTTTTACCGTAGAAAAAATTCAGGCCCGAAATCTCGATGGTTTTACGTTTGCCGTTGGCGGCTACCACATTCTCTTGGCTCAGTTGCGTATTCATTGTTGATCGCTCTTATCAGAATTTGATATTCGGGTTTAATTCGGGACTTTTTGGCTGAACAGGGTGCGCGAGATGATGTTCAGCGCCAGCACGCTGAAGGTCACCAGCAGCGCGCCGCCCCAGGCCAGCTCGCGCCAGTTGTCGTACGGGCTCATGGCGAAGCCGTAGATCACCACCGGCAGGTTGGCGATCGGGCGGTTCATGTCGGCGCTGAAGAACTGGTTGTTGAGCGCGGTGAACAGCAGCGGCGCGGTCTCGCCGGAGATGCGGGCCACGGCCAGCAGCACGCCGGTGATCACGCCGGCCTTGACGGCGCGCAGGCGCACCATCATCGCCACTTTCCAGCGCGGCGCGCCCAGCGCGAAGGCCGCTTCCAGCAGGCTGTTGGGCACCAGGCGCAGCATGTTGTCGGTGGTGCGCACCACCACCGGCACCGCGATCAGCGCCAGCGCCAGCGAGCCGGCGTAGCCGGAATAGTGGTTGACGGTGGCCACGTACAGCGCCCAGACGAACATGCCGATCACGATCGACGGCGCCGACAGCATGATGTCGGTGACGAAGCGGGTCAGGCTGGCGATCTTGTTTTCCTCGCCGTATTCGGCCAGGTAGATGCCGGCCAGCACGCCAACCGGCGTGCTCACCAGCGTCGCCAGGCCGACGATCATCAGGCTGCCGACGATGGCGTTGGACACGCCGCCGCCCTCGCTGCCGGGCGACGGCGTCGGCTGCGTGAACAGATGCAGGTTGAGCGCGCCGAAGCCCTTGACGGCCAGCGTGACCAGGATCCAGGCCAGCACCAGCAGGCCGACCGACATGGCCAGCACGGACAGGGCGATGCCGATGCGGTGCGCCAGCAGGCGCTTGCGGTAAACCGGGTTGACCGGCGACGAGGTAGCTACTTGCTTCATTTGACGCCTTCCTTGCGGGACATGCTCGCCAACATCAGCTTGGCGGAGGACAGAACGATAAAGGTAATGACAAACAGGATCAACGCCAGCGCGAACAGCGACGACGTGTGCAGCGGCGTGTCGGCCTCGGCGAATTCATTGGCCAAGGTCGAGGCGATCGAATTGCCGGCCGCGAACAAGGACCACGACAGCTTGTTGGCGTTGCCGATGACGAAGGTCACGGCCATGGTCTCGCCCAGCGCGCGGCCCAGACCCAGCATGACGCCGCCGACCACGCCGGTCTTGGTGTACGGCAGCACGATCTTGCGCACCACTTCCCAGCGCGTGCAGCCCAGGCCGTAGGCCGATTCCTTCAGCACGGCCGGCACGATCTCGAACACGTCGCGCATCACCGACGAGATGAAGGGGATGATCATCACCGCCAGGATCAGCGCCGCCGTCAGCACGCCGATGCCCATGGTCGGGCCGCTGAAGAACTGGCCGATGATGGGCAGGTGGCCGATGGTGTTCTTCAGCAGCGGCTGCACGTAGTCGCCGAACAGCGGCGCGAACACGAACAGGCCCCACATGCCGTAGATGATGGACGGCACGCCGGCCAGCAGCTCGACCGCCGTGCCCAGCGGGCGGCGCAGCGAGGCCGGGCAGATCTCGGTCAGGAACAGCGCGATGCCGAAACTGACCGGGAAGGCGATCAGCAGCGCGATGCCGGAGGTGACCAGGGTGCCGACGATGGCGATCGCCGCGCCGTACTGGTCGTTGACCGGGTCCCACTCGACGCGGGTGACGAAGCCGGGACCGAATTCCTTGAACGCCGGCCAGGCGCCCACCAGCAGCGAGACGATGATGCCCAGCAGCACCGCCAGCACCGACAGCGCGAACAGCATGGTGGTCTTATGGAAGATGAAATCCTGGATGCGCTGGTTGCGCATGGTGCGGTGCATGGCCTTGGTGGCGGCCTGCTCGGCTGCCGCGTGGGCGGCGGTGGCGGTGTGCATGGCCGGCTCCGGTTTGGTCAGGGGCGTGGAAGTGATATCAGCGCTCATATTGTTGTCTCGTGGATGTAAGCTAGCCTGCGCCTCCCCAATGGGCGGCGCAGGCTAGCCCCCTCGCCGCCCGTGCTGCCGGCGGCGAAGGGTGGGCAAGGATTAGTAAATCGCTTTACCCGAAGCGTCTTTCAGGTTGGCTTTCCAGGAATCCTGGATCAGCTTGACCACCGAAGGAGGCATAGGCACGTAGTCCAGTTCGGTCGCGGCGGTGGCGCCGTTCTTGAACGACCACTCGAAGAACTTGATCACTTCCTTGCCTTTGGCGGCGTCGGCCTGGGCCTTGTGCATCAGCACGAAGGTCGCGCCGGTGATCGGCCATGCGCTCTTGCCTGGCTGGTCGGTCAGCACCACGGCGAAACCTGGCGTCTTGGCCCAGTCGGCGTTGGCGGCGGCGGCCTTGAAGAACTCGTCGTCAGGCTGCAGGAAGTTGCCGTCCTTGTTTTTCAGCTGGGTGTGCGACATCTTGTTTTTCTTGGCGTAAGCCCACTCGACGTAGCCGATCGAACCCTTGATGCGCTGCACGTTGGCGGCGACGCCTTCGTTGCCCTTGCCGCCCACGCCCACGGCCCATTTCACGGCAGCGTCGGCGCCGATCTTGGTCTTGAATTCAGCGTTGGTTTTCGACAGGAAGTCGGTGAACAGGAAGGTGGTGCCCGAACCGTCGGCGCGGTGCACCACGGTGATTTCTTCGGCCGGCAGTTTCACGCCAGGGTTCAGCGCGGCGATGGCGGCGTCGTTCCACTTGGTGATCTTGCCCAGGTAGATGTCGCCGATCACCGGGCCGGTCAGCTTCAGCTGGCCAGGGGTGACGCCGTCGATGTTGACCACGGCGACCACGCCGCCCATGATGGCAGGGAACTGCATCAGGCCTTCGGCGTCCAGTTCAGCGGCGCTCAGCGGCTTGTCGGACGCGCCGAAGTCGACGGTCTTGGCCTTGATCTGCTTGATGCCGGCGCCGGAGCCGACGGATTGATAGTTCAGGCCGTTGCCGGTGGCGGCTTTGTACATATCGGCCCATTTGGCGGCGATAGGATACATGAAGGAAGAGCCGGCGCCGGTCATATCGGCGGCATGGGCTGCGGACGAAAATGCCACGACGGCGGTAACGCCAACTACCAGGGAAGAGAACAACTGTTTCATTCGCATATCAAGTCCTTTTGTTATGACAGGTTAGGATGCTGCGCAGTCTACCGGGGCAATATGACAGGTTTATGACATGGCCGAAATATGTCAAAAATAGTTATTCCATCCCGAAAACGGCGCCCTCTTCCTCTGAGAACAGGCCATGGTACCGCTGTGGTAACGCCATATATTACGCCCATCGTGTCATAATCGGCGCGTCATCCAGGTCATTTATGACAGCGGATGTCACGGAGTTGTCATATTTCTTCTTTACACTGTTGCATCATTCTTCCGCTATACAGAAGCGATACAGGATAGAATGAGATTAACTGCAAAGTGAACAAAAAGACATGAAGCCTGACTTGCATGCTGAAGTAAACAAGAACTCCGCGTTCCTGGACCGCGAACTGTCGCAACTGATGTTCAACCGGCGCGTGCTGGCCCAGGCCGAGGACAAGAGCATCCCCCTGCTGGAGCGGTTGCGCTACCTGTGCATCGCCAGCAGCAACCTGGACGAGTTCTTCGAGGTGCGCGTGGCCAGCCTGCTGGCGGCCGGCAGCGTCGAAGGTTCGCTGTCCAACCACCCGGCGCTGGTGGCCACGCTGTCGCGCATCAGCAATGAATGCCACGCGCTGGTGACCCACCAGTATGAGATCCTCAATCAGGAAGTGCTGCCACAGCTGGCCGCCAACGGCGTGCACCTGGTGCGCCACAACGAGCGCAACGAGGCGCAGCGCGCCTGGGTCAAGGAATACTTCGACACCGAGGTGCGTCCGCTGCTGACGCCGATCGGCCTCGATCCGGCCCACCCCTTCCCGCAAGTCGTCAACAAGAGTCTCAACTTCATCGTCTCGCTGTCCGGCAAGGACGCCTTCGGCCGCGGCACCGCCATCGCGATCGTCAAAGCGCCGCGCGTGCTGCCGCGCGTGATCCGCCTGCCGGACCATTTGTCGAAAAGCGGCGGCGTGTCGTTCTGCCTGCTCTCGTCCATCATCCACGCCCACATCTCCGACCTGTTCGCCGGGCGCGAGGTGATCGCCTATTCGCAGTTCCGCGTCACCCGCGACTCCGACCTGTGGGTCGACGAGGACGAGGTCAAGAACCTGCGCCAGGCGCTCAAGGGCGAATTGCAGGGCCGCCAGTTCGGCACCTCGGTGCGGCTGGAAGTGGCCAAGAACTGCCCCCCGGAGCTGTCGCAGTTCCTGCTCGACCAGTTCGGCCTGCACCAGAGCCGGCTGTACGCCGTCAACGGCCCGGTCAACCTGGTGCGCCTGACCGAGATCATGGACCACGTCGACAACCCGGCGCTACGCTTCCCGCCGTTCTACCCGGGCATCGCGCAAAAGCCGGGCAGCCCGGACATCTTCGCCGCCCTGCGCGACGGCGACATCCTGCTGCACCACCCCTACCAGACCTTTCAGACGGTGATCGACTTCATCCGCAGCGCCGCGCTCGACCCGGCGGTGGTGGCGATCAAGCAGACCATCTACCGCACCGGCATGAACTCGGACCTGATGGAGTCGCTGATCCTGGCCGCGCGCTCGGGCAAGGAAGTGACCGTGATCGTCGAGTTGAAGGCGCGCTTCGACGAGGAAGCCAACATCAACTGGGCCGACAAGCTGGAACAGGCCGGCGCCCAGGTGGTGTACGGCGTAGTCGGCCTGAAGACCCACGCCAAGGTGGCGCTGGTGATACGCCGCGAAGACCACAAGCTGCGCTTCTACGCCCACCTCGGCACCGGCAACTACCACCCGACCACCACCAAGTTCTACACCGACTTCGGCCTGCTGACCTGCCATCCCGGCATCAGCCAGGAGGTCAACGAAGTGTTCATCCACCTGACCAGCCTGACCAAGCCGCACCGGCTGGTGCACCTGTGGCTGGCGCCGTTCGCGCTGCACAACGAGATCATCAAGGCCATCCGCAACGAGGCGCGCATCGCCCGCGCCGGACGGCCGGGGCGGATCATCGTCAAGATCAACGCGCTGGTCGACGAATCGGTGATACGCGCGCTGTACGCGGCCTCCAAGGACGGCGTCAAGATCGACCTGATCGTGCGCGGCGCCTGCATGCTCAAGCCGGGCGTGCCGGGGCTGTCGGAAAACATCAAGGTGCGCTCCATCATCGGCCGCTTCCTCGAGCACAGCCGCATCTACTACTTCCGCAACGACCTGGCGCACGACGTCATGCTGGCCAGCGCCGACTGGATGAGCCGCAACCTGTTCCGCCGCATCGAGGTGGCCTTCCCCATCCTCGACAAGGCGCTCAAGCGCCGCGTGCTGACGGAAGGACTGAATCCTTATTTAAAGGATAATATGAACGCGTGGGAGCTGGAAGCGGACGGCCACTACCAGCGCCGCAAGGCGCGCGGCAAGCAGCTGCCCTACAGCGCCCAGCAGCACCTGATGGAAACGCTGGGCATGCCCGGCGCCCATCTGGGAGAATAAACGGAGCGGGATCTTTTTTCGCAGGTCGTTCAGGAGAAAAACATGGATCTCATATTGTGGCGGCATGCCGAGGCCGAGGACGCCGAACCCGGCATGTCCGATCTGGAGCGCGAACTGACCGTCAAGGGTTTGAAGCAGGCGCGCCGCATGGGCCAGTGGCTCGATTCCCAGCTGCCCGACAGCTGCCGCATCCTGTGCAGCCCCGCCGTGCGCACCCTGCAAACGGCCGAGGCGCTGGGGCGCAAGTTCAAGATCCACACCGATCTGGCGCCGGGCGCCGACGCCTCCGATATCCTCAAGGCCGCCAACTGGCCGGGCAACAAGGATTCGGTGCTGGTGGTCGGCCACCAGCCCACGCTGGGCCAGGTGGCTTCGCTGTTGATGACGGGCGACGACCTGGAATGGGATATCCGCAAGGCCAGCGCCTGGTGGTTTTCCCAGCGCGACCCCGGCAACGCCATCAGCGTCTACCTGAAAGCGGTGATGGCGGCCGACCTGGTGGTGAAATAAACGGAAAATACGCTGCGTAGAGCTTGTAAAGCGGCAACCATCTGCTAAAGTTTAATTGTAACAACTTGAGGGAGGGTTACCATGTTCACCTTGCTCACGATGGGGATCTTCGGAGGGATGATCGCCCTGGTAGTGTATGAATTGATCGAGGAAATGCGCGGCAGCAAACACAAATTGGTCGACCGCTATCACGAATAGCTACCGCTTCACTGAAGCAGAAATCGGCGCCGCTGGCGCCGATTGCCGTTTACAGGCCGGTTTTGAACTTGGTGTAGATGCGGGTAATGTTGCGGCGGATATCAGCCGGCACCGCTTCCGGCGCGGCCATGCGCTGCTTGTCGGCGTCCGACAGGAACACCGTCTTGTTGCCGGCGATATCCTTGCGCACGAACTTCAGGCTGGCCAGGTTAGGATTGGCGTAGAACACCTTGTTGGTCAGGCTGGCATGCACCTCGGGCCGCATGATGTAGTTGATCCACAGGTGGGCGTTGTTCGGATGCGGCGCGTCGGCCGGGATGGCCATGGTGTCGAACACCAGCGCGGCCGAGGTCTTCGGCACCAGCACCTCGATCACATTGCCGTTCTTGGCGTCGATCGCGCGCTGGCGGGCGATGTTGATGTCGCCCGACCAGCCCAGCGCCACGCACACCGCGCCGTTGGCCATGTCGTTGATATAGCCCGACGAGCTGAACAACGTCACATTCGGGCGGATCGCCTGCAGCAGCTTGCCCGCCTCGGCGTAGTCGGCGGCGTTCTTCGAGTAGGCCGGCTTGCCCAGATACAGCAGCGCGGCCGGCAGCACCTCGGACGGCGAATCGAGGAAGGACACGCCGCACGACTTCAGCTTGGCCGCGTATTTCGGGTTGAAGATCAGGTCCCAGGCGTTGTCCGGCATTGGCATGCCGCCCAGCGCGGCCTTGACCTTGTTGACGTTGATGCCGACCGTGGTATAGCCCCACAGCCAGTCGACCAGGTATTCATTGTTCGGATCGATGCCGGCCAGCTTGGCCTGGATCGCCGGATCCATGTTCTTCAGGTTGCTCAGCTTGGATTTATCGAGCTTGCGCAGCAGCTTGCCGTCGATTTGCAGGCGCGCCCATTGCGCGGTCGGCACCACGACGTCGTAGCCCGACTTGCCGGCGGCCAGCTTGGAGTTGAGGATTTCGTTGTTATCAAACAGGTCATAGCGAACCTTGATACCGGTTTCTTTTTCAAAGTTTTTGACGGTATCGTCGGCGATATAGTCCGACCAGTTATAGATGTTGAGGACTTTCTCCTCTTGCGCCTGGGCCGCCACCTGCCCCGCGCCCGCCATCAAGCCAGCCGCCACCAACGCCGCACCAACGAACTTCCCTGCCATAACCCCTCCGAGTGGAATCAATCACAAGCCGTGATGATCGGGCATAGCCAGTTTCGACGCAAGGAATTCGTTAGAAATATCAATCTGAAATATTAACCCAGCATATCGAACAGCGTGCCCGACTTGCCGGCCGCGCCGTTGAGCGCGCTGCCGGCGCCGGTCTGGGCCTGGGCCGTGTACAGCGCCGCCAGCGCCGTCGCCTGCGCCGTCAGCGCCTTGGTCAGCACGGTGCGGCGGCCGTTGATGCTGTTGATCTCGCGGCCCAGCATGCCAGCTTCCTTGCTGATCACGCTGCTGTCCGAGGTCAGCGCCGAGGCCTTGGCCGACAACAGGTCGGCGATGCCCTTGCCGTTGTTGGTGAACAGCTTGCCGACAGCGGCCGAATCGCTGGCCAGCGCGGCCTTCAGCTTCTTGTCGTCGATCACCAGCTGGCCGTTGCTGTCCTGGCTGACGCCGGCCGCGTTGAGCGCCGACATCGAGACGCTGCCGCCGCCCGTCTTCAGCAGCAGGTTCAGCTGGTTGCTGACCTGGCCCATCGCCGTGTCGGACTTCAGGTCGCCTTTTTGCAGCGCTTGCAGCTTCTTGTTCAAGTCGTTGTAGGCGCTGACGAAGGATTTCAGGTTGCTGCCGATCTGGCTGGCGTCCTGGGTGATGGTGACATCGGTCTTGCCGGCCGCGGTCAGGGTCAGCGTGGCGCCGGCGATGGCCTTGTCGACCGTGTTGCTGGCGCTGGTGACGTCCTTGCCGTCGACGGTGAGGATGGCGTCCATGCCGGCGCTGGTCTGCTTGAGTTTCTGGGTGCCGTCGGGATCGAAGCCGAGCAGGTTTTTCAGCGCGGCGTCGCCGCTGACGCTGATGCGCATGCTGTTGGCCGCGCCGCTCGGGCCGGCGATCGCCAGCGAGAACTTGCCGTCGTCGCCCTTGACCACCTTGACGTCCACGCCGGCCGCCTTGAACGCGGCGGCGATGCCGTCCAGCGTGTTGTTGCTGCTGTCGATGGTGATGGACTTGCCGGCCGCCTTGCCGTTGACGGCAAAACCCTTGTCGCCGCCGGCCGTGCCGAAGTCGATCTTGACGGTGGTGGCGGCGCCCGAGCCGATCTTGGCGGTGGAAGATGCGAACGCGTCGCTGGTAAGGAACTGCCCTTGCGCCAGCTGCTTGACCTCGACCGCATAGGTGCCGGCCTTGGCGGTGCCGGTGGAGGCGGCGGTCAGCATGTTCTTGACCGAAGTGGCGGCGCTGGTGCTCAAGCCGCTGCCGGTCAGGCCGGAGGCGATCGACTGGAAATTCGCCAGCGCGCTTTGCAACTGGCCGAGCGCCGACAGCTTGGTCTGGTCGTTCTTCAGCGTCGTATTCAGCTTGGTCGCGGCGCTGTTCTGCGATGCCATCGTTTGCTGGACGCGGTTGTAGATATCGTTCGACACCGTTGGACTGCCGGTATTGCCGCTGGAAGTAATGCTGGAGGTCGCCATGATCCGTTCCGCCTGAGTTGGTTACATAGTATGCAACACAAACGGTATTTCAAAGCCGCGAACAGAGCATCTTTTCCCCACCACCTCCGGGGTCAGATCTGACATTCGGACACAAGCTCTGCCGTAATGGCTTCTACGGCAAAGCTCGTGTCCGAATGTCAGACTTGACCCCGGGGTTACCAGCTTGGCAGGGAGGAGCCTAATTCGCTGGCGGGCCGGGTCCATGCCATCGGCGCGCCGTCGATTGCCACCGGTGGCCGGTAGCGGCGCGCCTCGCCCCACGCGGTTTGCTCCAGCGCCGGCGCCAGATCGGCGTCGCTTGCCGCCGCCAGCGGCTGCGCCTCCGCAGCCTCCGACGGCGACAGTTCCGTCAACAGCAAGGCGGTGCGCGCCAGCGACAGGCGCGCCTGCGTCGCACTCCCTTTTGCCAGACGGTTCAACAACCCGCGCACCACCGCCGCCGCAGCCAGATAGCCGGTGGCGTGATCCAGCGCCTGCACCGGCAAGGGCACCGGCTTGTCCGCGCCCCGCCACTGCATGCCGCGCTGGGCGATGCCCGTGCTCATCTGCACCAGGCTGTCGAAGCCGCGCCGCCCGTTCAGCGGCCCGGACCAGCCGTAGGCGTCCAGCGCCACATCGACCAGGCCCGGATTCAGCTGCCGACGCATCTGATCGCCGTATCCCAGTCCCTCCAGCGCATCGGAACGATAGCCGTGCACCAGCACGTCGGCCTCCGCCAGCAACTGCTCGAACACCGCGCGGTCCGGCGCCAGCCGCAGGTCCAGCCGCGCGCAGCGCTTGCCCAGGGTCACTTCAGGTATCACGCCCGGCTCGTTCCAGCCGGGCGGATCGATGCGCAGCACGTCCGCGCCATAGCCGGCCAGGAAGCGCGTCGCCACCGGTCCAGCCAGCACCCGCGTCAGATCCAGTACTTTCAGCCCCGCCAGCGGCCGCGACGGCGTCGGCGTCCAGCCCGCATTGAAACTGCCGGCCCGCGTCGTCAACGCGATCAAGGGCTCGCCAGCCACCGCCCGCCCCTGCTCGTGCGCCGCCCATTCTGCGCAGGAGCGCATGATTGCCGCGCAGCCGCCCTGCGCCACCACCGCCGCTTCGAGCTCGGCGCCGCGCCAGCCGGCCACCGCCCGCGCCACCGCACCGCGATCGGCCGGCGCCTTCAGCACCGCCAGCGCCGCGTCGCGGTGATGCGGCGCGTTGGTGTGCAGGCGTATCCAGCCGTCGGCCGTCCGATAGTCGCCAGCCACCGGGTCCCACAGCGGCGGCAGCTCCCAGCCCACCGGACGCAGCGACCAGTTGAACCACAGCGACGCCAGCCGCCGATCGACCACCACTTCCGCCGGTAGCCCGCCCTGCGCCGCGATCAACTGCCGCACCGCCAGCGCGGCCGCGCCCACCGACGCCGCCGCCAGCTCTGTCACCGCATAGCACGATGGCAGTTCGCCCTCGCCGGTGAACCGCACGCACTCCCGCGCCGACAACGACAGCGCGGACGAAATAGCCTCCAACATTTTAGACATGAGCGCTCCAGGAATTGATATGCTGTCCCAGCTTAGGACCGCCCACAAGGTGCGTCAATCTTGACTTGAAGTGTCAACATAGGAAACCAAGAATGGTCTGGATGACAGCGGCAGAAGCGCTGAAGGTACTGAATGTCCGCCCGCAAACGCTGTACGCCAACGTCAGCCGGGGCAAGATACGCGCCAAGTCCGACGAGGCCGATCCGCGCCGCAGCCTCTACCACCGCGACGACATCCAGCGCATGGCCAGCCGCAGCAACGGCCGCCGCAAGATCGAAATGGTCTCCGCGCAGGCGATGCAGTGGGGCGACCCGGTGCTGCCATCCGCCATTTCCACCGCCGCCGACGGCCGCCTGCTATACCGCGGCCACGACGCCGTCACGCTGTCCGAAACCGCCACACTGGAACAGATCGCCGATTTGCTGTGGGAGGCCGAACCCGGCCAGGCGCAAGCGGCGATGGCCGGCGCCTCACCCGCACAAGCCGCCATCGCGCCGCCGGCGAGCGCACTGGGCGCCGGCCTGCTGGCGCTGGCGCTGCGCAGCGCCAGCGACGCGCCCTCGATGGGCCGCCCCGCCGCCGACCTGCGGGCCGAAGCCGCCAGCATCCTGTCCACGCTCGCTGAAGCGATGATCGGTCCCGCCCTCGCCGGCCGCGTCACCGCCGGCACCGATGTCGGCGCCCCTGCCGCCGCCGGCGCGCCGCCCGCCACCATCAGCCAGCGCCTGGCCCGCGCCTGGCAACGCCCGGCATCCGAAGACCTGCTGCGCCGCGCGCTGGTGCTGATGGCCGACCACGAACTGAACGCCTCCACCTTCGCCACCCGCGTCGCCATCTCCACCGGCGCCTCGCTGGCGGCCGGCGTGCTGGCCGGCTTCACCACGCTGACCGGCCCGTTGCACGGCGGCGCCTCGGCCGAATTCGCCCAACTGGCCGCCGCCGCCCGCGCGCACGGCGCCGAGGCGGCCGTCGCCACATGGCGCGCCAGCGGCCGCGCGCTGCCCGGCTTCGGCCACATGCTGTACGCGCAAGGCGACCCGCGCGCCCGCGCCTTGATGAAGTTATTACCGGAATTGCAGCCGCACACAGACCTCGCCGCCGCAGCCGAAGCACAGGCGGGGGAATTGCCGAACATTGATTTTGCGCTGACCTTGCTGGCCGCCGCCCACGGGCTGCCGGATGACGCGCCGTTCATCCTGTTTGCGCTGGGCCGCTGCGTCGGCTGGCTGGCGCATGCACTCGAACAAGTGCAGGCCCGCCGCCCGATACGCCCCAGAGCCCGCTACATCGGCCCTAGCGCAGGAACTTGTTGATGGCGCTGGCGTTGGCCGCGTCCAGATTGAGGAACTGGTAGCCGATCTTGAAATGATCGCCGCTGAAAATGCAATAACTCACCTTGGAACGGCAGGTCAATATCTGCGGCTTACCATCGAGGAACAGCTCGAACGTCACCTGCCCCATATGCCCGACGGCCAATTTATGCTCGAACGTAATCGACAAACCATTGGCGCTGATATCGATCGTGCGTCCCGGCTGCGGCGGCATGCCATCCATCACCGCCACCACCTTGGAGCGCAGAATCTTGCGCGCGACTGACCTCTGATCAACTAACACTATCTATCCTTTGTACGGTTACCAATTATTCAGTATTAACGATTACAACACGTAACAATACAACGTTATTGGATTTCGCGCAGCTTATTGAAGGCATCGTCGATACGATCAACGGCGATGATGGTCATGCCCTCGATCGGCTGCTTGGGCGCATTGGCGGTCGGGATCATCGCCATCGAGAAGCCCAGCTTGGCGGCCTCACGCAGACGCTCCTGCCCGCGCGGCGCCGGCCGGATCTCGCCGGCCAGACCGACCTCGCCGAACACCACGAAGCCACGCGGCAGCGGCTTACTGCGCATCGACGAATTAATCGCCAGCAGCACCGCCAGGTCGGCCGCCGGTTCGGTGATCTTGACGCCGCCCACCGCGTTGATGAACACGTCCTGGTCGAAGGCCGCGATGCCCGCGTGGCGGTGCAGCACAGCCAGCAGCATCGCCAGCCTATTCTGCTCCAAACCGACCGACAAGCGGCGCGCATTAGGCAGGTGGCTGGCGTCCACCAGCGCCTGGATTTCCACCAGCAAGGGACGCGTGCCCTCCTGCGTCACCATCACGCAGGAACCGGGCACCTGGTTGTCATGCTGGGACAGGAACAGCGCCGACGGATTCGACACGCCCTTCAAACCCTTCTCCGTCATCGCGAACACGCCCAGCTCGTTGACCGCGCCGAAACGGTTCTTGATGGCGCGCACCAGGCGGAAGCTGGAATGGTTGTCGCCCTCGAAATACAGCACCGTATCGACGATGTGCTCCAGCACGCGCGGCCCGGCCAGCGCGCCTTCCTTGGTCACGTGGCCGACCAGGATGATGGTGATGCCGGTCTGCTTGGCCACGCGGGTCAGCTGCGCCGCGCACTCGCGCACCTGCGCCACCGAGCCCGGCGCCGAACTGAGCGCGTCCGAATACACGGTCTGGATCGAATCGATCACCGCCACTTCCGGCTTCAGGTCGGCCAAGGTGCCGAGGATCTTCTCCAGCTGGATCTCCGCCTGCAATTTCAGATCGCGGGCGTCGATGTTCAGGCGCTTGGCGCGCAGCGCGATCTGCGCGCCGGACTCCTCGCCGCTGACGTACAGGACTTTTTTCAGATGCGACACATTGGCCAGCGCCTGCAGCAGCAAGGTCGACTTGCCGATGCCGGGATCGCCGCCGATCAGCACCACGCCGCCCGCCACCAGGCCGCCGCCCAGCACACGGTCGAACTCCTCGATGCCGGTGCCGAAGCGCGGCACGTCGATGGCGTCGATGTCGGCCAGCGACAGCACCGGCGCGGTCTGCGCCAGCGACAGATGCTGCGGCTGCGAGTAACGGTTGTTGCCGCCCGCCTCGACGACGGTCTCCACCATCGTGTTCCACTGCTGGCAGGACGGACACTGGCCGGTCCACTTGGTGGCCGTGCCGCCGCACTCGCTACAAGTGTAGTTGGTTTTCGCCTTGGCCATCGGTTCAGCCTTCCACCACCGGCACGCGCTGCGCCAGTGCGCACATCAGCTCATAGCCGATGGTGCCGGCCGCTGTCGCCACGTCGTCGATCGGCATGCCGCGCCCCCACAGCGTGACCTTGCTGCCGACGCCAGCCGACGGCAGGTCCGTCAGGTCCACGGTCAGCATGTCCATCGACACCCGGCCCACCAGCGTGGTCGCCACGCCATCGACCAGCACCGGCGTGCCCATCGGCGCGCTGCGCGGATAACCGTCCGCATAACCGCAAGCCACCACGCCGATGCGCATCGGGCCCTCGGCCTGGAAGCGGCTGCCGTAGCCGACCACGTCGCCTGCCACAATGCTCTGCACGCCGATGATCTCGCTGCTCAGCGTCATGGTCGGTTGCAGGCCGAACGATTCCGCCGTGGCGCCGCCCGGCGAGCCGCCGTACAGCATGATGCCGGGACGTATCCAGTCGTTGCGCAAGGTTTGCTGGTGCATCAGCACGCCCGCCGAATTGGACAGGCTGCGCGCGCCCGCCAGCCCGGCCGTGCCCTGCTCGAAGCGGCGCACCTGCTCGGCAATCGGCAGCAGCGGATGCTCGGCGTCGTCGGCGTTGGCGAAGTGGGTGATCATGGTGATGCTGCCGACGCAGGAGATCGCGCTCAGGCGCGCGTGCGCGGCGGCGTAGGCGTCCGGCATGAAGCCGAGCCGGTTCATACCGCTGTTCATTTTCAGATGCAGATCAAATTTGATGCCGCGCGCCGTCAGCTCCGCTTGCGCCGCCTCCAGCCACGCCAATTGCTCGACACAATGCACGGCGGCCTGCAGGTTGTAGCCGGCCATGGTGTGCAGATCGGCCGGATCGAAGAAGCCCTCCAATAACAGGATGGGCTTTTTCCAGCCCAGCTCGCGCAGGCGCACGGCGTAGTCGACTTCCACCAGCGCCAGCCCGTCGGCGTCGGCGAAACCGCGCATCGCCCGCTCCAGGCCGTGGCCGTAGCCGTTCGCCTTGAGCACCCCCCAGGCTTTGGCGCCGGGCGAGTTCGCCTTGGCGCGGGCCAGGTTGTGCTTCATGGATTCAACGTGGATGGTTGCAAGGATCGGCCTAGGCATAAGCAATTTGAGCAGAATATGGGAAGGCCGTATTTTACCGTGTAGCAGCCCAACTGCACGGCTCAATTCTTGGGGATACGATCAAAGCATGGTATAAAGCAAGCCAGATAAGTTTTCAGGCACCCCAGAATGAATCGTGGTTTCTATACCATTATGGCAGCGCAATTTTTTTCGTCATTGGCGGATAATGCGCTGCTCTTTGTTGCGATCGACCTGCTGGTAACAATGAAGTCCCCGGCGTGGATCACACCACTGCTGAAACTCTCATTTACGCTCTTTTACGTGCTGTTGGCGGCATTTGTCGGCGCCTTCGCCGATTCGATGCCCAAGGGCAAGGTCATGTTCATCTCCAACCTGATCAAGGTTGGCGGATGCCTGCTGATATTCGCCCACGTCCATCCTTTATTGGCCTATGCGCTGGTCGGTTTTGGCGCCGCGGTCTATTCGCCGGCCAAATACGGCATCCTCACCGAATTACTTCCCGCAGAGAAACTCGTGGCCGCCAATGGCTGGGTCGAAGGCCTGACCGTGATGTCGATTATTTTCGGCACCGTCATGGGCGGCAAGCTGGTCGGCGGCCAGGTGTCGTCCTTCCTGCTCGGCTTTGACTTCCCGCTGATCGACACCGGCATCGACACCCCGCCCGAGGCGGCGCTGTGCGTGGTGGTGTTCATCTACATGCTGGCGGCGCTGTTCAACACCCGCATCCCGGACACCGGCTGCGTCTACGGCCACCAGGAGCGCAACCCGATCAAGCTGATCACCGACTTCGCCAACTGCTACGGCCTGCTGTGGAAAGACAAGCTGGGCCAGATCTCGCTGGCCGTCACCACGCTGTTCTGGGGCGCCGCGCAGACGCTGCAATTCATCGTGCTGGAGTGGGCCAACCGCACGCTCAAGCTGAGCTACGAACAATCGACCAGCCTGGTCGGCGTGGTCGCCATCGGCGTCGCGCTGGGCGCGGTGCTGTCGGCGCGCTTCATCTCGCTGCGCAAATCGCTCAACGTGATCCCGATGGGCATCGCCATGGGCGTCATCGTCATCAGCATGGTGATGGTGAAATCGGTGGCGCTGGCCTATCCGCTGCTGATCCTGGTCGGCCTGCTGGGCGGCTTCTTCCTGGTGCCGATGAACGCGCTGCTGCAACACCGCGGCCACGTGCTGATGAGCGCGGGCCACTCGATCGCGGTGCAGAACTTCAACGAAAACCTGTCCATCCTGACCATGCTGGCCGTGTACTCGCTGATGCTGCGCGGCCATCTGAACCTGGACGTCATCATCGTGCTGTTCGGCCTGTTCCTGGCTGGCACCATGTACTTCATCATGCGCAAGCATGCGGCCAACCAGCGCGAGTTCGATTCGGTCGCGCTGATCGGCGAGCTGAAACACTGACCTCCGCTTAAGAAGGCAGCGCCCCGTCCTGGCGGCGCTGCGCGGCTTGCGCGCGCCAATCGTCGGGCACCACGAAGCCCCGGCGCCGCTCCACCAGCCATTCTCCCTGCTGCTCCAGTTCCGCCACCATCACCGGCGCGGCCACCTGCGCCATGTGCTCGTGCAGCGCCGCCAGCAGTTCATCCTTGCTCATCGCGGTCGACTCCAGCGGCATCTTCAGCGGCGCCAGCCAGTGCAGGCGCGGCATGATCGCGTAGCGTTCGCCCTGCAATGCGGCGGCCTGCTGCAGCGTGATCCAGAAGCCGTTGCAATGCGGCTGGGAGATGCCCGCCATCGGCTGCGCGCCCTCGCCGCCCGGATAGAACAGCCAGCCCTTGACCAAGGCCTGCGCCCGCGCCACCGGTTGCGGCAGCAAGGGCTGGGCCGCCGGATGGCTGGCCAGCGATAGTTGCTTGTCGAAGATCTTGCGCATCTTGGCGCCCAGCGTGTCGGCCAGGTTGGGGCCGATCAGGCCGTTGAAATCGGCGCCGGCCTCGCTCGCATCGAGCAGGTAGAACTTGGTGGCGAATTCCAGGTGGACCAGCTCGTCGCCGTCGCGCAGCAGGAAATCGAATTCGCCGACGGTGTCGTTGCGGCTGGCGCGCACCTGCAGGCCGTGCGCGACCAGTTTGCCGTGTTCGGCGAAATAGAAGGCCATCAGCTTTTCCGCATACAGGCCGAGGCGCGAATAATGGCGGCCGCCCAGCGCGGCTTCCAAAGGAATCGGATCCTGCTCCAGCGCGGCCAGCCAGTCGGCCGTTTCCGCCGACATGGCGCCCAGCGTGGCGATGCGGCCGTGCCAGTGCGGCGAGGCCGGGTCCAGCAAATCGGGGGCGTCCAGCAGCCAGGCCAGCGCCCGCACGTGCGGCCGGGTCAGGTGTCCCCAGCGCTGTTCGAAGCGTGACTGATAGCTGTCCGCCGGCGTGGCCGGGTTGACCGGTGCGGCGGGCGGCAGGCTAGTCACGGGCCGCCTTGGCGAGACACAGGTCGCCCCAGGCCTTGGCCTTGTCTTCCGGCTTACGCAGCAGGTCGTCCGGGTGATAGGTGGCCACCACCGGCAACTGGGCGGCGCCGTAGCGCATCACCTGGCCGCGCGCGGCCGGCCCCATCATCAGGCCCTTGGCGGCGTACTGGCCGAAGGTCATGGCCATGGTCGCGCCGGTCAGCGCCAGCTCGCGCTCCAGGAATGGACGGCAGGCCAGCAGCTCCTCGCCGCTCGGCGCGCGATCGGCGCCGTCGGGGCCGGACGGACGGCATTTGACCAGGTTGGTCACGTAGACGTCCGCCTCCGGTTTCAGGGCGATGGCTTTCAGCATATTGTCCAGCAACTGCCCCGCCTCGCCGGCGACCGCCTGGTTTTCCTTTTCGTCCAGGCGCGACGGCGCGGCCGCGATGGCGATCCAGGTCGCGTCGGCGGCGCCACGGCCGTTGACGGCGTTGCGGCGCGTATCGCACAGCGCGCAGCGGGTGCAGGTGGAGACGGCGGTGTTCAATGCGGGCCAGTCCATTGCGGCGATGTCGGCATCGCTGACCGGCGCGGCGCGGGCCGGCGCGGGCGCCTCGTCGAACCAGGCGGTCGAGTCTTCGCCGGCCATGGCGGGAGCTTCTTCCGCAGCCGGCGGTTCGGCGACCAACGGCGCGGGCGCGGGCGCGGGCACCACGGCAGCCGCAGCCGCAGCAACTGCCGCCACGGGCGCTGGCGCCGGGGCGGCAACGGCTGCGGGCGCCGGCGGCGCTTCAGCCAGCGCCGCTACCGGCTCGCCGGCCACGTCGTCCTCAACCACCGCCTGCTCGCCGACCGGCGGGTTGCGCAACTTCCATTGCACGCCCACGCCCATCTCATCGAGGAAAACGGTGCTGCGGGATATCGTCTGACTCATAAACTGAACCGCATAACGATTGCGTCCTCGCGTTGTTGATTGGCGGCCGGGTAATAGCCCTTGCGCCGACCGATGTGTTTAAATCCATAACGCTCATAAATCTCCAGCGCCCGCGTGTTCGATGGCCGTACCTCCAGCAGCACCGACGCCATGCCCAGCCCGCGCGCGCAAGCCACGGACTGGTTCAGCAGGAACCGTCCCAGGCCCTGCCCCTGCCTCTCCGCCGACACCGCCACGTTCAGCAAATGCGCCTCGTCGACGATCGCCATCAGCAGGAAATAGCCCAGCAAGTCGCCATGCTGGTCGCGCAGCACCCACGCCTCATAATTGCTGTTCAGGGAATCGACGAAATTGGCCATGCTCCAGGGATGCGGATAAACGCTCTCCTCCAGCGCCACCACATCGTGCAAATCGGCTGACCGCATCGGTTCATAGTTCAGCCGCGCCAGGTCCCACATCTGCTTCATGCGCCACCTTCAGCGGCTTTGGCGGCCGCCATGTCGCGCCGCTCGGCCTGGGTGTAGGCGATCTTGTTACGCAAATACAGCGGCTGCGCTTCGGCCGCCGTCACGGTGGCGCCGGCGGCAAAGGCGATCGCCGCCAGTTGCGCGACCTGCGCCGCATGCGGCATCACCTCGGCAAAGCCACCGCCGGCAAACGCCTCGGCGTAGGCCGACAAGCCGTTGCCGCAGGCGACAGGCGCACCCTGCGGCTGCACGCCCTCGGGCGCCGACAGCGCCGGCGGCAGCACCGCCAGCGGCGGCGCGCCGTCCGCGAACCGGTACTGCGCCCAGTACACCTCGCCCATGCGCGCATCGAGCACCGCCAGCACGTCGCCGGCGCCATGCTGCTGATGGCAGGCCAGCGCCATCGCGTCCAGCGTCACCACCGGCACCACCGGCAAATTGCCGCCGAAGGCCAGGCCCTGCGCGATCCCGCAAGCGGTGCGCACGCCGGTGAACGAACCGGGACCGGAGCCGAAGGCGATGGCGTCGCAGTCTTTCAAGGCGATAGCGGCTTCGGCCAGCAACTCCTGTATCATCGGCAGCACCGATTGCGAATGGGTGCGCACGCCCGAGGACACGCGGCTGATGACGGTCTCGCCGCGCAGCAGCGCGACCGAGGCCAGTTCGGAGGATGTTTCAATGGCAAGAATGATAGGCATGCCGTATTTTAACCTGCCGCGCTGGCAGGCGCGACCCCGCGAGGGGATGTAGAATACCCCCCTTAGGCGCACAGGCCGCCGTTAGCCGACCAATACCATGCACAGTGTGACCCTGAATTCCGAGAATCGCGCAGAGATCGCCGCCGCCCTGGCCGGCGACCGCTGGATCGTGGCCTGCCTGTGCGCGGCCTGGTGCGGCACCTGCACCACCTACCGCGCCACGTTCGAGGAGCTGGCCGCGCGCCATCCGGACAAATTCTTCGTCTGGATCGACATCGAAGACCACGCCGACGTGGTGGGCGATCTCGACGTGGAAAACTTCCCCACGCTGCTGATCCAGCACCACGAACTGGTGGCCTTTTTCGGCACCATGCTGCCGGACGCCGCGCTGGCGCACCGCCTGGTGCTAGCCAAATCGGCGCTCGGCGACGCCGAACTGGCCGAACTGGCCGTCAGCAGCGAAGAGCGCCGCCGCTGGCAAGCCGACTGCAACCTGCGCACGCTGATGCGCAACGCGCAGGCCTGAGCGCCAGCGCCATCAAACGCTGTCGGAAGCCACCGGCAGCGCCTCGGCCTTCCAGCGCAGCATGCCGCCGGCCAGGTTGGCGACCTGCGTAAAGCCGGCCTTGGCCAGCAGCACGCTGGCCTGTGCCGAACGCACGCCCGAGCGGCACACCGCCACCACTGGCCGCGTGCGATCGAATTCGTCGACGCGGTCCATCAGCTGCGACAACGGCACCAGCCGCGCGCCCGGCACATGCCCCAGTTGGTCGATGAACTCCGGCGCCTCGCGCACATCGACGATCTGCGCCTCGGCCAGATGCTCGAGCAGCACCATCGGCTCGATTTCCCACACGCCGCTGAAGCGCAAGGTCAGCGGCGCCCAGGTCGGCGCGTCGGGCGCGGGCAGGTTGCCTTCCGGTTGGCCGCAGCGCATATTGGCCGGCACCGCGATCGCAATCAGCTTCGGATGCGGCAGGTGCAGGTTGTTCATATGCCCGGCAAAGTCACCTTCGTCCACATCGCCGCCCAGGCGCGGATTGAAACGGCGTTCCTCGGCCACGCTGGTCACCGTGATGCCGCGGTAGTCATGCGCGGGATACAGCAGGCAGGTTTCGGGCAGCGACAGGATCTGCTCGCGCACCGAAGCGAACAACTGCTGCGGACTGCCCTGCTGGAAATCGGTGCGGCCGCAGCCGCGTATCAGCAGGCTGTCGCCGGTGAAGGCCATGCTCTCGTCATCCAGCACAAAGGTCAGGCAGCCGTTGGTGTGGCCGGGCGTGGCCCGCACCGTCAGATGACGGCTGCCGAAATCGATGCGGTCGCCATGTCGCAGCGGACGGTCGGCCAGCTCGGCGCCGGCCGCTTCCGCCAGCGCGATCTGGCTGCCGCAGCTTTGATGCAGGCGCCAGGCGGCCGTCACGTGGTCGGCGTGGACGTGCGTATCGAGCGTGGCCAGCAGACGCAGGCCCAGTTCCTTCAACAAGGCCAGGTCGCGCGGCGCCTGCTCGTACACCGGATCGATCAGCAGCGCCTCGCCACTGTCGCCCAGCAAATAAGTGTAGGTGGAGGAAGTCGGATCGAAAAGCTGGCGGAAAATCATGATGGCGGTAATCTCAAATATCAAACAAGCCTAAGCTTAGTCTGCTTGCCCGGTGCTGCGCAAGTGGCGCGGGTCAACCTGCCTGCCAGGAATCCGGTTGCAGCTCCTTGATTCGTTGCTCGGTGTGTTTCGTCATGCAATCGTGATAGCTTTCAGCGCCGCCAGTGCCACCCTGATAAAGGCTCTGCCTCGCCGCGCAGTCGGCGTCACGAAACTCCACCCACTTTCGTTGCGACACAACGAGCAGCTTCTTCATGGCAGCGCCGTTGTCGTAGGACGCCAGCTGTTTGAGTACGGTTTGATACGCCGCATTCAGTTGCAGATCCTTCTTTTCAAATTTCTGCAAGGCGCACAGATTCACCTCGGGCGTGCCGCGCGGGGTGTCACATGGATCGTGGCCTTGGGCAAGCGCGCAGGCCGGGAGCAAAGCGCCAAGAGCAGCTATTAAAATACGACGCATCAACGGCCTCCTGTTTAACTGCCACCCAGTGCGGCAGGATGCGGGAGAATAGCATTTCGCGTCGTCGGAAGGTGCGCGGATTGTCACACCACTTCAATGCCGGCGCGCTTCAATTCCCTAGCAAGAAACGGGTAGCCGGCCACCCGCCTCATCCCTATGCTGAAGCCTCTCTATCACTTCAGCAAAAGGAAAATTCCATGCATCAGCTATCAGGGAAAGTGGCGATCGTCACCGGCGCAAGTTCAGGCATCGGCTACGAAACGGCCAGGTTATTTGCGCGTGAAGGTGCCAGGGTGGTCGTGACTGCGCGCCGCCAGGCCGAACTCAATGCGCTGGTCGCAGACATCGAACGTGACGGCGGCGAAGCAATCGCCATCGCCGGCGACGTCCGGGAAGAACAACTCGCGCGCGCACTAGTGGAAACAGCGGTCGGCCGCTTCGGCGGACTCGATATCGCCTTCAACAACGCCGGCACAACGGGCGACGCCGTACCAGTGTCCGACACTTCCATCGACTCCTGGCAGGCCACGCTCGACATCAACCTGACCAGCGCCTTCCTCGGTGCGAAATATCAGCTGCCGGCCATGATCAAGCGCGGCGGCGGCTCCATCATCTTTACCTCGACCGTAGTCGGCAGCACGATAGGCTTCCCGGGAATGGGCGCCTATGCCGCCAGCAAGGCTGGCTTGATCGGCCTGATGCAGGTCATCGCCGTCGAGTATGGAGTCCATGGCATACGCGCCAACGCGCTCCTGCCTGGCGGCACCGACACGCCGATGGGCCGCGCCACCGCCAACACGCCCGAAGTACGCGCCTTCGTCGAGGGCCTGCACGCGCTCAAGCGCCTGGCACTGCCGGAGGAGATCGCCCGCTCGGCGCTGTACCTGGCCTCGGACGCATCAAGCTTCACCACGGGATCGAACCTGAGGGTGGATGGCGGCTCGTCTGTCAACCGGACGTGAGTTGCACCGCCGAGTGATTGCGCAGGCAGGGGCAATTTGGGAATCCCGGCAAGTGGCACGTTGCCGGAACGGCCCCCGAAACTCCCGATTGATTTCCCGGCTAGTGGATGCTCCCATGCCCTTGAGTCACGGTTTGCCAAATTTCTCAGCAATTAATCTAATGACCAAAAGATAAACCACTACTATCAATAAAACAATAGTCCAATGAGGAGCCGCATCTTTCAAAACATCTTTAAAAAGACCAAGCAAGAAGATCCCGAAAGCATAGATGTAAATTTTTCTCATGATTATTTCTCACACCCACAACTATCGCCACCGGTAAAAGCTTTCGCGCCGGCAGAACCGGCCACATAGGCGGCTTGTGTTATAGCAATATCCCTCGCTGCAGCCTTGTGGCCAGCAACACGCCCCGCTATTTTTGCAGCTCGATTGGCAGTATTGGCACTTTGGGATGATAACGCTTTGACTGCGCCATGGGCTTTTAACCCCGCCTTCCCAACAGCAAGCAATCCAGGAGCAAACGCACCAGCGAGACCCGCGATTCCCACATCCAACCACTCATAATTGTCCAGATCTAAGACGTCGCAACCGTTCCGATAATTCTTGTATCCTTGGGTGGCAAGTTCCCCCCCCATACCGACTATGCCGCCAATACGGGGCATGGGGTCAGTTCCGGCAACGCGCCAAATGGCACTTTGCCGGAACTGACCCCGAAACGAGTTGGAATGTCGGTTAATCTCACTGCCAGCTAGGATATCTGCACCGCCGAGTGATTACGCGGCGTGGCGTCTTCATGGAACAGATCAGCCAGGTACTCGCACAGCTCATGCTCCGCAAGCTCGCCCGGCACGACGAAATCCGCCGGGCGGCGCTTGCCTTCGGCGCCGAAGTAAAACGCCCGCCACGCACCCTGCTCGCCGCTGACGGCGATCAGCCGGCCGAACACGTTGAAGCGCAGCTCCTTCACAGCGTCAGCGGCAGGCTGCGCAGGCGCTTGCCGGTCAGCTTGAACACCGCGTTGGCCACCGCCGGCGCGATCGGCGGCGTGGCCGGTTCGCCCATGCCTTCGGGATGCTCGGCGCTCGGCATGATGATGGTCTCCACCTCGGGCGCCTGATTCATGCGCACCACCGGATAGTCATGGAAGTTGGTCTGCTCGACCTTGCCGTCCTTGATCGTCACCGCGCCAAACAAGGCCGCCGACAGCCCGAACACCACCGCCGACTCCACCTGCTGCGCGATGATATTGGGATTGACGGCGATGCCGCAATCGACCGCGCACACCACCCGGTGCACGCGGATCTCCGCGCCTTCGACCGACACCTCCGCCACCTGCGCGACGATGGTGCCGAACGACTGGTGCAGCGCCACGCCATGCGCGCGGCCCGCCGGCGCCACGCCGGCCCTGGCCACCGCCGCATCCAGCACCGCCAGATGGCGCGGGTGCCGCTTCAGCAAGCCGCGCCGGAATTCCACGCTGTCCTTGCCCGCCGCATGCGCCAGCTCGTCGATAAAGCTCTCTTTGAAAAACGCGTTGTGCGAATGTCCGACCGAACGCCAATACCCCAGCGGCACCGGACTGTCGACGATCACATGGCGGACGCGCTGGTTGGCGAACTCGTACTGCATGTCGAACTCGCCCTCGGCCGTGGTCTTGTCCGGCCCACCGGCCGGCAAACCCAGGTTGCGCTTGAAGAACTGGTGCGACACCGAACCGCTGGCCGACTTGTTATCGTAGCCCAGCACATTGCCCGCCGCATCCAGGCTGGCGCTGAAGCGCGCCAGCGCCGCCGGGCGGTACACGTCGTGCGTGGTGTCGTCCTCGCGCGACCAGATCATCTGCACCGGCAAGCCGCCGGTCTGTTTGGCCAGCGCCACCGCCTGCGCCACCATGTCCACGTCCAGCCGCCGTCCGAAGCCGCCGCCCAGCAGGGTCACGACCAGCACCACCTTGTCCGCCGGGACGCCGGCCACTTTCGCCGCCGTCTCCACCGCAAAACCTGGCGACTGCGTCGGCGCCCACAGGAACACGTAGCCGTCCTTGATCTGCGCGGTGCAGTTGACCGGCTCCATCGCCGCATGCGCCAGATAGGGTGCGCGATATTCCGCCGTCAGGGTCTTGGAGACGCCGGCCACCTTGCCCTCCACCGCGTCCATGTCGCCGTCCTTGTAGTAGGCGTGGCCCGATTCCGCATCCAGCCTGGCCGCGAACTCCGCGTAGATGGCGGCGCTCGACATCTTGGCCCGCTCGTCGGTGGACCACTGCACCGGCAAGGCCAGCGCGGCCTGCCTGGCCTGCCACCAGGTCTTGGCCACCACCGCCACGCCGGCGCCGGCGCCGGTCCTGGGCTGCAGCGCGCTGGAAAAATCGACCACCCGCATCACGCCCGGCATCTTCAGCACCGCATTGGCATCGACGCTGGCGACGGTGCCGCCGATCACCGGCGACATGCGCACCGCCGCATACACCATGCCCTCGGGACGCACGTCAAGGCCGAACACCGCCGTGCCGTTCACCTTGGACGGCGTGTCGCGGCGCGGCTGCGCGCGGCCGATCAGCTTGAAATCCTTGGGCGACTTCAGGCGAATCTCGCCCGGCGCCGCGGTGGCGGCGGCCACCGCCAGCGCGCCGTAGCCCAGGCGCCGGCCGTCGGCATGGATGACCACACCGTCTTCGGTGCGGCAGTCCTGCACGCGCGCATTCCATTGTTTGGCGGCGGCGGCGACCAGCATCGCGCGCGCGGCGGCGCCGGCTTCGCGCATCGGCTGCCACGCATCCTTCACGCTCGACGAGCCGCCGGTGATGACCAGCCCCAGCTCGCGCGCCACCTTGCCGACGGTCCAGCTGACCACCGCCTTCAGGTTGCCCTTGTCGTCCGGGTGGAACGGCAAACCGTCCTTGAGCATCGCGATATTGCCGTAGATTTTATCGGCCGGCGCCTGCACCAGCCGCACCGCCGACAGCGGCACGTCCATCTCTTCGGCCACCAGCATCGGCAAGGCGGTATGCACGCCCTGCCCCATCTCGCTGCGCGCCATGGCCACGCTCACCGTGCCGTCGGGCGCCACGGCGACCCAGCCATTGAGCGCGATCGAGGCGCCCAGCTGCATCGGATGCGAAGCATGCAGGCGCTGCCTCGGCGGCAGCGCGCCCCAGCCCACCACCAGCGCGCCGACTGCGGCCACGCCGCCGAAAATAAAACGCCTGCGGGTTTTTTTTAACGATGGCACTGGGGTGTCCCTTGTTTATGGTTGATGCCAGCGTGTCAGCAGGTCTTGCGCTGCCACCGGCTTGCTGTAGAAGTAGCCCTGCGCCAGGCGGCAGCCATGGCGCAGCAGGAAGGCCGCCTGTTCTTCGGTCTCCACGCCCTCGGCGATCACCGACAGGTTCATGCTCTTGCCCAGCTGGATAATCGCGATGGCGATCGCCTCGTCGTTGACGTCGGTCGAAATGTCCTTGATGAAGGAACGGTCGATCTTCAAGGTCTGCACCGGCAGCTGCTTCAGGTAGGCCAGCGACGAATAACCGGTGCCGAAATCGTCGATCGCCAGGCCCACGCCGATCGAATGCAAATCGTTGATGAAGACCATGGCGTCGCCGGTGTTCATGATCACCGACTCCGTCACCTCCAGCTGCAGGCGGTCCGGCGCCAGCCCGGTCTCGTGCAGGATGTCGGCCACCATGTTGACGATGCTGCCGCGCTCGAACTGCTTGGCCGACAGGTTGACCGCCATCTTCGGCACATGCAGGCCGGCCTCCTGCCAGCGCATCATCTGGCGGCAGGCTTCTTCCAGCACCCACTTGCCCAGCTGGTTGATGAAGCCCGTGTCCTCGGCCAGCGGGATGAAGCGGATCGGCGGGATCAGGCCCAGTTCCGGGTGGTTCCAGCGCACCAGCGCTTCCACGCCGATCAGGCGGCCGGTGTCGATTTCCACCTGCGGCTGATAGTTGAGGAAGATCTCGTCCTTCTCGATCGAGCGGCGCAGGAAGGTCTCCAGCCGCAGGCGCTCGACGCCCTCGCCCGTCATCGACGGCGTGTAGAAGCTGTAGCCGTTGCGGCCGCGCGCCTTGGCCTGGTACATGGCCACGTCGGCATTGCGTATCAGCATGTTCAGGTCGACCGCGTCCTCCGGGAACACGCTGATGCCGACGCTGCAGGTGACGAACAGCTCGTGGCCGGCCACCATGAACGGTTGCTCGAACATCTGCACCAGCTTCTCGGCGACCTGGCTGGCGCCGAACTGGTTCTCGATATTCTCCAGCAGCACGATGAATTCGTCGCCGCCCAGGCGCGCCAGCGTATCGCCCTCGCGCAGGCGCTCGAGCAGGGCCTTGGCGACCTGCTTGAGCAGCTCGTCGCCGATGTGGTGGCCCAGCGTGTCGTTGACGTTCTTGAAGCGGTCCAGGTCGATGAACAACAGCGCCAGCTGCTCGCCGTCGCGCGCGGCGCGCAGCAGGGCGTGCTGCAGGCGGTCGTGGAACAGCAGGCGGTTCGGCAGCGCGGTCAGCGGATCGTGGTGCGCCAGGTGGTCCAGCTTTTCCTGCGACTCCTTGGCCTTGGTGATGTCGCTGAACACGCCGACGTAATGCGTGGTCTCGCCGCGGGTGTCGCGCACCGCGCTCACCGTCAGCCATTCCAGATACAGCTCGCCGTTCTTGCGCCGGTTCCAGATCTCGCCGCGCCAGAAGCCGGTTTCCACCTGCTCGGTCCACATGTCGGCGTAGAAGTCGGCATCGTGGCGGCCGGAGCGCGTCAGCGTGTGGTCGTGGCCGAGCGCCTCCTCCTCGGTGTAGCCGGTGATCTGCGTGAAGGCCGGATTGACCGCGACGATGGTGCCCTTGGCGTCGAGCACCACCACGCCGTCGGCGATGTGCTCGATCACGGTGGCCGACAGGCGCAGCTTCTCTTCCGCCTCCTTGCGCGCGGTGATGTCGGCATACACCCAGATGCTGCCCTCGTCGGCGCGCTTGTTGTCGAGCGCGTAGCCGCTGACCATGCACCAGAACAGACTGCCGTCCTTGCGGCGGTAGTGGCGCTCTTCGTTGAAGTAGTCGCCTTCCGACAGCGACGGATACTGGCGCGCGCCGGCCGATTCGAAATCGAAGGCGTTGGGGAACACGATGGCGGTCGAGGCGCCGGTCATGGCGCCCGGCTCGTAGCCGAACAGCTCTTCGCAGCGGCGGTTGACCGAGACGATCTGGCGGTTACGCACGAACATCACGCCGAACATCACGTTGTCCAGGATCGCGCTCTGCTCGGCCAGCAGCGCCTCGATGCGCATCTCGTTGTGCTTGCGCTGGCTGATGTCGGAGATGATGCCGTCCACCCAGGGCGCCAGGCCGACGCCGTCATGCGGCTGCGGCTGGCCGTTCTCGGCCACCCAGCGCTCGGTGCCGGAGGCGTCGAGAATGCGGTACTCGACCTCGTAGGACTGCGCTCCGCGGATCGCCTCGGACACGGCGCGGCGCTGTTTCTTGCGGTCTTCCGGCGCGATCAGGTTGGTCCAGGAATGGGTGGTGCTGCGCATGAACTGCGCGGCCGAGTAGCCGGAGATCTCTTCGATGGCGTCGGAGACGAAATCGATCGGGCCGTCGGGACGGAAGCGGAACACCGCGCCCGGCACCTGCGTGACGATGGTGCGGAAGCGCTCCTCGCGCTGGCCGATGTCCTCGAACAGGCGCTTGATCGCCACCCGCATCTGCTCCAGCTGGCCGGCCAGGCGGCCCAGCTCGTCGCTGCCGACCAGGTCCAGCCGGGTTTCGAAATCGCCGTGCGACAGGCGGTCGGAGAAGCGCATCAGCTTGCGCAGCGGCTTGATCAGGCGGGAATTGAGGAACAGCACGATCAGCAGCAGCGACACCATCAGCTGCCCGGCCAGCACGAACACATAGGACAGCTGCTTCTCGCGCAGCTCCTGCTGGCTGCGGGCATCGTCCATCTCGACCGTGATGCGGCCGATGCGCTCGCCGCGCACCAGGATCTCGCGCTCGGCGCGGAACACATTGCCGGTCGCCCGGCGCGGCGAATGCACGCTCATGAACTGGGTGTCGGCCTGGCCGACCACCTCCACCTGCAGCACCGACTGGTCGCGCATCACCGATTCGACCAGCGAATGGGCCGACTCGGCGTTCATATTCCACAGCGATTCCTGCATGCCCAGCGCCAGGATGTCGGCGTTGCGCTGCAGCGACTCCTTCAGCGTGGCGCGCGCCGACTGCTGCTCGTGCACGCCGATCAGCAGGTAGCTGCCGATGATGGCCGGGATCACCAGGCCGCCGAACACCACCAGCAACAGCGCACCATAGATCGATAGACCGTACAGGGCGCTGAGCCGGGTACGCATCCGCTGATAAAGGGTGCTAGTCATGCACCGGTACGTAGTCGTGATAAGTTTGCATCATCTGTCTAAAATTGGTTAGTCGCGCAAACTCTAAGCTTACTAACTGGAATTATGCACGGAAATGCATCGAAAAGTCATGGTCCAAGCAAAAAACCCACAGGCAGGCTATCATCGCGGCTCAATTCAACAGAGGGCCTTGCCATGACCACTTTCTCCATGTATTCCGCTTCCATTCCTGTGTTCAAGCAAATTCTGAACAGCCTGCTGGTCATCCTCGACAAGGCTGAAACCCACGCCGCCGAGAAAAAAATCGAACCTAACGCGCTGCTGCAATTCCGCCTGTTCCCGGACATGCTGCCGTTCACCCGCCAGATCCAGATCGCCTGCGACTTCTCGAAAGGCGCCGCAGCCCGCCTGGGCGGCCTGGAAGTGCCGTCGTACGAAGACACCGAAACCAGCTTCGCCGAACTGAAAGCGCGCATCGTCAAGACCCTGGTCTACATCGACAGCGTGCCGGCCAGCGCCATCGAAGGCAGCGAGACCCGCGAAATCACCACCGGCAGCGGCGAGAAGACCAAGCACTTCACCGGCCAGACCTATCTGTTCCACTACGCGCTGCCGCACTTCTTCTTCCACGCCACCACGGCCTACGACATCCTGCGCCACAACGGCCTGGACATCGGCAAGAAGAACTTCATCGGCACCTATTAATACCCACCCCCGAGCCACACCGGGGTCAGACCCCGTACGGGGTCTGACCCCATGCTTGCGGGGTTTACGTGTTCCGGCGCGGGTAGCCCTGCGCCAGGATGCGCTGCCACACCAGCTCCTTCTGCTCGGCGTTCATCGACACCCAGTGCGCCACCTCGACCACCGACCTGCCGCAACCGCGGCAGATCTCGTCGAAGGTGGTCGAGCACACCGCCACGCAGGGCGTATCCGGCCGTACCGGCAGGTCGGCCATCATTTCACCTGCATCAGCTTGTCCCAGCCGTCATGGCCGAGGGCGCGCAGCGTCTCGATGTTCTTTTCGAAGATGTCGCCCGCTTCCGGGAAAGCCTCCACCGCGCGTTCCACGCTGTCCTCGCGCAGCAGGTGCAGCGTCGGGTACGGCGCGCGGTTGGTGTAGTTCTCGATGTCGTTCTTGTGGGTGTCGGCGAACTGGTAGTCCGGGTGGAAGCTGGCCACCTGCAGGATGCCGTCCAGCTCCAGGTCTTCCAGCGCGGCGTCGGCCACGTCCAGGAACTCGTTGTAGTCCTCGAAGTCGGCCAGCACGTTGGGATGGATGATCATGGTCGTATCGACCTTTTCCGGCGAGGCCTCGGCCAGGTATTCCAGCTCTTCTATCAGCTTTTCCAGCAAGGCCTCCGGCGTGTCCGCCTCGCACACCACGTAGCGGATCTGCTGCTTCACATGCACGGCCTTGGCAAACGGACACAGGTTCAGGCCGATGACGGCCTTCTCCACCCAGTTGACGGTCTCGGCGACGACGGCGTCGTGATCGATGGCGGGCTTACTCATAGTTCAATTCCTTGGTGACTGCTCAAAAGCAGAATTGTACGCATTCTTTGCGGGAACTCATACTTCAGCCATTTTGCGGCGATCTCCGCCTTATTTACATGGAATTATTGCGGAAAAGAATTAGTCATCCAGCTGACATATTTCTTGACTCGCTAACCCGACCTTCGTACACTCCACGTTTATTCATAGTCCGCTCGATGTTGCTCGTCGATAACAATGGAAAACTATGCAAGCACGTATTTCTAAATCCGCCGCCTTGGCGACCCTGCTGGCCCTGATGGCGCCGGCGATCAGCCAGGCCTACGATGAAGCACCGGGCCTGCCGCCGGCGGCGCCGCTGCCGCTGTCCGCCCTGCCCAACGCCCTGCCCAAGTCGTCCGCCCTCGATGTCTCCTCCCTGAAAGTCAACAAACCGGCCAAAGCAGCCGAGGATGACGCTTTCCGCGAAAAAGACGTCTGGGGCCGCATCCGCAGCGGCTACGCCATTCCGGACATCAACAACGAGCTGGTGGCCAAGCACGTCAACTGGTACGCCGCCCGTCCCGAATACATCAGCCGCACCACGGCGCGCGCCTCGCGCTACCTGTTCCACGTCGTCACCGAGCTGGAAAAGCGCGGCATGCCGACCGAGCTGGCGCTGCTGCCCTTCATCGAATCCGCGTTCAACCCGCAAGCCCTGTCCAGCGCCAACGCCGCCGGCATGTGGCAGTTCGTGCCGGGCACCGGCCGCGACTACAACCTCAAGCAGGACGCCTTCAAGGACGAGCGCCGCGGCGTGCTGGCCTCGACCGACGCCGCGCTGAGCTATCTGCAGCGCCTGTACGACATGTTCGGCGACTGGCAGCTGGCGCTGGCCGCCTACAACTGGGGCGAAGGTTCGGTGCAGAAGGCCATCAAGCGCAACCAGGCCGCCGGCAAGCCGACCGACTTCGAAAGCCTGGCCGAGCTGATGCCGGCCGAAACCCGCAACTACGTGCCCAAGCTGCAGGCGGTGAAGAACATCATCGCCAATCCGGCCCAGTACGGCCTGAACCTGCCGGCCATCGACAACACGCCCTACTTCACCGCCGTCGACAAGACCAGCGACATCGACCTGACCATCGCCGCCCACCTGGCCGAGCTGTCGGTCGACGAGTTCAAGGCGCTGAACCCGCAGTTCAAGCGTCCGGTCATCACCGGCGACGAGCAGACCAAGATCCTGCTGCCCAAGGAAAACGCCGCCAAGTTCCACCTGAACCTGGCGCAATGGGGCAAGGAGCTGTCGACCTGGACCACGCACAAGATCACCACCGCCCGCGAAAGCATCGGCACCCTGGCGTCGCGCTTCCACACCACGCCGGAAGTGATACGCCAAGCCAACAACATCCCGCAAAAGACCCTGTTGAAAGCCGGCTCCACCATCCTGGTGCCGAAGATTTCGACCTCGGCCAGCATCGACATCTCGCCCGAAGTGGAGCGCAACGCCACCGTCGCCTTCGAGGCCGAGCGCGAGCGCACCACCAGCAAGTCCGGCTACAAACTGGCCAAGGGCGGCAAGGCCGCCAAGTCCAGTCCGGTGGCGCTGGTCAAGGCGCGCGTCTCGCGCGACGCCGTCAAGGGCAAACACCACAAAAACCGCGATTAAGCGAGGCCCGGCCCCGGTTTGAGCGCATGCCGCCGGGGCTGCGGCTGCGATCAAAGGTTGCAGTCGCGGCCTACTCGCCCTACAATCTTGGTCTTGCAGCGGCCGGCAACGCGCCTCTCACACACACACAACCCCACTGACGTCGCCAGCCAGCCCACCAGGGCAAGCCACGGCGCGCAGTTGCAATCGGAGTCACTATGGCGTTCTTGCAAGGCAAAAAAATCCTCATCACTGGTTTGCTGTCGAACCGTTCCATCGCATACGGTATCGCCAAGGCTTGCCATCGCGAAGGCGCCGAACTGGCGTTCACCTACGTTGGCGAACGCTTCAAGGACCGCATCACCGAATTCGCCGCCGAGTTCGACAGCAAGCTGGTCTACGACTGCGACGTCGGCAGCGACGAGCAGATCGCCGCGCTGTTCGCCGACCTGGGCCAGAGCTGGTCGCAACTGGACGGCCTGGTGCACGCGATCGGCTTCGCGCCGCGCGAAGCGATCGCCGGCGAGTTCCTGGACGGCCTGACCCGCGAAAACTTCCGCATCGCCCACGACATCTCGGCCTACAGCTTCCCGGCGATGGCCAAGGCCGCGCTGCCGCTGCTGAAGGAAGGCTCGTCGCTGCTGACGCTGTCGTACCTGGGCGCGGTGCGCGCCATCCCTTACTACAACACCATGGGCCTGGCCAAGGCATCGCTGGAAGCGTCGGTACGCTACCTGGCGGAAAACCTGGGCAAGCTGGGCATCCGCGCCAATGGCATCTCGGCCGGTCCGATCAAGACCCTGGCCGCGTCCGGCATCAAGGACTTCGGCAAGCTGCTGGGCTTTGCCTCGTCGCACGCGCCGCTGCGTCGCAACGTCACCATTGAAGAAGTGGGCAACACCGCCGCCTTCATGTTGTCCGACCTGGCCTCCGGCATCACCGGCGAGATCACCTACGTCGACGGCGGCTTCTCGCACGTCATGGGCCTGAACGCGGAAGACTACACCTAAGCCGCATCCTGCCCCGCCCAAGCAAAACGCCCTGCATGCAGGGCGTTTTTCATTGGGGGTCAGATCTGACATTCGGACACGGGCTCCGCCGTAACGGCCGCTACGGCGGAGCCCGTGTCCGAATGTCAGATCTGACCCCCGCGATTTTCAGGCGCGGCGGCGACGCAGCCAGGCCGCCATGCCCAGCAAGCCGGCGCCCAGCATCAGCGCCGACGAAGGTTCCGGCACCGCAGCCGTTACGCTGACGTTGTCCAGGCCGATGTACCACACAGCCTGGCCGCCGGCGAACGAGACGTCGGTGGTCGCGCCGCCAGCCACGAAGGACATCGTCACATGGTCCCAGGAGCTGGCCAGGTTGGAGGTCGACGTCCAGACCTGCTGACCCACCACGTTGCCGGCCGTCACGAACAGGCTGTCGTTGCTGCCGAAGTTGTAGTTGCTCGAATTGCCGATGTCGAAGCTCAGCGTGTAAGAAGCGCCCGCCGTGGTGGCGATGGTCTGCTTGACGCCGCCACCGGTGGAACTCTGGTCGTGCCAGCCCGTCAGGTCGAGGAAGTTATTGCCTTGCGATGCAGTGATCGAATACGGATTGCCCAGGCCGATCCAGGCGATATCGTTGCCGCCGATGACGGTCCAACCGGCCAGCGCGGAGCTATCGCCGCTCAGCAGCTGCTGCGCCCCAGGATCGCTATGATTGACGACGATGGCGCCGGCTTCAAAACTGCCGTTGGTGATCAGCTCGGCCGCCCCAGCGTGCGCGGCCAGCGCCAGCGCAGCGGCCAGCAAAGTCGATTTCAGTTTCATGGTTTCCCCCGAGATGATTGGTTACGTTGCGGCCCGCAACTGCCAGGCGACTTCCAACCTGAGCAGTATAAATTGCAATTTACACATCATCAAGCGTTGCATGCGAACTGTGCAGCCGCACGCACACTGTCATTTTGCAAGCCGGGCGCGACTAATTCGGCCGACCATGCGCACTCAGGGCAAATCCTTCAGGCCTGCGGCGATCTTGTCGCAATCGGCCATCGTCGGCGCTTTTTGCATCGACAGGCCCAGCTTGTCCGTATGCCAGGCTTGCATCGCCTTCTGCTCCGCGTCCACCAACTTGCCCATGGCTGCCGCATCGGCGCCGCTGGTGCGTGCCAGCATCAGCGTGGCGGCCTGCTTCAGCCCCGCCTGGCGGGCACCGCTCCAGGCTTGCAAGGCGTCCTGATACATCTTGGCGTGCTCGGTGTAGCGGCTGGCGCACATGCCGGTGACCAGCTTCAGGGAATCCCGCCGTATCATCTGCCGCAAGGCGCCCTGCTCGGCATCACTGAGCGGCGCGGACGGCGCTTCCGGCGTGGCGGCGGCCGGTTCGACCGCCGCGCGGTTGGCGGGAGGATCGGCAATCACCTCGTCGACCTTCGCCAGGAAGTCCTGCGCGCCCGCCGGCCGGCCGCTGACATCGCCCAGCAGCTTGCCCTGCTTGAACACGTACTGCATCGGCACGCCGTACACCGGCATCAGCTTGCCGAAATCGGGGATCTGGCGCCACGGCGACCACTGCACGCGCACATAGGCCAGCGCCGGCCGATGCGGCGCGGCGGCGGCCTGGTCGAAAATCTTGTCGGCGCCCTTGCAGTAGCCGCAGCCCGGATCGGGCGAGGTCAACTGGACCACCACGTACTCATGGCCGGCGACGTACACCGCCAGTTGATCCGGCTTCAACTCCGCCACCGGCGCCGCCGCAGCCTGCGCCGCCGCGCACATGAGCGCCATCCACCCCCATCGAATTTGCATCGTCCGCTCCACTCAAATACACAAAGTTATCACGAAAGTAACTGCGGCACTGCACAATAGACCGGGATTGACCTATACAGACCAGACTAACTGCTGTATAGTGTCGCCTGTGCGCTGCAGTGAGCGCGCTGCAACAAAAGCAGCGCCGATTGATCAGCCAGGTATTACTAGCAGCTTCGCAAGCCTTAGCGCATCACCCTGATGTCGCTATTAAAGCCCTCCCGCCTTTGGTGTCGCACCTGACACCGTCCCGGCGCAAAGCTTTTGTGCCGAAATTTCTTTCGATTTTGATTGAGTCATTTCGTTTTGGTAGGCGTAGCTATTTCGCGTTCGGCTTTTGCACGAACGCCGGTTTTTTACGAAAGAACAGCATGACATTTGAAGCACTTGGTCTCAACACGTCCCTCATTAAAGCCCTGACCGACGCCGGCTACACCGCGCCGACTCCAGTACAGCAGCAGGCCATCCCTGCCGCTATCGCAGGCAAGGACTTGTTGGTTTCCTCGCAAACCGGTTCCGGCAAGACTGCAGCGTTCATGCTGCCGTCGCTGCACCGTTTGTCCGAGATCGACCCGGCAGCCGCCGGCAAGACTCCGAATCAAGAAATGCAAGCCGCCCGTGCCCGTGGCGAGCGCCCACGTTTCAAAGCTGCACAGCCAAAAATGCTGGTGTTGACCCCAACCCGCGAACTGGCCCTGCAAGTGACCTCCAATACCGACAAGTACAGCGTCAACCTGCGTCGTCTGAAAGCAGTGTCGATCCTGGGCGGTATGCCTTACCCAAAACAGATGCAACTGCTGGCCAAGAATCCTGAGATTCTGGTGGCAACCCCAGGCCGTCTGATCGACCACATGGAATCGGGCAAGATCGACTTCTCGCAACTGGAAATCCTGGTGCTGGACGAAGCCGACCGTATGCTGGACATGGGCTTCATCGACGACATCGAAAAAATCGTCGACGCTACCCCATCGACCCGCCAGACCATGCTGTTCTCGGCCACGCTGGACGGCGTCGTCGGCAACATGGCGCGCCGCATCACCAAGGATCCGCAAGTGATCCAGATCCTGAGCGCCGCCAACAAGCACGAAAACATCACCCAGCGCGTCCACTTCGTCGACGATCTGTCGCACAAGAATCGCCTGCTGGATCACCTGCTGCGCGACGACTCGCTGGACCAGGCCGTGGTCTTCACCGCCACCAAGCGTGACGCCGACACCATCGCCGACCGTCTGAACATCGCCGGTTTCTCGGCCGCCGCACTGCATGGCGACATGCACCAGGGCGCCCGTAACCGCACGCTGGACAGCCTGCGCCGCGGCCAGGTCAAGATCCTGATCGCCACCGACGTCGCCGCCCGCGGTATCGACGTGCCGACCATCACCCACGTGTTCAACTACGACCTGCCGAAGTTCCCGGAAGACTACGTGCACCGCATCGGCCGTACCGGCCGCGCTGGCCGCAACGGTCTGGCGATCTCGCTGGTGAACCACGCTGAAGGCATGAACGTCAAGCGCATCGAACGCTTCACCAAGCAGCTGATCCCGGTCAACGTCATCGAAGGCTACGAGCCTAAGAAGACCGCGTCGGCATCCCGTTCGGCTCCACGTCCAGGCGGCTGGAAACCAGGCGACAACCGTGGCGGCGCCAAGCCATCCGGCCAGCGCACCTTCAGCAAGCCAGGCGCACCGCGCAAAGAAGGCAGCACCACCGGCGGCGGCTACAAGGGCAGCAACCCACGCAGCACCGACGGCGCACGCCGCAGCTACGGCGACCGTTAATCGGTAGTCAGCTGAATTAAAAAGCCCCCGTTGGCCTGATCGCGATCAGTGCCAACGGGGGCTTTTTGCATTGGGCTTACCGCTGGCGCCGCACCAGTTCGACGATGACTTGTTCTAGCGTCGTCGCTCCCGCCCATTCGACCGCGTGCGGATCGCTGTTGATGTCGATATGCGGGCCATTGAGGCCACGGGTCATTTCGACGAAACCAGCCAGGGCTGCCCTTGAGAACTCGGCGTCCGCCAGTGCATTGGCCCACGCTGTTTCCGGCAAGGCTGCCACGTCGACCGGCTTACTGAGCGCGGCTGAAATAATCGCGGCGACATCGCTCGGGGAGTAGTCCTGGGGACCCGCAAGCGTGACGACGCTAGTCCCCGTCCTTTCTTCTTGCAGCAAAGCTGCTGCGGCGCTGCCGACATCGACAGTCGCCACCATCGGGATGGTTCGCTGTGCCGGCGCCAGAAACGTCGGCAGCACGCCGCTGCGCACCGCAAAGCCGACCAACGGCATCCAGTTCTCCATGAAATAGGCCGCGCGCAGGAAGGTGGCAGGCACGCCGGTTGCGCCCAACCGCTGTTCGAACATGCGGTTCATCCCTATCCATCCGGTTCCGCTTTCACGGTCGGCGCCCACCGAAGAAAGCGCCACCAGCCTTGGCACCTCCGCCGCCAGCGCTGCGCGCGCCGTGATATCGGCAATCAAATCCGCCCGCTCGAACAAGTCTTCACGCTGGTAGTGCTGCGGACTGACGACATAGGCGCCCTGGACCCGACTGAGCGCCTTGACCATCGAGGCGAGGTCGGTCAGGTCGGCCACGGCAACTTCCGCGCCGCGTTTGGCCCATGGCCGGCCCTGGGCCGGATCGCGCACCACAACACGCACCGACTGGCCGGAGCGCAACAGCGCATCGGCGGCAGCGGCGCCGGTACGTCCGGTCACGCCGAACACAACGTAAGGAAGGGGGAAGGAAGCAGTCATACGGAAATCTCCTATTCAGATGAAACCGAATGGTGCATGATGGCCCGATATTCACCAATGACATAAAAGTGATAGCCAACATGCACCAAGTGGATTTATCTACAGTCGACCTCAACCTGTTAAAACTGTTCGAAGCGCTGGTTCGGGAGCGCAGCGTCACGCAGGCGGGTCTCCAGCTGGGCCTGAGCCAGCCAGCCGCCAGCCGCGCGCTGGCGCGACTGCGCACGATGCTGGGTGACCGCCTGGTGGTGCGCGGCAAGCTCGGCCTGGAACTGACGCCGCGTGGCGAGGCGCTGGCAGTTCCGGTGGCCAAGCTGCTGGACGATGCCCGGGGCCTGATCTCGCCGGCCGTTTTCGATCCCGCCTCGGCAACGGGACGCATCACAATCGCCGCCCATGATCACCTGAGCCTGATGGTACTGACTGGCTTGATGGCCCGCTTCGAGCGCCACGCGCCTGCGCTCAGTCTGCACATCGCCCAACCTGTCGGGGACAACGTGCGTCTGATCGAACAAGGGGGAGCAGATCTGGCGCTGGGCATATTCAAGGCACTGCCCGGCAGTTTCCATCGACGCGGCCTGTACGCCGACAACCTTGTGTGCGTGGCGAGGTCCGATCATCCCGGCCTGGCGGACGGACTCAGTCTGGAGCGCTATGTGAGCTTGCGTCACATTGCCGTGACCATTTCCGGCGTGGGCGAGAGCGCGGTCGACGTGGCGCTCTCGACACAAGGGCTCACCCGCCAGGTCGCGCTGCGGGTCCCCCACTTTCTTGCCGGTGCGATGCTGGTGGCGGACAGCGACATGATACTCACGCTGCCTGGCCGTCTGGCGCACCAGCTGGCGAAAACGCTGCCGCTAGCGCTACTGGATCTGCCGTTACAAGTGGCGCCCTTGTCGCCAGCCATGATCTGGCACGAACGCTTCCACCGCGACCCAGCCCATGTCTGGGTCAGGCAACAGCTGGTCGACGTCGTCGCGTCGTTCTAAAGCATGAACGTCAAACGTATCGAACGCTTCGCCAAGCAGCGGATTCCGGTCAACGTCATCGAAGACTACAAGCCAGCAGCAGCCCACGTAGCACCGACGGAACACGCCGCCGCTACGGAAACCGTCAATCGCTAGTTCGCTGAATTAAAAGCCCGCCCCCGCTGGCCTGATCGCGATCAGTGCCAACCGGGGCGCTTTGCGTTTGCAGCGACGCATTTCGAAAATTTGATCCAGAATGGTTACGACGTGGGCTCCGATTAGGTAGTAACCATGAAAATAGCCAGACAACATGTCCAGTCAATCATCCCTCCCTCAATTGTGAGCTTGGAACTACCTCGATTGTGGCCATGCTCCGAGGATGAAGATGAGGTGAAGTGTGCTTACTGTGGTAGCGGCACAGACGATTACCATGATCCGGACTTATGGGATGTACCGTTCTCCAAATTTGAAGCGGCTCATAGCTTTATGACTCACGACCCGGAATTTCCGGGAGCACCTGTAGGCAGTCCACAAACGGAACTCAGCGGCGAAATTTGCGAACGAAAAACCTGTCTTCATATCTGCCCTGAATGTGGTTGGTGGATTGCAGAAGACCGGGCGGTGCTGGCGGCCCAACAATGGCAGCATTGGGTCGTAACATTAGCATCAATGTCAACCCTACAAGACCTGGACCTCACCGATATCACTGCACCACTTCGGGAGGTGCGCCAGTATCTGCGATGGAAGTTTGATGCAAGGACAACGATGCATCCTAGATTGCTGGAATTAACTGTGGCAAGCGTCTTCAGTGATTTTGGGCGTCAGGTAGTTGCAACCGCATACACAAACGACGGTGGGATTGATGCAGTATTGGAGGATGCAGCAGGTAACCACGTAGGTATTCAGGTCAAAAGGCAAAAAAATACAGTAGAAGTCGAGCAAATCCGAGCGTTCTTAGGAGCCTTGGTTTTAGGGGGTTATACGCGCGGAGTATTTGTGTCCACCTCGCGCTTCAGCAAGGGGGCGGTCCGAGCTGCACAACAAAGTACGGAAACAGTCATCCCCATAAGTCTTGTGGATGCAAATCGATTCTTCGATATGCTTCGCTACGCTCAATTCGCCCACACTCCGGGGCCTGCCGACTGTCACATAAGCCGAACTAATCCACTGGAATTTCACCTGCAAGACCACTACCACCTGAACACACTGTAGTTCAGGACAAAATCCAGCACCCCTTACGCTGAATCTCGTCGTGCATAGCATCCGGCGCCAGGTCAAGCTCGCCCGGCCAGGTAACGACGCCATCCACCACGGCTACCTGGTCAAACAGTGCATGGTCACGCAGATGAGCAAAGACTCCCCGAAAAGCAGATGGGTTGAATTTAACGACACCCTCAACTCCATCCTTAAATCGCACCCAGAGAGTATGTTCAGCTTGTAGCTTCACATCGACGACATCCCATTCCATAGGTGTTACTCCAGTGGCGATATTGGGTTGGGAGCCTGCATGGATTCACAAAGACGCCAATTTTCCAATAGTTCATCTTGATGCAAGTCGGTCCAGTCCAGCACCAAACCTAGTGCTCTGGGAGGCAATCGGCCGCCCATCAGTTCCTGTTTCCGTATATCGATCGTGGCTTTAAATTCACCATACCTCACGTGAAAATGCGGTGGAAGATGATCCCGGAAAAACATCTGGATCACAAGTCCGTAAAAGATGCTAATCGTAGGCATGGCTCACCGCTCCGACGTATGAACTCAAAATCAGTATAGCAAAAGCTCGCTCACTTCCTTGACGTGATCCGTAAGATCCGGCGGAAGGTAGGGCACTCCATGTGGCTGGCGGCCTTGCACACGGCCGCATGCCGCAGGCCGTCGCGCATGGTGGTGAGTTTTTTGATGGTGCGGTCCAGGTCGTCCGCCTTGGCGGTCAGCAAGTGGCGGTCGATGCTCAGGTCGCCGTCGGCGCCGAACATGCCCGCGATCTCGTCCAGCGTAAAGCCGGAAGCGCGGCCCAGCGCGATCAGCGCCAGCCGTTCGACCACGCCCGCATCGAACAGGCGGCGCAAACCGCGCCTGCCAATCGCGGCGATCAACCCCTTTTCCTCGTAAAATCGCAGCGTGGATGCCGGCATGCCCGATATCCGCGCCACTTCGGCTATGTCCAGACTCGCCATCGCTTGACCTCAAGTTGACTTGAAGTGGCACAGTAGCACTTTCACTTTTTGAACACAAGCGAGAGGACACATCATGGATGCATCACTATGGAACGGCGTGGCCGGCAACACCTGGGTCGCCGCGCAAGACATGCTCGACCGGATGTACCAGCCCATCGAGGACTTGATCGTCCAGGCCATCCCTGCCGAAGCCCTGCGGGTGCTGGACGTCGGCTGCGGCACCGGCGGCATCGTCCACGCCATCGCGCGCCGGCTCGGTCCGGACGGCCACTGCACCGGCATCGACGTCTCCGCGCCGATGCTGGCCGCCGCAGCAGCGAGGGGCCAGCAGTCCAACATCAGCTACATCCAGGACGACGCACAACAGCATGCCTTCGACAGCGCCAGCTTCGACGCCATCGTCTCCCGCTTCGGCCTGATGTTCTTCGACGATCCCTTGGCCGCCTTCGGCAAGCTGCGGCAGGCCGCGCGCGAGGGCGCGACCTTGCACGCCGTCGTCTGGCGCAGTCCCGAGGAAAATCCCTTCATGACCGCCGCCGAGCGCAGCGCGGCCGGCCTGCTGCCCGGCCTGCCGGTCCGCCGGCCCGGCGAACCCGGCCAGTTCGGCCTGGCCAACCGGCAACGCCTGCACGCCATCCTCGAACAAAGCGGCTGGCGCGGCATCGGCATCGCGCCGCTGGACGTGGTGTGCAGCTTCCCCGAAAACCGTTTATACCAATACCTGACCCAGCTCGGCCCGGTAGGCCGCGCGCTGCAAACGGCGGACGAGCACACCCGCCAGCAAGTGGCGCAAGCGGTGCGCGCCGGCTTCGAGCCCTACGTGCACGGCGACCAGGTCCGCTTTACCGCAGCGCTGTGGAACGTCAGCGCCAGCGCCCGCTGAGCGTCACCTACGGCGGCGAGCCCAGGGTACTGGCCATCATGTCGGCACGCGCGACATGCGGCGTTTTCCCGGTCCATGCCTGGAATGCACGGGCAAAGGAGTTGGCATCCTCGAATCCCAGCAGGAAGGAAATTTCGGCACTCGACATCGCCGTGTTGCGCAGGTAGTGATGTGCCAGCGAATCGCGCAGCGCATCCAGGGTCTGCTGGAATGTAGTGCCCTCTTCTTGCAGCCGGCGTTGCAGCGTGCGGCTGCTGACTGCGAGCTTGCGGCACACCGCCTGCATGGAAACCTCGCCCGCCGGCAAGGCCTCCAGCAGCGTACCGCGCACCCGTTCGACCATGCCGGCCGTCCGCTCCAGATCGGCAAGCCGCTGGCGCAGCGAGGGTTCGAAGAACAGCCACATCTTGTGGTTCTCGGTCAGGAAAGGACGCTCCATGTCCTCGGCGGAAAATACCAGCGTTGCCAACGGCGAGTCGGTTACGGCAACGCCGAAATAGGACTGGTAGCGTGCCGCATCCGCGTCAGCGCCCGGCATCGCCGGCCAACCTACCCGCAATGGCTGCACAGGGCAGCGCGTCGCCAGGCGCGCCAGCTGCACAAAGAACACCAGCTTGAACGCCAGGAACACGCTGGACGCCGGCGTGGCGCGATCCAGGAAGTCGATGGTCACGGTGGCATGTTGCGCCGTGCGCTCGACCCGGATCACCATCGGTGCGATCAGCTTCACATACCTGGCCAGCCGCTCCAGCGCGCTGCCCAGGTTGGCGCTGCACAGCGCCGCGAACAGCTCCGGATCAAACCAGTCGGAAGACATCACCTGGGCGATGCGCAGCGGCGCCGGCAAATCAGGATCCAACGATAAAGCTTCCGCCCCCAGAGCCGTCCACAGCTTGAAGAAGTCCGTCGACTCCAGGCGCACGTTCTGCCGCGCGAACAGGTCTCCCGGCAACTGCGCGCGGCGCAGCACCGGGGATGTCGCCAGACCGGCGTCCTGCATCAGCAAGCGCCAGCCCGGCCACACCGCATAGTCCAGCACCCCGCCGCGCCTGGCAGACAAGGCGGCATTGTTTTTGATATCCATCGTCCCAGTCTATAGCGCAGATCGCGCCACAGCAATAGCGGATCGCGCCAACCCAAGCGCCTTCATTTTGGCGCGTTCCGCAGTCAGGTTGGCGCTTTCGGCGAGTGACGATCCAACGCTGCGCAGGCACAGTACCAGCCATGCCACTTTTTTTGGAAAACCATCGAAATGAATAAGACAATTTTAATCACGGGCGCATCGTCGGGTTTCGGACTGATGCTTGCTCATCACCTTCACCAGCAAGGCCACAACGTCATCGGCACCAGCCGCGAACCGGATAAGCATGCAGGCAAGTTGCCCTTCAAATTGCTGCGCCTCGACATCGACGACGAGTTATCCATCCAGTCCTTCGCCACGACCTTGTTTCAGCACGTCAAACAGCTGGATGTGCTGGTCAACAATGCTGGCTATATGGTCACCGGCCTTGCGGAAGAGACGCCGCTGGAACTGGGCCGGCAGCAGTTTGAAACCAACTTCTGGGGCACGGTGAAGGTGACGAATGCGCTGCTACCCCACTTCCGGGCGCAAAAGCACGGGCAAATCATCACCGTCAGCTCCATCGTCGGCCTGATCGGGCCGCCGAACCTGTCCTTCTACACCGCGTCCAAACACGCGGTCCAAGGCTATTTCAAGTCGCTGAGATTCGAGCTGAACCAATTCAACATCCAGGTCAGCATGGTGGAGCCCGTTTGGTTCAAGACCAATCTTGGCCACAACGCCGTCTCCGCGGGCAAAGGCGGCATCGCCGACTACGACACCTACCGCAGGCAGGCCAACGCCGCCACCCAAAAAGGCCTGGACGAAGCACAGGCTCCCGACGCCGTGGTCCACACTATCACCCGGCTGATCGGCGCCAAGGAGCCCAGGTTCAGCAATCCAGTGGGGAAAATGACCGGCATGATACTTTTCCTGCAAAGCTATGCACCCAAGATGTTCGAAGGCTCGATCCTGAAAAGCGTGGCGACGGCATGAAGTACTACCTGTGCAAATTTATTCCGCCGCGCGCGAACTTCCTGGCGACGATGTCCGCCGATGAACAGCAATGGATGAAGCAACACGGCGCCTACTTGAACCAGCTTCTGGCCCAGGGCGTCATCGTGGCCCACGGCCCCGTGCTGGATCCGTCGGGCGCCTATGGCGTAGCGCTATATCAGATCGGCGACGACGATGATATCGCCGCGTTGACGGCGACCGATCCCATCGTAAGAAATGGTGTCGGACACTATGAACACCATCCGATGCTGCATCTGACATCAAAGTAAGGGGCTGCACTTTTGCGGCGCGCGCCTTTCCTGTATAACATGCCTTCAGGCTTTATCAGGAGTAGCAGTGCGTGCCTTTCCCCATCGTCATCTCGCCGCCGGCATTTGCCTGGCCGCCACCGTCCACTGCTGCGCAGCAGCGCAGACGGCGGCCGCGCTGCTGGGGCAGGCCCGCAACGCCGTCGGCGGCGACGCCTGGCTGCGCGTGAGCACCCAGCACATGGACTTCGTCCGCAGCTACCCCGACCACGACGAAGCCGGCAGCAGCGACATCGATTATGCAAGCGGCCGCTACGCGCAGCGCATCCCTTCCTCCGCCATTGCCCGGCTGACGTCGCGCTCCGACGGCAGCAGCTTCTGGCGCCAGCGCCTGGGCCGTATGGAAAAGCTGGAAGGCGTTGCCGCCGACCCGGCGCAGCATCTGGGCCGCCAGAGCTACGCCTGGTGGTTCGCGCGCGGCAAGGAGCAACAATTGCAGCTGCTGGCGCCGCGCCACCATAACGGCATCGCCTACGACGTAGTGCACGTCGTGCTGGCGGACGGCAGCGCCTTCGACTACTGGATCAACCCGGCCACGCACCGCGTCGAGCGCCGCCAGGAGCTGGTCGACGGCAGGATCCGCACCGTCGACTACCGCGACTTCCGCCGCGTCGGCAACGTCACCCTGCCCTACGAAGAACGCGAGCGCGACGCCGACGACAGCAAGGACCTGGAAGTGCTGCGCATCGCCGCCATCGTGCTGAACCGCCCCGCCGCGCAGATGGATTTCTCGCTGCCGCCGCCGGCCGCCATGCAGGGCTTTTCCGCCGCGCGGCCGGCGGTGACGGTGCCGTTCGAGCACTGCCAAGGCCACATCTGCATCATGCTCAGCCTGAACGGACAAGGGCCGTTCCGCTTCGTGCTCGACACCGGCGCCCGCAACGTCATGAGCGACAAGCTCTACAAGCTGCTGCAACTGCCGGCCGAAGGGCGCGGCATCCTGTCCGGCGTCGGCGAGCAGGCCGAGCGCGGCGCGCTGACCACGGTGCGGCAAATCGCCCTCGGCGGCCTGACGCTGGCGCACCAGCCCTTCTTCACCAGCCCCACGCTGGACGAGCTGCCGATCGACGGCGCCATCGGCTACGAATGGCTGTGGAGCACGCCCACCTTGATCGACTACGCCCACCAGCAGCTGACCTTCTACGACCCGGCCACCTTTGTCTACCAGGGCGCCGGCAGCGCCATCCCCTTCTCCTTCCGCGACAAGACACCGCAGATAGCAGGCGTGCTGGACGGCCTGCCCGGCCAGTTCACCATCGACACCGGCAGCGACGATACGCTCACGCTAGGCAAGTCCTTCGTCGACCGCTTCGGCCTGATCGACAAATACCAGGCCGGCGGCGAGCTGCGCGTCAGCCGCGGCATCGGCGGCCACGCGCGCACGCTGGCCACGCGCGGCACGCTGTTCGAGATCGGCGGCGTGCGCATCGCCAACCCGGCGCTGGAGCTGTCGCGCCAGCCGCAGGGCGCGCTCGGCGCCGACCTGGCCGGCAACATCAGCAACGGCATCCTGCAACAGTTCAGCGTGCTGTTCGACTACCAGCGCGGCACGGTCTACATGACGCCCAATAAAATAGTCGATTAATCATAAAAAGTTGCAAATTGCCACAATATGCTCAGTCGTGAGCCGTCTACAGAGCCATGACACCACCGAATTCAACCACCGAACAGGACATCGCTGCCACCGTACTGCGGGAGCGGTCGCGTCTCGGGAATTTTATCCGGCGCCGCGTCAGCGATCCGACCGACGCGGACGACATCCTGCAAGATGTGTTCTACGAATTCGTCCAGGCCTACCGCCTGCCGGAGCCGATCGAGCAAGTCAGCGCCTGGCTGTTCCGGGTGGCGCGCAACCGCATCATCGACCGCTTCCGCAAGAAGAAGGAAGTGCGGCTCGACGACATGGCCGGCGAGGACGGCGAGGACTGCCGGCTCGACCTGCTGCTGCCGTCGGCCGACGGCAGCCCGGAAGACGCCTACGCGCGCTCGACGCTGCTGGCCGAACTGCAAACGGCGCTGGAGGAATTGCCGGCCAACCAGCGCGAAGTGTTCATCGCGCACGAACTGGACGGCGCCAGCTTCAAAGAAATGGCCGCGCAAAGCGGCTTGTCCATCAACACCCTGTTGGCCCGCAAGCGCTACGCCGTGCTGTATCTGCGCACGCGCTTGCAAACCCTGTACGACAACGAATGAAATGAAAGAAAGGAGTGACTGAAATGAAAAGGAAACTGCTGTTCCTGCCGCTGATCCTCGTGGGGGTGGCCGCGCTGGCCTGGGTGGTGATGATGTTATGGAACTGGGTCATGCCCGGCGTGTTCGCCGGCAGCCTGCAACTCGACTACTGGCGCGCGCTCGGCCTGCTGGTACTATGCCGTATCCTGTTCGGCGGCTTCCGCGGCCGCCACGGCGGCGGCCACTATGGCCGCGAACGCTGGCAGCGCTGGCAGGCGATGACGCCCGAAGAGCGCGCCCAATTCCACAAAGACCGGGGCGCCTACTGCCGCCCCAACAAAGAATAGACTCATGACAAAACCCGTACCGACGCCGTTCACCGGCTATCAAAAAACCGTGGTGGCGATGCTGGCCTTCCTGCAGTTCGCCGTCATCCTCGATTTCATGCTGATGTCGCCGCTCGGCGCGGTCATCATGCCGGCCCTGAACATCAGCCCCAAGCAGTTCGGCCTGGTGGTGTCGGCCTACGCCTTCAGCGCCGGCGCGTCCGGCCTGCTGACGGCCGGTTTCGCCGACCGCTTCGACCGCAAGAAGCTGCTGCTGTTCTTCTACAGCGGCTTCATCCTCGGCACGCTGTGGTGCGGCATGGCGCAAAGCTATGAATCGCTGCTGGCCGCGCGCATCGTCACCGGTCTGTTCGGCGGCGTGATCGGCTCCATCGTGCTGGCCATCGCCAGCGACCTGTTCCAGCCGCAACAGCGCGGCCGCGTCATGGGCTTCATCCAGACCGCGTTTGCCGCCAGCCAGGTGCTGGGCATCCCGGCCGGCATCTACCTGTCGAGCCACTGGAACTGGCACATCCCCTTCGTCGCCATGGCCGCCTTCGGCCTGACCGGCGGCCTGCTGGTGGCGTGGCAGCTGCAACCGGTCAACGCCCACCTCGGCAAGCCGCAGGAGCACAGCGCCTGGATGCATTTGTTCCACACCGTCACCGAGCGGCGCTATCTGCTGGCCTTCGCCACCACCGCGCTGCTGACCACCGGCGGCTTCATGCTGATGCCGTTCAGCAGCGCCTACATCGTCAACAACCTGGGCATCGACCTGTTCCACCTGCCGACGGTCTACCTGGTCACCGGCCTGTGCACCATCTTCATCGGTCCGCTGATCGGCAAGCTGGCCGACGCGGTCGGCAAGTTCCGCGTGTTCATGTTCGGCACCACGGTCACCATCACCATGGTGATGATCTACACCCACCTGGGTCCGACCTCGCTGCCGGTGTTCATCGTCATCAACACCGTGCTGTTCATCGGCATCTTCTCGCGGATGATACCGTTCCAGGCCATGATGGCCGGCGTGCCGGCGCAGACCCAGCGCGGCTCGTTCAACGCCATCAGCGCCTCGATCCAGCAGTTGTCGGGCGGCCTGGCCTCGGTGCTGGCCGGCCATATCGTCACCCAGGGCGTGTCCGGCAAGCTGCAGCATTTCGACGTGGTCGGTTTCGTCGTGGTCGGCACCTCGCTGGTCGGCCTGGCCTTGCTGTGGCGCCTGAACCGCAACACGATGGCGGCGGCCATGCCGCAGGCCGCCGCCATGACAAAATAGCCCCAAATCTTAAAATAGCTCAACATAGTTGCCACACAGCACTATTTTGAGCATATAATTGCGCTGAGACACCATCCCAACCAACCTGGAACCAATCGAAAGGGAATCAGCGCATGAACGCAAGGAATATGGACGCAGCCTGCTTACGCGCACTGCGCCGTCGCGGACACTCGGACGCCAGCATCACCGCCATGAGTCCGGAAGAAGCATTTTGTGAATACTGTGCCTATCACGGCATCATGAACCTGCTGCCTGCGACCTTGCAAATGCTGGACCGATTGCGCGGCGAACAGCCGGCGCAATAAGCAGCCACCATCCGGCCACAGACGGCCCGGTCGATTTTTCGGCCGGGCCGTTTTGCATTCAGCATAGCGGCACTATGCCGATTTCGATATCAAAGGCCTCGATAACCTCATTGAACGGCTATGACTCCGCCCCGTATAATTTTTTCATAATTACAACGGAGACGCCATGAACGCGCCAAATCCAAACTGGTTCCTGCGCGCGCGGCTGAAAACCCGGCAGTTGCTGCTGCTGATCGCGCTCGACGACGAAGGCACGCTGATGCGCGCCGCCGAAGTCCTGTGCATGACCCAGCCGGCCGCCTCCAAGCAGCTCAAGGAACTCGAGGACATGCTCGGCATCGCGCTGTTCGAACGCCTGCCGCGCGGCATGGAACCCACCATCTACGGCGAGAGCATGATACGCCACGCCCGCATGGCGCTCACCAGCCTGGCCCGCGCGCACGAGGACATCGTCGCGCTGCGCTCCGGCCTGGCCGGCCAGGTCGACCTCGGCAGCATCATGACGCCGGCCATGCGGCTACTGCCCTGTGCCATCACGCGCGTGAAAAAACTGGCGCCGCTGTTGCGCATCGGCGTGCAGGTCGAATCGAGCATGGTGCTGCTCGAACGCCTACAACGCGGCAACTTCGATTTTCTGCTGGCGCGCATGACCGGCCTGTCCGACAACGCTGACCTGCAGTACGAGGAACTGGCGGCCGAACCGGTGGTGGTGGTGGCGCGCATCGGCCACCCGCTGGCCGTGCGTGGGCGGCTCGCACTGTACGAGCTGGCGTCGGCGCCGTGGATCATGCCGCCGCCCGGCAGCATCCTGCGCCAGCGCTTCGACCAGCAGTTCCACAACGCCGGCCTGGAGCCGCCGGGCGACGTGGTCGACACCAGCGAGATCGTGCTCATCACCAGCATGCTGCAAATGAGCGACGCGCTGAACGTGATGTCGGCCGACGTCGCGCTGCGCTATCAGGAACTGGGCCTGCTGACGGTGCTGCCGATCGAGCTGGCCTGCCAGATGGACCCTTACGGCATCATCCGCCGGCGCGACCGCCTGCTGTCGCCTGGCGCCGAGCTGCTGCTGCAAGCGATACGCCGCCAGGCCTCGACCAGCCTTGCCGTATTCGATATGGCAGACGCATAAAAGGTGAATGGACTGCTATGGCCCCGCGCGCTTAGCATGCCAAAAACACCTAGATGGAGACTGCCATGAAACACCTATCCCTTGCACGCCGCCTGACCGGCGCGCTGCTCCTGATCGCGCCGCTGGCCAGCCAGGCCGCCAACCTGCTGGAACTGAATTCGCCCGACCGCCAACTGCGCGTTACCATCGACACCGGCGAGCAGCTGACGCTGGCGGTCAGCCACCGCGACACGCAGCTGGTACTGCCCACCACCATCGGCCTGAAGCTGAGCGGCATCGGCACCCTGGGCGACCATCCGCGCCTGACCAAGCAACAGCGCACCAGCATCGACACCACGGTGCGCCCGGTGGTGGCGCAGAAATCGCGCCAGGTGCGCGACCACTACAACGCCCTGCGGCTGGACTTCGCCGGCGGCTACACGCTGGAAGTGCGCGCCTACGACGAAGGTATCGCCTACCGCTTCCGCACCGAGCTGCCAGGCCAGGTGACGGTGGAGGACGAACTGGCGGGCGTCCACGTGCGGCCGCAGGACACGCTGTACTGGCCGCAGGAAAAGTCCATGCAGTCGCACAACGAGCACTATTACCAGCCGCTGGCCGTCAGCGAGGCGGCCGGCAAACTGGTCGGCGTGCCGGCGCTGGTGCGCAGCGGCGGCGCGCACCTGGTGCTGACCGAATCCGGCCTGCGCGACTATCCCGGCATGTATCTGCACGGCGAGGCGGACGGCCTGCGCGCCGTGTTCCCGAAAGTGGCGCTGGCCGACACCGCGCGCGACGACCGCAACGTGCCGGTGACGCAGGAAGCGCCCTACATCGCGCGCACCGCCGGCACCCGCGCCTACCCGTGGCGCATCATGGGCATCGCCGCCGACGCCGGCGGCCTGCTGCTGAACCAGATGCCCTACCTGCTGGCCGATGCCCAGGAGCTGAAGCAAACCGACTGGATCAAGCCGGGCAAGGTGGCGTGGGACTGGTACAACGGCAACCACCTGTACAACGTGCCGTTCAAGTCCGGCATCGACACGCGCACCTATCGCCACTACATCGACTTCGCGGCGGAAAACGGCCTCGAATATATCATCATGGACGAAGGCTGGTATGAGCTGGGCGACCTGCTGGCGGTCAAGCCGGCCATCGACATGCCAGCGCTGATGGCGCACGCCAAGGAACGCGGCGTCGGCATCATCCTGTGGGTGTCGTGGAAAACGCTGGATACCCAGATGACGACGGCGCTGGACCAGTTCGCGCGCTGGGGCGCGGCCGGCATCAAGGTCGACTTCATGCAGCGCGCCGACCAGTGGATGGTCAACTACTACGAGCGCGTGGCGCGGGAAGCGGCGGCACGCAAGCTGCTGGTGGACTTCCACGGCAGCTTCAAGCCCAGCGGCCTGCAGCGCACCTGGCCGAACGTGCTCACCTTCGAAGGCGTGAAGGGGTTGGAAAACGACAAGTGGACCGACAAGCAAACACCGGAGCACGACGTCACCGTACCCTTCATCCGCATGTTCGCCGGACCGATGGACTACACCCCCGGCGCCATGAGCAACGCCCACCGCAAGGACTTCGTGGCCAGCTTCGACCGCCCCATGAGCCAGGGCACGCGCGCGCACCAGCTGGCGATGTACGTGATCTATGAAAGCCCCTTGCAGATGCTGGCCGACAGCCCGTCCCAATACCGCGCCAATCCCTCGTCGCTGGCCTTCATCCGCCAGGTGCCGGTGGAGTGGGACGAAAGCCGCGTGCTGCACGCCGATTTGGGCCGCTACGTCGCCATGGCGCGCCGCCACGGCGACACCTGGTACGTGGGCGCCATGACCGGCGCCGACGGCCGTGAACTGGCGCTCGACCTGTCCTTCCTGGGCGAAGGCGACTACCAGATGAGCAGCATGGAGGACGGCCCGAACGCGGCGATCTTCGCCACCGACGTGCAGCCCGGCAGCGCCAGCGTGACCCGCGCCAGCCGCCTCACCATGCGCCTGGCGCCAGGCGGCGGCTGGGCTGCCATCATCCGCGCAGCCAAAACTGCGCAATAGGCACTCCGTCATTCCCGCGCAGGCGGGAATCCATAGGTCGCATGATTGGAAGCGGTGCATGGATTCCCGCTTTCGCGGGAATGACGGAATCTCGGGATTCCCATAAGGAGAACAACATGCAGAAAACACTACGCGCGCTGGCCGCGACGCTGTTCGCGGCCAACCTCGCGCAAGCCGCACCACCAACCTTCACGCCGCGCTGGCAGATCGACGGCAACGCGATCCGCTGGCAAGTCGGAGACACCCATCGCGACCAGCTGGAAATGAGCGGCCGCCAGGTATCAACGGTAATCGACTACGGCAGCCAGGCCGACGGCACGCTACTGCTGACGCGCACCGTGGTATGGCCGATGCTGCGCACCATCCCGGACGACACGCACGCCAGCCTGATACGCAAGTTCGGCCCCGAGGCCACGCCCGCCATCATGATCGACGGCGTGCCGGCCGCCGCCGAGCATCTGCAGCAAGTGCGCTTCGACGGCCGTCTCAGCCTGCAATCCCAGCTGGCGCCTGGCCTGCTTCTGACCCGCACGCTGACGCCTTCGCCGGACGAGCCGGCGCTGGTGGAGCGGCTGGAGCTGATCAACAACGGCAAGACCGCGCGCCGCTACAGCTTCGCCGCGCTGGACACCAGCGAGACCACGCCCGCCGACCGCGGCACGCATGGCGCCTACGTGATCGCCGTGCAGTCGGCGGCGCGCGAAGGCACGCTGGCGCCGGGAGCGCGCGTGCACGTCGACGTGATCGTCAGCGGCCGCCTGCAAAACGAAATGGTGTACGTGGACGGCGAAGAAGCCCTGCAGGCACGCGCCCGCAAGGTGGCGCAGTGGCGCGGGGACCTGGTACTCGAAACGCCGGACCCGGTGCTCGACGCCATGTTCGCCTTCTCCAAAGTGCGCGCCGCCGAAAGCGTGTTCGCCACGCGCGGCGGCCTGCTGCACGGACCGGGCGGCACGCGCTACTACGCCGCCGTCTGGGCCAACGACCAGGCGGAATACGTCAACCCCTTCTTCCCCTACCTGGGCGACCGCGCCGCCGTGCAGAGCGCGATCACTAGCTTCGGCCTGTTCGCGCGCTACATGAATCCGGAGTACAAGCCGCTGCCCTCCTCCATCATCGCCGAGGGACGCGGCTACTGGAACGGCGCCGGCGACCGCGGCGACTGCGCCATGATTTCCTACGGCGCCAGCCAGTTCGCGCTGGCGCAGGGCGACGCCGGCACCGCGCGCCAGCTGCTGCCGTTGATCGACTGGTGCCTGGAATTCACGCGCCGCCAGCGCGACGCGGAAGGCATCGTCCATTCCGACAGCGATGAACTGGAAGGCCGCTTCCCGGCCGGCAAAGCCAACCTCTCGACCAACGTGCTGGCCTACGGCGGCCTGACCGGCGCCGCGCGCCTAAACGCGGCGCTGGGCGACCGGCAGCGCGCCGCCTTGCTGCAGCAGGAGGCGCAGAGCCAGCGTGCCGCCATCGAACGCTACTTCGGCGCCAGCATGGGAGGCTACGACACCTACCGCTACTACGCCGGCAACGACAAGCTGCGCGCGTGGATCGCGCTGCCGCTGGCTTTCGGCATCACGGAACGCCAGCGCGGCACTATCGATGCGCTGCTGTCGCCGCAGCTGTGGTCTGAAAACGGCGTGCTGACCGAAGCCGGCGACAAAACCTTCTGGGACCGCGCCACGCTGTACACATTGCGCGGCCTGCTGAAGGCGGGTGAACTGGAACGCACCATGCCCTACCTGCGCTATTACTCCGGCCACCGCCTGCTGGGCGAGCACGTGCCGTATGCAGTGGAGGCGTGGCCGGAAGGTCAGCAGCGCCACCTGTCGGCGGAAAGCGGCCTGTATGCGCGCGTGATGACGGAAGGCCTGTTCGGCATCGAGCCGACCGGTTTGCGCAGCTTCAGTTTCGCGCCACGCCTGCCCAGGGGCTGGCCGCGCATGGCCTTGCGGCGCATACGCGCGTTCGGCGCGGGCGACCAGGGCGAAGGTATCGACCTGGTCACCACGCGCGTGCGTCCAGGCCAGCCGGCGCAGCGCGTGCAGGTGCGCCTGAACGGCAAGACCTTGTTGGATCAGGCGTGGGACGGCAAGGCGTCGTTGCAGGTCACGTTGCCCGACTCGCTGTCCAATTAATGCATATCGTTTTCAGCAATGGTGGTGGCTAAACATTCATTAGATTGCCATCCCCGCCTTGCCTAGTATGTCTCCATCGGCTGCCTGCGGCAGCCGATCATCAAAAAAACGATAAGGAGACATCATGAAGAACCCCACTCACCGCGCCCGGATGACGCTCGTCGCCCACGCACTCGCGCTGGCATTCGGCGGCGCCCTTCTGTCAGGCGGATTGGTCGCACCAGCCTACGCACAATCGAACGCCACCGGCACCATCTTCGGCCAGGTGGCCAATCCCAACGGCGCTAGCATCGTGCTGGAGAACATGGCAACCGGCGCGCGCCGCGTTGTCCATCCCGACGCCAGCGGACGCTATCAGGCCACCTCCATGCAGCCCGGCACCTACAAGGTCATGCTGATGCGCGGCGACGACGTCGAACGCACGCTGGAAGTGGAGGCCTTGATCGGCCAGGGTGTCGAAGCCTCGTTCGATGCCGTGCAGGCGGTCACCGTCAGCAGCCGTCGCCGCAGCATCGACGTCAGCAACACCAACAACGGCGCCGTGTTCACCGCGCGCGAACTGGATGCGCTGCCGGTGGCGCAAAGCCTGTCGGGCATCATCCAGCTGGCGCCCGGCACCTCGCGCGGCAATCCGCGCATCGGCGGCGACAGCTTCGGCGGCGCCGGCGTGTCGGAGAACTCGTACTACATCAACGGCTTCCCGGTCACCAATGTGTACAAGCAGATCGGCTCGACCACACTGCCCTTCTTCGCCATCGCGCAAGCGCAGATCCTGCAAGGCGGCTACAGCGCCGAATTCGGCCGCTCCACCGGCGGCGTGGTCAACATCACCACCAAGAGCGGCACCAACCACTGGGACGCCGGCGCGGTATTGCAGTACACGCCCAACTGGCTGCGCGCAAAACCCGAGGACACCTACTACCCGCAAACCGGCGCCAACCCGGCCACCGACGGCAAGCTGCTGACCTACCGCGGCGCCAACAACGCCACCGACGTTTTCGGCAGCGTGTATGTCGGCGGACCGCTGATCAAGGACAAGCTGTTCGTGTTCGCCAATCTGGAACAGGACCGCTTCAGCACCGGCTACATCAGCAAGGACTCCGATTCGACCAACAAGACCAACGGCTGGACCGAACGCGAAACCCGCACGCCGCGCTACCTGCTCAAGCTGGACTACAACATCAGCGACGACCACCGTCTCGAATTCACCCAGATCCACGACGAGTACAAGAAGACCCAGCAGAACTACGGCTTCAGCTACGCCACGCTCCAGCGCAACAACGTGCGTGCCGACGGCGTGACGGGCGACGGCGCCATCACCAACGACTCGATCCTGAAATACACCGGCTACCTGACCGACCGCCTGACCGTGACGGCGCTGGCCGGCCGTTTCAAATCGACCTATCCACAGAGCACGGAAGGCTATGTGCCGGGTGTGTACCAGGTCAGCGCCCCGGTGAACGCACAGGTGCCGGGACTGAGCTACAACAATCCGCAGACCATAGGCGGCACCATCCAGGTGGCCAACGCGGAAGACAAGCAATCCACGCTGCGCCTGGACGTCGAATACAAGCTGGGCGACCACGCGCTGCGCGCCGGCGTCGACCGCAACGACGTTTCGTCGATCAACGGTTCCTCGCTGGCCGGCGGGGGCAGCTGGATTTACTCGCGCGCAGCCAATCCGAATTCGAAAGTGCCGGGCGGTCGCTCGCCGGCATCCGGCGGGGGCTACGGCGCCCAGGGCTACTACGTGAACGAATACCACCAGAGCGATGCGGCCTCGCCGCAGACCGACCAGAGCGCGCAGTACCTGCAGGATCGCTGGCAGGTCACCGACACGCTGCTGCTGGACCTGGGACTGCGCAACGAACAGTTCACCAACAAGAACAGCTTCGGCGTGCCGTATGCCGAACAGCGCCACATGCTGGCGCCGCGCCTGGGCGCATCATGGGATGTGCGCGGCGACAGCAGCATGAAGCTGTTCGCCAACGCCGGCCGCTACCACCTGCAGATTCCGACCAGCGTGGCGCTGCGCCTGGCCGGCAATCCGGTGCACATCGACCACTACTTCACCTACACCGGCGTCGATCCCAAGACCGGCGTGCCGACCGGCCTGACCGAAATCAGCCCGCCTGTCTCGGGCGGTAACGAGTGGGGCCAGGCCAAGGATCCGCACCAGGTGGCGGCCAGCAGCCTGGGCGCCACCTACCAGGATGAACTGGCGCTGGGCATCGAGGCGGCGCTGACGCCGGCCTACACCGCCGGCGCCAAGTTCACCTACCGCACGCTGCGCAACACCATCGAAGACTGGTGCGACCAACGTCCGGTGGACGCCTGGGCCCAGCGCAACAAGGTCGACGCCAGCAAGTACAACATGCCCTGCCTGCTGATCAATCCGGGTCGCGACAACACGCTGGAGCTGGACCTGCGCCGCGACGGCAAGCTGGTGACGATCCCGCTGACGGCCGACGACATCGGCCTGCCAAAAGTGCAGCGCATCTACACGGCGCTGGACTTCTTCCTTGAGCATCCGCTGCGCGATGGCTGGTACGGCAAGGTCAACTACACGCTGTCGCGCAGCCGGGGCAATATGGAAGGCCAGGTGGCGTCCGACATCGGCCAGGCCGACCTGGCCGCCACTACCGCCTTCGATTATCCGGAGCTGATGACCGGCGCCAACGGCCTGCTGCCCAACAACCACACGCAGGTGCTGAAGGCGTATGGCTACTATGAGCTGACGCCGGAATGGCGCGTGGGCGGCAATCTCAACGTCGCCACCGGCGCGCCGAAGTCCTGCATCGGCAACCTGCCCAAGGCGCTCGACGTCAACAACAACCCGGCCGGCTGGTACGGCTCCGCCACCTTCTATTGCGACGAGAAGTTGGCGCCGCGCGGCACGGCCGGCACGTTGCCGACCGACGTACGGCTGGCGTTGAACGTGACCTACATGCCGCGCTGGCTCAAGGGCCTGAGCCTGAAGGCGGATGTCTTCAACCTGCTGAACCAGCAGACCGACCTGGCCACGCAGCCGGGCTACAACTCGGGCCCGGGTACGATCAGTGCGTACTACAACCAGGTGCTGGGACGCGCGCCGGAACGCCAGGTGCGCTTCACGGCGGAGTACAACCACCGGTTCTGATCGGTCCGCAAAAAAAAACCACCTGGGCTGAACTCGTTCAGGCAGGTGGTTTTTTATTGCATCGGATGGATTAACGATAGAAGGCTTCGACTTTGCCCTTCAGCTTGATCAGCATCGGGTTACCGAAGCGGTCCAGGCTCTTGCCGGCCGGGACTTTGATCCAGCCTTCGCTGATGCAGTACTCATCAACGTCCAGGCGTTCTTTATCGTTAAAACGGATGCCCACATCGTGTTCAAACACGGCGGCAACGTGGAATTTGCTGCGCGGATCAATCGACAGACGATCCGGCAATGGAGGGAGTTGGGTAGTATCGTTCATCCCGCCATTATATCAGCTGGTTTTGAAGATCAGCTGCGCAACCCGCTGCAATTTTGGATAGACCATCGGCACCGTCAGCATGGTGCTGGCTATCGCCATCAGCAACAGCGCGGTAAAGGTCTCGCTGGTGATGATCTGCTTGTCGAGCAAAATGTTGACAAAAATGATCATGATCAGCGCCTTGGTCTGCAACAGCCAGCCGATGATGGACGCCTCGCCCGGCCCCCACTTGAGGATCTTGCCGGCGATGTGGATGCCGGCCAGCTTGCCGCTGACCGACGCGACCAGCATCATCGCCGCCACGATGAACACCGCCGAACCGCCCACCGCCCAGTTGGTCCGCAGGCCGGTGCTGAGGAAAAACACCGGCATGATGGCCATCAGCACGTTGGCGCGCATGAAATCCATCTTCTCCTGGTTGAACCAGTCCGCATCCATCACCGCGCCGGCCAGGAAGGCGCCGACCATGAAGTGCAGGCCGGCCCAGTCGGCGGCGAAGGCGCAGGCGGCCAGCCAGATGAAGGAGATGTACCAGCGGTCGCGCTCTTCGAGGCGCACCATCATCATGCGGAACAGCTTGGTCGCCACGGCAAACACCACCAGGAAGCCCAGCTGGCGGCCGACCCGGTCCCAGTCCAGCAGGATCACCGCCAGCACGCCCCAGATCGCGATATCGTCCAGGCTGGCGTAGCGCAGGATGCGCTGGCCGATCGGCTGGCGCAGGATGTCCAGCTTTTCCATCAGCAGGATCAGGATGGGCAGCGCGGTCACTGCGCAGGCCATGCCTATGCCCAGCACGAACTGCCAGGTCTGCGCCTTCGGGCCCATCCAGCCGGCGTAGCCGACCAGTCCCAATGCGGCCACGCAGCCAAACACCAGCGGAGTGCCCAGCGCCAGGCCGGCGGTGATGGTGCTCTCGCGGCGGTGCTCCCAGGCCTTTTTCAGGTCCAGCTCGATGCCGGCGATCATCACGAAGATCATCACCGCCCACCAGGCGATGCCGTTGAGCGACTGCACCACTTGCGGGTTGAACACGAAACTGTAGTACTCGGGATAGGCGCGCCCCATGATCCCCGGCCCCAGCAGGATGCCGGTGATAATCTGCACCACCACCAGCGGCGCGTAGTAATCGGTGTTGCCAAAGCGCCAGATCAGATACGGCACGCTGAAAATGATCAGCATGGCGATCAGGAAGATCTCAGTGGTTCCCATGTGCATCGTGTCCCCTGCTATTTTTTGGAATTGGAAACGATACCATAACTAATTGGTAAAAACTACTTGCGCAGTCAAGCAATTGCTATATACTTGCTCACTCAAGCATTAATCAAGAATTAATTGATAACGGAGCATAGCATGAACGAGATTATTGACGAGACACCGGACGAGACTCCGGCCAACACCCCGGCCGATATCAGTCCCAGCCTGGAATTTGCGCTGCGGTTGGCGCGCGCGCAGGCCGCGCTGGTGCGCAGGCTCGACCAGGTGCTGGGCGGCTACCACGGCATCAGCTTCGGCGACTTCATGCTGCTGCACTACCTGAACCGCGCCCCCGGCGGCCGTTTGCGCCGGGTCGACCTGGCCGAGCGCCAGGGCCTGACCGCGTCCGGCGTCACCCGCACGCTGCTGCCGCTGGAAAAAATCGGCCTGGTCGAACGCCAGCAGGATCCGCGCGACGCCCGCGTGGCCTACGCCGCCATCACCGACACCGGCCGCGAACTGCTGAACAACGCCGTCGTGGTGGCGGAGCAGATCAGCAAGGACCTGCTGCGCAACTGCCCGACCGCGCATTTCGATGAACTGAGCACCGCGCTCGGCCTGATCGCCGGCATGAACGCCACCAACTCCTGACAGGCATAGAAAAGAGAACCATCATGGACGATCCAAAAAAACTGCAACGCGCGGCATTGAAGCGCGACCCGAACTTCAAATGGCTGCTGCGCGGCGGCGTGATCTCCATGCTGGGCGACCAGCTGACCATGATCGCCCTGCCCTGGCTGGTGCTCAAGCTCACCGGCGACACGCTGGCGCTGGGCTTCGTCATCGCGCTGATGAGCATCCCGCGCGCCGTCTTCATCCTGATCGGCGGCGCCGTGGTGGACCGCTACTCGCCCAAGCGCGTCCTCATGCTGAGCAAGTACGCCAACGCCGCGCTGCTTGGCCTGTTGACCTTGCTGGTGCTGCACAACCAGCCGACACTGACGTTCTCGCTGAGCGATTCGACATCGCTGACCATCGACCTGAACGCGCACCTGACGCTGATGATCATCTATGTGCTGGCTTTGGGCATCGGCCTGGCGCAGGCTTTCGGCATCCCGTCCGGCACCTCCATCATGCCGCAGGCGATCGCCGCCGAGCATCTGCAAGCGGCCAACGGCGTGTTGATGGGATTGCGCCAGGTGTCGATGCTGATCGGCCCATTGATGGCGGCCGGCCTGCTGGCAATGTCCGGTGACAGCGGCGGCGTGGTGGCCGACGCGCGCGGCCTAGCGTTCGCCTTCGGCTTCGACTGCTTCAGCTTCCTGGTCTCGGCATGGACCCTGTCCAAGGTTGGCCCGCTGACGGCGCCGGCGCAAGCGGAAGCGCCGCAATCGGTGCTGCGCTCCGTCGGCGCCGGCCTGATGATGGTGTGGAACGACGTGCCGCTGCGCCTGTGCTTCATCTACTGGGGCACGGTATCGCTGTTCATCGGCGGCTCGATGCAGGTGGCGATCCCGGTACTGGCCAGCGAAAAACTGCACGGCGCCTCCGCCCTCGGCATCCTGATGGGCGCCAACGGCGCCGGCATGCTGTTCGGGATGGCCGGCGCTGCAGTGCTGGGGGCGCGCCTGCGCTTCGCCAGCTTCGGCACCGTGCTGCTGGTGGCGGACGCCATCGCCGGCTTCCTGGTGATGCCGCTCGGCGCGGTGCACGCGCCATGGCAGGCTTGCGCGCTGATGCTGGCGCTTGGCCTGCTGTCCGGCTACATGCAGATCAACGTCTTCACCTGGATCCAGCGCCGCGTGCCGCCGCACATGATGGGCCGCGCCATGAGCATCTTCATGTTCATCTTCATGGGACTGGCGCCGTTGTCGGCCGCCGTCACCGGCTGGGTACTGACGATGATCTCGCTGTCGCAATTGTTCCTCGGCGGTGGCATCATACTGGTGGTGTTTGCGACACTGGCGTATCTGCTCACGCCTATCCGCAGCATCAGCAGCGACAATCCCGCTAAGACCCCGCAACCGCAGTAAAAGGAAACGTGCATGGAAACCAAATGGCTGGAAGACTTCATCTCGCTGGTCGAGACCAATAATTTCAGCCGCTCGGCGGCGCTGCGGCACGTAACGCAGCCCGCCTTCTCCCGCCGCATCCAGTCGCTGGAAAACTGGCTGGGCACGGACCTGATCGACCGCACGTCATATCCAACGCGATTGACGCCGGCCGGCATCGTGTTCTACGAGCAGGCGCTGGAGATGCTGGCGCAGATCAACGGCGCGCGCGACATGCTGCGTTCCAAGCGGGCCGCAGCGCAGACCAGCATCGACCTGGCGGTGCCGCACACGCTGTCGCTGACCTTCGTGCCGAAATGGCTGACCGCATTGGAGCAGGACTTCGCGCCGATCAGCAGCCGCCTGATGGCGCTCAACGTGCACGACGCCGTGATGCAGCTGGTCGAAGGCGGCTGCGACCTGCTGCTGTGCTACCACCATCCGCGCCAGCCGGTGCAGCTCGATCCGGGCCGCTACGACATGCTGGTGCTGGGCCGCGAATCGCTGCGCGCCTACGCCCGCTGCGACAAGAACAAGGCGCCGGAATTCACGCTGCCCGGCACCAAGAAGGAGCCGCTGCCATTTTTGTCGTACACGAATAACGCCTACCTGGGCCGCATGGTGGAGCTGATCCTGACCGACGCCAAGACCACGCTGCACCTGGACCCGCACTACGAAACCGACATGGCCGAAGGCCTGAAGATGATGGCGCTGGAAGGCCGCGGCGTGGCCTTCCTGCCCGAATCGGCGGTCACGCGGGAGCTCAAGCAAAAGCAGCTGGCGCGCGCCGACGGCGGCGCCTCGGAATGGGAAATCGAAATGGAAATCCGCCTGTACCGCGAGCGCCCGTCGGCGCACCGGCGCGGCAAGGCCATCGTCGAACGGCTGTGGGAATTCCTCGAACAGCAGCAAAAAGATAGCGGCCGCAAACGCCGTATTCCAGCCTCCGAACGATAGCCACGTCATTCCCGCGAAGGCGGGAATCCATGCTGAGTATGGATTCCCGCCTTCGCGGGAACGACGGCGGCGCATAACTATGCATTTTTTGCATAGCCGAATGCGCATACAGCATTGGCCCGTTTTCAGTCTCCCATCCTATGATTCGCTCCACTTGAAGAGCGCCACGAGCGGCCTTCAGCCACGAATTCAAACGGAGACTTGAGCATGACCACTGTACAAGCACACGCACTGCCTTCCTACCTCAATCCAGAAGACCTGGGCCCTTGGGGCGTCTACCTTCAACAGATCGACCGCGTCACCCCGCACCTGGGCAGCCTGTCGCGATGGGTCGAAACCCTGAAGCGCCCGAAGCGCATCCTGACCGTCGACGTGCCGATCGAGCGCGATGACGGCTCCATCGCCCACTACGAAGGCTACCGCGTCCAGCACAATATGTCGCGTGGTCCAGGCAAAGGCGGCGTACGCTTCCACCAGGACGTGACCCTGTCCGAAGTGATGGCCCTGTCGGCATGGATGACCGTGAAAAACGCGGCCGTGAACGTGCCATACGGCGGCGCCAAAGGCGGCATCCGTGTCGATCCGAAGACCCTGTCCCGCGGCGAACTGCAACGCCTGACCCGCCGCTACACCAGCGAAATCTCGCTGATCATCGGACCAAACAAGGACATCCCTGCACCGGACGTCAACACCAACGAACAGGTGATGGCATGGATGATGGACTCCTACGCCATGATCGAAGGTAACCTGTCGACCGGCGTCGTCACCGGCAAGCCTATCTCGCTGGGCGGCTCGCTGGGCCGCCGCGAAGCGACCGGCCGTGGCGTGTTCGTGGTGGGCCGCGAAGCCGCCGCCAAGCGCGGCGTGGCGATCGAAGGCGCTCGTGTGGCGATCCAGGGGTTCGGTAACGTCGGCGGCGTGGCAGCGACCATGTTCGCGGAAGCCGGCTCCAAGATCATCGCCGTGCAGGATCACACCGGCACCGTCGTCAATCAAGGCGGCCTGGATGTGGCACGTCTGCACCAGCACGTCGCCGAATGCGGCAGCGTAACCGGTTTCGCCGGCGCCGAAGCCTTCCTGGACCGCGACGCGTTCTGGGGCATCGAGTCGGACATCCTGATCCCGGCCGCGCTGGAACAGCAGATCACCGCCGCCAACGCGCCGACGATCCGCACCAAGATCATCCTGGAAGGCGCCAACGGCCCGACCACGCCGGAAGCGGACGACATCCTGACCGACAAGGACGTGCTGATCGTGCCGGACGTGCTGGCCAACGCCGGCGGCGTGACCGTGTCGTACTTTGAATGGGTGCAGGATTTCTCCAGCTTCTTCTGGAGCGAGGACGAGATCAACGCCCGCCTGACCCGCATCATGCAGGACGCCTTCAACGCCGTATGGTCGGTGTCGCAGGACAAGAAGGTCACGCTGCGCACCGCCACCTTCATCCTGGCGTGCACCCGCGTACTGCAAGCGCGCGAAGTTCGCGGCCTGTATCCATGATGTACTGATCCCCAGCAGTTTGCGCCTGCACCGGCTTCGGCCCGTGCGGGCGTTTTTCGCATTCAGAGCCAATAAAATAACGAGGACACCCATGAGCACCATCGAACAAAAAGCGCTGGCCTACCACCGCGCAGGAAGCGCCGGCAAGATCGCCATCGAAGTGACCAAGAGCGTCGCCACCCAGGAAGACCTGGCGCTGGCGTATTCGCCGGGCGTGGCCGCGCCGTGCGTGGAAATCCAGCGCGATCCGGCCAAGGCCTACGAGTACACGGCCAAGGGCAACCTGGTCGGCGTGATCACCAATGGCACGGCGGTGCTCGGCCTCGGCAACATCGGCGCGCTGGCCGGCAAGCCTGTGATGGAGGGTAAAGTGGTGCTGTTCAAAAAATTCGCCGGCATCGACGCCTTCGACATCGAGATCGACGAAACCGATCCCGACAAGCTGATCGACATCGTCGCCGCGCTGCACCCGACCTTCGGCGGCATCAACCTGGAAGACATCAAGGCGCCGGAATGCTTCTACATTGAGCGCAAGCTGCGCGAGCGCCTGTCGATCCCGGTGTTCCATGACGACCAGCACGGCACCGCCATCGTGGTCGGCGCCGGCATGCTGAACGCGATCGAGATGACCGGCCGCGACATCGCCACCGTGAAGATCGTCTGCTCCGGCGCCGGCGCGGCAGCCATCGCCTGCCTGGAACTACTGGTGGACCTGGGGGCGGAACGTCGCAATATCTTCGTCTGCGACAGCAAGGGCGTGCTGACCACCGCACGCAACCTGGACGGCGAAAAAGCCGCCTGGGCGCAGGACACCAGCGCCAGCAAGCTGTCCGACGTGATGGAGGGCGCCGATGTATTCCTGGGTGTGTCCGGTCCCGGCGTGCTGTCGCCGCTGGACATCGAGCGCATGAAGCCGCAGCCTATCGTCTTCACGCTGGCCAATCCGGAGCCCGAGCTGCGTCCGGAACTGGTGCGCGAAGTGGCGCCGGACGCCATCATCGCCACCGGCCGTTCGGACTATCCGAACCAGATCAACAACGCGCTGTGCTTCCCTTACCTGTTCCGCGCGGCGCTCGATTGCGGCGCCTCGACCATCAACCAGGAAATGAAGCGCGCCTGCGTGGTGGCGCTGGCCGACATGGCGCGCAGCGACGCCCGCTTCGGCAAGGACTACGTGGTGCCTGGCCTGCTGGACCCGCGTCTGCTGAGCGGCGTCACGCCGAAGATCGCCACCGCGGCATGGCGCAGCGGCGTCGCCCGCAAGGAGTTGATCGAACTGGAATACGCGGAAGACCTGCGCGACCTGGCGGAATCGCTGATCTAACTACGCATAGCGCACATTAAAGCCTTCCTCGTCCGTCGGCGCCACAAAAAATTGCGTGATCAAATCAAATTCAGCCTCGCTGGTACTGAATTGGTGAACGCCTTCTTCATTACGGCGCCTCAGCCGCCGCTTGCACTCTTCGTCGCTGACATCGAGGTAGTGCAGGCAGTGCGCGGCCGGGGTATCTTCGATGAGCGTCTTCATCCAGCTTCTCGTTGCGATCGTATTCGCCGGGAAGTCCAACACCACCGAACTGCCGGCGGCCAGGACGTCCCTGATCAAGCCTTGCAGGGCCGCCCGCAATTTCGTCGTGCAGCGCACGTAGTCGGCCAGCGACTGGATTTCTCCGGGGTAGAGGGTCGCCAGCATCTTGTCCTCGCTGATCAGCACAGTACTCGGCGCGCGCGCCAACTCGCTCATCAACGTGGATTTTCCAGCGGCGATTTTTCCGCATACCAGATGCAAGGTTACAGCGGGTACTTGAACTTCTGTTTTCATGGAACTCTCCTTGGTTCAAAAATCCCAAAGGCGAGCTTCCAAAAAAAGAAACCCGCCTCCAGGGCGGGCTTCTTCGACAATAAAAAGAGCTAACCCGCCATCGGAATAATGGCGGCAATAATCGCAAGCTTCGAGAATTGGCGTGGGGTCAGCATCATGCTTTGAGCATCCCATAGCCTGCAGATTGTGTCAACAACAGGCGCATGCGGCTCAATTGCGAGTGACGCGCACTGCCTCCAGGTGGTTCTCATCGCCGAACAGCAGCGTGGCGTGATCCGCAAACAGCATTTGCCGCATCACCGGATAGCTGCCCAGCACTGAGCCAGCGCCGGTCACCTTGATGCGGAAAATCAGCTCCTTCTGCGCCGACAGCGCCGCCGTGCCGACGGCATAGTCGGCCAGCACCATCACATCCGTCACCGGATCGCCGGGAGCGTACGAGCCGACCGCCACATCGGCCAGCAGCAGGCTGCCCTTGTACACGCGCGCGTCCACTTCTGCCATCCGCCCGTTGCCCGGCCAATGGCTGGACAAGGTTTCCTTGCCAAGGTCGATGCGGTCGGCGGGCAGCACCGCAACGCCGTTCTTGTCGATCGCCACGCCCATCACGCCACCTGGGCTGGTCTGCGTGGCCTTGCCGTTCCATAGCACACCCAATTTGCCGTCGGTGTCGAGCATGATCGGATATGGCTGCGCGCCGCCGGTGCCCAGCGAATGCAGGACCGGGGCGCCCAGACCCTTCGGCCACATCGCCACCATCGCGCCGCCGCCCTCCAGCCATCCGGCCAGCACGGCGCCGCCCGACGCCGCGATGTGCGGATGCAGGGCCGCTGTCGAAATCTCGAACGGAGGCGTCAACTGCCGGCCGTTGAAATCGAACTTGCACAGTTTGAGCAGGTATTGCGTCTTGTCGGTGATCGGCAGCAGCGAAAAGGTGGTGACCAGCCAAAAGCCGTTGCCGTCCACCGCTCCGCTGCTTTCCGCCGACGCCAGCTCGGTGGTGGATGTGGCGGCGACGGCCGGATACAGGTCCAGCGGTTCGCCGACCAGCTTGGCCTGCGCGTCGAAGTGCAGCAGCCGGGTGCCGGGTCCCGATTGCACCATGATGAAGCCACCGTCCGGCGCGGGCAGCATCTGCCACTCGCCGGTGTAGCCGGCGGCCAAAGTGAAGCCGTAGTCGGTGCTGGAGACCAGCGTGCCGTTCTGGTCCAGCACACTCAATCGCGTGCGCGGGCGCACCTTGTTGCCGCTGACGGTGATGCTGGAGTCGGAGAAGGAGCGCACTACGATATGGTCGCCGACGACCATCGCATCGCCCATGCCGGCCAACGCCGCACCGCCCGGCAATTTGACCGCCTGCGCCACTCCGCCGATGACGATGGTGCCGGTGGTGTCCGGCGTGGTGCCGGTAAAGGTGGCGGCGGCGGTGGTGCCCGTGGTGGGAACAGAAGAAGCGGAACTGCCGCCGCCGCAGGCGTTCAACGCGGCGGCCAGCGCCAACAAGGCCAGATGGCGGGGTAAGGCTGGAAAACTCATACTGGCTCGCAGTGCACGGTTTGAAAGCGAAAAGTATATAGAAAAACAATCCTTTTCCCTTACCATCCACACCACAACGGCATGGCCCCGCGAGCCAGCAGGATGACCTGGCAGGCCTTTATTTTCGAATGACTTCGCCGCCCTTCATGACGAAGGTCACCTTGGTCAGTTCCGTGGCGTTTTCCGCCGGGTCGCCCTTGACGGCGATGATGTCGGCGAACTTGCCGGCGGCGAGCGAACCGACGCGGTCCTTCCAGCCCAGCAGGTCGGCCGCGTTGATGGTGGCCGCCTGGATCGCCTGCATCGACGTCATGCCGTACTTGATCATATAGGCGAACTGCCTGGCGTTGTCGCCGTGCGGATAAACGCCGGAGTCGGTGCCGAAGGCCATTTTGGCGCCGCCGTTGAAGGCCTTGCGGAAGTTGTCGCGCTGGAGCTGGCCGATCACCTTTTCCTTGGCGATCGATTCCGCCAGCATGCCGGCCTTCTCGCCCTCTTGCAGGATGAAGTCGTCGTTGTAGATGTCCATCACCAGGTAGGTGCCCTTCTCGCGCGCCAGCTTGATGCCCTCGTCGTCGATCAGGCTTGCGTGCTCGATCGAATCGACGCCGGCCAGGATCGCATCGCGGATGCTGCTGGCGCCGTGCGCATGCGCGGCCACCTTGCGGCCCAGCTTATGCGCCTCGCCGACGATGGCCTGCATCTCTTCCAGCGTGTACTGCTGCGCGCCCGGCTCGTCGCCCTTGGACAGCACGCCGCCCGATGCGCAGATCTTGATCACGTCGGCGCCGTACTTGGCCATCTCGCGCACCTTGGCGCGCGCCTCCCACGGGCCGTCGGCCACGCCGCGGCCGGTGAACTTCATATCGGGCGGCAGCAGGTTCTCGTCGCAATGGCCGCCCTGGATGCCGATGGCGTAACCGGCGGTGCGCATGCGCGGGCCGATGAAATCGCCGTCGTTGATGGCGTCGCGCAGCGCCACGTCGCCGAAGCCGCCGGCGCCGACGTTGCGCACGGTGGTGAAGCCCGCTTCCAGCGTCTTGCGCGCGGCGCGCACGCCATACAGCGCCGCGCGGGTGTCGGACACGCCCAAGGCGTTGTAGCCGCCCAGGTAAGGGTCGCTGGTCAAATGAGTATGCATGTCGATCAGGCCTGGCAGCACCGTCTGCGACGACAGGTCGATCAGCTGCGCGCCGGCCGGCACCTTGGCCGTAGCGCTCGGGCCGACCGAGCTAATGCGCTCGCCGGTGATGATGATGGTCTGGTCCTTGAGCACCGTGCCGGCGACCACGTCGACCAGCTTACCGGCGCGTATCGCCACCACTTTGGCGCCGTCGGCAAACGCCGGCGCGGTCGCGCCCACGGCGCCAAGGACGGTGGCGGAAATCAGGAGATGCTTGAGTTTCATTGGGTGCGCCTTTTTCTTCGAAAAGAAAAGGATAGCAGAGCGCACGCAAAAAAGCGTTCTGATTGTTGAACTATCCCGGCCAGGCGCAGGTGCGGAATCCGGCATAGAAATCGTCGCGCTCCGGCAGGAAGAAATTGCGAAACCTGGCCGAGTCGAAGCGCAGCGGCGTGGCGAACGAAGCGCCGCGCAAGGTCTGGTGCGTAGTGAACCACGGCTCGGAATATTCGCGATACCGGTCCGCCTTGAAGCCGGGGTAAGGCTCAAACGGCGACGCCGTCCACTCCCACAGCTGGCCCCAGCGGAACGCCGGATGGCCGGACAGCGCGGCATACTCCCATTCCGCCTCGGTCGGCAGGCGGCGACCGGCCCAGGCGCAATAGGCCTGCGCTTCGTACAGGTTCACATGGCGTACCGGCTCGGCGCCGGCCAGCGTGGTTGGCTGGCCGAAGCGCACGGTGCGCCACTGGGCGCCTTCGCGCTGCCAATAGCGCGGCGCCGAGCGCTCCTGGCGCATCAGCCAGTCGGCGCCGGCGCTGCTCCAGAACTGGCGGTTGTCGTAGCCGCCGTCGGCGACGAAATCGGCATACTGCGCATTGGTCACCAAGGTGCTGTCGATGGTGAACGCCGCCACGCGGAAGCTGTGCGCCTGGCGCTCGTTGTCGAACACGAAGCCTTGGCCCTCGGCGCTGCCCAGCTGGATGGTCCCGCCGGGGAAGCCGATCTCCGACGGCGCGAACAGCGGCTGCTCGTTGTGCACCGCCTGCGCCGGCGCGGCCAGTCCCAGGGTCTGCAAGGTGTAGAGCAGCGCTTCGCCGTGCATGTCCTCGTGCGCCAGCGCCAGCCGGTAGGGATACAGCGCCGCGTCGTCATTCGGTTCGCGCGACAGTTTGTCGAGCACCCGGTCCAGCACTTCGCGGCAGTAGGTCTTCAGCGCGCCGGTGCTGGGCAGGTCCAGCGTCCAGCGGGCGCGGTGCGGCACCGTCGCCGAATCGAACCAGTCGTCGCCTTTGCTCAGCAGGCAGTTGCCGTGGGCGTCGGCCGGATGGCTGGAGACGGCTTCGCGCAGGATGAACCATTCGGCGAACCAGGCGATGTGGCCCAGCTCCCACAAGGGCGGATTGACGATGCGCAGCTGCGGCACCCGCGCTGGCGCGTCCATGCCGGCGGCGGCGAAGCAATCGAACAGCGACAGCGTATAATCCCGCGCATGCCGCAGCGCCAGCGCCAACTGCTGTGGCGTAGCGTTCCTGAACGAAGTTGGGCTTGATATCATGAGCCGATTGTAACGATTTTTAGCCAAAACACCAGTGAGCGCCCCCCATATCTGGATCGTCAGTCCCGCCTCTGCCCGCGCCAACAACGGCAACTGGCAGAGCGCAAGCCGCTGGGCGCGTTTCCTGCGCACGCGCTACCGGGTATCGATTTCACAACAGTGGCCCGAATCTGGCAAACACGCCGCGCCCGACCTGCTGATCGCGCTGCACGCGCGCCGCTCCGCGCCGTCGCTCGACGCCTTTGCGCGCGTCTTTCCGCAACGGCCGTCTATCCTGCTGCTGACCGGGACCGATCTGTATCGCGACATCCAGACCGACGCCAGCGCCCAGCAGGCGCTGCGCCAGGCCAGCGCGCTGGTGCTGTTGCAACCGGCCGGCATGGACGCCCTGCCCGCGCCGCTGAGCGCCAAGGCCAGCGTGATCTTCCAGTCGGCGGCCACGCTGAAGCCGGCGGCTCGTGCCGACAAGCGCCACCAGGACGTGGTCATGATCGGCCACCTGCGTTCCGAAAAAGATCCGCTGACGTTCATGCGCGCGGCCGCGCTGGTCGCCGCGCCCAAGGCGCGCCTGATCCACATCGGCGGCGCGCTGGAACCGGCGCTGGAGCAAGCGGCGCTGGCGACGGCGGCCGCCCATCCGCGCTACCGCTGGCTGGGCGCACTGCCCCACGCGGCGACGCGACAGCGCCTCAAGCGCAGTCACCTGATGGCGATCGCCTCGCACATGGAGGGTGGCGCCAACGTCATCATCGAAGCGGTGTGCAGCGGCGTACCGGTGCTGGCCAGCGACATCAGCGGCAATCGCGGCATGCTGGGCGACGACTACGCCGGCTATTTCCCGGCCGGCGACGCCGCAGCGCTGGCGCGGCTGATCGACCGCGCGCTGGCCGAGCCGGACTTCTACACCTTGCTGCGCGCCCAGTGCGACGCGCTGCTTTCCTTATTCGCACCGGCGGCCGAGCAGACGGCACTGCTGGAGTTGGTGGATAATCTGCTACACAAGGCTAATCAAGGCTAACCAAGGAATGACCAAATGAATAACGAAGCTATCAACCCTGCCGCTATCAAACTGACCTCCTTCTCCCACGGCGGCGGCTGCGGCTGCAAGATCGCGCCCGGCGTGCTGTCCGAAATCCTGAAGAATTCGTCCGGCTTCCCGGTGCCGAAGGAACTGATGGTCGGCATCGAGACCGCCGACGACGCCGCCGTCTACAAGCTCAATGACGAACAGGCGCTGATCGCCACCACCGACTTCTTCATGCCCATCGTCGACGATCCGTACGATTTCGGCCGCATCGCCGCCACCAACGCCATCTCCGACGTCTACGCCATGGGCGGCACGCCGATCATGGCGCTGGCGCTGGTCGGCATGCCGATCAACAAACTGCCGATCGAAACCATCGGCCAGATCATCAAGGGCGGCGAATCGATTTGCGCCGAAGCCGGCATCCCCATCGCCGGCGGCCACACCATCGACTCGGTCGAACCGATCTACGGTCTGGTGGTGCTGGGCCTGATCCATCCGTCCAAGGTCAAGCGCAACGCCGACGCCAAGGCAGGCGACGTGCTGGTGCTGGGCAAACCGCTGGGCGTGGGCGTGCTGTCGGCCGCGCTGAAGAAGGACAAACTGGACGCCGCCGGCTACCAGGCCATGATCGCCAACACCACCAAGCTCAATAAGCCGGGCAAGGCGCTGTCGGAGATGGCGGGCGTGCACGCGCTGACCGACGTCACCGGCTTCGGCCTGCTGGGCCACCTGCTGGAACTGGCGCGCGGCGCCAAGCTGGCGGCGCATCTGGAAATGTCGCAAATCCCGCTTCTGCCCGGCGTGGAACAGCTGGCGCACGACGGCTACTTCACCGGCGCCTCGGGCCGCAACTGGGAAGCCTACGGCAAGGACGTCGACCTGTCGCCGTCGGTATCGCAGGCGCAGCAGATGCTGCTGACCGATCCGCAGACCTCGGGCGGCCTGCTGGTGTCGTGCGACGCCGCCAGCGTCGATGAAGTGCTTGAACTGTTCCGCCGCGAAGGCTTCGGCGAGGCGGCCGTCATCGGCCGCATGGCCGAAGGCGCGGCGCGCGTGACGGTGGCCTGATCAACCAGCCATCCGGGCCGACAACGCCGCGCCGCGCTTCAGCAGGAAGGCACGCAGCAGGTCCGGATAGTTGGCCGGCACCGCTTGCCGCACCGACGGCCGCGCGGCAAGTGCGGCGCGCCATGCGGCCGTTCGCGGCAGCCCGGCCAGCATGCCGAAGTCCGCTATCGTGTCGAACACGTCGACATAGCGGAACACCGGGCCAAATACCGCGTCGACCATGCCGAACTGCCCACCCATGAAGTAGGGTCCCTCCCCCAGCGCCGCCTCCACCTGCTCGAAGCGCGCATGGATCTCGGCGGCCTTGGCGGCCAGTGCCTGCTGATCGGCGGCGTTATAAAATCCTCCGATCAGATTCAAAAGCGCCGAGCCGAACTCCATCCAGGAGCGCTGCTGCGCGCGCAGCAAGGCGTCCGACGGATGCAGGCGCGGCGCATGGGTCTCGTCCAGGTACTCGCAGATCACGGCCGATTCAAACAGCGCTACACCGTCGGTCAGCAGCACCGGCGTCTTCCCCAGCGGCGACATCGCCAGGAACCAATCCGGCTTGGCCGCCAGATCGACATCGCGCCGCTCGTAGGGCACGCCCTTCTCGGCCAGCACGATCGCCGCCCGCTGTACATATGGGCACAGCGGATGACTGACTAATACCGGCATCATGCCGGCACCAGCCAGCGGCTGCGGCGCAAGGCAAACGCACCGTCGCCCATCAGCCACAGCACCAGCGAGGCCGCCACCAGAAACACCGGGTACTCCCAGCCGCCGCCGGCACTGGTGTGCACCCAGCCGTTGGACATGTGAACCCAGGCCGCGCCGGCCATCACCGGCGTCAACGCCAGCGACACCTGGCGCGCGTAGATGCCCAGCACCAGCGCGGCCCCGCCCAGCAGTTCGAGCGCAAACACCGGATACGCGAGCACGCCTGGAAAACCCACGCTGGCAAAGAACTGCGCGGTCCCCGGCAGCGTAAAGACCAGCCATTTGAGCATTGCATGGGCGATCCACATCACGCCCAGGCTAACGCGCAACAGCGCTGCGCCGTAGTCGGCCCCATTCAGATTGCTATCCATTTTTTTACTCCTCTCGAAAGTCGATGGGGTTAATATACGATTTCATACTCGCAATGAAAATAGGCGATCAGGCAGATGATCTATGCAAAAACGCAATACAGACTCAGTTCACAGGACCTGGAAATCATCCTTGCGCTGGTGCGCGGCGGCACTTTGGCAGATGCCGGCGAACGGCTGGCGATAGACCCCTCCACCGTGTTCCGTTCGGTGCAGCGGATGGAAAAAGGCTTGGGAACGCGCCTGTTCGAGCGCTCGCGACTGGGCTATCAGCCGTCGGAACTGGCGCAATCCCTGGCACGGCATGGTGAACTGGTGGAGGCGCAACTGGACGCGGCACGTTCGGCGGCGCTGCTAAGCCCCGAGCAGGTGGCCGGCACGGTGCGCATCACCAGCACCGACACGATACTGCATGCCCTGGTCGCGCCGGCGCTGCGCGATCTGCAGGCCAGCCATCCGCTGCTTTCCTATGAACTGGATACCGGCAACGAACTGGCGAACCTGAGTCGCCACGAAGCCGACATCGCGGTACGCGCCACCAACCGGCCGCCGGCTCATCTGGTCGGAAAACACGTCGGCCCGATCCGCGTCGCGCTATTCGCCGCGCGCGGTGGAAAATGGAAGAAAGCCAATGTCGGCAAGGCGCCGTGGGTCGCACCGGATGACGCGCTGCCGGAGCATCCGTCGGTCCTCTGGCGCAAAAAGAATCATCCGAAGATCACGCCGCAATTCCGCGTCAACAGCATCCTGAGCGTGGCCGAGATGGTGGCGCTGGGACTGGGCGTCGGCATCCTGCCGCTGTTCCTGGCGCGGCAGCGCACCGACCTGGCGCAACTGGGCGGCGTGCTGGACGAAGCCCAAACCGAGCTATGGCTGCTCACCCACGCCGAATCGCGCCACCTGCGGCGCGTCTCGACGGTCTTCGGCCACCTGTCGCGCAGCCTGGCATTGGATTGAGCGGCGTGCCGGTGAAAGCCCGCAGCGATTGCCGTGGCATCCGCCACCATGTGCGCTAAAGTAGATCCATCATCAACCACCGAAGGAAGATCATGCTGGTCACTACTACCGAAAACGTCGCAGGTTATCGGGTGCTGGAAGTGAAGGGCCAAGTGTTCGGCGTCGTCGTGCGCAGCCGTGGCCTGGCGGGCAACCTGATGGCCGGGCTGCGCTCCATCTTCGGCGGCGAGATCCTGGAATACACCCAGCTGCTGGAAGAAACGCGCCGCCATGCACTCGACCGCATGGTGAAAAACGCGCAGCAGATGGGCGGCAACGCGGTCGTCATGATGCGCTTCGACTCTTCCGAAATTGGCCAGACCATGAGCGAGATCGTCGCCTACGGCACGGTTGTCGTGCTCGAGAAAGCCTGACATGTTGCGCAACGTGGTACTCGCCATCGCCTTGTTGGTCGCCGCCGGCGGCGCGATCGCACTGGCGACCGGCCACCCGCAGGCGATGCCGGCGGCGATTTGGGGCGGCATCCTCACGGTGGCGGTGCTGTTCGAACGCTCGCGCTATCAGCCGCCGCCGGCCGCCGGCGGCAACTGGCAGCCGACCGGCGAGCAGTTCATCGACCCGGAATCCGGCGAGGCGATGGAAGTCCTGTACGACGCTGGCACCGGCGAACGGCGCTACGTCAGCAAGGCCGCCAAGCCGTAGCGGCTATCGCAGCGCGGTCAATACAGGCGCCAGGGCGGCGATCAGGTGTGCCGGTGACACCGGCTCGCCGCCCTCTTCCCACGCATTCTGGAACTCCGCGATCTCCAGGCCGATCACATCCGATTCCGCCAGCGCCACGCAGGCGGCGCGCAAGTCCTCCAGCGACAGCCCGTCTTCATGCACATAATCGGTCGGCACGATGCCGGGGTTGAGCACATCGCAATCGAGGTGCATGTAGACGGCGCGCCCGCCTACAGCGGCGCGCAACCGGTCGGCCAGCGCCGGCCCCGGCGCCACATGCACCACCGCACCCGATGCGATCAGCCCCACCTCCGCCGGATCGAGGGAGCGCTGCCCCACCAGCACAACATTGGACAGCGCCAGGCCCGCCCCCAGTCCGGAATCCCACAAGCCCGCAGGCCCGGACAGCGCCATGCCACCCAGATAGCCGCTGCCGGAGGTGGACGGCGTATTCAGGTCGGCATGCGCGTCGAACCACACCACGCAGGCGTCCGGACGATAGCGCGCCACCACCGGCAGGGTCGCCAGCGACGCGGCGCAGCGGCTCGTCGCGCTCAATGGCTTGGCCCGGCGGGCGAACACCTCGACCATCTGCGCGGCCAGCGCATGCAGGCCTGGCATGGCCTCGTTCAATTCCGTCTGCCATCCTGCGCCGAGCGCCGGCGCCGGCGTGCCGACGACTGTGATGCCTATGCCCAGCTGCCCGGCCAGCATGCGCGCCACCGATTTCGCACCGGGTATCGCCAGGTTGTTGTGATCCGCCACACGGCCCTGAAAAAGGGTAATCGCCACATCGGTCATAGCCTGCCTCCTTGAAAACAGAGACTGTAGCCGTCCTGGCATGCGTAGTAAAATTAATCAATTTCAGGAATGATAAGAATTTCTTATGCAAGACTACAAACTGTTCGCCGCCCTCACCGCGGTGGTCGACACGGGCAGCTTTGAGCGAGCTGCGGGAAAGCTGTTCATCACGCCTTCGGCCGTCTCGCAGCGGATACGCCAGCTGGAAGAGCGCATGGGCCAGACCCTGGTGGTGCGCAGCACGCCGGCCATCGCCACCACGACCGGCATGCGCCTGCTGCGCCACGCGCGCCAGGTCGCCCTGCTCGAACAGGAATTGCAGGACGATTTGCAGGGCGACGATCGCGAACGGCTGGTCGAACTGCCGATCGCCATCAACAACGACTCGCTGCACACCTGGTTCATCCCGGCGGTGACGGAGATCCTGATAGCGGAACGCCTGCTGCTGCAGCTGAAGGTTGAAGACGAGGCACACACGCTGGGCCTGCTGAAGAACGGCGATGTGCTGGGATGCGTGACCAGCGTCGAACATCCCGCCAGCGGCTGCACCAGCACGCGCCTGGGCGAGATGCGCTACCGCTGCATCGCCACGCCGGCCTTCGCCGCGCGCTACTTCCCGCGCGGATTGGACCGGGAAGCGCTGCTGCGCGCGCCGGCCATCACATTCGGCAGTTCCGACACGCTGCACACCAACTTCCTCGCCAGCCGGTTCGCGGTGGCGGCCGGCGAGTTCCCATCGATGACCGTGCCCTCGGTGCATAGCCTGCTGCACTGCATACAGGGCGGCCTGGGCTACGGCATCTGCCCGGAGCTGCAATGGGAAGAAATGCTGGCTGCCGGCGAACTGGTCGACCTGATGCCGACGGACCGGCCGGCAGTCCAGCTGCATTGGCATGCCTGGGAACTGCAAAGCCCACGCATCGGCCGCTTCATCGAGCAGATGGTCGCGCAGGCGCGCACCCGGCTTCCCCAATAAGTCCCGCAGTTAGTCCGCAGTCTGCCGCAAGGTCGGGTCGCCGTTCAGGGAAAACGGCATGGACCTGGCCCAGCGATTGGAAGACAGCGAGAACGTCAGCGCCCGCACCTGGTGATACCAGCCGGCCGGCACGTACAGCATGTCGCCCGGATTGACGATGACTTCGACCGTGGCCGCCTGGCGCGCCAGCGGAAACTTCTCGAAGTCCGGCGCTTCGGGATCGAACGGCGATCCAAACAGGATGGCGTTCGCCTCGTTCGGATACAGGAATTCGTCGTGATGCGGCGGCGCCAGGAAGATGCGCTTGGTGCCCCAGATCTGCGCGAAGATATTGTCGTCGTAGTCGCAATGCAGCGGCGTCACTGTGCCTGCGGGGCCGAGCCAGAAACGTGGCGGCCCCATTTTGTCGAAGTACGTAGGCCAATGGCACAAACGGTTCAATTCGCGTAGCTCAAGATTGCCCAGGTACGGCGGCAGGTCGTGCGTGCCCGCCGCCACCAGCTCCAGATACTCCAGCATCGACATGTCCTGCATCGCCCGGTCGGGCGCGAAAGCCGTGTTGATATAGTCCCCCACCCGCGCCCGCACCGGCAGATGGCTGTAGTGGTCGCGCAGCGCCTGCGGCGTCAGGCCGCACAGCGGCCAACGGTCGACCAGTCCGGTCATCAGGAACGGCAGGCCTTCGGCGGCGCGCTTGCGGAAAGCGGCGGCATCCAGAGCCCGCATGCGCGGCACTTCGGTCATCGCCGGCAGCGTGCGGGACACGCGCTTGATCGCCTCGCGCATTTCCTGGATCGACGTGACGCCGCGCACCTGCGCATCCTTGCGCTCGCGCGCCTGCTTTTGAGCGGCAGGGTCGGCGGCCCACGCAGACTCCGATTCCTGCCGGGTAGGCGGCAGCCGAGGCGCTTCCGCCGTTTTCTTCTCTTTCGACATATTCCGAACTTAACTATTTGCAGGGCGATAGTATAACTGCCCGCCCTCAAAACAGTTCGTCAAGCTGCTCGAAGAACTCGCGCTTTGCGGGCGCGTCGGGCACGCCCGGCACATCGAGAAATTGTGCCGCGCTGTGCTCCGATACATCGTCGCGCAGGTTTCGGTGGACGAAAGCGATGTCCAGCCAGCGGTCTGCCAGCCCTCCCCGTCCGGCGTCGATGAAATGCAGCTCGCCGCGATGGTCGACAAACACGTTGTTGTCACACAGGTCGCCATGCGAGAACACCAGGTCCTCATTGGGGATAGTGGCCCGCAAGCGCGCCAGCAGGTCCGCCGGCGTGGCCAGCCCCGGCCACTGCTCGAAATCATAGTCCTCGTCGATGAGCCCCTTGCCGATCAGGTAATCGAGCTCTCGCAGCCGCACCGCCACGCCGGAGTCGAACGGGCAATCGGCCACGGACACCGTTTGCAGCTGGTGCAGCGCTTCGCGAAACAGCTCCAGCACCGGGCGGCCCTCGGCGATCAGCGACGACAGCGGCACGCCCGGCACGGCGCGCGTGACCATGCATTCGCCATCATCGGCCGCCTCGGCGAAGACCACCTCCGGCACGTTCACCCGTCCGGCCAGCCATTGCAGCACCGCCGCCTCGCGCATCACGCTGTAGGTGGTGGACGCGTACACCAGCGGTGACTGCTTCAGAAAAAAGACTTCATCACCGCGGCGGAAGCGATGGACCTGGCAGGGCGACTCGCCGATCGCGTCCCTCTGTAGAACGGCATCGCCGATAAAACCCGCGATGGCGGATGGCAGCTTGAATGACATACACCCTCTTTTCAGATATCAAAAATGCCACGATATTATGCATTCGTTGTTACCTGGTCAAATTTCCTTGACAGCGACGCCATCGATCTCGTACATTAAAGGCCATGACCTCGCATCTGCACCTATCCGCTTTCCTGCTGCCGTCTGCTAGCGCCCTATCGCTAGCAGCGCGCCTACTAGCACGCGCTTAATCCGCGTTCCAGCTGTACCCCAGTGCCGGCCACAAGCCGCACCTGTCTACAAATCCCAGGAAAGTTTGCACCGATGTTCCCAGCCTTGTCGCTACTGCTAAAACTACCGATCGGTTGCCGAGCCTAGTATCCCGTGGCCGCACGGCAGCCCCTCGCCACTACAGAGCGCCAGCACCCGATACGTCGGACCGCGGCATCCAGCATTTCCCAATTTGAGACTCAGGAGCACCCCATGATGTTGCAGAACCCAGCAGCGAAGTACCGCGCCTTCCCACCCGTACAATTGTCCGACCGCCAGTGGCCGAACAACGTGATCTCCAAGCCGCCGATCTGGATGAGCACCGATCTGCGCGACGGCAACCAGGCCCTGATCGAACCGATGAGCGCCGAGAAGAAACTGCGCTTCTTCGAACTGCTGGTCAAGGTCGGCCTCAAGGAAATCGAAGTGGGCTTCCCGTCCGCCTCGCAGACCGACTTCGACTTCGTGCGCAAGCTGGTCGAGGAAAACCGCATCCCCGACGACGTCACCATCATCGTGCTGACCCAGTCGCGCGATGAACTGATCCGCCGCACCGTGGAATCGGCGGCCGGCGCCAAGCGCGCCATCGTCCACCTGTATAACTCGGTGGCGCCGGTGTTCCGCAAAGTGGTGTTCGGCATGTCGCGCGAAGAGATCACCAACATCGCCACCACCGGCACCAAGCTGGTGAAGGAATTGATCAAGCAGCACCCGCAGACCGAATGGGGCTTCGAGTACACGCCTGAATCGTTCTCCACCACCGAACTCGATTTCTCCAAGCACATCTGCGACGCCGTCACCGCGATCTGGGAACCGACGCCGCACAACAAGATGATCATCAACTTGCCGTCGACGGTGGAATGCAGCACCCCCAACGTCTACGCCGACCAGATCGAATGGATGTCGCGCAAGCTGGCGCGCCGCGATTCGCTGATCATCAGCGTCCACCCGCACAATGACCGCGGCACCGCCGTCGCCTCGGCCGAGATGGCCGTGATGGCAGGCGCCGACCGTGTCGAGGGCTGCCTGTTCGGCAACGGCGAACGCACCGGCAACGTCGACCTGGTCACGCTGGCCTTGAACCTGTACACGCAGGGCGTGCACCCGGGCCTGGACTTCTCCGACATCGACGAAGTGCGCAAATGCGTTGAAGAGTGCAACCAGCTGCCGGTGCACCCGCGCCATCCATACGTGGGCGACCTGGTGTTCACCGCCTTCTCCGGTTCCCACCAGGATGCGATCAAGAAGGGCTTCGCCCAGCAGCAGGAAGGCGCGCTGTGGGAGATCCCTTACTTGCCGATCGACCCGCAGGACCTGGGCCGCAGCTACGACGCCGTCATCCGCGTCAACAGCCAGTCCGGCAAGGGCGGCATGGCTTACTTGCTGGAGCAGGATTACGGCCTGGTGCTGCCGCGCCGCTTGCAGATCGAATTCAGCCGCGCGGTGCAGGCCGTCGCCGATTCCACCGGTCTGGAAATCACCGCCGAAGGCATCTACGACATCTTCAACAAGGAATACTTCGAGCAGACCTCGCCGTATGCCTACAACGCGCACAAGATGGTGGAAGACACCAGCAGCGACGAGCCGGTGCAGATCGACATCGCCCTCACCCACCGCAAGGCGCAGCTGGCGCTGCAAGGCGGCGGCAACGGCCCGATCGACGCCTTCGTCAACGCGCTCGGTCTGGACATCAAGCTGATGGACTACCATGAGCACTCGATCGGCTCCGGCGCCAACGCCAAGGCGGCCTGCTACGTCGAACTGCGCCTGGCCAACGGCCCGACACTGTTCGGCGCCGGCATCGACAGCAACATCGTCACGGCCTCGTTCAAGGCGGTGCTGAGCGCCGTCAACCGCCAGCTCTCGCAGCAGCAAGCCGCGGCAGCACCAGCGGGCGCCGACGCTACCGCATAAACCCCGGCGCGCGGTTGCCGCTAGGCGGCCGCGCGCTTCTCCCTGAAAAACTCCCAGGCGACTTCCGCCACCTCAAAGTCGGCGTTCTGCCGGCCTGTCAGCTTGTTGATGAAATAGGGATAGCGCTTGCTGCTGCTTGGCTCCGCGTGGCCGCCATTCTCGATTTTATACAGTCCCACTTGCAGCCCGCTTCCGGCCTCGCCCCACATCGTGCGCGTGGCCCGCGTCTTGTCCCACTGGTTGCGATGGGGGATCTCCAGCACATTCGGTTCGTCGGGAAGGCCAGCCAGTTCGCGCCAGATCCTGGCGCTGTCCTCGATGCTGCTGACCGGGTCCAGGAAACCCAGAACATAAAAAAATTTACCTCCCCGGTAAGGCATCAGCGGATCCGCCGTGCAGCCCATGATCAATGCCGGCAGCGCGGCCGTGGGCATCCGCGCCGCGTGCGGCGGCGGCATGCAGGCGAGGACGGTCGAGAATGCAGCCAACTTGTGTGGAATCTCCACCGCCGCGCGGTAGGTCAACAAGCCGCCACGGGAAACGCCGATCAGATAGACGCGGCTGGCATCCACCTCGTATTCGGCCACCGCCTTGTCGATCAGCGCGGCGATGAACGCGACGTCGTCCTTCTTCGCCACCTTCTCCGCGCTGGCGAAACAATCGCTCCAGCCACCCGCGCCCGCATCCGGCGCGATCACGACGATGTCGTCACGCTCGGCGATCTCCAGCCAGACCGACAACGGCGACGGTGGAAACGCCTTGCCCATCACCTGCTCCGCCGAAGCGCCGGCGCCATGCACGACGATGACCAGTGGGCGCTTGCCGGATGTTTGCCGGCTCGGTCGCGCGAGCAGATAGCGGCGCAATCCATCCGGCCGCAAAAGCGTCTCCCGCGTGGCCTGCGCACATGCGGCATTCACGACGGAAGTACCGAGAAACGAGGCCTTCAGCCCCGCGCGTATGCGTCCCAACATGCAGCCTCCGTAGACAATAGTGTCACAATACTATGCGTCGTCACACCTGCGCAACAGTCGTCGTTAGCCAATTCCGCCGCACCGCAGCATTGCCGCTATACTGGCTTCTCGCCTGGTGTTCTCATGGAGCCATTCATGAATATCTCGAATTTGAAGATCGGTGTGCGGCTTGCGGTCGCATTTGGTGCGGTGCTGGTCTTGATGGCGGTGTTGATCGGCGTCGGCCTGCAAAGGCTGAACAGCATCAGCCGGCTCAACGCGGTCATCATCGACAAGGATTGGGTCAAGGCCGATGCGGCTGCCACCGTCGGCAGCACCACCCGCGCCAACGCGGCGCTGACGCTGGAGCTCTTCACCACCACCGATGCGGCGCGCACGGCGGAGATCTACCGCGAGATGGACGTCAACAAAAAGACCATCACCACCGCGCTGGAAACCCTGGACACCCTGATCTACACCGACGAAGGCAAGGCCCTGATGCAGACCATCCGCGAGCAGCGCAAGGCCTACGTCGCATCGTTCACGCAGGTCGGCAAGATGCTGGCCGGCGGCCAGCGCGACGAAGCGCAAGCCGCGCTGCGCGCCGACATGCTGCCCAAACTGGCCAAGGTGCAGGCCAGCATCCGCCAGCTGGCGGAGCTGCAAAAATCCGTCGTCGTCTCCAACGGTGAGCTGGTCAAGCACGATATCGCGATGGCCAGCCAGATGATGGGATGGCTCGGCATCGTGGCGCTGGCGCTGGGCTTGGCCTTCGCCTGGCGCGTCACGCGCTCGATCACCGATCCTATCGGCCACGCCCTGAAGATGGCGCGCGCCGTGGCCTCCGGCGACCTGACCTGCCGCATCAGCAACGAGCAACGCGACGAAATGGGCCAGCTGCTGGGGGAGCTGGGCAAGATGAACGACAACCTCGCCAGCATCGTCGGCCGTGTGCGCAGCGGCACCGGCGCCATCACCACCGCCTCGGCGGAAATCGCCAGCGGGAATATGGACCTGTCCTCGCGCACCGAGCAGCAAGCCAGCTCGCTCGAGGAAACCGCCGCCTCGATGGAAGAACTGACCAGCACCGTCAAGCAGAACGCCGCCAACGCGCAGCAGGCCAACGAACTGGCGCTGTCGGCGACACAGGTGGCGCAGCGCGGCGGCGACGTGGTGGCGCAGGTGGTCGGCACCATGAACTCGATCAATGACTCGTCGCGCAGGATCGTCGACATCATCGGCGTCATCGACGGCATCGCCTTCCAGACCAATATCCTGGCGCTGAATGCGGCGGTGGAAGCGGCGCGGGCGGGCGAACAGGGACGCGGCTTTGCGGTGGTGGCGTCGGAAGTGCGCAACCTGGCGCAACGCTCGGCCGGCGCGGCCAAGGAAATCAAGACCCTGATCGACGATTCGGTGGACAAGGTGGCGGCGGGCGCGCGCCTGGTCGACCTGGCCGGAAGCACCATGAACGAGGTGCAGGACAGTGTGCGTAAAGTGACCGACATCGTCGCCGAGATCACGCTGGCCAATCGCGAGCAGACCGGCGGCATCGAGCAAATCAATATCGCCATCAGCCAGATGGACCACGTGACGCAGCAGAATGCCGCGCTGGTCGAACAGGCGGCAGCCGCCGCGGCGGCGATGCAGGACCAGGCCGGCCAGCTGAATCAGGTGGTCAGTCAGTTCCGGCTGATGGTTTGACGACGAGCGCGCGCGACATCATGATTTCGTCGTAAAACCGGCCGTCGACGATCATCGAGTCCGGCTCGCGGCCGAACTCGATGAAGCCCAGCGATTCATACAGGCCGACCGCTTCCGCATTGCCGGCGGTGACCGAGATCGTCATGCGCAGCACGCCATCCAGGGTGGCGGCGCACGCCATCACCTGCTCCATCAGGCGCCGCCCTATGCCCCGGCCACGGTGAGGCTCGGCCACGTACATCGCATACACAAAGGCTTTGTGGCGGACCTTGAGCGCCGTTTCGCGCGCCAGACCGACGATGCCGATCAGTTGATCGCCGTCGAAAGCGCCGAAGACGATGCGGCCCGAATCCGGCGCCAGCCGCGCCTCCGTGGTGGAAAGCGGCATGTCGCATTCCTCCTGGTAGCTGGAACCAAAGGCGGAAGCCGACGCACGCAACCCCGCCAGCCGCAGGGAGCGGAACGCGGCGGCATCGGATGGAGTCAAACGACGTATCAACATGTTTAGCCTTTAAAGAGAATTGGCGAGCACCAGCGAGAAGAACATTTCTGCCTGTCCGTTGTAGAGTTTAAACAGCAGCGTGTTCCGCCCTTTTTTCAGATGGACCTTGCGGCTGCCCTCAGTCAGGTCAAGCGCGGCGATTTCCTTCCCGAAGGCGCGATAGGTATCGTGATACCACGGCTTCATGCCGTCGGCGCTGGTCCACACCAGCGTGTCGTTCAACCAGAGTTTCGAATCGTCGTCGCTGCCGATATCGAACCAGACGTCGCGTTCGCGGTCCGCCACGATCTCCGTGTAGCCATAGTAGACGGCGTTTTCCGCGCCATGCGGCGGCACGATGGGATAGCGGTCGAAATGCGTGTACTGCCACTTCAACAAGCGGCGATTCTTGCCCAGGTAGACGGCATCGAGATCGATCAACTGCTCCGGCGGGAACTCTTCCGAAACGCGGGTCGCATTGCTGGCCGCGAAAGGCCCAAGCAAATACCAGGTGTCGATGAAGACCCGGCTGGAAAAAACTCCGTCGCGGCCGATCGCGCGGCCGGTGCCCGGACGCACCGCGCCCTGGTCCAGCGCGCGCGTCTTCGCCGCCACCGCATACTCGCGATGGGCGGCCACGCTGGAGTCGGTCAGGTCCAGCGCACCGCCCATCGGCAGCGGCATGCCATCGCCCTGGCGTTGCGAAACGCCGCTAAAACCGGTGTTCTCGCCATTGCCGCCGACGCTCATCCGCGCACCGTCCACCTGCCGCTGCTGCTGTTCCTGGCGCGCGGCCAGCGCCTGGCGTGCCTGGCGCTGCATCTGGCCTAACGCACCGCTCAACTGCGCCGGCGTCATCGACTTTGTATCCAGCGCCACCGGTTTGCGCTGCTCGACCTTTTTCAGCGCTTCCTCTTTCGGTATCTTCAAAAGGCGGGACAGTTCAGCGGCCTTGGTCTCGCGCCTGAGCTGCTCGATCGACTGCGACAGCTCCTTGATCTTCTCCGCCATCTGCTCCGGCGTCTTCTTCACCTGCTGCTCGCGGGAAGCGGCCGACGGGCCAGACGCGGCGACCTTGACGGCATCCTGGCCGCTGCCCTGCTCCAGCGCCGCCTTGATATTCGCCAGCTCGTTCATCTCGCGATCCAACGCCGCGTTGCCGGCCTTCTCGGCGTAATCGACCGCCCGCACCTCGTTCTGGTTTCCCTCGACATAGCTGGCCACCGTCCACAGGGCGCCCAGCACAGCGCCGTGGCCCAACATGGAAAGCAGCAGATACTTGCGATCCATCGGATTCAATTCCTGGTGCGCATGGCGACGTTATGCAGGCCTTCGATCTGGCACAGGTCCATCACCCGCACGATATGCTGGTAGGCGGCGAGCTTGTCGCCGTCGATACGGACGCGCGTGCCGGCATCCGCCTCCGCAATGGCCCGCAGCCGCGCATGCAGCGCTTGCGCCGTCACCGCCTGGCCCTCCAGATACAGCTTGCCGTCGCGGTCCACGCCGATGATGAACGGATGGGCGTTGTCGTCAGACTGCTCCAGCGCGTTGGACGACGCCGGCAACGTGATCGGCAGCTGTTTTTCCTTGCGCTGCGTGGTCTGCTGCTTGAAAGACGTCGCGACCATGAAAAACATCAGCAGGAAAAAAATGCAGTCGATGAGCGCAGTCAGGCCGATCTCCGGCTGTTCCTCGTCCCCCAGGTCGATACGCATGCTATGCGACCTCCCGCGCCGCGATGAACCAGCGGCTGATCAGGCGGTTGACCTGCTTCTCCAGCTCCAGGCCATACAGCACCACGCGGCTCTTGAAGTAATGGTGCAGGCAAAGCGCCGGCAAGGCCACGCTCAGGCCGGCCGCAGTGTTGATCAGCGCCTTGGAAATGCCGCCGGCCAGCAAGGCGGGATCGCCCATGCCGCCCGAGTAGGCGATGACGTGGAAGGATTCGATCATGCCGATCACGGTGCCCAGCAGGCCGACAATGGGCGCCACCGTCGCCACCACCGCCAGCGGTTGGGCTTTTTGCTGATGCTGGCGCATCTCGATCGAGGCCAGGTCGCCGCAGCCGGCCGAGATGACGGCCGCGCTTTGCTTGCGGTGCTCGACCATGTATTCCACCGTGCGCGCCAGCGTGCTGTCGTTCGCCGCCAGCAGCACTTCGATCTCGTCGAATTTACCGGCATCCCACAGCGGTTGCAGTTGCTGCGCCAGCCCGTCCGGCGTGATGAACTTACGGCGCAGGTGCGCCAGGCGCTCCAGCGTTACCGCCGCCGCCAGTATCGACAACGCCAACACGACCACCATCGCGACGCCGGCATGGGAAATTTGTTCGATCAGATTCAAGTCCTGCATGCCTGTGTCCACTTGTCAGTCAAGCGATGATTATCAATTAATTTATATTTATAAGCAACACCGACATCTTGACCTGGCACTTTTCATGAATCTACAATGTATCAACATTCGGAGGTTTTATGGAATTATCGATTCAAAAATGGGGCAACAGTGCGGCGGTGCGTCTGCCGACTGAGTTGCTGGGCATCCTAAAGGTCGCTCTGGGGGACAAACTTAGCGTCAATGTGTTGCCAGACGGCGTACTGTTGAAGGCGGCGCGGCCGTCATATTCGTTGGCTGAACTGGTGGCACAATGCGATACCACGTCTCAGGAGCCTGCCGACATGACGGCATGGCATAACGCCAAGCCTGTTGGACGTGAAACGTGGTGAGCCGGAGTAAATTCGGACGCGGCGACATCGTGATGGTTAATCTCGATCCGACGCAAGGGCATGAACAGAAGGGAATGCGGCCCGCACTGGTGCTCTCCACTAGCGCGTTTAATGCGCTGGGTACGGTGCTGGTGGCACCGATCACTCAGGGAGGAGACTTTGCTCGTCACGCCGGATTCGCCGCGTCTCTTTCCGGGACTGGAACGAAAACTCAGGGCGTCGCTTTGGTCAACCAGATTCGCATGCTGGACTTGGAAGCACGAAAGGCAAAGCGGGTTGAGACCGTGCCTGAGTTTGTTATAGAAGACGCGCTTGCACGCCTGCGCGCAATTACCGATTGAACTCAAAGCGGTAGCCCACGCCATAAACCGATTGCAGGCATTCGGCGTCGGGCAGCTTGCGGCGGATGTTCTTGATGTGCGAATCGACGGTGCGGTCGCTGATGTCGCGCTGGTCCTGGTGTGCAAAGTCCAGCAGTTGCTGGCGCGTGTAGACCCGGCTTGGATTGTCGATCAACTCGGCCAGCAGGCGGAACTCCAGCGGCGTGAGCGCCAGCGCGGCGCCCTGGTGCAGCACGCGCATGCCGGCGCGGTCGATCTGGAACGGCGAAACGGGCGCGGTCGGCGTCGCCGCTGCAGTCGCAGTCACAGTCGCGCCGCTGCGACGCAGGTGCACGCGCACGCGCGCCACCACCTCGCGCGGGCTGAATGGCTTGCAGACATAGTCGTCGGCGCCGCTGTCCAGGCCCAGCAAACGGTCGATCTCGTCGACGCGCGCGGTCAGCATGATGATCGGCAGCTGCGAAAAGACGCGCACCTCGCGGCACACGCCGATGCCATCCAGTTCGGGCAGCATCAGGTCCAACAGCACCAGATCCACGCCGCCGTCGCGGATGGTGTCGACCGCGCTGCGGCCGTCGGCGACGCGCCGGGTTTGCCAGCCGGCGGCGTTCATGTAGTCCGCCAGCAGCGCGGCGATCTTGGTATCGTCTTCGACGATCAGGATAGTGGGCATGATAGTAGGCACCTCGTTGCTTCCTAAGTTTTCAACGGCAGGCGCACCAGCATCTTGACGCCGCCCAGCACCGACGGCGCGGCGACGATGCTGCCGCCGTGCGCTTCCGCCAGCGCTTTGCAGATCGCCAGTCCCAGCCCGCTGCCGCCGCGTTCGCGCGTGCGGGCGCCGTCCACGCGGTACAAGCGCTCGAAGATGCTGCCAAGGACGGCGGACGGCACGCCGGGCGCGCTGTCCTCCACCACGATCTCGGCGACGCCGCCGGCGCAGCTCAGCGCGACCACGATCTGGCCGCCGCTGTCGGTGTAACGCAGGCTGTTTTCCAGCAGGTTGGTGACCACCTGTTGCAAGCGGCCGGCATCGCCTTGCAGCAGCACGGGCGCGGACGGCAGGCTCCAGCTCAGGTCCAGCCCGCACGCCTGCGCGCGCGGCTGGTAGCGTTCGAGCGTGGGCCGCAGCAGTTCGCCGAGGTTCAGCTCATGCCAGTGGTAGTGCAGGTCGCCGGCATCGGCCATAGTCAGCTGGTGCAGGTCGTCGACCAGTTTATTCAGGCGCAGCACCTCGGCATGCAGCGATTGCAGCGCGTTGGCGTCGGCCTTGCGGATGCCGTCCAGCAGTGCCTCGATCTCGCCGCGTATCACCGTCAACGGCGTGCGCAGCTCGTGCGAGACATCAGCGAGCATCTTGCGGCGCTGGCGTTCGCTGTCCTCCAGCGCTTCGGCCATGGCGTTGACGTGAAGCGCCAGTTCCGCCACTTCGTCGCGCGACAGCAAGGGTGCGCGGGCGCTCAACTCGCCCAGCGCCAGCCGCGCCGTGACGTCGCGCAGCGCGGCAACGGGCCGTAGCAGATGGCGGGCAAGCCAGATCGCCGCCAGCACGGCAAGGCCGATCAATCCGGCGGACAGCAACAGGATCGATTGCAGCTGTTCGCGCAGGAAGACGGTGGCGCTGGCGTCGGCGCCACCCGTCTCGCGCAGCGGCATCAGGCGCATGTGGCCGACCACCACGCCACCGACCTTGATGGCGCGTTCGGCGCCGACCTGGATGTCCGGAGGACCGATCAGTTTATGGCCCTGGGCATCGGTGATGGAGAGGCGCTGCGCGAAGTCCATCGGGTCGTTGCGGCGCGGTGGCGGCTCGCCGTGGCGTGCTTCGGGTGGCGGCGGGTCGGCCTCCGGCGGTGGTTCACCTCTCGGCGGCCGTTCGCCTCGCGGCGGCGGCGGTCGGCGTTCATGGCGTGGACGGCGCGCGTCGCCATCGGGCTCGAAGACTTGGCTGCGCGGCGTGATCCTGTTGAGCAGTTCGCCGAGCGCGCGCGGCTGCCCGCGCAGCCAATCGAAATTGCCCTCGACCCGATAGCGGTCCTCCAGCAGCTCGCGCAGCTGGTCGAAGTCCTGTACCTGAAGATCGTTGAGATAAGCGACGAAACCGCGCTTGAGATTACTGCTGGCGACCCACGCCATCGTGCCCACGCACAGGATGACGATAGCGATGACCGCCAGCGCGATCTTGCGGGCGATGGTCAACCGCATGGCTGGCTCCTTGGCTTCATGCCTCCATCATAACCGCCAAATGTGGAGAAATTATGAGCGACTGACAAAAACGCGACACCACCGCCGGTCTTCATTTTTTCTACACAATTGCACGTCAATCTCGCACCGTCATCACACAAGACGGAGAACACCATGTATCAACGCGCGCTTTACCTGACACCGGCCATCGCCGCAGCAGCCTTGCTGACCGCATGCGGCGGCAGCGATCCAACGGCGGACACCACGACCAGCGCCACCGCGCGCGTGCTGCAAGGCGGCGCACCGGCCGCCACCACGCTGGCAGCGGTCACCGTGCAGGCGGCAGCGCCCACGCCGACGGCAGCGCCGCCCGTGGTGCTGGCGCCGGTGCCGAACGATGAAGGCGCCTCCCTCACCTTCAGCAGCGTGGGCGCGGTGGACACCGCCAATCCCTTCTTCAAACCCTTCGGCAACGGCCGCTCGTGCGCAACCTGCCACCAGCCCGACAACGGCTGGAGCATAGGCCCGGACAAGCTGGCCGTCCGCTTCGCCAACAGCAACGGCGCCGATCCGGTATTCCGCCTGGTGGACGGCGCCGTCTCGCCGCTGGCCGCCACCGCCACGCTGGACCAGAAGCGCGTCGCCTACAGCATGCTGCTGACCAAAGGCCTGATCCGCGTCGGCCTGCCGATGCCGGCCGGCGCCGAATTCTCGCTGGTCAAAACCGAAGACCCCTACAACTACGCCAGCGCCAAGGAACTGTCGCTGTTCCGCCGCCCGCTGCCCACCACCAACCTCAAGTTCAACAGCAGCGTCATGTGGGACAGCCGCGAAACCGCCAGCGATCCCGCTTCCACCCTGTGCCTCAAGGACGTGCGCCCGGCCCAATGCTTCGCCACCCTCGACGCCAGCCTGCTACACCAGGCCAACAGCGCGGTGCGCGGCCACGCGCAAGCAGCGCAGGACCTGACCGCCGCCGAGCAGCGCGCCATCGTCGATTTCGAGAAAACGCTGTTCACCACCCAGGTCAGCTCCATCGACGCCGGCAGCCTGACCGACGCGGGAGCACTGGGCGGACCTGCGCGCCTGGCGGCGAACGCCTTCTACTTCGGCATCAACGACCTGGAATCCGGCGACTACCAGAACGGTGCGCCCTTCAATCGCAATGTGATGACGATCTTCGGCGCGTGGCGCAACCTGGACCGCCCTGCACCGCCGCCTCCACCACCGGCACGCGGTCGCCCCGCCCCACCGCCGCCGGCGGCCCCAAGCCCGCAGAACCTGGCGCGCGCCTCGATCGCGCGTGGCGAGCAAATCTTCAACAACAAGCCGTTCAACATCAGCGGCGTGGCCGGCTTCAACGACGAACTGCGGCGCCCCTTGCAGCGCGGCTCCTGCGCCAGCTGCCACGACACGCCCAACTCCGGCACGCATTCGGTGGTCCGCATGTTCAACACCGGCGTATCGGATGGCGCGCGCCGCACGGCGGACATGCCGCTCTACACGCTGCGCAACAACGTCAGCGGCGAAACGGTCGCCACCACCGATCCGGGTGCGGCCATGTTGACGGGTAAATGGAAGGATATCGGCCGCGTCAAAGTACCGAGCCTGCGCGGCATCGAATCGCGCTCGCCCTACTTCCACAACGGTTCGGTGCACACGATCGAGGACATCGTAACCTTCTACGACAAGCGCTTCAACATCGGCTTCACCGCGCAGGAGGCGGCCGACCTGGCGGCCTTCATGAAAGCGCTGTAAGTCGTAAGGCTTAAGCTTTACGGCGCCAGGCGCGCCAGCCGGATGCCGGTGAACTGCCAGCGGGCGCCGGCAGGGAAGAAATTACGGTAGCTGGCGCGCGCGTGGCCGTCCGGCGTGGCGCAGGACGAGCCGCGCAGCACGTACTGGTTCAGCATGAACTTGCCGTTGTACTCACCCAGCGCACCGGGCGCGCTCTGGAAGCCGGGATAGGCGGCGTAGCTGCTGCTGGTCCACTGCCAGCAGTGGCCGAACATTTGCAGCAGGCCGTCCTCATCGGCGGCGCCTGCCGGATGCAGCGTGCCGGTTTCCACCTCCGCCTGCGCGGCGGCGAATTCCCACTCCGCCTCGGTCGGCAGGCGGGCGCCGGCCCAATGGGCATAAGCATCCGCTTCAAACAGCGACAGATGGGTCGCGGGCCGCGACAAGTCCAGCGGCTGCGCACCATGCAGCGTGAACTCCCGCCACTGCCCCTGCTCGTCCTGCTGCCAGTAGATCGGACAATTCAGGTTCTGGCTGCGCACCCAGTCCCAGCCCTCCGCCAGCCACAGCGCCGCGTTGAAGTAACCGCCGGCGGCGACAAACTCAAGGTACTCGCCGTTCGTCACCAGCCGAGACGCCAGTTCGAACGGCGCCACGTACTGCTTGTGGCGCGGCAGTTCGTTGTCGAAGCAAAAACCGCTGCCGTGATGCCCGATGTCGGTCAAGCCGCCCACAAACGGCAGCCATGCCATCGGCGGCGCCGCCTTGGCCGGCGCCAACGGCAGGTCCATATACTCCGGCAGCAGCGCGCTTTGCGCCAGCAGGTGCTTGACGTCGGTGAGCATCAGTTCCTGGTGCTGCTGCTCGTGCTCCAGTCCCAGCGTGACCAGCATCGTCAGCTGCGCGCGCTGTTCGGCATCGAGATCGCTGGCCAGCAGGCGGGCCACGCGGGCGTCGACGTCGGCGCGATACGCGCGCACCTGCGCCATCGCCGGCCGCGTCAGCAGGCCGCGCTGCGCGCGTGGATGCTTCTCGCCGATGCCGTTGTAGTAGGAATTGAACAGCACCCGGAACGCCGGATGGAACGGTTCAAAGCCGGCCTCCATCCGTTCAAGGATGAAGGTCTCGAAGAACCAGGTGGTGTGCGCCAGGTGCCACTTGATCGGACTGGCGTCCGGCATCGACTGCGCGCCGCAGTCCTCGTCGGTCAGTGGTTCGGCCAGCGCCAGCGAGCGGCGGCGAACCTTGTCATAGCGGGCGTGCAGGTCTTGCTGCGGTGGGCGCATGTCCATGGGTATGATCGGCTTTCAGCCAGGGATAACCCTGGCGTGGATGACGGCGAACCAGTTCGACGAATCGGTCCATACCTGGGCCGTGGCGAAGCCGGCCCGCTCCAGCAGGTTGACGAAGGACTGCCGCGTGTACTTGTAGCTGTCCTCGGTGTGGACACGCTCGCCGCGCGCGAAATGACGTTCGCCGCCGGCCCAGCGCACGGTCAGCGCGGCGCGCGCTTCCAGGTGCATCTCGATGCGGCTGTCGGCCTCGTTGAAGAAGGCACGGTGCTGCCACTGGGCGACATCGAAGTCGGCGCCGATCAGGTGGTTCAGGTGGCGCAGCATGTTCAGGTTGAAGGCTGCCGTGACGCCCAGCGCATCGTCATAGGCCGCGTCCAGCACGGCGCTGTCCTTGATCAGGTCGACGCCGATCAGCAGGCCGCCGTCCGCGCCCGCGTTGGCGCGCAGCCCGCGCAGGAAGGCGACCGCCTGCTCCGGCGAGAAATTGCCGATCGAGGAACCGGGATAGAAGAACAGGCGGCGGCCGTGGCGCACGCTGTCCGGCAGTTCGAAGCCATGGGAAAAGTCCAGCCCCAGCGCCGTCATCTCGATATCGGGGAAGCGCTGCTGCAGGCGGCCCACCGCCTCGGTCAGGAAATCGCGCGAGATATCGACCGGCACATACTGCGCCGGTTGCAGCAGCGGGAACAGGCTGGCAGCCTTGGCGCAATTACCTGCGCCCAGGTCGATCAGCGTGGCGCCGGTGCCGATCGCGCCCGCCATGTCGGCGCCGTGCTCGGCGAAGACGCCGGCCTCGGTACGGGTCGGATAGTATTCGGGCAGCTCGCAGATGGCCTCGAACAGCTTGGAGCCGAGGCCGTCGTACAGGTATTTGGGCGAAATGTGCGGCTTGGCGGCCAGCAGGCCGGCGCTGATCTCCGCGACCACTTCGGCACTGCCGTGCGCAGCTTGCCGCGGCTGCGGCGCTGGCGTGTTGCTTGCGTCGGGCGAAACAACACGGATCGCCGAGGAGCGGGACATCTGCATAGAAGCTCTGCCTTTAAAGGAGGTCATCCCATTTACGGAAGACATTTTTGTTATGATAGCCGAATATCCATTTTGCAGCGCCGGGCCCACAAAACTGTGCGGTCCTTCACATTCGTCGCAACTGAAGCACAAATCTTACAAAAAAGGCACACGACTATGACATTCTCCGCCATGCGCACGATCAAATCCCTGTTTGCCGCCGGCCTGATGCTGGCAGCAGCCCACTCCCAGGCCCAGTCGGCCGACCACGTGTTCCGCGTCTCCGCCATCCCGGACGAAGCGCCGACCGAATTGCAGCGCAAGTTCAAGCCGCTGGGCGAGTACCTGGAGAAGAAGATCGGCATGAAGGTTGAATTTACGCCCGTGACCGACTACGCCGCTTCGGTGGAAGCGCTGATCAACAAGAAGGTCGACATGGTCTGGTTCGGCGGCTTCACCTTTGTGCAAGCCAAGGACCGCAGCAAGAACCAGATCACGCCGCTGGTGCAGCGCGCCGAAGACGAGAAGTTCCGCTCGGTCTTCATCACCACCAACAAGGACATCAACAAGCTGGAAGACCTGAAGGGCCACACGCTGAGCTTTGGTTCGGAATCGTCGACCTCGGGCCACCTGATGCCGCGCTCCTACCTGCTGGCCGCCAAGATCAACCCGGACACCGACCTGAAACGCATCGCCTTCTCCGGCGCGCATGACGCCACCGTGGCCGCCGTCGCAGGCGGCAAGGTCGACGCCGGCGCGCTGAACATCTCGGTCTGGGAAAAACTGGTCGCCGAGAAGAAGGTCGATCCGGCCGTGGTCCGCGTGTTCTACACCACGCCAGGCTACTACGACTACAACTGGAGCGTGCGCACCGACATGAACGCCGACCTGAAGAAAAAACTGACCGACGCCTTCCTGGCGCTGGATCCGAAGAACCCGCAAGACAAGGCCATCATGGACCTGCAGCGCGCCTCCAAGTTCATCCCGACCAAGGCCGAGAACTACACCGCGATCGAAGCCGCGGCACAGAACGCGGGCCTGCTGAAGAAGTAATCGATGTCCACTTACCACCTGCAGAACCTGACGGTGCGCCATCTCGGCGCATCGCGGGCGGCCGCACTGCATGCGATCTCGTTGACGATACAACAGGGCGAGCAACTGGCGCTGATCGGCCCATCAGGCGCCGGCAAAACCACCTTGCTGGCGACGCTGGCCTGCGCCCACCAGCCGGCTGAAGGCAGCTTCCAGGCCTTCGGCGTCGACCCGTGGGCGCTGGGCCACGCGGAGCGCCACCGCCTGCGCGCGCAGCTGTTCCTGGCGCCGCAAACGCCGCCGTTGCCGGCGCGCCAGCGCGTGGTGACGGCGGTGCTGGCCGCGCGCCTGCCGCAATGGAGCTTGTGGCGCGCGCTGGTGTCGCTGGTCAAGCCGGCCGACCCGGAAGCGGCGTGGCAGGCGCTGTCGCGCTTCAACCTGGGCGACAAACTGTATTCTCGCGTCGACCGCCTGTCCGGCGGCGAGCGCCAGCGCTGCGGCCTGGCGCGCCTGCTGCTGTCGCCGGCCAAGGCGCTGCTGGTGGACGAGCCGCTGTCCGCGCTCGACCCGGTGCTGTCCGAACTGACATTGACCACCTTGCGCGACGAAGCCAAGGCGCGCAACGCCACGCTCATTTGCAGCCTGCACCAGGTCGACCTGGCGCTGAGCCACTTCCCGCGCATCGTCGCCCTGCGCGACGGCCGCATCGAATTCGACCTGCCGCGCGCCCAGGTCACTCCCGACATGATCGCCGCGCTGTACCAGGGCGAACAGCCCGCCGCCAGCCCGCCGCCGCTGGACGAGGCCATGGCCGTCAAGCTCGGCGTCGGCGCCTGTCTGTAATGGCGACGCTGACTGCCCATCCAGATCCGGCCTGGCGCGGCCGCGTCGCCGCCACCGCCGTCTGCCTGCTGATCCTGTGGCCGATGCTGGTGGTCACCGAGTTCAAGCCGTGGACGCTGTTCGACTGGCAGAGCCTCCGCTCCACCGGCCGCTTCCTGGCCGACTTCCTGGTGCCGGCGCACGGCGCCGAATTCCTCACCATGCTGCTGGAGCAGACCTGGCTGACCATCGCCATCGCCACCTCCGGCCTGGCGCTGGCGCTGCTGGGCGCCATCCCCGCCGCGCTGATCATCAGCGAGCAGCTGTCGATCTCGCGCCTGGGCACGGGCCGCATGCGGCCGCTGGCGCGCATCGTGCGGCAAACGGTGCGCTGGACGCTGGTGCTGCTGCGCAGCGTGCCGGAGCTGGTATGGGCGCTGCTGTTCGTGCGCATCATCGGCCTCGGGCCGACCGCCGGCGTGCTGGCCATCGCCCTCACCTACTGCGGCATGCTGGGCAAGGTCTACGCTGAAATTCTCGAATCGTCCGACGCCCATGCCAGCGACACGCTGCTGGCCAACGGCAGCGGACGACTGGCCGCGCTGCTGTACGGCGCGCTGCCGGAAGCGGCGTCGGAACTGATGTCCTACACCGTCTACCGCTGGGAGTGCGCGATTCGCGGCTCGGTGGCGATGGGCTTTGTCGGCGCCGGCGGCCTCGGTCAGCGCATGGACGAATCGATGAAGATGCTGGCCGGCGCCGAAGTGTCGTCGATGCTGCTGGTGTTCGTGCTGCTGGTGGCGCTGGCCGACCAGTTCTCCAAGATCCTGCGGAGGCGCCTCGGATGAACCACATGATGCCCAAGCCGCCGCGCCGCGACTGGACCGTGCTCGCCATGCTGGCGATGGTGGCGGTGCTGGTGGTCGCCAGCTTCGCCTCGCTGCCCTTGAAGTGGCGCGAGTTCTTTACGCTCGAAGCGGTCAACAGCACGCTGGAGCTGCTGGCCGGCTTCGCGCCGCCCGACCTGTCCACGCCCTTCCTGGTCAAGACCGGCTGGGCCGCCATCGAGACCATGGCCATGTCCGCGCTCGGCACGCTGCTGGCGGTGCTGGCCGGTTTGGGGTTCTCGCTGTCCGCGTCCGGCCGCTTCGGCCGCCCGGCGCGCGCGTTGATGCGCGCCCTGCTCAACGTGCTGCGCTCCATCCCCGAGCTGGTGTGGGCCTCGATCCTGCTGATCGCCTGCGGCCTGGGGCCGTTCGGCGGCACGCTGGCGTTGGCCGCGCACACCGCCGGCGTGCTGGGCCGCCTGTTCGCCGATTCGCTGGAAAACGCCGCGCCGCTGCCGGAGCAAAGCCTGCGCACCAACGGCGCCTCCGCCGGCGCCGCCTTCTTCTACGCCACGCTGCCGCAAACGCTGCCGCAGATGCTGTCCTACACGCTGTACCGCTGGGAGAACAACATCCGCGCCGCCGCCATCCTCGGCGTGGTCGGCGCCGGCGGCCTGGGGCAGATGCTCAAGTACCACCTGTCGCTGTTCCAGATGCAGCAAGCGGCCACCGTCATCGTCGCCATGCTGCTGCTGGTCGCGCTGGTCGACGGCATCAGCTTCGCGCTGCGCCGCGTCCTCACCCGCTAACCCCGATAAAAACCCCATGCTCGAACTGCGCAACCTGTCCAAGTCCTATGCCAGCGGCCGTCCGGTGCTGTCCAACCTGTCCTGGAACTTCAAGGCCGGCGAATTCGTCTCCATCATGGGCGATTCCGGCGTCGGCAAATCGACGCTGCTGAACCTGATCGCCGGCCTCGACACCCCGGATGTGAGCCCGAACCCCGCACCGGGCGACTCGCCCATCATCGTCGACGGCGTGCCGATGTCCGGCTTGGACGACGATGCCGCCACCAGACTGCGGCGCGCGCGCATGGGCTTCATCTTCCAGGCCTTCCACGTGCTGCCGCACCTGACGCTGCTGCAAAACGTCGCCCTGCCGCTGCTGCTGAACGGCCTGCCGACCGAGCGCGCGGCGGAAATGCTGGAGGCCGTGGGCCTGGGCGGGCGCGGCAACGACTTCCCACATCAACTGTCCGGCGGCGAAATGCAACGGGTGGCGATCGCCCGCGCGCTGGTGCACCGCCCGGCCCTGGTGCTGGCCGACGAACCGACCGGCAATCTCGATCCGGATACCGCCCACAGCATCCTGACGCTATTGCGGCGCGAAATCAAAGCCACCGGCGCGTGCGCGATCATGGTCACGCATTCGCAGGCGGCGGCCGAAATGACAGACAAAACCCTACAACTATCAAAATCAGGCATACAAGAAACAACAATCGTCAACCCGTTTAAGCAATAAACAAGATAATTTTTTTATCAAACCCTCCCATTCTTTTCTCCGCGTAGTATTATTGAAACCAACTTGCATGGTTATCAAGAATGTTGAGTTGCGTACCACATTCAGACCAAAAAAGTGTGGACGCTAGCCTTGCCGGGAAACGTTAGTTCTTTTCACGTTTTGAGCAAAGGAGGAGCAAATCATGAACGTACGGCAAAAAAAGCTGGAACTGATCGAAGCCATGAATCGCGCTCGGGCGCTGGAACCATCCAGTTTTGTTCCGAACAAGCTTCTTGATACTTTGATCGAAAAGATGAACCTGAAAAACGACGCGGAACTTTGCCGAGTTTTAGAGGTACAGCCTCCCATCATCAGCAAGATCCGACACCGCAAACTGGCCGTCGGAGCTACCATCTTGCTGCGTATGCATGAAAAGTCAGATATCAGCATACGGGAATTGAAGGATCTGTCGACCGCGTCTATGCATTGAGCAGCCTAGCTGGTCTTGCCATGCCAGGCGCCGGCATGCGGTATCCGGCGCCCTCTAATGCAATAGCGTACAGCCCAAACCCCGCTGAACGCCGCATTACCCCTCCTGTAGCGCCTCTTCCACACATTTCAATTTGATACTCTGCGACAAAAAATCAGGCTTATACTGATTTTCAGGCCTCCTATCGCCATCCCGCTTCTGTCGTCGTCACGTTGTTCTGGCCGCCCCGGCCGGCATGTTCTTTTGCGCTCCGAAGGAAAACATCATGAAATGGTTCTACGATCTGAAAATCGCCACCAAACTGGTCACCTCCTTCATGGTTGTGCTGGGCCTGATGCTGGCCAACGGCGTCATCTCCATCGCCAACATGGGCACCATCAACGGCTCCACTGTGGACCTGTATAGCAACTGGCTGCCCAGCGTGCGCACGGTCATGATGGTCCAGACCGACCTGCTCGCGGTACGCCGCTGGGAACTGTCATCCTTCCTGTACAGCGAAGGGCCGGCGCGCACCAGCATCAATACCCGCATGGCGGCCGCTCTCGCCTCGCTCACCAAGGACGCGGCCACCTATGCGGCGCAAGTATCAGAGCCCGAAGAGAAGCGCATACACGCGGACATGGTCAAGTCGATGAACGGCTATCTGGCCTCGCACGAAAAGCTCATGGCCCTGCTGACGGCTGGCCCGGATAAAGCCGAAGACGCCAAGGCGCTGCTGTCCGGCGACTCGGCCCGGCAGCTTGGCGACGCGCTCACCGAGATCGATCAACTGGTCAAGATCAATCTTGCAGGCGCCGATAAGTCAGGCCTGACGGCGGCCACGGTGTTTGCCAACGCGCGCATGTGGACCATCGGCCTGCTGGCCGCCGCCATCGTGGGCGGCATGGCACTGGCGATGTGGGTGGCCCGCATCATCTCGCGGCCGCTGCGCACCGCGCTGGACGTGGCGCAGCAGGTGGCCAAGGGCGACCTGACATCATCGATCGAAGTCGAGTCGGACGACGAGACCGGACAGCTGATGCAGGCGCTGCGCAATATGAACGACAACCTGCTGAAGATCGTCGGCCAGGTGCGCCACAGCACCGACGAAATCGCCACCGCCTGCGGCGAGATCGCCACCGGCAACCTGGACCTGTCGGCGCGCACCGAGCAGCAAGCCAGCTCGCTCGAGGAAACCGCCAGCTCGATGGAGGAACTGACCTCCACCGTCAAGCACAACGCCGACAACGCGCGCCAGGCCAATCAGCTGGCGGCCACCGCCACCAGCGTCGCGGCCAAGGGTGGCAACGTGGTGTCGCAGGTGGTCGACACCATGAACTCGATCCACGACTCGTCGCGCAAGATCGTCGACATCATCGCCGTCATCGACGGCATCGCCTTCCAGACCAATATCCTGGCGCTGAATGCGGCGGTGGAAGCGGCGCGCGCCGGCGAACAGGGACGCGGCTTCGCGGTGGTCGCCAGCGAGGTGCGCAACCTGGCGCAGCGCTCGGCTAGCGCCGCCAAGGAAATCAAGACCCTGATCGACAACTCGGTAGGCCAGGTCACCATCGGCAACCGCTTGGTGGGCGAAGCCGGCACCACGATGACGGAAATCGTCGACAGCGTGCGGCGCGTTAGCGACATCATGGGCGAGATCAGCTCCGCCAGCCGCGAACAGACGGAGGGCATAGAACAGATCAACCAGGCGGTATCGCAAATGGACGCGGTCACGCAGCAGAACGCCGCGCTGGTGGAACAGGCGGCAGCGGCGGCGGGCAGCCTGCAGCAACAGGCCGAACACCTGACCGCTGCGGTGCAGGTGTTCAAGCTGCACGCGGATCCGGTTGCGCGGCCGGTGCTGGCGCGCGGCGGCCGCAAGCCGGCGCTGTTGGCCGGCTAGGCGTGGTTGTTCAGCACTTCTCGTATTTCCAGTTGCGCGCCTTGCCCTCGGCGATCCACTCGACCGCCTGCTCGCGCCGGCGCGTGCGGGTGGCCTCGGTCTTGGCTTCGGCGATCCATTCCGCGTAATCGCGCTTCTTGCTCGGACTGAAGGCTTCGAAGTGCTGCTGCGCCGCCGGCACCGCGCGCAGCGCTTCGGTGAAATCGTCGGGGATGACCAGCGGCCTCGGTTCGGCGGGCTTGGCGCGGGCCGGCGCGGCGATGCCGTCGTCATTGAGCTTCATCGCCTTCTTGATGTAGCCGGTCAGGACCTTCTTGGACGGCAGGTCCTTGACCGTTTCGATGCGGCCGAACTGCCCCATCGCTTCGCGGTTGGCCTCATCGGCCATCAGCAGCTCGCCCTTCCAGAAACCCAGCGCGCAGTGGGCCTTGAAGGCCGACATCCCGCACATCATGCCCTTGTACATAAAGTGCGGGAAGCTCCACTTCATCGTCTCTTCAACGTCCGGGCAGGCCTCGTGCACGACCGCGCGCAGGTGCTTGAGGATGGGCTGCGCAAATTCGGCGGACTTGGCGATGTAGGCGTCGACGCGCGGATCGATGGTGGGCATGATGATGCTCGGCTGGTTGTTGTTTGCGTCAATATACCAAATACTCGGGGTGGCGCTTGGCGATTTCGCTTTCCAGCTGGTTGACGAAGGTGAAATTCGGCAGCGTCGGCGCGATGCGGCGGCCGATGTCCCAGCTACGCCACGCGCTGGGCGTATCGAAGCGCATGATCATCAGGTCGCCCAGGTCCTTCCACGCGCCACCCAGCACCGGATTGGCCTCCAGCACATCGGCGAACAGCTGATCCGATTCCTTGTACTGCCCCAATCTGGCGCGGTTGTTGGCTTCGAACAGCTTCAGGATATAGGCCTTGCGCGGCGCCTGGTTGCGCAATCCGGACAGGGTCGACACGGCCGCCGCGAACTCCTCCTTCTTGGTGACGCTGGTGGCGCTGAAGGTCAGGCTGACCGGGGTGCTGGCACGCATCTGCTCCAGCTGCGCCGGCGTAAATGGCAGCATGGGGGCGCCGGTGGCGAGCGTACATTCGACCCGGCCGAGCATCGTATCGAGCAGCTGGTCGGCGCGGTAATCGGCCTCGGTGTCGCAGGGATGGGCGGCGCGCAGGGCGGCCAGTTGCTCCGGCGTCTGCGCCGCCATGCGGTCCATCAGCGCGTCGATCGCGCCTTGCACCGGCGCGGCCTGGCGGCGCGTGTAGCCTTGCAGCGTATAGGCCGGCGGCGTTGCGCTCTTGACCTGCTCCACGCTGACATTGACCGTGCTGACACCCATGGTGGTGTTGACGGTGAAGGTCAGGCTGTCGGGAATCACGCCGCCTTCGGCCAATTTGGCCAGCACCTGCGGATGGACCGACTGCGTGTAGCGCAGCAGCTGCGCGAAGTGCGCCACATCGCGCGCGCCGGCCTTGGCGCCATGCTTGCTCCATGTGGCCAGCGGGCCGCCCTCGCTGGAGAATTTCAGCGCATCGCCGCCGCTGGAGGCGTCGATGACGGTGGCGCTGTCCTCGGCCAGCGTCAGTTCCTGTTCCAGGTCCACCTTGCGGGCCGGCTTCAACTCGGTATTGAGCTTGGCCAGCATGGCGTTCATGCCGATGCGGTTGCGCATTTCGAAGACCCGGAAACCGGCGGTGTCGAACAGCGAGTAGTCAACGTAGGTTTTACTGGCGCCATCCAGTACCACGCGCCGCCGGTTCTTGAAATCGTATATCGTCGTCGCACTGTCCGACCTCGCTTCGATATAGTCGTCGGCCAGGGTGACGTACAGTGTGGTCTTGCTATCGGCCGGCGACTTGGTCACGGTCTTCAATGGCTCGTGATGCACGGACGACGTGACTTGCAGCGTAACGGCCGCCTGGCAGCTGGCGCCGCAGGACAATGCCAACAGGGCCAGCAACTGAATTCGATTCATAAGTACTCGTCCGATGTTAGTAAAAAAACTCATGCTAAATGGGCTTATCATTAATGACAACATTTTTTACGAATTTATCGCTGCCCCTGGCCGCTAGCGCCGCCCTGTTGCTGGCCGGCTGCGCCGCGACCGGCAACGGCGGCGGCCCGTCCGCCGTCAAGCCGGAGCAGTTGAGCGGAGCGCTGAATCGCGTCAGTTGGGGCGTCAATCTGAGCACCTACCAGCAGGCCGAAAGACTCGGCTACGACGCCTGGCTGGAGCAGCAGCTGCATCCCGCCGCGGCACGGCTGCCAGCCGCCGCGCAGACGCAGATCGACGCCATGACGATCACCCGGAAAACGCTGGTGCAGCTGAACCAGGACCTGGACCAGCAGCGCAAGGACGCCGACAAGATCGCCAACGACGACCAGAAGAAAGCCGCGCAGCAGGCCTACCAGCAGGAGCTGAATCGCATCGCCAGGGAAGCGGCCACGCGCTCGCTGCTGCGCGACCTGTACTCGACCAACCAGCTGCAGGAGCAGATGACGTGGTTCTGGATGAACCACTTCAACGTCCACCAGGGCAAGAGCAACCTGCGCGTGCTGGTCGGCGACTACGAGGACACGGCGGTGCGCGCCCACGCGCTGGGCAAATTCCGCGAACTGCTGGGCGCCACGCTGCGCCATCCGGCCATGATCCGCTACCTGGACAACGAGCAGAACGCCGTCGGCCGCATCAACGAAAACTACGCGCGCGAATTGATGGAGCTGCACACGCTGGGCGTGGACGGCGGCTACAGCCAGCGCGACGTGCAGGAACTGGCGCGCATCCTGACCGGCGTCGGCGTCAACCTCGGCGCCACCGCGCCCAACGTGAAGAAGGAACTGCAAACGCAGTATGTGCGGCAAGGGCTGTTTGAATTCAACCCGAACCGCCACGACTACGGCAACAAGGACTTCCTCGGCCAAGCGGTGAAGGGACGCGGCCTGGCGGAAGTGGACGAAGCACTGGACCGCCTGAGCCGCCACCCGGCCACCGCCCATTTCATCAGCCGCAAGCTGGCGCTCTACTTCGTCGCCGACGAAGCGCCGCCGGCGCTGGTGGAGCGGATGTCGGCCACCTTCCTGTCCACCGACGGCGACATCGCCGCCGTGCTGCGCACCCTGTTCACGTCGGCCGAATTCGCGCAGTCGCTGGGCCGCAAATTCAAGGACCCGGCGCATTACGTGGTGTCCGCCGTGCGCCTGGCCTACGACGACAAGGTGGTCCTCAACACCGGGCCGATGCTGTACTGGCTCACGCGCATGGCCGAACCGCTGTACGGCCGCCAGACGCCGGACGGCTACCAGCTCACGCAATCCGGCTGGGCCAGTCCGGGCCAGATGACCACCCGCTTCGAGATCGCCAAGGCCATCGGCTCCGGCAGCGCGGGCCTGTTCAAGACCGATGGCCCGCAGGCGCAGGAGCGCGCCGCCTTCCCGCAACTGGCCAACGCGCTGTACTACCAGTCGCTGCAAAAAACCATCGCCCCCGCCACCCGCCAGGTGCTGGAGCAGGCGGTCTCGCCGCAGGAGTGGAACACCTTCCTGCTGTCATCCCCGGAACTGATGCACCGCTAAGGAATCGCACCATGAAACGCCGCACCCTGCTCAAATCCCTGTCCGCGCTGGCGCTGCCGGCGATGGCCGGCAACCTGTGGGCCGCTCCGGCCACCAAGACCCGCCTGCTGTTCGTCTTCATGCGCGGCGGTTACGACGCCACCAGCCTGCTGGTGCCGATCGCCAGCCAGTACTACTACCAGGTGCGGCCCAACATCGCGATACCCAAGCCCGGCGCGGACCTCAATTCCGCGCTGCCCATCGACAGCGACTGGGGCCTGCACCCCGCCCTGCGCGACAGCATCTACCCGCTGTTCACGGCCGGCCAGGCGGCGTTCGTGCCGTTCGCCGGCACCGAGGACATCTCGCGCAGCCACTTCGAAACCCAGGACAGCATCGAACTGGGACAGGCGCTGGACCGCACGCGCGACTACCGCTCCGGCTTCCTGAACCGGCTGGCGCAGACGCTGACCGCAGACCGGGCCAGCGCCATCTCCTTCACCGATCAGCTGCCGCTGGTCATGCAGGGCGGCGTGCAATTGCCGAACATGGCGCTGCGTTCCATCGCCAAGCCCTCGGTCGACGCCCGCCAGGCCAAGCTGATCTCCGCCATGTACGACGGCACGCCGTTGTCGCAGCAGGTGCGCGACGGCTTCGCGGTGCGCGAGGACGTGATGAAGGAAATGATCGGCGAGATGGACGCGGCCAACCGCAACGCCATCACCGCCAAGGGCTTCGAGCTGGAAGCGCGCCGCATCGCCAAGCTGATGAAGGACAAATACAACATCGGCTTCGTCGACGTCGGCGGCTGGGACACCCACGTCGGCCAGGGCGGCGCCACCGGTTACCTGGCCGGGCGGCTGGACGAACTGGGACGCGGCCTGGCCGGCTTCGCGCAGGAGATGGGGCCGGACTGGAAGGACACGGTGGTGATCGTCGTCAGTGAATTCGGCCGCACCTTCCGCGAGAACGGCAACCGCGGCACCGACCACGGACACGGCTCGGTGTACTGGGTGCTGGGCGGCGGCGTCCAGGGCGGCAAGGTGCGCGGCGAGCAGATAAGGCTGGAGCAAGCCACGCTGTTCCAGAACCGCGACTACCCGGTGCTCAACGAATACCGCGCCATGTTCGGCGGCCTGCTGACGCGCATGTACGGTCTGAATGCCGCACAAGTCGAAACGATTTTCGGCGCCAAAGGGCGCGATATCGGGCTGCTCTGACTAAAGCGCCGGACGCTGTCAGGCCAGGGTCAACCGGCGGTGCAAGCGCTCCAGCGCGCGCATGAACAGTTCCGGCTCGCCGGCAGCGCGCGCCAGCACCAGCGCCCCCTGGATGCCGCCGACGGTGTCCTCGGCCAGCGCCAGCGCGGTGTCGGCATCGCGGCCGGCGCGCTCCAGCGCATCGGCCAGCGCCGCCACCCACTCGGCAAAATAGCCCTGCACCTTGACGGTGAAACGGTCGCGCTCATGGCCCAGCGCGAACACGCCCACCAGGCACACCTTGCGGCCCGACTCGAAGTAACGGCCGACCGCGACGAACATCCGCTCTATCCCCTGCGCCGCATCGTCGGCGCTGCGCAGCGGCTGGAACACCTGATCGCGGAACCAGCCGTCGATCTCGGCCAGCACGGCATCGGCCATCTCGTCTTTGCCGCCGGGGAAAAAGTTGTACATGCTCCCCTTGCCCAGCTTGGTGCCCTCGGAAATCCGGGACAGGCTCGCGCCCTCGAACCCGTAAGTCCGGAACACTTCCGCCAGCAGCGGGATCACGTCGCCGCGTTCGACCATCGTTCTTGCCATAGCTACCTTCTTAAAACAGTCAAAATCCGAACTCGCTCAGTCCCGCGTGGTCGGCCGGACGCGGGCCGTTCAGGTCCCAATGGAACTTGCGGTCGGCCGCGGCGATCGGCGCTTCGTTGATGCTGGCCAGCCGGTGGCGCATCAAGCCGTCCTCGGCGAATTCCCAGTTCTCGTTGCCGTAGGCGCGATACCACTGGCCGGAATCGTCATGGTATTCGTAGGCGAAGCGAACTGCAATGCGGTTGCCCTCAAATGCCCACAATTCCTTGATCAGCCGATACTCGAGTTCGCGCGTCCATTTGCGCGACAGCAAGCCGACGATGGCGGCGCGGCCGGTCACGAACTCGGCCCGGTTGCGCCAGCGGCAGTCCTCGGTGTAGGCCAGCGAGACCTTTTCCGGATTGCGGGTGTTCCAGCCGTCTTCGGCCAGGCGGACCTTCTGGATCGCGGTTTCACGGGTGAACGGAGGGAGAGGTGGACGTGTCATGGGATTACCTTTTCAAGTTGTTTGTACCGATCGGTACAAACAAAGTGTAGTCTTCGCCTTGAACGATTGCAAGCGGTTTTTTTTAGCGCCGCCGTCCGCTAGGGCAATCCGAACTCCTTGCCCCGCAGTCCGGAATACACGGCGTCGAACACCCGCAGATGATCGATCGCCGGCAGCGGACCGGCACCGATCGGCTCGCCCAGCCGCTGGACCTTCCCCGCCGCGCCGTGAAATGCCGGCCAATGCGGCACGCCGCTGCCGTTCGGATCACCCGTGGCGGCAAAATTGACCCAGTAGCGCGACATCGCCGCCGCCAGTTCGCGGTCGGCACGGCTCCATGCCCAAGGCGCCTGCCCCAGATGGTCGAACATATACCAAAGCTCGGCGTAGTGGCTGGCGCCCCAGCCGGCATGGACCGAATCGGCCGGAAACGGCGGGCGCTGCGCGAAGCTGTAGTAGTACACCGGACTGCGCCCAGCCTGCGCCAGCCGCGCCCAGGCCCACATGTCCCAGCCAAAACGCAGGTCGCGCTCAAGCCCGAGACGGCCCTCGCGCGCCTCGGCGTCGGTGGCGTGCGGATAGGCCGCCAGCAGCGCCGGCGGCAAGGCGCCGACACTGGCGGTGATATCGGCCTCGAAGCGCTCGGCGCGCACCGCCGTCACGTCGACCAGCGCGCGCGCCTCCTCGGCGTTCGAGCCCAGCAGCAAAGGCACGTCCTGATAGCGGCCCTGGACATAGGCCTCATACGGCGACATGGGCAGCACGTCCGGTTCGATCACGGGGTGTGAGACCGCGCCCGCGCCACCACCAATCAGGCGATCGGCCGGCAGCTGGCGCATCGCCTCAAGGGTGGTGGCGCCGAGCGAATTCATGTAGCTGGCGCCGTCGCGTTCGGCGTTTGCCAGCAGGTAGCCGGGCGCTAGCTGCAAGGGCTCGAAGATGCCGCCGCTCTGCGCGATGGCGCGCTGGCACAGGCCCCGCGCGCGCGGCGACGCCAGCAGCGCGCTGACGGCCATCGCGCCGGCCGACTGTCCGGCGATGGTCACGCGGCCCGGGTCGCCGCCAAAGGCCGCGATGTTGCGCCGCACCCATTCCAGCGCCGCAATCTGGTCCATCAGGCCGTAGTTGCCCGACGAGCGATGCGGCGATTCGGCGCTCAGCGCCGGGTGGGCCAGGAATCCCAGCGCGCCGAGGCGGTAGGCGATCGTGACCACCAACACGCCTTTGCGGGCCAGCCGGTCGCCGTGATACAGCGGCATCGCCGCCGAGCCATTGGCATAGCCGCCGCCATGGATCCAGACGATCACCGGCAAGCGCTGGCCGGCGCGGCGCGGCGGCGCCCACAGATTGAGGTACAGGCAATCCTCGCTGACGGCCGGTGGCGTCTCGCCGGGCATCGACACGCCTTGCTGCATGCACGCCGGCGCAAACTGGCCGGCGTCGCGTACGCCCTGCCACGCAAGCACCGGCTGCGGCGGCCGCCAACGCCACTGCGCCACTGGCGGCAACGCGAACGGAATGCCGCGATACACGTCCACACCGCCTTGCCGCCGCCCCGCCACTGCGCCGTCCCCGGTCATCACCGGCGCCGCCTGCGCCCAGCTCCAACCCGACAACAGCAACGCCAGCCACCATCTGCATACCGTCTTTCCCATGTCCGCTCCCTAGCGATTTGTCAGCGACCAGTGTGGCTTGCCGGCGCCGCCCAGGCCAGACCGCCTGGTCACTTTTTCGCACGGCTTATCCCATTTCCGCCGGCGGCGTGAACGCTGCTAGAATCGATCGCATGACGATTTCCGCCCATCCCGCCCCTGCGACCGCGACTGCGACTTCACGCTGGTCAGCCTGGCTGCGTCCGCACGCCTGGGTCCTGCTGTACTGGCTGGCCTTCCTGCTCGTGCTTGAACCCGGCAACATCCAGCGCGCCAGCCAGGCCGGCCAGATTCTCAGCCTGCCGCACGAAGCTCTCCGCATCCTGGTGGCCGCCCTGCTGGGCGCGACGGTCACCTCGGCGGTGCAGACGCTGGTTGAGCGTTACCCGCTGCACGGTCCGGATCGCGTCCGCCATGTGCTGATCCATGCCGCCGGCGCCGCCGGCCTGGCGTTCACGCTGATCCTGGCGTCGTGCCTGCTGGCGGCATGGCTGTTCGCGGGCCGGTGGCTGCCGTCCTGGGACGAAATCCGGGACCAGCTGGTGAGCAACTTCACGCTGCTGGTGTTTGCGCTGGCCGCGCTGACGGCGCTGGTCCAGGCCAGTCTTCAGCGTGGGGCATCGGCCGCCGCCCCGGCGCGGCCCGCCATGCCGGCGCACGCCGGCGACACCTTCCCCCCGCTGACCCACGTGGAAGTCAAACGGCGCGGCCAGCTGATCTCGCTACCACTATCCGAAGTGGACTGGATCGAATCGCAGGGCAACTACGTGGCCCTGCACGTCGGCGAAGAACAGCATCTGGTGCGCGACACCGTGTCACGCTTTGCCGAACGGCTCGATAGCCGCCAGTTCCTGCGCATCCACCGCAGCATGATCGTTGCCGTCGACCGCGTCCGCGCAGTCGAACCGCTGACCAACAGCGACACCCTGCTGCACCTGACGCGCGGCGGCCCGTTGCGTGCCAGCCGCAGCTACGCCGCCGCCGTCAAGGCGGTCGCGGCGCAACTACACCCGCATCAATAAGCACCATTCTTTGTCGTGGGCCGGTCACAAAACAGCGTTATCATAACTACAAGTTAATTTGATAACGGAGTAAATCATGCGCATCCCTGCCCTGCTGGCCCTGGCGCTCGGCGCCGCCGCATTCGCCCCGGCCCACGCCGCCGACGCCTGGCAGCTCGCCGGTGTCGACAATTTCTACATGCACACGCCCGCGCCCGATTCCTTCACCGGCCTGTATCGCAGCCAGGGCATGGCCACCGACGGCAAGCAATGGTTCTTCTCCTGGCAGTACGGGCTGGAACGCGCCAATGACAACTTCGACTCCCTGCAGCGCAATTCCTCGTTGACGCTGGCCGGCGGCCTGTCGCCCGGCATTCCTGGCGCGCTGCTGGCGCAGGGACTGAACCACATCGGCGATATCGATTACCACAACGGCATCATCTACGCTTCGCTCGATTCCACCGCCGGCTACACCAAGCCGCATGTGGCGCTGTTCAACGCCTCGGACCTGAGCTACACCGGCAAGACCTATGAACTGGGCGGCACGCCCGCCAACCCGAACAAGGACCTGGCCAGCTGGGTCGCGGTGGACGCCAAGCGCGGCTTCGGCTACGGCAAGGAATGGCAGGACGGGAACACCATCAATGTCTACAACCTGAACGACTGGAGCTTCAGCCACACGTTCACGCTGTCCGCGCCGCTGGGCCGCGTCCAGGGCGCCAAGGTGGTCGGCGACTGGCTGTACATGGCCTCGGACAACGACACGCAATCGATTTACCGCAGCAACCTGCTGACCGGAGCGGTGGAGGAAGTGCTGCGCCTGCCGCAGCCGCCGGGCGATATCGAAATGGAGGGACTGGCGCTGCGCGAAGGCGCCAACGGTGCGCTCGACATGTACATCGAACAGGTGGTCGATCCGGACCGCAGCGGCCAGTCGCTGACCAATCCCAACCTGCACCTGGCGCTGTACCACTACCAGCTGGCGCCGGTGCCGGAACCGGCCACGTATGCGATGCTGCTGGCGGGCGCCGGCCTGCTGGCCATGCGCCGCCGGCGCGTCGCCTAGGCCAACACCTTCAGGCGAACAGTTCCCGGCCCAGCTGCCGGCCGCTCTCGGTCAGCAGCACGGTGCCGGCGACGCCGCCCTCTTCCAGCCGCAGCTCGACCCAGCCGGCATCGACCAGCAGCGTCAGCTGGCGCCGCAGCACCGACATCGGCCGCTCCGACTGCTTGCTCAATTTCGCCAGCGTGCAGGGCTTGTCCGGCCACTCCGCGTTGATGCGCCACAGCGCCTCCAGCACGCCGACCAGCGCTGCCATGACCTCTTCATCCATCCTGTGCACCCGTAAGCTCAAAAACGCAATTCTGCACTATACTCCGCTCAACAAGATCGACTGGAATATGGCATGCAAAAAACGAAACCCGAAGGGCGCATCGAACCGTATCAACACGCCGCCGCGGGCTGGGGCGCATTGAAGCAGGTGGCGATTAATCTGGTGCGCGAAAAGGTCAGCGGCGGCAACTACAAGACGCTGCTCAAGCAAAACCAGCCGGACGGTTTCGACTGTCCCGGCTGCGCCTGGCCGGACCGCGAACATGCGTCCACCTTCGAGTTCTGCGAGAACGGCGTCAAGGCGGTGGCGGCCGAAGCCACCAGCAAGCGCGTGCGTCCCGACTTCTTCGCCGCCCACACCGTGGCCGAACTGCTCACGCAATCCGACTACCAGCTCGAACAGCACGGCCGCCTGACCGACCCCATGGTCTACGACGGCGCCAGCGACAAATACCTGCCGATCGCCTGGGACGACGCCTTCGCGCTGATCGCCCGCCACCTGCAGGCCCTGCCCGATCCGAACCAGGCCACGTTCTACGTCTCCGGCCGCACCGGCAACGAAGCGGCCTTCCTGTTCCAGCTGTTCGTGCGCATGTACGGCACCAACAACTTCCCCGACTGCTCCAATATGTGCCACGAGCCCACCAGCCGCGGCCTGCCGGGCACCGTCGGCGTCGGCAAGGGCACGGTCACGCTGGAGGACTTCGAGCACGCCGACACGCTGCTGATCTTCGGCCAGAACCCGGCCACCAACCACCCGCGCATGCTGGGCGAGTTGCGCGACTGCGCCAGGCGCGGCGCCACCATCGTCTCCATCAACCCGCTGCGCGAGCGCGGCCTGGAGCGCTTCACCAGCCCATCGCACCCGATGGAGATGCTGACCAATTCCAGCACCAGCATCAGCAGCATGTTCGTGCAACCGAAACTGAGCGGCGACTTCGCGCTGATCAAGGCCGTCGCCAAGCGCCTGGTCGAACGCGACGACGCCGCGCTGGCCGCCGGTGACGCATCGCTGCTGGACCGCGACTTCATCGCCGCCCACACCAGCGGCTACGAGGCCTTCGAACAGGACCTGCGCGCCCAGGACTGGGACCAGCTGCTGGCCGAATCCGGCGTGCCGCGCGCGCAGATCGAGGAGCTGACCGAGATCTACATCAAAGGCCAGAAGGTGATCTGCACCTGGGGCATGGGCCTGACCCAGCACAAGGGCGCGGTGGCGACGATCCAGATGCTGTCCAACCTGATGATGATGCGCGGGAATATCGGTCGCTTGGGCGCCGGCCTGTGCCCGGTGCGCGGCCACTCCAACGTGCAAGGCGACCGCACCATGGGTATCGAAGAAAAGCCGACCAAGGCCTTCCTCGACCGCATGCAGAAAGTGTTCGCGTTCGAGCCGCCGCGCGCGCACGGCTACGACACGGTGGAAAGCATACAGGCCATGCTGGACGGGAAAGTCAAAGTCTTCTTCGGCATGGGCGGCAACTTCGCGATGGCGACGCCGGACACGCCGCTGACTTTCGACGCCCTGCGCGCCTGCGACCTGACCGTGCACGTGGCCACCAAACTCAATCGCAGCCATCTGGTGCACGGCAAGGACGCGCTGATCCTGCCGACCCTGGGCCGCACCGAGATCGACATGCAGGCCGGCGTGCCGCAGGGCGTGACGGTGGAGGATTCGATGAGCATGGTCCACCTGTCCTACGGCATGAACACGCCGGCCTCGGACAACCTGCTGTCCGAGACCATGATCGCCGCCCGCATGGCGCACGCCACGCTGGGCAGCGACAAGGTGGACTGGCTGGGATACGGCAGCGACTACGCCCGCATCCGCGACGCCATCGAAACAGTGTTCGACGATTTCCACGACTTCAACGCGCGCGTGGCCAAGCCGGGCGGCTTCCATCTGAAGGTGGCCTCGCGCGAGCGCGAATGGCGCACCGCCAGCGGCAAGGCGCAGTTCGTGCCGCACGCGGTCGACACCGACACCCCCATCCACCGCGCCCGCGCCCTGCACGGCGAACGGCTGATGACGTTGATGACTGCCCGTTCGCACGACCAGTACAACACCACCATCTACGGCATGGACGACCGTTATCGCGGCGTGTTCGGCCTGCGCCGCGTGGTGTTCATCAACGCGGCGGACCTGGCGCTGCTGGGCATGCGCAACGGCCAGTGGGTGGACATGGTCAGCGTGTGGGACGATGGCGTGGAACGCCGCGCCGAGCGCTTCCTGCTGGTGGAATACGACATCCCGCGTGGCTGCCTGGGTTCCTACTTCCCGGAGACGAACGGCCTGGTCCCGCTGCACAGCACCGCCGACGGCGCCGGCACGCCGACCTCGAAATCGATCCCGGTGCTGCTGCAGCTGTCGGCCGAGCAGGCGTCGGCGGAATAGTCAGGTATATTCGACGCAGCCGTCCTGGCGGCAAAAGCTCACCAGCTTGATGCCCGCTTCGGCGGCGATGTCGATCGCCAGCGTGCTGGGAGCGGAAATGGTCGCCAGCATCGGAATGTGCATGCGCGCCGCCTTGCGCACCAGTTCATAACTGGCGCGGCTGGACATGAAGACGAAACCGCGCTGCAGGTCCACGCCGTCATGCGCCAGATGGCCGATCAATTTATCGAGCGCGTTGTGGCGGCCCACGTCCTCGCACACGCGCAGCACGGCGCCGTCCACCGCGCACCATGCGGCGGCATGCACGCCGCCGGTGTCGCGCATCAGCTGCTGGTGCGCGCCCAGCTCCGCAGCCGCGCGCGCGATGGCCGGTGACAGCGTATCCACATCGTGCAGCGCCGCCGCGTCGATACGCGCGGGCTGCAAATCCAGCAGCTCCAGGCTCTCGATGCCGCACACGCCGCAACCGCTGCGGCCCGCCATCGAGCGGCGCTGCTGCTTGAGCTGCATGAAATCTTCCTGGGCGATGGTGAGCGCGACTTCGAAGCTGCGCGCGTGTTCCCGCAGTTCGATATCGAAGACGTCGGCGGCCTTGCCGACCAGGCCCTCGGTCAATGCGAAGCCGAGCGCGAACGCTTCCAGCTCGCGCGGCGTGACCATCATGACGGCATGCGAAATGCCATTGACGACCAGCGCCACCGGCATTTCCTCGGCAACGCGGTCGGTGGTGCGGCTGGCGTCCTGCTGCGCCAGGCCGCGACGGCGCAACACGGACCGCTCCTGCGATCCGCTTCGTTCCGTCTCAGTTTCAAACTTCATCCCCGCCCCGCTGAATAAGCACAACAGCTTATTCTACACGGGGCGAACGCACATCAGGCAGCCAGCTGTTCGCCGGCCACGCCGTAGTGGCGGGCGTAGCGGCCATCCAGGTTGGCCAGCGGCAGCAGCAGGAACAGGTCGGCGCTTTCGAAATCAGGATCCCAGGCCGGTTCGCCGCAAATCCAGGCGCCCGAACGCACATACCCCTTCAGCAGCGGCGGCACTTGCGGCTTCTGCGCGGCTTCCAGTTTCGAGAACGGGAACGGCAGGTGCGGGGTGACGCGGTATTCGGACGGCGCCAGGTGGGCGCCGACCAGCGACTGGTAGACCGCGACCGCATTGTGGCCGCCATCGGCCAGGCTGATGCTGGCGCAGCCGGCCAGGTAGTCGCAGTTCTCGCGGCGCATGTATTCGGCCAGGCCGGACCACAGCAGCATGATGACGCTGCCGCCACGGTAGTCCGGATGGATGCAGGCGCGGCCCGCTTCCACCATGCGGCCACGCAGGTTATTCAGGCGGCCCAGGTCGAACTCGCCTTCGGAGTAGACGCGGCCCAGTTTGCGGGCGCGCGATGCGCTCAGCAGGCGGTAGGTGCCCACCACCTTGAGCGTGCTCGAATCACGCACGATCAGGTGATCGCAGTGTTCGTCGAATTCGTCGCTGTCCAGGCCATCCTCGCGGACCAGCGAGCTCAATCCCATTGTTTCGATGAACACCTTGTAGCGCAAGCGCTGCACCTCGCGCAGCTCTTCCGGTGTGCTTGCCATACTGAGTACCAGCTTACCGGACGCTGCCCGCGCGTCGGCTTGTATGATCGAAGTTTGCATGCTTCATCCTTTCTGTGGGAGACGAAGCAAGCGTAACGGTCGAATACTTCAGGAAAATGACATCGTGGTGTCAGTTCCGTGACATGGGCCGAAGTGTTGTTTTTTAATTAGTCTTTCTTTGGGCGGCCGGTCTTCAGTTGCGGCAGGCTTGCCAACACATTTTGCAGCGTGGCAAGGTCGATCTGGCTGATCAGGGCCACGCCGATACGCAGCAATTCGCTCTTCTTGATCTCGAAGCCGGCCTTCAGGCAAGCCTTCTTGACCTGGCCCAGCACCGCATATTCCTGCTCGGGCATGGTGAAGCTGTCGCGCACCAGTTTTTCCTTGCGGGTTTTGTCCTTGGCGGCATCCACTGGCGCCGGCTTGGCTGCTGCGGCCTTAGGTGCGGCCTTGACGGCGGTTTTAGGCGCTGGCTTGGCGGCGGCTTTAGGCGCGGCCTTGGCGGCCGGCTTGGCGGCGGCCTTGGGTGCGGCCTTGGGTGCTGCCTTGGCTGCCGCCTTAGGTGCTGCTTTCGGCGCGGCCTTGGCGGCGGCTGGTTTGGCGGCGGCTTTAGGTACGGCCTTCGTTGCGGCCGGCTTGACTGCGGCCTTGGCCACAGGCTTGGCCGCGGCTTTTGCGGCAGGAGCTTTGACAGCTGCTTTTACTACAGGTTTTTTTGGCAGCGCAGGTTCTTTTCCATTCAGCGCGCCAGTGACAGATTTGTTCATACCAACTCCATTTATTAATCAACAATATAAACAATATATATCATTTACGGTTTTTTTGCTTGTCCTAGCGCAAATGCAGAGCGACGCGGGCAAACAAAAGGTCGGGATTGACGGGCTTGCGCAGGAAATCTACAGCGCCTAAAGCGAGCCCCCTGGCCTCGTCCTCGGACTGGCTTTTCGCGGTCAGGAACAGCACCGGAATAGCGCTGCTGTGCGCATCGGCCTTGAGCCGTCGGCAAGTCTCGAAGCCGTCCATGTCCGGCATCATGATGTCGAGCAGGATCAGGTCCACCGGCGAAGCGGCGACGATTTGCAGCGCCGTCGCGCCGCTGGTCGCGACCTTGGTGTTGTACTTGTCCTTCAGCAGATTGGACAGCAGCGTAATATTGTCCGGTGTATCGTCGACGATCAGTATCGTCGGCCGGCTGATTTTTCCGTTCATGGTTTCTCCAGTTCCCGCACGACCGCCGCCAGCAGTTTTCCGGCAGCCTCGAATTCATAATGCATCATATGGTTGGCCAGGCTGGTCATCGTCACCGGCGGCAGCAGCGTCGCCAGCGATGCCTGAACGCTGCCGAAATAATCCACGCTGTCGCCGCTGAAGTCCGCCAGCAGCGCACGCAATTCCGCCAGCGCCAGGTGCGGATCGACCAGGTCCGCATCGGCGCGCGGCGGCAGCGGCGGAATCGCCTTCATCGACACCCCCAGCCAGCGCGACAACACGCTGTACAAGCGCTGCGGATCGAGCGGCTTGGTGATGTAGTCCTGCATGCCCTCCTCCATGCAGCGCGCCTCCACGCCGGCCAGCGCGTGCGAGGTCAACGCGATCACCGGCAGCTCGCTGAAACGGCTGTCCTGGCGCAGCAGGCGCGTGGCTTCGTGGCCGTTCATCACCGGCATGCCCAGGTCCATCAGCACCAGGTCGTAGGTATCGGGATCGGCGGCCTGCAGGCGGTCCAGCGCCTCGCGGCCGTTGGCCACCACGTCGACCACGATGCCCTGCAACTCCAGCAGCTCCACCGTCACATCCTGGTTGTCCGGACTATCCTCGGCCAGCAGCACGCGCGGCGCGCGGCGCGGCGAGGCCTGCAGCATCAGGTCGCCCACCGGTCCCTGGTGCACGGCCGCCTGCACCGCCACCGCCGCCACGTCGGACAGCGCGAACTGAAGCTCGAAGTGGAAACTCGAACCTTGATCCGGCTCGCTCTCGACCTCGATGCGCCCGCCCATCAGCCGCACCAGTTGCTGCGAAATCGACAGTCCCAGGCCGGTGCCGCCGTAGTGCCGCGTGGTCGAGCCATTGGCCTGGCTGAAGGCGTGGAACAACTTCGCCTTCTGCTGCTGCGTCATGCCGATGCCGGTGTCGCGCACCGTGAAGCGCAGCGTGGCCTTGCCTTCCTCGGCGTCGACATAACTGGCTTCGCAGCGCAATTCCAGCTCGCCGTCTGCAGTGAACTTGACCGCGTTATTGGCCAGGTTGACCAGCACCTGGCCCAGGCGCAGCGGGTCGCCCACCAGATAGCGCGGCACCTCGGGCGCGGTCGAGACCAGGTAGCGCAGGCGCTTGTCGGCGGCGCGCTGCGCGGTCACGCTGGAGACGTGGGCCAACACTTCCTCCAGCGCGAACGGGATGGCCTCCACCTCCAGCCGTCCCGCTTCGATCTTCGAGAAATCCAGGATGTCGTTGATGATGCCCAGCAGAGACAAGGCGGCGCGGTGGATCTTGCTGACGTAGTCGTGCTGCTTGGGCGTCATCTCGGTGCGCAGCGCCAGGTAGGCCATGCCGATCACGGCGCTCATCGGCGTGCGGATCTCGTGGCTCATATTGGCCAGGAATTCGGACTTGGCGATATTGGCCGCCTCCGCCGCCACGTTGGCGTTGACCAGCTTTTGCTCGCGCTCGCGGCGGTCGCTGATGTCGCGGATGAAGGCGCAAAACTCGAAGCTGTCCTGCCCCTCCGACTTGACCTGGGTGATCGCCAGCTCGATCGGGAATTCCTCGCCGTTGCGGCGCAGCGCCACCACTTCGATGCGGGCGTCGAGCACCGTGGCGGCGCCGCCGCCGGCCATGTAGCGCTGCATGCCGCGCCGGTGGTCGTAGCGGTAGCGCGCCGGGATGATGGTCTTGTCCAGCGCCAGCCCCAGCGCCTCGTCGCGGCTCCAGCCGAAGATCCGCTCGGCCTGCGCGTTCCAGCCGACGATGCGGCCGGCCAGGTCCATGCGCACCACCGCGTCGAGCGCGGTGTCGAGGATGGTTTGCAGCTTGGCCTGGCTGTCGCCCAGCCGCTGCATGGAGCTGGTCAGCTCCCCGGTGCGGGCGGCGATGCGCAGTTCCAGGTCGCTGTTCAACTCGCGCAACTCCTGCTCGGCGTCGCGCAGCCGGGTCAGGGTGTCGCGGAAGCGCAGCACGGCGCCGGACAGGCGGCCCACCTGGTCCTCGCGGCCAATGCCGGACAGCTTGATGTGGGTCTCGCCGCGCGTCAGTTTTTCCAGCCCGGACTGGATGTCGGCGAACGGCCGCGCCGCGCGCCGCCCGACCACGAAGATCGACAGCACGATGCCCAGCGCCAGCAGCAGGTTGGCCGCCACCGTGTTGTAGATCTGGCGCCGCAGGTCCTGATCGATCTGCTGGCGCGAAAACGCCAGGTCGATCGAGCCGACCGGATAGCTGCGGCGGGCGTCGGTGAAGCTGATGTCGCGATGCACCTTGATCGCCGCCACCGGCTCGCGCAGCGGCGAGACGTAGCTGGCCAGCTCCGCGCCGTTGGGCGCCAGCACCCGCAGCACCAGCACTTCCGGCGTGGCGCCGGAGGCGTCGACCACGCTGGAGACGGCCGCGCTGTTGATGTCGAACAGCGGCCGCGCCAGCGCCTGCGACAGCACCGCCGCCAGCCGTTCGGCGCGTTCGCGGACGTTTTGTTCGGCCTCGCTCCTGAGCGTCTGCATCACGTAGGTGGTGTAGATGGCGGTGGACGCGGCCACCGACACGAAGATGCCAAAGCCCAGCCGCAGCAGGATGTTGCGGCGCCACGCGCTGCGCAGGCGCGCCAGCGGCCCGCCGCCGCCCAGCGCCGGGTTCAGCACCGGATCCAGCGCATCAATGACGCACTCCTTCGGCCGCTTCCAGCTTGCGGTAGGCCGCGCTGTTGCGGGCTTCCTCGATGGCGTGCCAGATGCGCTCCGCCAGCTGCGGCCGCGCCGCCACCATGCCGTGCGAGAGGATCAGGAAGTAGGGTTTTTCGATGATGGGGATGGGCAGCTCCTCCAGCTGCGGCGCCAGCGGCCCGTTCATCAGGCCGTGCGCGTCGCTGCCGCCGATCGCCGCCGCCGCCACCCGGCCGGCGATCACCTTGCGCGCCAGTTCGTCGGCGCGCTGGCTGCCTTCGTCCACTTCGACGTTCTGCGCGCGCAGCACGTCGCCCACCGAATAGCCAAGCTGGAAGCCGATGGCGCCGTCGAGGTTGTGGAAGCTCTTGCCGTCCCATTCGACCTTGCTGCCTTTTTTGCGGACCACGACGTAGCTGTCGATGTGCATGCGTTTGCTGGCGTCGATCTGCTGGCCGCCGGGATACTCGCCCAGCTCGCGCCGGTCCGGCTTGTAGCTGACGGCGAAGGCGCCGTCGACGGCGTTGGCCTTGAGTTCGGCCAGGCAGCGTTTCCACGGAATGCTCTGGTAATCGAAGCGCAGGTCGAGCCGCTGCTCGACCATCTTGAGCAGCGCGAAATTCAGGCCGCCCCCCTGCTCGGTGCGCCACGGCCGCACGTCCTGCTGCTCGAAGCACAGTGTCACGGTTTCCTTCTTGCCGGCGGCGCCGGCAAGCTGCGACACCAGCGACAGCGCCAGCAACGCGCCGGAGCAGCTGCGATAGATGACGTCTTTCGTCATAGCCCTCCCCAGAATTTAGCCGATAGTGCGTATGCTGAAGTCTACCCCAACTTCATCCCACTGCTCCTGTTCCTTCTCCAGCCAGTAGGACAGGGTTGGATGGTCGCCTATCCATTCGCGCCGGATTTCCAGCTCGATGCGGTTCTTCATGCGCAGCTTGATCAGCGTGAAATCGATGTCCATGCGCGAGTGCATGAACAGCACCGCCAGCCGCAACGCCACCACCGCCTTGACGAAGTCCGGCTCCGCCAGCGCGTCGGCCACCTTGCGCAGGTTGCCCTTGTGGGCGGCGATCAGGCGCGCCATGGTCTTCTGCTCGCGCGCCGTGAAGCCCGGCAGGTCGGCGTTCTCGATCATGTAGGCGGCGTGCTTGTGGTAGCCCGTGTGCGACACCACCATGCCCATTTCGTGCAGCAGCGCGCTCCAGTACAGGTGGCGGGTGTACTGGTCGCCCGCCGGCTTGGTCTGCACATACAGGGCCAGCGCGTCGTCGGCCACGCGGTTGGCGCGCCGCTCGTCGCAATGGAACTTGAGCAGGCAGGCCTGCACCGACTGTTCGCGGCGGTCACGCTTGGTCGAACGCAGGTGCAGGTCCCACATCACGCCCATGCGCAGGCCGGCCTCGATCGGCTGCACCACCGGGATATCCAGCTCGCGTACCAGGCCGATGAGGATGGCCAGGCCGCCGATGATGGTGCCGGCGCGGTCCGGGCGCAGGCCCGCCATCTCGATCCGGCTGACGTGGCCGAATTCGATGAAGCGCTGTTTGAGCGCGTTGAGCGTGTCGATATTGACTTCGCGGCCGATGCCGTTCTTGACGATGATGTCGGCGATGGTGCGGGCGGTGCCGGAGGAGCCGTAGCACTGCTTCCAGAACTGCGGATGGTAGGGCGGCGCCGCGTCCTCGAAATGGCTGCGCGCCGACAGGATGGCCGCTTCGTACGAGGCGGCGTCGACCCGGCCGCCGATGAAGAACGACAGGCTTTGCTTGACCGTGCCGACGCTGAACGACTCGACCCGCTCGATTTCCTGGCCGCGCCCCAGTATCAACTCGGTGGAACCGCCGCCGATGTCGATCACCAGCCGCCGTTCGCCCGGCGTGGCCAGCGCGCTGGCCACGCCCATGTAGATCAGGCGCCCCTCCTCCTCGCCGGAGATGACCTCGATCGGATAGCCGATCGCCAGTTCGGCTTCGGGCAGGAAAGCGGCGGCATTGCGCGCCACCCGCATGGCCGACGTGGCCACCACGCGCACGCCATCGAGCTTGTAGGCGGCCAGCACGGCGCGGAAGTTTTTCAGGCAGGCCAGCGCGGTCTGCATGGCGACGGGCGTCAGATTGCCCTTGTCATCCAGGCCGGCGGCCAGGCGGATCGGCTCGCGCACGGATTTCAGCACGCGGATCGCCTCCCCGTCATGCTTGCCGATGTGGAGGCGAAAACTGTTGGAACCCAGATCTACTGCTGCGTACATATTTGGAAGCCTCTCTCGGCAAACGGCAACGAAGGCTCGCGGGTGAATCAAACTAAACGATTTACATGATTATAATCACGATAAGCGCAGTTTGTTACCGGCTGATGACAGTGGTGTAGCAATTCAGGCTTCCAGCGCGCCGGCGCCGGCCTGCGCCTCGACCACGCGGTTGCGGCCGGCCTGCTTGGCCAGCTGCAGCGCCTCGTCGGCGCGCTTGAACAGGCTGACGGTGGTGTCGTCGGCGCGGATGGTGGTCACGCCCAGGCTGGCGGTCATGTTGATGACGGCTTTTTCCGCCTTCACCGGCTGCGCGGCGACGGCGTTGCGGATACGCTCGGCCACCGTCAGCGCATCCTCCAGCGAGGTGCGCGGCAGCTGGATGGCGAACTCGGCGCCGCCCAGGCGGCCCATCAGGTCGCTGTCGCGCAGCTGTTTTTTGCAGACGTCGACCATGGCCTTGAGCACCAGGTCGCCCACCGGATGGCCGTAGTTGTCGTTGACGCGCTTGAAATGGTCCAGGTTCAGGATGATCAGCGAGGTCGGCATGCCGGGCCGGCGCGCCAGCGCGATCCACGGCGTCAGCGTCTGGTAGAAGCCGCGCCGGTTGGGGACGTCGGTCAGGGCGTCGACCACTTCCAGCCGCGCCAGCTCGCCCTGTTGCTGCTCGCGGGTCAGCAGCAGATAGCCGAAGGCGTTGCTCAGCATCATCAGGTACAGCGCGCCTATGCCCACGCCCTGGATGATGGCCGGGCTGACCCAGCCCCAGCCGTCCGGCAGCAGCGCCGTCAGCAGGCCGCGCGCCATCACGGCCAGCGCCAGCAGCAGCGAGGACAGCACCAGGTAGCGCCGCAGCAGGGTGCCGGCGCTCCAACCCCGGCCCAGCGCGGCGGCGCCGGCGATGAAGAAGAAACCGATGATCAGCGAGGCGATGGCGATGCGTTCGGCGGCCGGCAGGTCCAGCAGCCAGGCGCCGGTGAACACGCCGATCGCCGCGCCCAGCGCCGGCAGCAGGTAGCGCCGCCACACGCGGCGGCCGGCCTGCTCCCACAAGGCCGAGGCGTCCAGCGCGAAGCCGGCGAACAGCAAGGCGTTGGCGACGGGGATGGTGAGGAAGTCAGGCAGGGTGCCGCGCAGGAACAGCAGGCCCCAGGCCACGGCCTGCAACTGCTTGGCCATGCCCCAGGTGGCGGCGGCCGGCGGCTGGCCGTCGCGGCGCCGTTGCTGCTCAAAAAAGAACAGCGCCGCGCACAGGCTCAGATTGCCCAGCGCCAGCGCCAGTACCAAAGTTTTTATATCCATGACCTGGGGCGGGTCAGACCTCGTGCTCGACGTTGGTGCTGCCGTCGCCCATCTTGCTGGCCCAGGCCTGCGAGAAATAGGCTTTTTCGTCGTCGGTCGGGGCGTCGTGCCAGAACACGATCAGCGTGCCCTTGTGATCGTGCAGCTGGCTGACTTTTTCGATAAAGGCCGGCTTGCCGGCCATGTCCGCCAACGCCACCACGTAGCCGTAGACGCGCAGCAGACGCTCCATGCGGTCAGGTTCGGTGAAGCTGTTGGTGGCGGTAAGCGTTGGGTGGTCTAAAAACATCGTCTCTGTCTCCATGGGGGCCGCCGGAGGGGCTGGCCTGTGCTATCGCCAATGTACCTACAAATGTTGCTTCTGTAAATGCAATGTGGCTTACTGGCCGGCATGCTACTATAAATTGACCTTGCAAATCCACAATATGACCGTCCCCCCGCCCTCCCACCTGCCGCAAGTGCATACGCGCGGCGACAAGCGCTCGCTCGAATTCCAGCCCGGCATGGTCCAGAGCGAGATGCGGCTGTCCCGGCCGGACGACCTGGTGCTCAGCTATGCGCGCGCGATGATGTGTTTCGTGCTGTTCCAGCCGAAGCCGGAGCACATCGTCATGGTCGGGCTGGGCGGCGGCTCGCTGGCCAAGTTCTGCTACCGCTACCTGCCGCACAGCCGCATCACCGTGCTGGAGCTGCGCGCCGACGTGATCGCGCTGCGCGAGCAGTTCGCCATCCCGCGCGACAATGCGCGTTTCCGCATCGTCCAGGCCGACGCCACCGAGTACATGGCCGGCCTGGCCGGCGCCGCCGACGTGCTGCTGGTGGACGGCTTCGACGCCGAGGGCCTGCCGCCGGCGCTGGGCAGCGCCGCCTTCTACGCCGACTGCCGCCGCGCGCTGCGGCCCGGCGGCGTGATGGTGGCCAATATCTTCAGCTACGATCCGCAGTACGGCCCCATGCTGCGGCGCCTGCGCGAGACCTTCCAGGGCCGCATCTGCTGGTTCCGCGGCATCGCCGGCAACAACCGCATCCTGTTCGCGGTCAAGGGCGGCAAGCCGTCGCCGGCGCTGGCCATGCAGCAGCGGGTGGCGCGCAGCCACGGCCTCGGCTTCGCGCTGTTCAACCGCCTGCTGGCGCACTGGATCGTGCTGCGCCTGCGCTGGAACCCCGCACTGCCAAGCGGGGGCAGGTCCCGATAGGGAACTGCGGGGCGCAGCCCCTGCCCGGCCCCTGGGTCTGACCCCTAAGTGACGCGGCAGGCTTATCGCTGAAGCATGCCGGGTTGAAAAGAGCTATTTTTTGGCCGGCAGGCCGCGCACCGCCACCACTTCGATCTCCACCAGCGCCTTCGGCACCACCAGCGCCGCCACCTGCACCGTGGCACGGGCCGGCTTGTTGGGCTGGGCCGCCGTGCCGAAGTACTCCTTGTAGGCCTCGTTCATGCCGGCGAAATCCAGCTTGCCGGCGGCGTCCGCCACCAGGTAGACCCGCATTTGCACCACGTCGCCCATGCCCAGGCCCTGCTCGCGCAGCGTGGCTTCGAACTGCCTGAGCACGTCGGCCGTCTGCGCCCTGGTGTCGCCGTCAAACGACTTGGCCAGTTTGCCCGAGACGTACAGCGTGTCGCCGGCCCACACGGCGCTGGCGATGCCGCTGTCGGCGCTTTGCAGGTGCTGGACCTTGAGCTGGGCGGCGGCCGGCAACGCAATCAGGGCGGCCAGCAGCAGTGGAACGGAGGCGGTCAATTTCATGTTCATCCTTTCAGGGGAAAATCAGGCGCGCACCCGCGCCGCCAGTTGCTCGATCACGTGGTGGGCCGACAGCACGGCGCCCTCCTGCCACGAACTGAGATAGCCCAGGTACTCGCCGGCAAAGTAGATCGGGCCGTCCGGCTGTTGCAGCAGCTGGTAGACCGTGTCGTACTGTTCCGGCTTCCATTCGGCCCAGGAGCCCAGGCTGTACGGCACCTTGGGCCAGGCGACGTTGATACCGTCGCGCACCATGCGGCGGTAGCCGGGATGGATCGCCTCGCCCGCCGCCAGCGCCTTCTCGATGCGCTCGGCCAGCGGGTACTGCCCCATGTCGTCGCCGGGAAAGGCGCCGAAGCAGTAGGAGCCGACCAGCACGCCGTCGGCCTGGCCGATGCCGTGCGAAGGATAGAGGATTTGCGTGACGTCGCGGCTGGTCCACGACAGGCCGCCGTAGATGCCGTCGTCCTGTTCCCAGAAGCGGCGCGGCGCGTAGAACGCGGTCTTGGCCGAGCGCGCATAGTCGACCTCGGCGATGGCTTGCTGGTAGGCCGGCGCGAAATCGTTGGGGATGTCGCGCAACACCGACAGCGGCAAGGTGCAGATCACATAATCGCTGTCGATGACGGTGCGGGCGCCGCCGTGATGGCAGACCACGCGCGCGCCCTGCGCCGTCTTGCGGATTTCGTCGACCACCGTGTCGTAGCGGATCACATGCCCTACCCGTTTGGCGAACGCCATCGGAAAGCGGTCCATGCCGCCCACCGGCTGCAGCATGGTGCCGGCCTGGTCGAAGTCTTCGGCGAAGGACGCCTTGAACTGCCAGAAGTCGGCCCGCAGCAGCTCGTCCAGCGGCAGCGGCGCGCGCACCGCGCCGTGCGGCCGGCCCGGCGCCGGCGTGGCGCTGTAGCCGCTGCGTGCGCTGCCGGCGTAGCGGCCGTCGCGCTGCAAATCGCCGAAGCTGGCGATGGCGCCGAGCAAGCGCTCGCGGTCTTGCCGGCTCAGTTCCTGGTCCAGCTTGCCGGTGGAGACGGCCTTGCCCAGCAGCTCGCCGAAATAGCCGTGCGTGTCGCCCAGCACCTGGCGCGCCTGCACCGGCTTGCCGCCGAAGGCGCCGTCGTCCTGCAGCAAGGCGGCGCGGTCGTCGTTCATCATGATTTCCAGCGGCACGCCGAACTCGCGGCAATAGCCCAGCACCGCGCGGTGGTGGTGCGAGATGCGCGCCGGGCCGGGATTGAGGTAGAGGTGCGGCGCCTTGGGCCAGCGCGCCTGCTGCACGCCGTCGCTCTGCTCGAAGCGCTCGCCGCCGCGGATGGTCCAGCTGCGCCCGCCGGGCCGGTGGCGCGCCTCCAGCACCGTGCAGGCGAAACCGGCCTTGCCCAGCTGGTAGGCCGCCGTCAGGCCGGCCACGCCGGCGCCGAGGATGGTGACGCGCTTGCCCTTGCCCAGTCCGCCGGGCAGCACCGGCGGCCCTTGATAGGCCAGGTCCTCGCCCCAGGCCAGGCTGGCGCAGCCGAGCGCCTCGAGCGCGGCAAACGCCGCCGCGGCGCCGCCGCTACGGGCGATCTGCGCCAGAAAGCTGCGGCGGGTGACGACATGAGCGGGTTTCATGGCCGGTGCTCCTCCAAGGCTGGGGAGATGGCAATATAACATCAATTCCGTCCCGGAACGTGGCTTGCATAAGACAATCCCACTAGTGCCAACAGTCCAAATATCTGTCGCAAAAGCATGACTTATGACACACTAGATTCATCCACACGTCCTGCCGTTCCCACCCAGAAAGCGCCGCATGCCGCTGCTCTCCAAGTCACCGCCGTTTTCGCTGGCCGCGACGCTGACACTGGTCACCGGGATGGCGGTCACCGGCCTGCTGTTCGTGGCGGTCAGCGCGCTGGAGTACGGCAAGATGGAGCTCAGTTTCCAGCAGCGCGCGCAGGTGCGGGCTGCCGCCATCCGCCGTGGCCTGGACGATACGCTGGAACTGGTCACCATCCTCAACGACCTGGTCAAATCGGTGGGCCCGGTCAGCCGCGAGCAGTTCGGCGACTTCACCCGGCCGCTGCTGGCGCGTTATCCTTTTGTGCAAGCTTTCAACTATCACCGCGTACTGAACGACGACGAGGCGCGCCGTTATGCGGCCGCACTGCAGGACCGTTATCCCGGCTACACCATGTTCGACGGCCGCCACCTGCCGCTGTCGTCGCGCCCGCAGCATGTGATCGTCGACTATCTGGAACCGATGGCGGGCAACGAGGCGGCGTTCGGGCTGGACGTGATGTCGCTGGGGCCGATGTCCAACGTCATCAACCAGGCGGTGGCAGCGGGCGCCATCATGGCCACGCCGCTGCTGCGGCTGGAACAGGAGCGCGGCAACCAGAAAGGCTTCGTGCTGCTGATGCCGGTCTACCGTCCCGGCGCGCAAACGGCCACGGCGGCGCAGCGGCGCGCGGCCTGGATCGGCAACACCGGCGCCGTCATCCGCTCCACCGACCTGATCCACAAGATCCTGTACGCCGCCGACCTGCTGGACGACGCCTCGCTGGTGGTGCGGGTCTACGTCGGCGACGACGTCCGGCCGGACAACCTGATCTACAGCCTCGGCCAGCAAGGCCAGCAGACGGTGGCCGCCAAGCCCTTGCAGCGCTGGCTGGCCTTCGACTACCACGACCTCTACACCCGCACCTTCAGCGCGGCCGGCAAGGCCTGGCACGTGCAGGTGACGCCGCTGCCCCGGCCCTTCCTGGCCAGCCACCTGGGTTCGCTGTCGACCTTGATCGGCGGCCTGCTGTTTTCGCTGCTGACGGCGGCCTTCGTCAACTCGCTGGCGCGCCGCTCGGTGCGGGTGCAGCGGCTGGTCGACGAGCGCACCCGCGCCCTGCAACTGAGCAACGAACGCCTGAATGAAGACGTCGCCGCCCGCAAGCGCACCGAGGAAGCCTTGCAGGAAAGCGAGCTGCGCTTCCGCCGCCTGCTGGCGCTGTCGTCGGACTGGTATTGGGAGCAGGATGAAGAGTTCCGCTTCACCAGCATCACCGGCGGCTTCTTCGACAAGGGCAAGCAGGACCCGGACGCCTTCATCGGCAAGACGCGCTGGGAGCACCATCCCGAAATGTTACAGGCGCGCTGGGGACAGGACCATATCGCGCTGCTGGAGGCCCACCTGCCCTTCCTCAACTTCGACTACGCGCTGCCCGGCACCGACGGCCAGCTGCACTGGTTCAGCATCAGCGGCGAGCCGCTGTTCGACAAGGATGGCGCGTTCAAGGGCTATCGCGGCACCGGCACCGACATCACCGAGCGCAAGCTGTCCGAGCAGCGCATCCACCACATCGCCCACCACGACGTGCTGACCGGCCTGCCCAATCGCGTGCTGCTGCAAGACCGGCTGACGCAGGCGGCCGCCTTCGCCAACCGCAGCGGCAATCCGCTGTGGGTCATGCTGATCGACCTCGACCGCTTCAAGTTCGTCAACGACAGCCTGGGCCACAAGGCCGGCGACCTGCTGCTCAAGACCGTGGCCCAGCGCCTGCAGGACAGCGTACGCGAGAGCGATACCGTGGCGCGCCTGTCCGGCGACGAATTCGTCGCCATCCTGACCGAGTATCCGGACGAGGCGCTGTCGCTGGACGTCACACAGCGCATCATGCGGGCGGTGGCGCAGCCGGTGCTGCTGGAGGGGAAGGAATTTTTCGTCACCTGCTCGATCGGCGTGGCGGTCTACGACCCGGACGGCACGCCGGCGCAGCGGCTGATCGAGCATGCGGACATCGCCATGTACCGCGCCAAGAAGCTGGGCCGCAACAACACGCAGTTCTACCAGCCGGCCATGAACGAGGAGGCGCTGGAGCGGGTGCGCATCGAGACGGCGCTGCGCAGCGCGCTGGAGCGCGACGAGTTTGTGCTGCACTACCAGCCGCAGGTGGACCTGCGCAGCGGCCGCGTCGTCGGTATGGAGGCGCTGATACGCTGGCAGCATCCCGAGCTGGGCATGGTGGCGCCCTACCGCTTCATCGGCCTGGCCGAGGAGACCGGCCTGATCGTGCCGATCGGCGCCTGGGTGCTGGCCACCGCCTGCGCGCAGGCCAAGGCCTGGCAGGATGCGGGGCATGGGCCGCTGCGCGTCGCGGTCAACCTGTCGCCGCGCCAGTTCAGCGAGCCGAACCTGCTGGCGTCGATCGCGGAGGTGCTTGAGCAGACCGGCTTGCCGCCGTCCTGCCTGGATATCGAGCTGACCGAGGGACTGTTCATGCACGACGTGGCGCTGGCGGTGGAGTTGCTGCACAAGCTCAAGGCGCTGGGGCTGGCCCTGTCGATCGACGATTTCGGCACGGGGTATTCGAGCTTCTCCTACCTGCGCAAGTTCCCGATCGACGTGCTGAAGATAGACCGCTCCTTCGTCAGCGACATCGGCGCCGACGACGAGGCGGCTATCGTCGTGTCCATCATCGCGCTGGCCCACAACCTCAAGCTGCGGGTGATCGCGGAAGGCGTGGAGAGCGAGGTGCAGCTGGACTATTTGCGGCGCAACGGCTGCGATGAAATCCAGGGCTATTACTTCAGCCAGCCGGTGCCGGTGGCGGCGTTCGAGCAGATGCTGGTCGAGGGCAAGAACCTGAAACCGGGATCGACACTGGAAAACCTGTTGGGGATAGCACGAAGCTAATAAAACAGCGCGCCATCCCGAATTTCACGGCGACTTTTATCGTTAGATATTTGCCATACCTGAAACCGACCGTTCACCTAGCGTCGAAATTTCCTTCTTGTACATAGCGCCCGCGCGATGCCAAGGTACTAGCTTGGGTCCAACGAACTGCCCCTATAAACTGTTCTCTTCCGATACCTTCATCGAATGCCAATGCAAAACTTAGCGCCACTTGCTCTAGGTCCGCGTCTCCCAAACTAGCTGGCGTTACGGTTGGAAATGCAGAATAGGTAGGCCAGAGGCGAGTGAGTCCTAGCGATTCCGCGCAGCGCGCCGCCTTTATCCATAAACTGCCCGCCATGTTGCCCATTGTTTTGTCCGCGAGTCCAAAGACTAAAAAGACCAACTTCCCTATCGTAACGACGAGGATAAAACTATTTTTTACTACTGGATCCTTCACGATGCGAACCAACGTTTCTTCCACATCAAGGAAATTCATATAAAATCCGCGATACCAACTTGCCATCGACTCCGTTCCATGAAATGGGGCGATCCACACACTCAAATTTTCGAACGGCAAACGAGTAGTATGAAATTTTAGGCGCTGCTCGGAACTAATTGCGGCCAATTCAGGGTGCACGAACTGACGAGTCATTACAAACGAGGAAATCCAACTCGCAATGAGTTGCCTATTTTTATCTGAAACCCACCACTGCTCACCATTTAACAGCGGTTTCATGACCGCTGACACAGCATCCTGCAGAGCGCTACCCAACTCGTTATTGCAGGCTTTGCATAAAATGGCAAGCTTGGCATTCGCGTGGCCATGTTCAGACGCTCTTTCAGACCTATTGTCGATTCTTGTCCTGACAAAACGCTGATCGGTCCAAAGGAAACTATCGGTAAATTCTTGGGTATCATGGATATGGCGACCGATCCATGCCGCAAAGATGTGCTCTCCCGTTAACTCACCATATTTTCCGCACTCTACGCACTCACCATATGGACGGACATCTTTTTTGATTTTTTCCATTTTACTCTCGACTACTTTATAAACAGACTAACGCCAGTCTATCTGCTTGTGGCGCTGGGAAGAGAGAGGCTGCACGAGTGAAAAGCGCTGGGACGGTCACTCGTGTCGTCGATCAACACCGTCGGCATGGGCCATTCGAGTTTTTCGTACCTACACAAGTTCCCGATCTCAGGCGGACAGCGCCGATGGCTATGGCGACTTCCAAGCAAATGTTTATCAAAGGCTGGATTCTGTACGCCGCGCCCGTGACCGCATAACGTACAGAAGGTACAGCTATTCTTCATGCAGGTCGATTTCGGCGCGCTCCTTCTCGCTCATGCCCAGCCAACGCTTGTGCAGCATGCGCTCCAGCGGCTGCCCGAGGAAAAACAGCAGCAGCACCAGGATCAGGCCGATGCCGGCGATTTGCCACGCGCCCATGCCGCAGATGATGCCGATGCCGGCCGTCACCCAGATCGACGCGGCGGTGGTCAGGCCTTTGATCTTCGACGTCTCATGATGGAACACGATCACGCCGGCGCCAAGGAAACCGATGCCGGTGATGACGCCCTGGATGGCACGGCTCAGCGCATCATGGCTGAATTCGCCCGAGACCGACGCGAACTCCATGCTGGCCGTGGTGACCAGCGCCGCGCCCAGCGCGACCAGGCCCAGCGTTTTCATGCCGGTGGGCTTGCCGCGCAGGTTGCGTTCAAGGCCGATCACGCAACCGAACAGCATCGCGATCACCAGCCGGCCGGCCACGCTCCAATAGTCAATCATGCTATGCCTGCTCCGAATCCTTCTGCTTGCGGCGCCGCTTCTTGGGCGCCAGCATGGTGCCGCTGCAGCCCGGCGCGCCGCAGCGGCAGGCGAAGGAGCGCTTGATGGCCGGCGTGTGGCGGCCATCGTAGATCAGCGGATAGGAATAGCTGAGCTCCTCGCCTCGCTTGATATCGTGCAGCGCATAAATGTAGATGCGCCCCTCGTCCTCGATGGCCTGGCAGTTGGGCTCGCACGAGTGGTTGATGTAGCGCGCCTCGTTGCCCTGGTCGCCGCCGTCGATGACGTTGCCGTTGGCCAGGCTGAAGAAGAAGGTGTGGTTGTGCGGCATGTCCTGCTCGGCCGCGCGTTCCAGCGCCACCGACCACGGAATCTCGCGGCCGGTGTATTCGATCACGCATTCGCTGACCGCGATATCGCGGTTGGCGAACACGCCCCGGCCATGCACCGGCGAGATCCTGACCACATAGGCCAGTTGGTCGGACAATTCCGCAGGACTTTCCAGGACGTTTTCAGTGAGCATAAGTACGGGTAAGGTTAAGTGGGGTCGCCGCCAGGCGGCTTGAAAAGGTCTTCCAGGTCGGCGCGGCTGGTGGGCTTGCGCACCACGTCGCGCCGGCCGGCGAATTCATCCTCGATATGATCGCGGTAATAGCTCCACGCGGCCGCCGAGGTCGACAGCTTGCGCCACACCTCGTTGCCCACGCCAGAATAATCGATGGCGCGGCCGTCGTCGAACTCTACCCGCAGCATGCGGTCGCGCGCATCGTACCCGATGGCGCGCAGCTTGCCGGCATTGATGCGTTTCATTTCCATACAGCCTCCTCAGGCCTTGCGAGCTCCATGCAGCATTTGACGGGCCTGCTTGCGCAGCAGGGCCTGGTCCCAGCGCTGTTTCTGCTCTTCGGTTTCCGGCGCCAGCGGCGGCACCTCGACCGGTTTGCGGCTTTCGTCCACCGCCACCATCGTAAAGTAGCAGCTATTGGCGTGTCGCACCAGCCGCTGTTGGATATTTTCCGTCACCACCCGGATGCCGACCTCCATCGAGGTGCGGCCGGTGTAGTTAATCGACGCCAGGAAAGTCACCAGCTCGCCCACATGGATCGGTTGCAGGAACATCACCTGGTCCACCGACAGCGTCACCACATAGCTGCCCGAATAGCGGCTGGCGCAGGCGTAGGCCACGCTGTCCAGGTATTTGAGGATGGTGCCCCCGTGGACGTTGCCGGAGAAATTGGCCATGTCCGGGGTCATCAGGACGGTCATGCTCAGTTCATGGGCGGTCCAGCTCATCGGTTTTTCCATTGCATACTCCCTAGTTGTTTTCTCCATGCTATCCGCTAAGCTTGTCATTCGCAAATAGTTATCAAAAACAACTAACTTTATCGTATGCTTTGCGCTTTGCGATCACAAGGAGCACTCATGAAATGGAAAGTCCTGGCCGCCGGCATCATGCTCGGCGCGGCCGCCACAGCCCAGGCCGTTACGGCCGACGAGGTGCACACCTTCACGCTGGCCAACGGCATGAAGTTCATCGTGCTGGAGTCGCACACCATCCCCAACGCCAATATGTACACGTTCTGGAAGGTCGGTTCGCGCAATGAGGCGCCCGGCATCACCGGCCTGTCGCACTTCTTCGAGCACATGATGTTCAACGGCTCGAAAAACTTCGGCCCGAAAATGTTCGACCGCACCATGGAAGCCCGGGGCGGCTCCAACAACGCCTACACCAGCAACGACCTGACGGTGTACCAGGACTGGTTCCCGGCCTCGTCGCTGGAGACCATCTTCACATTGGAAAGCGACCGCATCGCCCACCTGACGATCGACCCGAAAATGGTCGCCAGCGAGCGCGGCGTGGTGCTGTCCGAGCGCAGCACCGGCCTGGAGAACTCCAACATCCGCGCGCTGCGCGAGGAAATCAACGGCGTCGCCTTCCAGGCCCACCCGTACTCGTGGCCGGTGATCGGCCATGAGTCCGACATCAAGGCCTGGACCCAGGACGACCTGCAGCGCTACTTCACCACCTACTACGCGCCCAACAACGCGGTGTCGGTGATCGTCGGCGACGTCAAGACCGACGACGTCAGGAAGCTGGCCACCAAGTACTTCGGCGGCATCCCCAAGCGCGCGCTGCCGCCGGCGGTGCGCACCGTCGAGCCTGAACAGAAAGGCGAACGCCGCGTGTTCGTCGCCAAGGAATCGGCCACCTCGGCCAACCTGGTGGTGGCCTACAAGGTCCCGGCCGCCAACAGCGCCGACTACTACGCGCTGGAAGTGCTGCAAAGCATACTGGGCGACGGCAAGACCTCGCGCCTGTACAAGACGCTGGTCGAGCAGCAACTGGCCACCCAGGTCGGCGCCAGCAGCATGGACGGCTTCGATCCCGGCCTGCTCTATCTGTCGGCCGTGGCCACCGCCAAGACCGAACCGGCGCAGCTGGAGAAAGCCCTGCTGGCCGAAGTCGACAACGTCGTCAAGAACGGCGTGACCGCCGACGAGCTGCAAAAGGTCAAGAACCAGAAGCTGCTCAACCTGTACCGCGAGCAGGAAACCATCAACGGCAAGGCCCAGCAGCTGGGCAACTATGAGGTGTTCTTCGGCGACTACAAGAAAATGTTCGTCGCCCCGGCCGCCTACGAAAAACTGACGACCGCCGATATCCAGGCCGTCGCCGCCAAATACCTGAAAAAATCGCAGCGCACCGTCGGCGTGCTGGCTGCGAAGGAGGATTGACTACATGAGCATCAAAGCAACCGTAATGGCCGCCGCCGTGCTGGCCGCAGTCGGCGCCGCGCCGCTGGCCGGCGCCGCTGATTTTCGCCTGCCGGCGTTCGACACCGTCACCCTGTCCAACGGCCTGACCGTGTACCTGATGGAGCGCCATGAAGTGCCGCTGATCTCGGTGCGCGCCGTGGTCAAGGCCGGCGCCGTCAACGACGCCAAACAGCCCGGCCTGTCCAACCTGACCGGCGACGCCCTGCTGCTGGGCAGTAAAGCCCACAACAAGACCGCCATCGACCAGGCCTTCGACTTCCGCGGCGCCCGCCTGGCCGGCGGCGCCGGCACCGAGGCCAGCACCGTGCAAGCCAACTTCGCCCGCGCCGACAGCGCCGCGCTGCTGCCGCTGTTTGCCGAGATCATCCAGCAGCCGAGCTTCGACGAGGCCGAGCTGACCAAGCTGCGCGACCGCAAGGTCAACGGCCTGAAGCAGGCCAAGGAAGCGCCGCGCAACGTGGTCGGCAACTACTACCGCGCCATGCTGTTCGGCGAGGCGCCGTATGCGATCCCGGCCAGCGGCACGGTCAGCAGCGTGAGCGCGCTCAAGCAGGGCGACGTGCAGGGCTACTACCAGCACTACTACCGTCCGGACAACGCCGCCATCATCGTGGTCGGCGATTTCCAGGCGGCCGAGATGCGCCAGCAGATCGAGTCCTTGTTCGGCGCATGGCAGGCCAGCGGCCCGGCGCTGCCGCAGCAGGACAACGGCAAGGTGCAGGCCGACAAGGCGCGCGTGTGGCTGGTCAACAAGCCGGACGCGATCGAGACCACCTTCCTGATCGGCGGCGTCGGCATCGCCCGCAACGATCCGGATTATGTGCCGCTGCAAGTGCTCAACACCATCGTCGGCGGCCGCTTCACCTCGTGGCTCAACGACGAGCTGCGCGTCAACTCGGGCCTGACTTACGGCGCCCGCAGCGAGTTCGCCACCCTGTCGCAGACCGGCACCTTCGCCATCTCCAGCTTCACCGCGCTGCCCAAGACCGAGGCGGCGCTGGCGTTGGCGCACAAGACCTACCAGCGTCTGTGGGACAAGGGCATCGACAAGGCGACGCTGGAATCGGCCAAGGCTTACGTCAAGGGCCAGTTCCCGCCGCGCTACGAGACCAGCGAGCAGCTGGCCGGGTTGTTGGGTGATATGTACGCGTCCAAGGTCGGCCGCGAGCAGATCGACAACTTCATGAAGGATGTCGACAGCCTGACGCCGGAACGCGCCAAGGCGCTGGTGGACAAGCACTTCCCGCGCAACAACTTGCAGACGGTGCTGGTGGGGAAAGCCGACGCCATCCGCGAGATCGCCAAGACCTACGGTGAAGTGACCGAGCTGCAAATCAGCGCGGACGGTTTCCAGCCCTGACGCGTCACTGCGGGCCCAGCTGGCGCGCCAGTTGTTCGATGTCGGCGGTGACGCCCGGGATGGCGTCGACCACCAGCGCCAGCTGCTCCCAGGCGGCCGTGCTGGCGCCCTTCTTGAGCGCCTGCTCCGCCAGGTGCGCCAGGCCGGACAGGCGGTCGGCGCCCACGGTGCCGGCCAGGCCGCGCAGCGTATGCAGCAGGGGCAAGGCCGCGTGGAGGCTCCTGTCGGCGCAGGCCGCTTGCAGCTGCGTCGCCATATTGCCGGCCTCCGCCGCAAAACTGCGCAACGCCATCAGATACACCGAATGCAGGCCGCCCAGCCGTTTCAACGCGGCGGCGCTGTTGATGCCGGCTTCCGGCAGCGGCGCGGCCCCGGCCGCATCGCCGCCAGCCACATCAACAGCCACAGCCTCGGCCGCGTCCATCGCGGCGGCCCCCGGCCGCGCGTGCTTGCGTATCACAGCAATCAACTGCACCAGATCGAAAGGTTTGCCGATATGGTCGACCATGCCCGCGTCCAGCGCGGCGACGCGGTCGGCCGGCATGGCGTTGGCCGTCATCGCCACGATGGGCGGCGCCTGCCCGCCCAGCTTGCTCTGGATCGCCAGGGTCGCTTCGTAGCCGTCCATCTCCGGCATCTGGATGTCCATCAGGATCAAGTCCGGCAGCGGGCCGGGGCGCGACACGGCGGCCAGCGCCATCTGGCCTGAGCTGGCCACCTCGACTTGCGCGCCGTCGTTGCCGAGCAGTTCGCTGGCGACTTGCTGGTTGGCCGGGTTATCGTCCACCAGCAGCAAACGCAAGCCTTCCAGCCGGCGCAGCGACGGCAGCGCCACGGCGGCCAGCGGCGCCCGTTTTTCCATGCGCGCATCGGCCACCGCGTCGAACAGCATCGACGCCGTGACCGGCTTGACCACGAAGCCGTCCAGCACCGGCGCCATTTCCAGGTGGCGCTGCGCCAGCAGTTCGCGGTCGTGCGCGGTCACCATGACGATCAGCGGCAGCTTGCCGTGCGGCGCCAGCTTGCGGATCGCGCAGCTGGTTTCCCAGCCGTCGAAGGCCGGCATGCGCCAGTCGATGAAGACCACGTCGTAGGCGCGCTGCTGGGCCATGCGCCCGGCCACGGCGGCCAGCGCCTCGCGCCCGCCCTCGGCCACGTCGACCTGCCAGCCGAACGACACCGCCATTTCGCTCAGCACCATGCGCGCCACCGGGTTGTCGTCCACCACCAGGCAGGCCAGGTCCTTCAACAAGGCGTGCTCCGGCGGCGGCGACGCCGTCTCCAGCGCCTCGGACGGCGTGGCCGCCACGCCGCAATCGACGGTGAATTCGAACACGCTGCCCTGCCCCAGCGTGCTGGTCACGGTCAGCTCGCCGCCCATCAGGCGCACCAGGCGCTGGCTGATCGCCAGGCCCAGGCCGGTGCCGCCGTAGCGGCGCGCGGTCGAGGCCTCGGCCTGCGAGAACCCTTCGAAGATGCGCCGGCTCTGTTCTTCCGAAATGCCAATGCCGCTGTCGCGGATGGCGAAGGCGACCGACAACGTGGTGGCGTTGCGCGCCAGCAGCCGGGCCGACAGCACCACCTCGCCCTGCTCGGTGAATTTGATGGCGTTGCCGGCCAGGTTGAGCAGGATCTGCTGCAAGCGCAAGGCGTCGCCCACCACCAGCGCCGGCAGTTGCGGATCAATGCTGAACAGCACTTCGATATTCTTGCCGCCGACATTGGCCGACAGGATCACCGCCAGGTCGCGCCACAGTTTGTCGAGCCGGAACGGATGCGGATCGAGCGCCAGCTTGCCGGCCTCCACCTTGGAGAAGTCCAGGATGTCGTTGAGCAGCCCCAGCAAGGCGCTGGCGGCCGCATGGGCCTTGGCCGCGTAGTCCTGCTGGCGTTCGCTCATCTCGGTCTGCTGCAGCAGTTGCAGCATGCCCAGCACGGCGTTCATCGGCGAACGGATTTCATGGCTCATGTTGGCGACGAATTCGGACTTGGCGCGGCCGGCCTTGTCGGCCTCTTCCTTCGCCAGCAGCAGCGCGTCGTGCGCGGCGCGCGCCTCGGTGTGGTCGGTGCTGCTGCCCACCCAGCCCAGCACCTTGCCGTCGCCGTCCTTCTGCGGTAGCGCGTGGTTGTCGAACACGCGCCAGGCGCCGTCGGCGCGGCGCAGCCGGCAATCGCAGCGGAAGGCGTCGCCCGCGGCCCTGGCGCGCTGCCATTCGGCCAGCAGCGCCGGACGGTCGTCCGGATGCAGCACCGGCGTCCAGTCGCCCGCCTCGATCAGCAGCGCCGACGACACGCCGCTGAAACGCTCCCAGTGGTGGCTGATGAAATCGAGGCGGAGCTGCGGCGTGACGGTCCACACCATTTGCGGCAGCCCCTCGGTCAGCGAGCGCCAGCGCGATTCCGAGGCCGTCAGCCGCTCCATCGACGCTTGCAGCGCGCGGTCCGCCTCCACCAGCTGCTGCACCGACTGGTATTGCTTGCGCATCAAATACCAGACGCCCGCCAGCAGCGCCGCCGCGATGGCCGCCAGCACGGCCAGGAACAGGATGGCGTTGCGCACCTCCTTGCGCCACGGCGCCAGGAAATCCTCGCTGGCCAGCCCGACCGCCACATAGATCGGATAGCTGCCGACGCGCGCCAGGCTCACCGTGCGTTCGCGCTCGTCGCGCTCGCTGAGGATGTTGTAGGTAGCACTCTTCTGCCCGCTGTCCAGGATGGACTGGGTTTGCGCCGAGACCGGGATGGTGCTGCCGATCATCATCTTATCAACCTCGGGATGGCGGTGCAGTATGCGGCGGCGGTCGTCCAGCAGCACGATGGAGCCGTTGGCGCCAACGTTCAGCGACGAGAACAGCTCGGTCAGGCGCGAGCTGTTCATCAGCACGTAGGCGGTGCCGCCGAAACTGCCGTCGGCCAGCGCCAGCGGGTAGACCAGCGGCAGCACCCATTCGCCGCTGATGCGCGACTTGACCGGCACGCCGATGATCAAGTCGTGTTCGACCTTGGCGCGCGGGAAGAACTCGCGGTCGGACACGTTTTGCGGATGGGCCGGATCGACCTGCTCGCCGTAGATCACGCGGCCGGCGGCGTCGGAGCCGCGCACCGCCTGCGCGTTCGGGATGCGTTCGCGCAGCGTGCGCAGGTAGGCGCTGAACTTCTCGTCGTCGAAGTGGCCGGACGCATGCATGGCGCGGAACTCGACGCCGGCGCGGCGCATCGCCAGGTCGACCTCTTCGAAGTGGGAGTGCAGGAAGTTTTCCAGCGAGACGGCCAGGTTGTGCGCCGTCTCGGCCGCGTTGGCGTAATAGCGCGCCTGGCTCACTTGCAGCACATGGGCAACGAACAGGGACACCAGCAGCAGCACCGCAGCCACCGCCGCAACGAGTACGCCGAACAGTTTACGGAATTTCTGCAGCGTGTGCACTTTCATGGCGGCTGGCGGTCTCTTCTTGTTTTAATGCCTCTACATTAACGCAAAAAAAACGCCCCGGAGGAGCGTTTTTTGCGTTACAAGCCTTGCCTGGCGATATCCGCCAGCGACTCCCGGCCCTTGTCGCTGATATCGTAGCCGCCTTCGGCGCGCGGCACGATGTGGGACTTCTTGCCGAGGAACTGGGCGACGTCGGCGTCGATGGCGCTGGACGGGTCGGCTTCGATGGCGCGCAAGCCCAGCACGCAACGGCGCAGGAACAACACTTCCTCGCCCTTGTCGGTGAGCGAAATGCGGCCGTTCTTGGCGATGGTGAACAGCTTGATGCCGGCCAGGCGCTTGGTGTTGCGGCCGACGCAGGCGCTGACGCGCTCGCCCTTGATGCCGCGCTTCACTTCATCGAGCGCGTTGTATTCGTCTTGCGTTAATTTCTCGTTCTTCATTGCCATTTTATCCATAAGAGACTGCTGCGGCCCTCATGGTACGCGCCCGGCGCAGCGACGGCAAGACAATGCGCCTCCCCGACGCCTCCGATACGCGACCGGAGGCGGCATGGGCGCCTCAAAACGAGAATAAAGTGTGGATCAAAACGCTCGTATCGCCAGCCAGATCAGGCCGATGGTGGCAAATGCCGCTACACAAATCAGGGCTTGAACACGCTTCGCGCTGAAGGCGACGCTACGACGGCCGAGGTAGATTTTGTTGTGTAAGGAATTGCCCATGATGCTCTCCGTGAGAGGGTAAATCGATGACATGACTTAATTATAGAAACTCTTTGATTACCCTAGTGTGACGGTCAGCACAAAGTTTAAAATATGTATCCGTTGAGCAACAACTATCACACTTTCTCACAGGGTAACGAAATCAGGTTTTGATCGGCGCTTGCTTGGGTTGCGGCTCTTCGATCGGAGCCTGGTCTGGCAGCGGCATATTGTCCGGCGGCGGATCTTTTTCCGGCTGCGGCGGCGGCATATCGGGCTCGGGCGTGGTGTGGGCGCGGATGTTCATGGGACTGTCCTCCTTGAAGTGGAAATGAGCTGTTCAAGAGGCAGATTAGGGGAAGCGGCGGATAAACAAGTGGCCGATTGCAGGCCAGCGTGCGTTGCCGCACGCTGGCCGTCGCTTCGCCCGATTATGGCTGCCGTCGGCGCGCGTAGCTCATCATGCACACATAGTCGGCCAGCGGCATGATGCCGAGCTCGCGCCGATGCTGGTCGATCTCGCGCACGCTTTGTTCGTCGGGCAAACCGAAATGGCTGGTGGCCCAGGCCTCGGGCGTGAACTGGGTGCCGTAGCGCTGCGCCTTGCCTTGTCCGACCAGCACGCGGTCGGTGTAGCGCGACAGCGTGATTCCGCTGAGCTCGCCATCTGCATGGCGTTGCTCCAGCGTCGGCAAGAGCGCAGCCTGGAACTGCGGCGCCTGGTCCGCATGCTGGGCCAGCAGCCAGGCCTGGCGCACCCCCAGCTCCCCCACTTGGGCGGCGCTGGGGAAGCCCTTGTCGCGCACCAGCCTGATCAACCACGCAAGATTATCGGCATCCAGCTCGCGCACACGCTGGCGCAGGCGCGCGTTCGCCGGATAGGCGAGCCAGGCGACGCGCGCCTCCTGGTCGCGTTGGAAGCGTTCGGCCAGGGCGGCGCGCAACGCCGGGTCGCCGAACGAGCGGGCCGCATCGCGCCGCGCCATCGCCGCGTCCGATTCTTCCGGATGCGCGGCGTTCCAGGCAATCGCGCCTGGACATGGCATGGCCGCAGGATCGGCCGGCTCCGCGCCAAAGGCGGGCAAGGCCAACAGCGCCAGCAGCAACACCCCCGGGGTCAGATCTGACATTCGGACACGAGCTCGGCCATAAACGTTCATCTACGGCTCAATCCGTGTCCGAATGACAGACTTGACCCCGGTGTTCGATGGGGAAAATCTGTGCGGCGATCTGTTCCCAGTTGTCGCGCGGGCCGTTGAGCGGCACTTGCTGCATGCAGAACATGACGTCGGAATCCGGCCTGACCAGCATGCACGCCGTCAGTTGGCGCTGCAGCGCGGACGGGCTGATATCGCCTGTCGCGCCGTATGATGCGAGCAGCGCCTTGAGCAGCAAAGGGCTGCCTTGCGCCATGAAGATCATCGGCGTCAACAATTCGAAACGGTCGCTGTTGCCGACGATCGCATCGCCGAAATCAAGCAGGCCGGTCAGTTTCCAGCGGCCCTCTTCCTGCTTCGCCATCAGGTTCCACGGATGGATGTCCATGTGGATGAAGCGCAGCGTTCCCTGTCGGGAGAAATCTTGCGCCGTCGCGATATACGGCAGGACCTGATCCAGCAAGCCATCGGGCATCATCCTGCGCTGATGCCGCGCCAGGCAGCCGTCCACCAGGCCCTGCACATACGACGGCCAATCCACCTTGATGGCGATATCGTCGCCGAAGGTCACGCCGCGCAGTTCGCGCAGGACTTGCCCGGTCTGCAGCATGATCGCGTGTTTCTGTTCGATCGCCAAAGTCGGCCACACGTCCGCCAGCACCACGCCGTCCAGGCGGGTCGAGATCACGAACACCCAATCGTCGATTTCCCCGCTGCCGATCAGGCGTGGCGTTTGCAAGGAGAGCTTGCCCTCCAGTAGCGGCGCGACCAGGATTTCCTTGTCGCCCTGCCGGCGCCAATTGGGCGGCACCAGCTTGACGATCACATCGTCCCCCAAGCCGAACAAGGCGTTCGATCCTTGCGGGATCTTCTGCCACCGACCGTCCTCCAGGCCGAACTCCCGCCGCAGATGGTCGAGTACCGGCTGCCACGACGACAACGGCGCATTTTCTATGAAGTCGCGGCAGGCGGCGTTATCGACGCCTCGCGGCAGACATTGGAGGAAGGCTTTCATTTGATGCGGAAGATCACGTCCACAGTCTGCGTCCATTGCAGCGACTGGATCGACAGGAAGTCTTTTTCCGCCGAGTTGGCGGCGGTGCCGCGCGTACGATTGTTGAAGAAGTCCACCGGCAGCAGGCCGACGGCGTTGGTCAGGTTGCGCAACTGGCCGGACGAGATGGCCGTCACGGCGCCCACCTTCTTGCCAAAGCCGGCCGCCATCGCCTCGGCGCGCCGCTGCGCGTCCTTGATCGCCACGGCGGTCAGTTCCTGCTCCACCTGCAGGCGGTCGCTCTTGCCGAAACCGGTGCTCATGTGGTCGATATTCGGCTTGGCCAGCAGACCCTGCATGATGGCGCGCCACTTGGTCAGGTCGCGCACGACGACGTGCACGGCGCTGCGGATTTCATACTCGGGCGACGCGTTCGGATCGGGATTGGCGGACTTGCGCATTTCCTTGCGCATGTCGCGGAACGACGCTTCGGCTTCGGTATCCTTGCCGGGATCGCCGCCCTGCTCGGCCAGCAAGGCCTGCACTTCCGCCACGCGGGCCTGGACCAGAGCCACGGCGGCGTTGGTGTCGGCGTCGAAGGCGCTGATGTCGAAGTCGATCTCGCCCATGTCGGGCATGACCCGCAGGAAGCCCTCGCCGCCGACGTGGATGAAGGGATAATCCGGCAGGTTGGAAGCGTGTGCGGCCAACGGCAACAGGGCAGCGGCAAGCGCGAGTTTCTTCAGCATTAAGTAGCTTTCAAGAGTGAAAGCGTGAGTATCCAATACTTTTTACTATTTAACAACTTGCAAAAAGTGACGGCAACCCCATTTGCCACTCCAACAACAATCACTCGGGGGAAGAATATGCTGGTTCCAAGGCGTCCACGGTCGGTGCACGACAACCGGCCGGTCGCGGTGCAGGTGGTCAAGCAGGAAAAATCGGGCGCCGTCGACAAGCATGTGCTGATTGTCGAGACGCCCAAGCTCAAGCCGGTGCCGCCGAAAACGAAATAAACTATTTACCTTTATTGATCTCGGCGATCAGCAGGAAGGCTTCGTGGTGGATGGCCTGCTCGGCGGCCTTGAATTCCTGGTTGGCTTTGACGAAGGCCGGCTTCTTCAGTTCGGCCTTTTCCTTGGCGCTCGGGGTCGGATCGGCCGGATACAGGCGCGGCGGGCCGTTGTAGGTCTGGGCCAGCACTTTCTGGCCGTAGCTGGACTGGTAGTACTGGGTCATCTCGACCGCCGTCTCGGTGCTGAGCAGGCGCGCCACCGGCAGCGCCAGGCGGCTGTAGATGGTTTCGTTGGGCAGCTTGTCGAGCTTGGCCATCATCAGCTCGCGCTGCGCCGGGCTCGGATACTTGCTCATGCCGGCGGTGGTGCGCAGCATCTTCTCGGCCTGCATGGACGCCAGCAGGTCGTGCGCGGCCTTGACCTGGGCGGCGTCCGGCGTGGCGGCATGGGCGCACAGTGCGGCGATCATCAAACTGGCTGCGGCCAGCATTTTTATTGGTTTCATGTCTGCTCCTTGTTTGTCGGTATTGGATGGTGCTGGTACGCATCATATTGCTAAAGTCGCAAACATGGCCACATGATTGGTGCGTAGAATGTCGGCTCACACAGACTACGAGGCCCTCACCATGCAGCACACGCCACTGAACGACGACGAATACGATGCGCTGGACGCGCTGCAGGACGTCTCCTGGCTGGAAGGATTCCTGACCGCCATTGTCATCGGCCCGACCAGACAGACGCCTGAAAGCTGGCTGCCGGCGGCTTTGAAAAATCCCGCCGCCGAGCCGCTGGCGCTGCGCCACTACCACTACATGCAGACCTGGATGAGCAAGGACCCGGCCAGTTTCGAGCCTATCTACGAATGCGGCGGCAACTGGGGTCCCGAGCAGTGGTGCCAAGGTTTCGCGGCCGGCATGCAGGTGGACGCGGCGGCCTGGGCGCCGCTGCAAGCGGCCCATCCGGAATGGCTGGCGCCGTTCCAGCGCGAAGACGCTGGCGAAGACGAATCATGGGCCGATGCCGTGACGCCATCGGTCATCCAGATCAACGCCTACTGGCATCCGCCGAAAGGCCCGAAAGTCGGCCGCAACGATCCCTGCCCTTGCGGCAGCGGCAAGAAGTACAAGAAGTGCTGCGGCGACGCCGCCTAGGCGTGGAACTCGAAGAACTCGCGCCAGTCGTCCGAGGCTTGCGCCAGTAATTGTTCGCGCTCGTCCGGCGTGGCGTTATTCCAGTACGGCATCCAGAGCCAGGTCCACCAATAATCCAGGCTGCCTTGCAGACTTCCATAGGCTGCGGGCTCGATATCGGGAAAGGCAAGCCAGGGTGCCGGTGGACGCAGACGCATGGCATCCACCGCCCGAAGCAATACCACGGAGTTGGTCACCAGCTCGATGACGCTGCCGCCAAACTCAGGCCGCGCCGTGTGGTGCGTGAAGCAGCTCGCATCGCTCGCGTGCACGGCCAGCAGATTCAGCAAGCGTGGCGCGTCGTCGTCCGCTACGACGAACTGGCTATGAAATACCGGGCCATGACGGCTGTCCGCCAGCTCCTTGAATGGATACGGGGCAAGGCCGGCTGCGTCGTGCTGCTCACCCAATGGTATCGGTTTGCTGGGAGGCGATGAGGACGGCGCCGCAGGAGGTCTTCATCCCTTCCACGGCGGTGCTGACGCCCATGATGGTGTGCGTGACCGCGCCTTCGACGATGGTTGGCGTGCCGCGGCACTTGGGGCAGCTGACCTTGTGGCCGACACCGGCCACCGGCTTGCCCATCACGATCACGTCCTGATGGCCTTCCAGCACGGTGCCATGGTGCGACGTCTTGTCGCCCAGTCTGATGATTGCTTTCCCGCCCATATCGCCTCGCACTGATTCAATGCGGCGATCATAGCATTGCTATTTTCGCCACGTCGCACGGTATCGATCTCGGCAGCGGAAAACGCGGACGAAAAAAAAGCTTCCTCCCGGAAGCTTTTTTCTCTACTGCTATTCGTGGCGGAGAGGGTGGGATTCGAACCCACGGTACGATTTAACGTACGCTTGATTTCGAGTCAAGTACATTCGACCACTCTGCCACCTCTCCTGGTGGTACATTTTCTTACAGCAGCGTTTTGTGGCGGAGAGGGTGGGATTCGAACCCACGGTACGATTTAACGTACGCTTGATTTCGAGTCAAGTACATTCGACCACTCTGCCACCTCTCCGTTTTCCCACCTGCTGCTGCGAGAAGGCAAGATTATAGCAGGCCGCCGGGAAAAAGGAAGGAGTATTTTACGCCTTCAGATGGGTTAATCCACCCATGTACGGACGCAGCACCGGAGGGATCTCCACCGAGCCATCCGCCTGCTGGTAATTCTCCAGCACCGCGACCAAGGTGCGGCCGACCGCCAGGCCCGAACCGTTCAGCGTGTGCAGCAGTTCCGGCTTGCCCTGGGCGTTGCGGAAGCGCGCCTGCATGCGGCGCGCCTGGAAGGCTTCGCAGTTCGACAGCGACGAGATTTCACGGTAGGTGTTCTGCGCCGGCAGCCATACTTCCAGGTCGTAGGTCTTGGTGGCGCCGAAGCCCATGTCGCCGGTGCACAGCGACATCACGCGGTACGGCAGGCCCAGGCGCTGCAGAATGGTTTCCGCATGGCCGACCATTTCGTCCAGCACCGCGTACGAGGTGTCCGGATGCACCACCTGCACCATCTCGACCTTGTCGAACTGGTGCTGGCGGATCATGCCGCGGGTGTCGCGGCCGTAGCTGCCCGCTTCCGAGCGGAAGCACGGGGTGTGGGCGGTCATCTTCAATGGCAGCGTGTCGGCCGCCACGATCTCGTCGCGCACCAGGTTGGTCAGCGTGACTTCGGAGGTCGGGATCAGGTAGAAGTTCTCGCCCTCGCCTTCCGCGCCGCCTTTTTTCACCGAGAACAGGTCGGCTTCAAACTTCGGCAGCTGGCCGGTGCCGCGCAGCGAATCGGCGTTGACCATGTACGGTGTGTAGCACTCGGTGTAGCCGTGCTCGTCGGTGTGGGTGTTCAGCATGAACTGCGCCAGTGCGCGGTGCAGACGGGCGATGCCGCCTTTCATGACCGAGAAGCGCGAGCCGGTCAGCTTGGTCGCCACATCGAAATCCAGGCCCAGCGGGGAGCCGACATCGACGTGATCCTTGACTTCGAATTCGAAGCTGCGCGGGGTGCCGACTTTGCGCACTTCGACGTTGCCGCTTTCATCCGTGCCGACCGGGACCGATTCGTGCGGCAGGTTCGGGATCGCCTGCATGAAATCGCCCAGCTTGGCCTGCACTGCCGACAGTGCCGTTTCGTTGGCCTTGAGCTCGTCGCCCAGGCCGGCCACTTCCGCCATCAGGGCGGTGGTGTCTTCGCCCTTGCCCTTCATCATGCCGATCAGCTTGGACTGCGAGTTACGCTTGCCCTGCAGCTCTTCGGTGCGCGTCTGGATCGCTTTGCGTTCGGCTTCGAGGGCGTTGAAACCGTCCACGTCGAGCTGGAACTTGCGGGTCGCCAGGCGCGCGGCGACGTTGGCTATATCTTTACGGAGAAGTTGGATATCAATCATGGGAACAAGTGCCGTTGTATCGAAAAGGTCAATTGTACCAAGAGGATGCCACTTCCCTGCGAGTTTTGAACAGCCCGCCGGCTGCGGTGATTACAGTGCAGCTTTTTCGGCGGCGGTCAGGCGCTTGGCGGTCACGGTCACGACTTGCATTTTGGCGGTCGAGACGGCGACTTTGGCGGCTGGAGCGACCGGTGCGACATCAGCGCCGGCAGCGGTGGCGAAACTCGTGGCGGCGGCCAGTACGGTAGCGGCGACGAAGATGATTTCCATGTTTTTAGCGATGTTCATGATGTACTCCTTCAGGTGGTTGGTTTCGCGTTATTTTGTAACGCTGCTTGGTATGGTTGTACTGTACCTAAAGGCCCTACACGTCGCCATCGGGATGCGACGAAGCGCCGGAAACGGCGCCTGAAGTGCAAAAAACAGGTGGGAAATGAAAGATTCAGGCGGCGCTGCGCAGCACGGCCGGCTGGTCGGCATGGCGATGCACCAGCTGGCCCAGCGTGGCAATGGCGGCCTCGGTGCGCGGCCCCCATGGATTGCCGCAATTGAGCCGCAGATAGTTGCGGAACTTGCCCGTGGCGGAGAACAACTGCCCCGGCATCGACGCCACGCCGGCCGCCACGGCGTCGCCGTGCAGGGCCAGCGCGTCGACGTGCTCCGGCAGGCTGACCCACACCACGAAGCCGCCCTGCGGCTCGGACACGGTGCACTGATGGGGAAAAGTCTCGCAAATCGCGTCCGACATGCGGGCGATGCGCTGCGACAGCGCGCGCCGCATCTTGCGCACCTGGTTTTCATAGGCGCTGCCGGTCAGGAAATCGGCCAGCACGGCCTGGAAGAAGTGGCTGGTGGCGCCGCTGGCGATCATCTTCTGCACCACGATATCCTGCGCATAGCGCCCCGCCACCACGTAGCCGACCCGCGAACCGGGACTGATGGCCTTGGAAAACGACGCGCACAGCATCACGTGGCCGCTGGTGTCGTAGGCCTTGACCGGCCACGGCCGCTGCGGCGTGAAGCACAGGTCGCCGTAGACATCGTCCTCGATCAGCGGTATATCGTGCTGCGACAGCAGCTTGGCCAACCGCTGCTTGTTCGCCTCCGGCATGATGCAGCCCAACGGATTGTTGGCGTTCGGGATCAGCAGCACCGCCTGCACCAGGCCGGCGTTCAGCGCCAGCTCCAGCGCGTCGATCGACGGCCCGGTCTTCGGATGGGTGGGGATCTCGAGCGCCTTCATGCCCAGCGACTCGATCAGCTGCAACAGCACGAAATAGGTCGCCGACTCGATCGCGATGGTGTCGCCGGCCTTGGCCACCGCCCGCAGGCACAGGCTGAGCGCCTCGGTGCAGGAGCCGGTGACGACGATTTCGTTCAGGTCCAGGTGGCCCCAGTCCAGCGCGCGGCGGGCGATCTGCCGGATGAATTCCGGATGGTTGGTGTCGTAGCAGCTGACCGTGCTCAGCAGGCCGGGATCGCGCCGGGCCACGGCGGCCACGGTCTTCTGCATGCGCTTCATCGGCAGCAGTTCCTGCAGCGGCCATGCCGAGCCCATCTGCACCAGGCCGGGGTCTTCGTTGGCCCTCAGCACCCGCATCAGCAGGTTGTTGATGCCGACATAGGCCGGCTCCTGCAGATGCCCGACGTCGGTCATCACCGCAGCCATGCGCGAACGATGGCGCACGTAATAGCCGGCCTGCGGCTTGGCGTCGACCAGGCCGCGGTCCTCCATCAGCCGCAGCGCCTGCATCACGGTGCTGACGGACAGACGCTTCTGCTGCGCCAGGTGGCGGATCGACGGCAGCCGGTCGCCCGGCGCGAACACGCGGCTGGCGATCAGCCCGCCCAATTCGTTGGCCAGGTCTTCGTAGAGGGTGAGTTGATGGGACATCCGGCTATTGTGGCCCCGACCCGCCCGGTGGCGACAGGTACAGCGAGCGTAAATTTCGACCATAACAGTTTAGTCCAAACGCCATTGTGACGGTCACAATTTCGATTTGCTGCATCTGTTACGGTCGCCCGCGCCTGCGTATTCTGGTTGCACGAACCACCACGGCAGGAGTTGCAATGAAACCCGAACTACTCGCACTGACACAGGGGCAGGCCGAATACAGCCTGTCGGAGAATCATCCATTGCGCATCGCCGGCGCGGCCGGACGGCACATCGAATGCCTGGCCGGCACCGCCTGGATCACCGCCTACGGCGAGCATACCGACTTCATGCTGCGCCAGGGCCAGACCTTCGAAGTGCCGAACGACGGCCTGACGCTGATCGACGCGGTCGGCCCGCGCGCGGTGCGGGTGCGCCTGCCGGCCGACACCGAAGTGCCGCACGGCTGGGCGGCGTTCCAGGCCAGATTCGCCTCCGCGCTGCAGGGGTGGGGATTGTAGGATTTCACCTACGCAACTAATCGTGCGCCACGCTATCCCCGGACTATGTACGATGTATCAACAGTACAGACACCGAGGAGAATAATTTGAAAACACCGTTCCTGAAAATCGCCGCCGTCGGCGCCGTCATGATGATCGCCGCCGGTTGCTCGACCATGGGCGGCCCGCCCAAGGACGAAGCACCGCCGCCGGCCAACCCGGCCTTCGCCGGTGAGATGGCCAAATTCAACGCCCAGTTCCCGAACGACAAGGCGACCAAGTACGAGGAAGTGTCGATCAACTTCAACAACTCGAACAAGCTGGACGAGCGCGGCAACTGCCACGACAAATCCAAGTATCCGGTGGTGATCGTGCTGACGCTGGACGCCGCAGGCAAGGTCATCCGCAGCACCACGGACGTCGACAACAGCAAGGCCGAATGCTTCCGCCAGGCCTACGCCTCGGCCCAGCTGCCGGCGCCGCCGTTCGCGCCCTACCTGAAGCCGATCAAGCTGCGTTAATGGTTCAGGCCGCCGCGTCCTGCTCGGTGGCCTCGTCGTTGTCGGCCGGCTTTTCCAGCCAGCCCAGCACCACTTCATTGAAACGCTCGGGCTGGCGCAACATCGGCCAGTGGTCGGTGTTGAAGCCCACCACCTTGCAGCCCTCTTTCGCTTCCAGCTTGCCGGCCCACGCGTCGGAATGGAACATGAAGGGCTTGCGGGCGCCGTAGATGAACAGCATCGGCACCTGCGGCACGAAACGCACCATGTTGCGGTAGGAGCCGGCCTCGCCGGCGGCCATGATGTAGTACGGGAAGTTCATCTTGACGCTAATATATTCCGGCGGCGACGGCACGCGCAGCACGCGCGCCATGTAGCGCGTCATCATATTGCCGATCGGCCCGCCGATCGCCCAGGCCAGCGCCAGCGTGCCCTGGTAGCCCTTGACCATCATTTTCTGCGACAAGGTGCGCGAGTCCTGCACCGCCTTCGACTGCGCGTCGCCGATGTCGACGCCGATGATGGCCGACACCGCCTGCTTGTTGCGCATGTAGTACTCGTAGCCGAACATGCAACCCCAGTCGTGCAGCATCAGGATCACCTTCTGCTTCTGGTTCACGCTGTTGACGATGTAGGAAATCAGGCGGATGGTGGCGTCGAGCGAGTAGGCGCGGCGCGGCTTGCTGATGTCGAAACCCGGCAGCGTGAAGCGCACGCAACGATAGCGGTGCTTCAATTCTTCAACCTGGGCATCCCACACGCGGTAGGTATCCGGCCAGCCGTGTATCATCACGATGGTCTCGGTGCCTTCGCCTTCGATATAGACTTCGATGCCGTCAACCTTGGTCACCTGCTGCATGTTGCTCCTCACTTGCCGCTTCCACAATCCTTCATCTTACAACATTTGGGCGCGGCTGAAATCATCGATCAGGCCCAGCACCTGCGGCAATTGCTCGATGTGAGGGAAGTGCCCCGCCTCCTCGACCAGGGCGAACGCGGCGCCGGGCATGCTGTCGCACAGGCGTCGCCCATATGCCACATCCACGATGCCGTCGCTGGCGCCCCACGCCACCAGCGCCGCCACCTGTAGCCCGGCCAAGCGCGCCCGCAGGGTCGGATCGTGCATGAACGGCTGTCCCGCGTACGCGTGCAGCGCGGCGTGGTTGGCGGCCATGATCGCGGCGGTCTCGGGGCTGGCAGGGGCCAGCGAGTAGCGCTGCGGATCGTGGAAGGCTTTGGCCGCGCGCTCGGCGGGCGCCAGCCCGACCGGATCGACAATGTCGCCGTCAATGCCGACCGCGTTGAGCAGCACGATGCCGGCCAGCCGCCGCGGCGCCAGCAGTGCCATTTCCGCCGCGACCCAGCCGCCGAAGGAATTGCCGACGATGATCACGTCCTTGACATCCATTCGTTCGAGCAAGTCCAGGTAAGCCTTGGCCAGATCGCCGGCGCTGGCAAATCCCTGCGGCCTGGGCTGGCCATCGAAGCCCGGATGCGTGGGCGTAAGCACGCGCGCCTTGGCCGACAGCGCAGTCGCCAGCCCCGCCACCGACGCCGGCCCGGCGCCGCCATGCAACAGCAGGAATGCCCGCCCCTGCCCCTGGTCGGTCAAGGCGACCGTCACCGTATCGTTCAATAATTGCATGTTCACCTCATCTCAAATAATATAAACATCTTTATATAAATATACTTACATGTCAAGCCGATCTTGACAGCCGGTTAGCGATATATAAATATGTTGAGATGACTATTTCCCTCGAAGCCCTCGGCCTGCTGGTTAAGCAAGCCCAGCACCGCCAACACCGCGCCCTGGAGGCGCAACTCGCGCCGCTGGGCGTGAGTCTGGTGCAATGGAACGCGCTGCGCGAAATCGACCGCCACCCCGGCAGCACCATGCACGGGCTGGCCGAACTGACCTTCAATTCCGACCAGGCCTTCGGCACCCTGGTGACGCGCTTGATGAAGATGGGTTTGGTGGAGCGGCAACCGGGCCAGGGCCGGGCCATGCTCCACACGCTGACGCCGGCGGGCGCGGCCCTGCTGCACCAATGCCAGCAGGTCGTGCCCAAGGTCACCAGCCAAAACTTCGCGCCGCTCTCCCAAGCCGACCGCAAAGAGTTGTCGCGCCTGCTCACCTTGCTGGTCGACAGCGAACCATCGCGCAGCGACGGCTAGGTTTTCGCCCGCGCCCGCAAGACGCGCTCGGCGCCGACCTGGTTCACGGCAAAGCCATTGCGCCCGGCAGCCTTGACGCCGTACAGCGCCTGGTCCGCCGCTCGCATGACTTCGTCGACCGTGACAGTCGGACTGGTCGTGAGCGCAATGCCGATGCTGGCCGTGACCCGGCGTTGCGTTGCGCCGCACGGGAAAGGCTCATGCATGGCCTCCACGATCTTCCTCCCCAGCACATCGATTTCGGTATTCGAGGCCAGCTGCTCGAACACGATCACGAATTCATCGCCGGCCAGGCGGGCCACCGTATCCGTGGTGCGCACCGAGGCCGTCAGGCGCCGGGCGAACTCCACCAGCACCTGGTCGCCGGCGGCGTGGCCCAGCGTATCGTTGATCTGCTTGAAGTGGTCGACATCCAGGAAGGCCAGCCCCACCTGCTGGCCGGCGCGCGCGGCCCGCGCCAGCGCCTTCGGCAGGAAATCGTCGAACATGCGGCGGTTGCCGATGCCGGTCAGGACATCGGTGCTGGCCAGGCGGTGCAGCTCCAGCTCGGCGCGCGCGCGGCTTTGGGATAGCGCATAGAACGCCCGGCTGAGGTGGCCGAACTCGTCACCCCGGTCCACGTCGAACACTTCGATACTGGCTTTGCCGGCGCTGATGTCTTCCACATGCCGTTGCAGGCGCCCCAATGGCTGCAGCAATTTCTTGGTGATCGCCCAGCCGAACAGTCCGGCCAGGCCGGTCAGCAGCGCCGCCCCGACAAAGGCGCGCAGCCGCACGCTGCGCATCGGCGCGAAGGCGCTCTCGACCGGATAGGACAAGGCGATGGTCCACCCCACCTCGCGCAAGTGCTTATGCACCAGCAGCACCGGCACGCCATCGTCGAGGATGCCTTCCTGCCAGCCTTCGCCGCCTTGCAGGGCGGCCTCCATCACGGTGCCGGCGCCGTCGTCGCCCTTTTCCAGCAGCAGTTTTTTATTGGGATGATGGACTATCACGCCATCGTCGGTGACGATGAACAAATACCCCTCGGAGCTGGAGCGCAGCGAGTCGATCTGCGCGGAAAATGAAGGCCGCAGCAAGTCGATCGCGCCCAGCAGGACGCAGACGATCTTGCCGCTGGAATCGCGCAGCGGCTGGGTCAGCACGAACACCGGCTTCCCGGAAAGCACGCTCTTGAAAGGCGCCGAGATCACGCCGTCCTTTTGCTTCAAGGTCTCCTGGAAGTACTTGCGCTCGGAGATGTTGATGCGCTTGGCGTTGCGGTCGCGCAGGCTGGCGATCAGCTTGCCGTTGGCGTCGAATGCGGAGACATTGAAAAACTCCTCGCGCAGGGTTTCGTGGGTTTCCAGTTCCAACTGAATTTGATCTAACGTCAGTTCATGCGCCTGGAACTGCTCGGCCAGCAACCTCAGCAGCTGCCGCTTGTCCTGCAGATCGCTGTCGATCAAGGCGGCCGCACTGGTCAGCAGCGACAACTCCTGGCGCGCGATCACCTGCCGCAGCTCCGACTCGGCGATGAGCAAGGAGATGCCGCCCGTGCCGATGCCGGCGACCAGCACCAGCGCGATCACGAGGGCGGTGATCTTAAACTTAAAGCTGAGAAAAAAGCCAAATGTAGGCCGCATGGAAACTCCTGAAGTGCAAGCCCGTCAGGACACTGCGGATCGAATGGGCTGGCCATCGCTGCACGCGGGAGTTCGGCGGCACTATGTGTTCCCAGTATATTACGCCGGTTGAGAATCGCACCGATTCCGTTGCCATGAAACAACGTACTTAGGGCAACATCATCCAGAACATGGCCAGCACCGCCAGCGTCATGGCCGCCGTCGCGCCCCAGCCCAGGATCCGCAGGCGGCGGCCGATCACGAAGCGGCCCATGATGGCGGAGCGCCCCGCCATCAGCATCATCACGACCATGATGGGCACCGAGATCACGCCATTGATCACCGCGCTCCAGTACAGCGCCTTGATCGGATCGATGGACGTAAAGCCCAGCAAAATGCCGACGATGGTGGAGACCGCGATGATGCCGTAGAAGCCCTTGGCCTGCGAGGCGGTTTTCTCCAGTCCCTTCTCCCACTGGAAGGCGCCGGCCACCGCGTAGGCCGCCGAGCCGGCCAGTACCGGCACCGCCAGCATGCCGGTGCCGATGATGCCGGCGCTGAACAAGGCAAACGCAAACTCGCCCGCCAGCGGACGCAAGGCGGCCGCCGCCTGGGCCGAGGTGTCGATCGCGGCGATGCCGTGCAGGTGCAACGTCACCGCCGTGGTCAGCATGATGAAGAACGCCACCAGGTTGGAGAAGCCCATGCCGATCACGGTGTCGACCTTGATGCGCTGGAAGTGCGCGCGCGCCTGCTCGGGCGCCTCGCGCAGCGCCTGCGACTGCGGGCAGGCCTGCAACTCTTCCACTTCCTGCGAGGCTTGCCAGAAGAACAGGTAGGGGCTGATGGTGGTGCCGAATACCGCCACCATGGTGGTGATGTAGGCCGGCGACCATTCCAGACGCGGCATCGTGGTGGCGGCCGCCACTTGCAGCCACGGCACATGAACGGTGAACACCGCCGCCACATAGGCCAGCAAGGCCAGGGTCAGCCACTTCAGAAAGCGCACATAGCTGCGGTAAGGGATCAGCACCTGCAGCAGCAGCGAGATCAGACCGAACAGCGCCGCATACCAGCGCGACGAGCCGCCGATGATCAGCGTGACCGCCTCGCCCATGGCCGAGACGTCGGCCGCGATGTTGACGGTATTGGCGATCAGCAGCAAGGCGACGATGGCGCGCACCAGCCACGCCGGGAAATGTTCGCGGATATTGCCGGCCAGCCCCTTGCCGCTGACGCGCCCGATCTGCGCGCTCACCACCTGGATGCCGACCATCAGCGGATAGGTGAACAAGATCGTCCACAGCATATGGAAGCCGAACTGCGCGCCCGCTTGCGAATAGGTGGCGATGCCGCTCGGATCATCGTCGGCGGCGCCGGTGATCAGGCCGGGGCCGAGTTTTTTCAGCCAGGCGGAGGCGGAGGAGCGCGCGGGCGCGGTAACGGTGTGATCAACATTCAACATAAGTCATCCAACAACAGAATTCGCCCGACAACGGGCGCAAAACGGAGGTGCGGCGACACCGGCGCAAGCGATACAAGGGCGCGGCGTGGCTACAAAAATTTGGATGGGTGCGACGCGGGCCGGGCCCGCATCAGACGCCATCATCCGCGGTGAGCAAGATGACGGCAGGGAATGCTGCGTTATCTTGCCGAGGCGGCGCCAGAGCTGGTCTGGCTACAACTATCACTCGAACAAGTACCCATGAGGGTCTCCGGAAATGGAAAACAGGCGAAAGATACGGGAAATCCGCTGCTTAAGTCAATAACAATTATTGCGGTGGCGCGTCAGCGCTTGCCGGCGTCCTCGTCCAGCTGGCGCAGGAAGGCCATCTTGTCGGCGATCTTGCTTTCCAGGCCGCGCGGGACGGGCTGGTACCAGCCGGGTTCGCGCATGTCGTCGGGGAAGTAGGTTTCGCCGGCCGCGTAGGCGTGCGGCTCGTCGTGGGCGTAGCGGTATTCGTGGCCGTAGCCCAGTTCCTTCATCAGCTTGGTCGGGGCGTTGCGCAGGTGGACCGGCACTTCACGCGACTTGTCCTTCTTGACGAAGGCCATGGCCTGGTTGAAGGCGTTGTAGCCGGCGTTGCTCTTGGCGGCGATGGCCAGGTAGATCACCGCCTGCCCCAGCGCCAGCTCGCCTTCCGGCGAACCGAGGCGCTCGAAGGTGGCGGCGGCGTCGTTGGCCATCTGCATCGCGCGCGGATCGGCCAGGCCGATGTCTTCCCACGCCATGCGGACGATGCGGCGCGACAGGTATTTGGCGTCGGCGCCGCCGTCCAGCATGCGGCACAGCCAGTACAGCGCGGCGTCCGGGTTCGAGCCGCGCACGGATTTGTGCAGCGCCGAGATCTGGTCGTAGAAATTGTCGCCGCCCTTGTCGAAGCGGCGCGCGTTCAGGGTCAGCGCGTTCTGGATGAACTCGGGCGTGATCTTGTTGGTCTTGGCGGCGTTGGCGGCGGTGCTGGTCTGCTCCAGCAGGTTCAGCAAACGGCGGCCGTCGCCGTCGGCGTAGCCGATCAAGGTGTCGATGGCCGCTTCGTCGAACTCCAGATGCGTCAGCACCTTGGCGCGGGCCTTGTCGACCAGCTGGCGCAGCTCGGCGTCGTCGAAGGAATGCAGCACGTAGACCTGCGAGCGCGACAGCAGCGCCGAGTTGACTTCGAACGAAGGGTTCTCGGTGGTGGCGCCGATCAGCGTCACCAGGCCGGATTCGGCGTACGGCAGCAAGGCGTCCTGCTGCGACTTGTTGAAGCGGTGGATCTCGTCGACGAACAGGATGGTGTGCTTGCCCATGTCCAGGTTGTGCTGGGCCTGCTCCATCGCGGCGCGGATGTCCTTCACGCCGGAGAACACCGCCGACAAGGCGATGAACTCGCACTCGTAGGCGTTGGCGGTCAGCCGCGCCAGCGTGGTCTTGCCCACGCCCGGCGGCCCCCACAAGATCATCGAATGCGGCTGGCCCGACTCGAACGCCAGGCGCAGCGGCCGGCCCGGCCCCAGCAGGTGATGCTGGCCGATGACGTCGTCAAGCGTCTTGGGCCGCAGCGCTTCGGCCAGCGGCTGGCGCGGTTCGGTGGAAAAGAGATCAGCCACGATGTGTACACTCGTTCAAATGGAAAAACGCCGCAGCGTCGCAGCTGCGGCGTCGGCGCCCGCGATGGCGGGTGTTTGCTTACTGCTTAATTATTATTGAATACGTCGGCGCCCTTCGGCATGACGAATTTAAAACTCGTCGCAGTCAGCGCCGGATTTTTTTCGATCTTGCGGAACGACAGCACCGAAGTCTGGCCGAACGAATCCTTCAGCTCCATCGCTTCCGGCAAGCCGTTGCGCAGGCCGATGGTGATCTGTTCGAAGCTGGTGTCCTTGGCTTTCGGCACGGCCTTCAGCCATTCCAGGCCTTCCTTGCTGCCGGCTTCCGACAGCGTGAAATTCTTTTCCAGGTCGTTGCTGCCGAACAGGATCGCGGCCGGCGACGAGCCCAGCGCGTCGCCCAGCTTCTTCACCGTGACCTGGTTCAGGTCCTTGTCGAAGATGAACAGCTGGTCGCCGTCGGCTTGCAGCACCTGGTCGTAGGGCTTCACGTAGGTCCAGATGAACTTGCCGGGACGGGCGAACACGAAGGTGCCGGTGGCGGTGTTGGATGCCTTGGGCGTTTCGCCGTTAGTGTTCTTCACCTGCTTCTGGGTGAACTCGCCCTTGGCGGCCTTGGTCGAGGCGACGAAGGATTTGAACTGCTCCAGCGCGCTGGCTTGCGCCAAGGCGGCCGCCAGCAGGCCGGCGGTCAACACTGCGATATTTTTGAAACGCATCATACGGTTTATCCTATTTTATTCTGCACTGGCAGCCGGCACCAGAATGTCGCGGTTGCCGTTCGACTGCATGGCGGAGACCACTCCGCTATTTTCCATTTGTTCCAGCAGGCGCGCCGCGCGGTTGTAGCCGATGCGCAGATGGCGCTGCACCAGCGAGATCGAGGCGCGGCGGTTCTTGAGCACCACCTGCACCGCCTGGTCGTACATCGGATCGGCCTCGCCGCCGCCCTCGCCCGCCACCGCATCGCCGCCGCCGGCTTCGCCTTCCAGCGTGCCGCCTTCGAGGATGCCTTCAATATAGTTCGGCTCGCCGGTGGTCTTCAGATGCTTGACCACGCGGTGCACCTCGTCATCCGACACGAAGGCGCCGTGCACCCGCACCGGCAGGCCAGTGCCCGGCGGCATGTACAGCATATCGCCCATGCCGAGCAGCGCTTCCGCCCCCATCTGGTCCAGAATGGTGCGCGAGTCGATCTTCGACGATACCTGGAACGCGATACGGGTCGGGATGTTGGCCTTGATCAGGCCGGTGATCACGTCTACAGATGGGCGCTGCGTCGCCAGAATCAAGTGCAGGCCGGCAGCACGGGCTTTTTGCGCGATACGGGCAATCAGCTCCTCCACCTTTTTGCCGACGACCATCATCAGGTCGGCCAGCTCGTCGATGATGATGACGATGGTCGGCAGTTTTTCCAGCGGCTCCGGCGAATCCGGCGTCAGGCTGAACGGATTCGGGATGTGTTCTTCCTTCTTCTTGGCTTCGGCGATCTTGGCGTTGTAGCCGGCCAGGTTACGCACGCCCAGCTTGGACATCAGCTTGTAGCGGCGCTCCATCTCGTTGACCGCCCAGTTCAGCGCATGGCCGGCCTGGCGCATGTCGGTCACCACCGGCGCCAGCAGGTGCGGGATGCCTTCGTACACCGACATCTCCAGCATCTTCGGATCGATCAGGATCATGCGCACGTCGGCCGGGTCGGACTTGTACAGCAGCGACAGGATGGTGGCGTTGATACCCACCGATTTACCCGAGCCGGTGGTGCCGGCGACCAGCAAGTGCGGCATCTTGGCCAGGTCGGCCACCACGGCCTTGCCGGCGATGTCCTTGCCCAGGGCCACGGTCAGCGGCGATGGATTGTCGTTGTACACCTTGGAACCGACGATCTCGCTCAGGCGCACGATCTGGCGCTTCGGATTCGGCAGCTCCAGCGCCATGTAGTTTTTGCCAGGAATGGTCTCGACCACGCGGATCGAGGTCAGCGACAGCGAACGCGCCAAATCGCGCGCCAGGCCGACGATCTGGCTGCCCTTGACGCCGGTGGCCGGCTCGATCTCGTAGCGCGTGACGACCGGGCCCGGATAGGCCGCCACCACCTTGGCTTCGACGCCGAAGTCGGACAGCTTCTTCTCGATCAGGCGGCTGGTGAATTCCAGCGTTTCGATCGACACGGTTTCCTGCACCTCGGCCGCCTCGTCCAGCAGGGACAGGGCCGGCAGACGGCTGTCGCCGCTCAGGTCCTGGAACAGATTGGCCTGGCGTTCCTTCTCCACGCGCTCGGACTTGACCACGGCAACCACCTGCGGCTCGATCTTGACCGGCGCCGCCGCCACGGGATGCTTCTCGACGTGCTTGGCGCGCTCGATGACCACCACCTCTTCGCGCTTGACGGCGGCGACCTCGCCCTGGCGGCGGTCTTCGCGGTACTGGTAGCGCTGGATGAACCAGTCGATCATCAACTCGATGCCGCCGCCGATGCGCTCGGCCAAGGTCAGCCACGAGACGTGGAAGAACAGGCTCAGGCCCAGGCCGAACAGCAGCAACAGCAGCAAGGTGGCACCGGTGAAGCCGAACGCCACGTGGGTCGAATGGCCGATCAACTGCCCCAGCACGCCGCCCGGCGCGCGCGGCAGCTGCACATGCAGCGAGTACATGCGCAAGTATTCCAGTCCGACGCTGCCGATAAACAGCAGCACGAAGCCTATCCCGCGTATCAACGGTTCCTGCGCGTGTTCCGGATCAGGTTCCTTGGACAGCACATATTTCTGCGTCAGCCGGCGATAACCGAGCCAGACGATGCGCAGCAGACAAAACGCCCACCACCAGGCCGAAAAACCGAAGATATACAACAGCAGGTCTGACAGCCAGGCGCCCGCGCGCCCGCCGAGGTTGTGCACTTTAGGCACCAGCGTTTCGTGGGACCAGCCGGGGTCCATCTTGTCGTAGCTGATGAGTATCAGCACGAAATACAGGCCGAGTACGGCCAGCGCCAGCCAGCGGGCCTCGGACAGCAGCCGCACCAGCCGATTGGGCAGGGGCTGGCGCTCGGTCGGGGTGCGGGTATAGGCGGAAGATCCGGCGGAGGAGGCTTTTGGCATGCGTTCCTGAACTTTTTTACTGCTCATAGGTATAAAGGTGTTGCAATCTTATCGGTCAGGAAATAATCAGGTATGGGTATTCTAAGGCATATGGGCCCCAACCGGCCCTACGATTCATCCTGATCCGCTGCTTGCACTATAATCTTGTATTGCCTGCGTGAATGCAATAGCGGTTGCCCTGCCATCGCCCTTGCCGTCGCTATAATTGCCCCCAAATTCGGATTAATCCAACATATTAAGAAGCCTTCCATGACCACACCTAAACACGCCCGTGTATTGATCCTTGGCTCCGGCCCAGCCGGCTACAGCGCCGCTATCTACGCCGCCCGCGCCAATCTGAAGCCGATGCTGGTCACCGGCGTCGAGCAAGGCGGCCAGCTGATGACCACCACCGACGTGGAAAACTGGCCGGCGGACCCGATGGGCGTGCAAGGCCCGGACCTGATGCAACGCTTCCTGCAACACGCGGAACGTTTCAATACTGACATCGTGTTCGACCATATCCACACCGTCAAGCTGCAAGAAAAACCGATCCGCCTGATCGGCGACAGCCACGAGTACACCTGCGACACGCTGATCATCTCGACCGGCGCCTCGGCACAGTACCTGGGCCTGCCGTCGGAACAGGCGTTCATGGGCAAAGGCGTGTCCGCCTGCGCCACCTGCGACGGTTTCTTCTACCGTGGCCAGGAAGTGGCCGTGGTCGGTGGCGGCAACACCGCCGTCGAGGAAGCGCTGTACCTGTCCAACATCGCCACCAAAGTGACGCTGATCCACCGCCGCGACAAGTTCCGCGCCGAAGCCATCCTCATCGACCGCCTGAACGCCAAGGTCGCCGAAGGCAAGATCGTCATCAAGTACAACCACACGCTGCAAGAAGTGCTGGGCGACGACAGCGGCGTTACCGGCATCAAGATCGCCTCGACCGACAGCAATGCCGTCAGCGAGCTGACCGTGCACGGTCTGTTTATCGCCATCGGCCACAAGCCGAACACCGGCATCTTCGAAGGCCAGCTGGACATGCACAACGGTTACATCAAGACCAAGACCGGCACCGAAGGCATGGCCACCGCGACCAGCGTACCGGGCGTGTTCGCCGCCGGCGACGTGCAGGATCACATCTACCGTCAGGCCATCACCAGCGCCGGCACCGGCTGCATGGCCGCGCTGGACGCCCAGCGCTACCTCGAAGGCCAGGAGTAATACCGTGGGACTGAAAGACTTCGCCGACCTGAAATCGCTGGCCAAGCAGCTCAAGGAGCAGGCCGACACGCGCGCCGCCGCCGAGGCGGAACGCGTCAAGCGGGAAAAGGTGCAGGCAGTGGAGGCGAACATCTTCCAGTCCAGCGTCGGCGGCGTCAAGCGCATGCCGGTGTCGGATCGTTATGTGCCGCAGATGCCGAAGACGGCGTCCGTGACCGCTACCCCGGCCCGCAAGCTGACGCAGGCCGAGGACGACGCGGCCGTGCTGCGCGAGTCGCTGTCCGACCTGTTCGAAGTCGATCACTACCTGGAAGAAGATCCGGCGCTGAACTACGCCGCTCCCGGCGTCGGCCCGGACGTGGTGAAGAAGATGCGCAAGGGCCACTGGCCGGTGCAGGACGAGTTGGACCTGCACGGCCTGCGCCGCGACGATGCGCGCGACGCCATCGGCGATTTCCTGCGCAAGTCGGCGATGCGCAACCACCGTTGCGTGTGCGTGATCCATGGCCGCGGCTTCGGCTCCAGAAGCCAGGAGCCGGTGCTCAAGTCGATGGTGCACAGCTGGCTGGTGCAGAAGGAGGAAGTCGTGGCCTTCTGCCAGGCCCGTCCGTCCGAAGGCGGCGAAGGTGCGTTGATCGTGCTGTTGCGCGCGGCGCTGCAGGTCCAGCGCTAAGCAACACAGGCATCACGGCGCGGCGGCGTCCCACTCGCTGCGCAGCCAATCGAAGAAAGCCTGCACCGGCGGATGCCGCTCCCGGCCCGGCACGCACAACACCGTGTACGTGCCGCCAGCGATCTGTATATCCGGCCGCGCGACCTTCAACAATCCTCTCTGTTCCGTATCGGCGACCAGGATGGAGCTGGCCATCACCAGGCCCTGCCCGGCGATCGCCGCCTGCAGCGCATACATTTCCTCCGCATACTCCCTCAGCGCCAGCCTCGGCAGCCAATCTTTGCCGGCCGCTTCGCCCCACGCGTGCCAGCTGTCGCGGTATAGCGTGGACTTGGCCCAATGCACAGATATCAGCGACGGCGCCGCTTGGTCCATCAACTCATCCACCCTGCCCGGCGCGCCGTAGACACCGAAAGTCTCGACCATGCCGCCCGGGCTGTACATCTCCGGATACGGGCCGCCACCGTAACGGATCGCGACGTCGACACTGGCATCTTGCTGCAAGTCGATCGGCGTGGTCGAGGTATCCAGCCGAAGGTTGACTTCCGGATGCAGGGCGTAGAACCGGTCCAGGCGGGGAATCAGCCACAGCGCGGCAAACGACGAGGGAGTGGTCACGGTCAGGCGGCCGGCCACCGGCGCCGCGCGCAAGTTGTTGGTGACCTGCGCCAGGTCGGCCAGCGCCGAGTGCAGCGAGTGGAACAGCGTCTCGCCCTTGGGCGTCAGCCTTACGCCGCGCGGCAGGCGCTCGAACAGCGCCACGCCCAGCCATTCCTCGAGCGCGCGCACCTGATGCGACACCGCGCCCGGCGTCACCGCCAGTTCATCGGCCGCCAGCTTGAAGCTCAGGTGGCGCGCCGACGATTCGAAAGTGCGCAGCGCGATAACCGGTAAAGCACGAAACATGGGGTGTCCTCAAGTGAATCCAATTCGTCTGGCGTCAATTCAGCTGGTTTGTCGGGTGCGACAGCGCGGCCTATAGTCATTGCTCGACAACCAACGAGCATACCGCATCTACATCATGACCACACTCCTGCACCTCGACTCCAGCGCCCGCCCCGGCAATTCCGCAAACCAGCCATTCGGATCGCATACCAGGCGGCTGACGTCGCGCTTCGTCGCCCGCTGGCAGGCCGCGCATCCCGACGACACGGTGATCTATCGCGACCTGGGCGCCCATCCGCCACAGCACGTGACGGGCGACTGGATCCATGCGGCGTTTACCAAGCCCGAGCAGCGCCTGCCGTGGATGCACACGGTGCTGCAAGAGAGCGACCAGCTGATCGACGAACTGTGCGCGGCCGATCTGGTCGTCGCGGGCGTGCCGATGTATAACTTCAACGTGCCGGCACAGTTCAAGGCCTACATCGACAACATCGTGCGCGTGGGCCGGACCTTCGGCTTCGACCGCGGCCGCGCCGGCGCGCCCTACTGGCCGCTGCTGGACCAGCAGCGCAAATCGTTCGTCATCCTCAGCTCGCGCGGCGACTATGGCTACGGCCAGCGCATCGTCCACATGAACCATGTGGAACCGTCGGTCACCACGGCGCTGGGCTATATCGGCATCACCGAAGTGCATGGGGCGGCCATCGAGTTCGACGAATTCGGCGACGAGCGGCTGCAAGCATCGATTGTGGCGGCAGAGTCACACGTCGACGAGCTGGTGACGCTGTTGAGCACGCAACGGCAGCCCGTGTAGCCGTCAGCCGCTCCAGACCGCAGAATCATGACACGTGGTCGGTTTGTCATGTTAACCTATGGCATCATCACTTTGTCCATCAGCCTACATGAAGCACGTCCCTGTTCCGCACGTTTCCCTGATCACCGTCATCGAGATAGTCGCGATTCTGGTGGGCGCGTTTTCCGGCTTCGTTGAAGCGCGCCGCAAGCGCATGGACGTGGTGGGCGTGTTCACGGTGGCCTTCATCACCGCGTTCGGCGGCGGCACGCTGCGCGACATCCTGCTCGACCGAAGACCGCTGTTCTGGGTGCTGCACCAGGAATACGCGATCCTGATCTTCATCCTGGCGCTGGTGGCCGCGCCGCTGATGCGCACCCTGCGCCAGATCCTTTCCGAACGCTTGATCGTGGTGGCCGACGCCATCGGCCTCGGGCTGTTTGCCGTGGCCGGCGTGTCGCAGGCGCAGGCAGCGCACATGCCGCTGTTCATCGCCTCGATGATGGGCGTGATCACCGGCATCTTCGGCGGCGTGCTGCGCGACATCGTCTGCAACGAAGTGCCGATGGTCTTCCGCGACGGCAAACCCTACGCCATCTGTGCCTTCTTCGGCTGCTGGATGTACATCGGCTTGCAATACACCGACGTCTCCGACGACTTCGCGCTGTGGGCCAGCGCAGCCTGCATCACGCTGCTGCGACTGGTGACGTGGAAGTTCGAACTGCATCTGCACTACCACAAGAACTGAGCGCATCAAGGAGAAACGCATGTCGGAATTCACCAATGTTCGATACACGCTGGCAGTCCTTGACCTGGCCAAATCCACGACCTACTACACTTCAGTTCTCGGCCTGAGCATTGACTTTACGGTTCCCGGCTGGACATTTCTGTCGCGAGGCAGTTTTCGCGTGATGCTCGGCGAGTGCACGGATGCCATGCCACCGTCGGAGCTTGGCGACCACTCCTGGTACGGCTACGTGACGGTCTCGGACGCCTCTGCCTTATTTGCGGAGTACCAGGCTTCGGGAGCCGAGTTCACTCAGACGCTCGCGGACAAGCCGTGGGGTATGCGAGAGTTTGGCATCCGCACAATCGACGGCCATCGCCTCATGTTTGGCCAAGAGCTGGGATTAAACGCCTAGGGGGACAATGCGCACTTACTCCTTTCCGCATTACGGTTCCAAACTCACTTCATGGAAGCAATCTGTCGACATGACAATGCGTGAGCCTTTTCATTTGGCAAGATGCTATCCTATCGCGTAGGCCGCAAGCGGCCAGTATTTTAGGAACAAAAAATGGACCAAAAAAATATGGAACGCTACATCCCTGTAGTGACCATCGTTCTAGGTTTAGTCATTGCTAGCGCAGTGGCGTGGGAGCTGCTCTTCCCTGACTCTCACCTGGCTAAGGTTATTGGCTTCATTGCGTTCGGTGCGCTTTGCGTTTTCCTTCGCGCCGTTCCGCCAAAACTTTTAATTCCGAAGCCGAAGAAGTAGTGTGCGAATTTCCCGCACAATGGGACGACACATGGCCAGATATCCAGCTAACACGAGTTTATGACAACGGCTTGCGAGGATAACGGCTGCAACCGGTTGAATCCACAGCCAGAAGCTGCCGTTGGCGCTAGCTCTTCAGACAAAACAAAATAAATCGACTTAACGATTAATTTCCTTAGCTCGAAGTCGCCTGAGGCCAGTGCAGCATACATAGACAAATGCTTCGCGGTAGTTTTTTTATTTTAACGCCACCGTGAAATTTTATTTATTTGACATTGTCTATTTAATATCTTAGGATGCAAAACCCCAAGTCTTGAACGGAAATTGAAATGCGCAACGCCGCACGCACCTCAGCGACTCTTGTAGTATTCGCTGCTCAGTTGGGAGTGGCTTCGTCGGCCTTTGCCGGCGTCGATTCCCTGGTTGTCGGCAACGACAGCAGCACCATATCCTTTCTGATGTACTACAGCAGTACGACCTCGACCACTTCGCGTCAGCTGTATATTGACACCGACCGCTCAAACAGCTCCGGTTTCACAATCGGCGGCGTCGGCAGCGAGTTTTTTGTCGCTGACGGTAACCTGTATCGCTACACGGGTACTGGCGCCTATAACTGGTCGTGGCAATTGATCGCCCCCGTCAGCTTTGCGGATGATGGCAGCAAGGCGCAATGGACTATCCCGCGCAGCCTGCTCACGACGGCAGCAACCTTCGACATCGTAGGCAAAGTACAAGGACCAAACTGGCAGTCCGCGGGCGCTAAGCAAAACTACACCATCAATTCCGACACGCCAGTGCTGGCACGCGATCCGTACACTTGGCCTTTCGCACAGGACAGCATCTGGAACATGCCAATCGGCAGTGGAGCGCAATATGTTCCAGCCAACCTGCCGCTTGTTCCAGGCAACGATCCATGGGCCAATATTCCACAAGCCGATCGCGAGAAAATCGTGCTGAAGCCGAGCGCACCAGCAACGCCGGTTTATTACAGCTCGGCTGGCTGGACCGCCGGAGCCAATCGCTGCGCACCGACTGGCGCACAGCTGACCACCGTACCTATTCCAGCCGACTACATCGTAGCGAACGGTAACGGCAACAGCTCTGCCGCCTTCCTGAGTGCAGACGGCCGCACCATTATCCAAAGCCAGCCACTGGCCCGTTGCACTGCCGGTGGCCCGGCCACCAGCCAGATTGCGCTTGCACCGGTCGATCTTTACGGTCCTGGCATCACCGGTGCGCATGGCGGCTCGCGCATGTCGGCCATCGGAGGCACGTTGCGCCGTGGCGAATTGCGTCCAGGCGGTCAAGGTCCACGCCATGCGCTCAAGCTGAATGTCTATGCGGCGCAGGTGCTGTACAAATGCACCGACTCGGCCGGGCATTCGGATTGCTACCGCTGGCCAGCGCAAACTGCCGACAGCTACGCGGTAGGCAGATATGGCACTGTCAACAATGGTCTGGTTGAAAATGGCGTCCCGAAAACTGGCGGTTCCTATGCGATGCGGATGGGTGCACTGCTGGCCATCCCTGCATTGCAGGATATCAATGCGCTGGGCCTGAAGACCGAACCGGCACGCCAGTTGGCTTGGACTTTGCAGAACTACGGCGCTTACATCGTCGATGATGCCTGGGGTGCCAGCTATGCTTTCAACGTGGAAGACGGCGCTGACGGCTCGTTTACGGATCAGTTCATGACGGACTGGAAGTATCCATTCGAAGCGACGTACCAGAACAAGATTGACTGGATGAACGACATTCAGCGCCTGATGACCGCTCTATACGTTGTCGACAACAATTCGCCAACGACTATTGGCGGTGGCGGAGATCCACTGCAGCCGCTGGCTCCAGCCCTGCCTTCGCTATTGCCGCAACGCTAAAATCGCACGCAACAAAAAAGCCGATCTTTCTAAAGATCGGCTTTTTTAAATGATGGATGTCACTTGGAATTCTTAATGCGAAGTGCAAGTTTCGAACGTGCGCCCCTGCAGGGTGATGCTATTGCCGCCGCAAAAGCGCCAAGACAAACCTCGTTGACCGCTTGGCTCCTAGGTGCGCTACTTATGCAAACGTGCCAAGCCGCCGTGGCGGCGCCCATCGCGATCGACATTCGAGGCAGCCAAATTCTGGGTCCCGATCAGCAAGATATCGGTGAAGTGGACTGGCTGGCGCGGCTGAACAACTGGAAGCGCGATCCCAACGGCAAACATGAAGAATGGCTGAGCGCCATGCGAACCTGGCGCACCGGACAGCTGGCTAAGATCAAGTACGACGACGCGCAGTATCGCCGCACTGAGCTGCGTTGGACCCAGCGCAATTTCGTGCAGCCGCAGGCCATGGTGGAGGACCGCTATCTGTACGACCCGGTCACCGGACGCTACACCGTCGACCGCTACCTGAAAGACCTTGAGCAGCGCTACGGCGGCATCGACAGCGTCCTGCTCTGGCCGGTCTACCCGAACATCGGCATCGACAACCGCAACCAGTGGGACATGGTGCGCGACCTGCCCGGCGGCATCGACGGCGTTCGACAGCTGATCAAGGACTTCCACGCGCGCGGCGTCAAGGTCTTCTTTCCCACCATGCCGTGGGACACCGGCTCGCGCGACGTCGGCACGACCATGCATCAAGCCACCGCAGCGCTGATGGCGGAGATCGGCGCGGACGGCGTCAACGGCGATACCATGGACGGCCTGCCACTGGAGTACCGCACAGCCTCCGACGCCACCGGCCATCCGGTCGCGCTGGAGCCGGAACTCGCGTTCAAGGACGACGGCATGCTGGCCTACAACCAGCAGAGCTGGGGCTACTGGCCAACTGCACTGGTGCCCCTGGTCAGCAAATGGAAGTGGATGGAACCACGCCATATGGTGCATGTGTGCGACCGCTGGGCTACGGACCGTACCAACATTCTGCAAGATGCCTTCTTCAACGGCGTCGGCATCGAAAGCTGGGAGAACGTCTGGGGCTGGTGGAACCAGTTCACGCCGCGCGACGGCGAAGCGATGCGGCGTATCGCCACCATCTATCGCTCCTTCCCCGATCACCTCGTCAGTGCCGATTGGCGGCCACACGTGCCGACGCTGCACTACGGCGTGTACGCCAGCGAGTTTCCGCTGGGGGGCAAATCGCTGTGGACGATCATCAATCGCACCGACTGGAGCGTGAACGAAAGCATCATGCGCGTCCCGCACAAGCCGGGCCAACGCTATTTCGATGTGTGGAACGGCAAGGAAATCACGCCGCTGATCCGCCACGATCAAGCCGAGCTGAGCTTGCCACTGGAAGCCCACGGCTACGGCGCTGTGCTGCGCATCGACCGCGATGCCAGCGTCGCCGGCCTGGACATCACCTTGAAGCGCCTGGCGCGGCAGGCCGCCAAGCCATTGGGTTCCTACTCAAACGAATGGCAACCGCAGCCGCAGAAAATGACGCCGATCGCAGCCAGCCCTCCCGCACGCAACCAACCCGAGGGCATGGTCAAGATACCGGGAACCGTTTTTGACTTCCAGGTTCACGGCGTTGAGATCGAAGGCGAAAACAAACCGGGGCTGGATGTGCAGTATCCGTGGGAAGCGTCCGCCAGACGAGGCCACTTGCATCGTTTGAAGATCAAGCCGTTTTACATGGACAAATACCCGGTCACCAACGCGCAGTTCAAGGCATTCGTCAGCGCGACCGCCTACCATCCCAAGGTCGACCATAACTTCCTCAAGCATTGGGTGAACGGCAGCCCTCGCTCCGGCGATGAAAATCGGCCGGTGACCTGGGTTTCGCTGGAAGACGCGCGCGCATATTTGCTATGGGCCGGCAAGCGCTTGCCGAATGAATGGGAGTGGCAGTATGCTGGCCAAGGCAACGACGGCCGCCTCTACCCATGGGGAAATGAGTGGGATGCAGCGATGGTCCCGACACCGGCCAAGGGGCGCGACCTTCCGGCACCGGAACAGGTCGGCCAGCACCCGGGCGCGGCCAGCCCATTTGGCGTCGAGGACATGATCGGCGGCGTCTGGCAATGGACCAACGAGTTCGCCGATGAGCATACCCGCACAGCGATCCTGCGCGGCGGCAGCTACTACCAGCCACAAGATTCATACTGGTACTTCCCGCAAGCCTACAAGCTGAATGAACACGGGAAGTACTTGCTGATGGCCCCTTCCAAGGACCGCTCCGGCGGCCTGGGATTCAGGGGCGCAAAAGACACAACAACGGAATAATCTACTTTTTAAATATGGAACCCGCATGAGCACAATTAGTATTCGTCAGGCAGCACTCTCTGATATTGAAGCATTGTCCGTTTTATTCGATGGCTACCGCCAGTTCTATGGCCGCGAAAGCGACGTCGCGGCAGCAAAGCAATTCCTGATCGACCGATTCGGCAACGGCGAGTCAGTACTGTTTATCGCGCACGACGGGGCCGAGCCCGTCGGCTTTACCCAACTGTACCCAAGCTTCTCCAGCGTTTCACTGGGCCGCATCTACGTCCTGAACGACTTGTTCGTCAATGAACTGGGCCGCCGCAAAGGAGTGGGTTCCAAACTGTTGACAGCCGCCGCCGATTTCGCACGCGCAGTCGGGGCAATTCGTCTGGCGCTGTCAACCTCCAATACAAACACAACGGCACAAGCGCTCTATGAAGCCGAAGGCTGGGAGCGCGACGACGATTTCTTCTACACCTACGCCACCAAAAAATAGTCCTTGACGAAAATGCTAGCGGGTCCAGTCCTCGACCCGCAGTTTGGGGACTTTAGCGAAAGCATGGTCGCTCGTGACCAGGACCGCATCCTTGATCAGGGCATGGGTCGCAATCAGCAAATCGAGCGGCGCCAGAACATTGCCGTTCGCCGTCATCTGTTCACGCACCGTGCCGTAAAGTTCCGCAGCATCGCCATCCCATGGCAGAACATCGACGCGCCGCAGAAATTCTTGCATCACCGTCCGCAACCGGGTCGCCTCCGGCCGCCTGGCTAATCCGAACATCAGTTCACCCTTGGTGATGGCCGAAATGCAAAGCAACGCCATCGGCACATTCAACAAGCGCCCGGCAACAACCGGATGGTCCTTGACCAGATGGCTGACCGTATTGGTATCGAGCATGTACAACGTCATTCTCGCCATCCTTCAAAAGGATCGCGCTGCGGCGAGTCCTGGTGACGCTCTTCCTCGCTCAGGAAATCGGCGGGCACATCGGCGCCCTTCAGCGCTGCGAAAAAACCATCCCAATTACTGGGTCGCCGTGACAGGATCACATCCCCGGTTTCAGGGTCTTGTCGAATAAAGACCTCTTTGGTGTCAAACCGGTAGGCGGCAGGCAAGCGCACCGCTTGGCTGCGCCCATTGATAAAGAGTTTTGCGATATAGCTCATGATCACCTCTTTGGCATATACCAAAGTATATGCCAACTCAAAAAAGGTGCAATGCCAATCAGATGATAGGCCTCAATCGACGACGCTGCCCGCCGGCGGCACGCCATAGCGGTCTGCCTGTACCTTGCCGCTGACGCCGTGCGTGCGCACGTCGGCAGTGATCGGCAGCATGTCCTTGTTCCACTGCTCCCACTGCTCTTTCAACTTCGCGAACACTTCAGGGTGGCGCTTGGCCAGGTTGGCGCGTTCGCGCTGGTCCTTGACCACATCGAACAGGAACTCGTTGCCGCCGATTTTCAGATACTTCCAATTGCCGGAGCGGATGGCGCGCTGCGCATTGGCCTTGTAGCGCCACAACAGCGTGCGCTCCTGCTGCTTCGCCTGGCCCAGCAACAGCGGCAGCAGATTGGTTCCGTCGGTCGGATAGGCAGGATCGGGCGCGCCGCCGGCTGCGGCCAACAGCGTCGGCAGCCAATCCATGCTGATCGCCACCTGCTCGGACACCTGCCCCGCCGCGATCTTGGCCGGCCAGCGCACGATGGCCGGCACGCGGATGCCGCCCTCCAGCAGCTCGGTCTTTTGCCCGGTCAGCGGCCAGGTCTTCGAGAAGCGCTCGCCGCCGTTGTCGCTGGTGAAGATGACGATAGTGTTGTCCGCCAGTCCCTTGTCCTCCAGCGCCTTCAGCACGCGGCCGATCGACGCGTCCAGCGATTCGACCATGCGACCGTAGGTGGCCAGGTCGCCGCCGTCGTAGTGGAAGATGTTGTCGATGTCGCGCGAGATCGCCTCGTCGCCCGGACCTTCCCACGGCCAGTGCGGCGCCGTGTAGTGCAGCGACAGCAGGAAGGGCTTGCCGGCCTGCTGCTTCTGCACGAAGTCCACCGCGCGCGCCCCCAGCAGGTCGGTGTAGTAGCCGATCTGGTGCACCGGCACTTCGCCCTCGTACAAATCCTCCTTCACCTGCGGGCCAACGCCCGGCTTGTGCGTGAAGTAATCGATGGCGCCGCCGTAGTTGCCGAAGAAGCTGTCGTAGCCGCTCTTCAACGGCCCGAAGGTCGGCAGGTAGCCCAGGTGCCACTTGCCGATCAGCGCCGTGCCGTAGCCCTGCTTCTTCAGCAGCGACGGCAAGGTTGGATGCGTGCGCGGCAGGCCGATGGTGTCGGAGGCGCCGGCGATCGGCTCCTCCAGCCCGCCGCGCAGGCGGTACTGGTAGCGGCCGGTGATCAACGCGAAGCGCGTGGCCGAGCACACGGCCGAGTTGGCATAAGCCTGCGTGAAACGGATGCCCTGCCCGGCCAGCTTGTCCAGGTTGGGTGTGCGGAAATCGGTCTGGCCGTAGACGCCCAGGTCGGCGTGGCCCAGGTCATCGGCCAGGATAAAGATGATGTTGGGCTGCTCCTTGCCAGCGGCCAGGCCGTTCGGCAGAACGCCGGCCAGCGCCAGCGCAGGCAGGGATTTCAGAACGCGGCGGCGGGTGGTATTGGTCATTCTTGGTCTCCAATCAGAAATCTGCGCGGGCGGTCACGCCGACCTGGCGGGGCGTTCCGATCACGGCGTTATAGGCGCCCGGGTTGGTGTTCCAGGTGCTGGTGTAATAGGTTTTGTCGAACACGTTCTTGGCCCATACCGAGATATCCCAGCGGGTCTGGCCGTTCTTCACTTTCACGCCGGCCGACAGGTTGGTCAGGCTGTAGGCTGGAATGCGCGAGTACTCCGAAGCATCCAGCGTACCGTAAGTTCCGCTGCGGTAGGCATAGTTGATGTTGCTGTAGCCTTCGACGTTGGCCTCCAGCGTGGCCGCATATTGCGCGCTGAGGTTGCCGATCCAGCGCGGCGCATTGACCAGCGCGGCGCGGCCCGACAGATCGCACGAGGCGCCGGGACGCTCGCTCGGGCATGGCGCATTTTTGTACTCCTTGTACTTGACGTCGTTGAACGAGCCGTTGGCGCCCAGCGTTAAGCCACGCACCACGACCAGGCTGGTGTCCAGTTCCAGGCCGCGGCTACGCACGTTGCCGGCGTTGGTCAGGTAGGACGTGGCGCTGACCGGATCGTAGGCATTGCTCTGGTAGCCCTTGACCTCGTTCCAGAACAGGCTGGCGTTGACTTGCGCGCGGCGCTCCAGCAGGTTGCTCTTGATGCCCAGCTCCAGGTTGTTGGCCTTCTCGTTGTTGACCCTGAGCGAGGACACGCCCGCCGCGCCCGGCACCGACAGGTTGATGCCACCCGATTTCTCGCCGTGCGACAGGCTGCCGAAGGCCAGCACGTCGGTATCGACCTTGTAGGCCAGCGTGACCAGCGCCGACGGGCTCAGGTTGTTGAGGTGGACGTCGCCCGAGTTGTAGGTGCCGTAGCGGGCGTTGCGCGAAGCCAGCGCGGCACCGCTGACGACCGGACCGGTCGGCGCGTCGCGCGTCACCTGGGCGATCTTGTCTTCGTAGGTGGCGCGCAGGCCGCCGGTCAGGTCCCACTTCGGATCGATGTGCCAGATCGACTGGCCGAACAAGGCGTAGCTGTTGACGCGCAAGTGGCCGTTGCCGATGCTGGTGACGTTGCTCCAGGCGCCGGCCGGCGTGGCGTTGAACTTGTCGGCCAGCGGCCCGTTGTAGGTGAAGTTGACGTTATCCAGGTTCTGGTAATAGTAGTACGCGCCGAACACCGATTCCACCGGCCGCCCCAGCGGCGTGGCCAGGCGCAGCTCCTGCGTGAACTGGCGATGGCGCGCCGAAGCGCCGACGTTCAGCGTCACCGGCACGTCGAGCCCGTCGTCGTTGTGCGGCGTGAAGTTCCAGAAACGGTAGGCACTGATGGAAGTGAACTTGTAGTCGTTGTCGAGCTTCCAGTTGACCTCGCCCGAGACGCCGCCCTGGTGCACGTCCACATGCGAGCCGCTGTCCAGGTTGACCTGGCGCTTCGTCGGGTCGGTGATCGGGTGGCCTCCGACGGCGGCGGCCTGCGCCAGGAACTTGCCGCCCGGGCCGGCGCTGTAGAAGATCAGCGTGCCGTTGTTGGAGTCCTCGACGTTGTAGTCGGCGATCAGGCGGGCGCTGACTTTGTTGTTCGGTTCCAGCAGCAGCTGGGCGCGCACGCCTTCGCGGTCGCCGCCCTGTACCTTGCTGCCGTTGTAGACGTTGGTGATGTAGCCGCCTTCATGCGTCTTGTAGACGGCGATGCGGCCGGCGGCCGTGTCCGAGAACGCGCCCGACAGCACGGCCTTGGCCTGCACGTAGTCCTGCTGGCCGAGCGACAGCTGGGCGCTGTTCTCGCTGCGGAAGGTCGGCTGTTTGGTGGTGATATTGAGCACGCCGGCGGTGGTGTTCTTGCCGAACAGCGTGCCTTGCGGGCCGCGCAACAGTTCCAGTTGCTGGATGTCCAGCGCATCAAAGGCGGCCATGCCGGGACGGGCCAGGTACACGTTGTCGAGATAAACGCCGACGCTGCCTTCGAGGCCGTCGCTGGCCGGGTTGTTGCCGAGGCCGCGCACGGCAAAGCTCATCTGGCGCGCGTGGACGTAGTTGACGGTGGTGCTGGGCAGCAGTTGCTGCAAGTCCTGCACGCGGTAGACGCGGTTGCCCTCCAGCGCGCTGCTATCGAGCACGCTCATCGATGTCGGCACGCTTTGCGACGTCTCGTTGCGGCGGCGCGTGGAGACGGTGACGCGGGCCACCACTTCCAGCGAAGCATCGGCTCCGGCGGCGGCGGTCGTGGCGGCGGCCGACGGCCCGGCGCCTTCAGCGGCGGCGACTTCGGCGGCTGCTTCGGCGGCAGTGGCGGAAACAGCCGACAGTCCCAGCGCCGCAGCGTTCTGCGCCTGTACCGGCGCAGCGGCAACCAGCAGGAGTCCATATGCCGCAGCGACGGCGGCGGCCAATTTATTCTGTTGCATAGCAGTCTTCCATTCAAATTAACGGGCGTGAACCGCCCCGCACGCCGGCTTGGCGGCCGGCGTGTTCTGTTGTTGTAGGTAGGTGATGGCGCCGCAACGATGTGCGGCGCGGGGGCGGGTTCGCGCTTAGTTCGTGACCACGCGGAACCTGCCTGGCTCCGGCGGCGTGACCGCTTTTTCGGAACGCGGAGTGCCTTCCGGCACCCAGTTGTACGGCACCGGTTGGGCGCGGTACAGCCAATTACTCAACACCGGCTTGCCCGCGCCGGCCACCGGCGTCGGCGCGAAGTACGGGCTGACGTATTCCCAGGCGATGTCGCCCTTGCTCGTGACCTGGAAGATGCGGCCGTTCATGCCTTCATCGATCAGGGTGTTGCCGTTCGGCAGGCGGCGCGCGCTGCTGATGAAGGAGCTGTAGAAGCTCCACTCCGGTCCGTTCGAATCGCCGCCCGTGTATTCCCAGACGATCTGCCTGGTGACGGGATCGATCTCCAGCACCCGCGAGCGCGGCTGCACGCCAACGCTGACGCGCGGATAGCCGGCCTCGCCCTGGTTGTCGAACACCAGGAGGTTGCCGGCGCCAGGCAGGCCCGGCTCGATCAGGTGCGCATCATGCTGGCCGATGATCTGGTCCACCGGGCGCGGCAACACGCGCGGACCGCGCACCTGCGCCGGATAATCAGGTCCCAGCGACCACACCACTTTGCCGGTCTGCTTGTCGAGGATGATGATGAAGTTCGCTTCGCGCGAATCGATCAGGATGTTATCGGGATTGAAGCGCTTATCGCCCGCATCGAACCAGCGGTTCGGTCCCAGCACCGACATGTTGTTGACGTGCAGGTAGTCGAACGGCGCAGCCTTGCCGCGCGGCGAGTAGCCGTTCTTCACTAGCTTCAGCGATTCCGGCTTGAAGCCGAATTCGTCCAGGTGATCGGAGGCCAGCCACTTCCAGACGATGTCGCCGCCCGGCGTGACCTCGTAGATCACGTCGTCCAGTACCTGCGGCGCGGCGAAGCCGGCCAGCGGATGCACCAGGTTGGCCAGCACCAGCGTATTGCCGTTAGGCAGACGACGCCAGTCGTGGTGCTGCTTGGCGCTGCCGCCGGGCACTTGAGCGGAGGCCTTGCCTTCCACCGGCGCGGCATACGCATCCTGCGCACCACCGGCCTCGCCCCACTGCCAGACGACCTTGCTGTTCCAGTCCAGTTCACCGATGGCCTGGTTGCGCAGACCGTTGCCCTCGTTGGAGGTGCCGGTGGTGCTGGCCAGTTGCACCAGCACGTGGCCGCGCTTGCCGCCGGTCAGCGCAGGGTTCAGCAGCACCGGTGGGAAGCCTTCGGCGTTCCAGCGGTGTACCTCGTTGCCGTTCATGTCGATCAGGTGGGTGTTCTTGTCCTGGCCGCTGAAGATCACGTAGCTGTTGTACGCAGTGGCGGTGTCGTAGCGGGTGACGCCGGTAGGATAGATGCTGGGCGCGGCGCCCAGGTTGGCTGCGACGATGAACAGCGACAGTGCGGCGAGTGTACGAGTAGTCATGACACGAGTTCCCAGTGAGTGGACAGTGTGTCTATATTACTAATCCACGTAGAAAACTCGAACTAATATAACCAAACATCGTTATACAAAAAATGCCGAAGAACCCCGTATGCTCTTAGCGATACGCTGACTGCGCCGCTTAGGGGTCAGACCCCGTCCGGGGTCTGACCCCGCTTGGCCGTGCGGGTTTAAACAGCTTCGGCGCCGGTCTCGCCGGTACGGATGCGGATCACCTGCTCGACGTTCTGCACGAAGATCTTGCCGTCGCCGATCTTGCCGGTGCGGGCAGCCTTGATGATGGCGTCCACCACCTGCTCGGCTACGCCGTCGTCGACCACAACTTCGACTTTCACTTTCGGCAGGAAGTCGACCACGTATTCCGCGCCACGATACAGTTCGGTGTGGCCCTTCTGGCGGCCGAAACCTTTGACTTCGGTAACGGTCAGGCCGGTGACATTCACTTCGGCCAGTGCTTCGCGCACCTCGTCCAATTTGAACGGCTTGATCACAGCGGTAATCTGTTTCATGACTTCTCCTTATTTTGTTTCAACGAAAATCTGGTGCCGGGCGTGCCGCGAGCGATTACTTTGTATTGTAATCGACGCGCACACGCTGTCCATCAACGTATGCGAATACCTGTCAATTCCCTGCTTCTTGCACCGGAATGGAGCGTAATTCCTCCAGCCATACAACGCTTTGCGCATCGCTCGGCGCGCGCCAGTCGCCGCGCGGCGACAACGAACCGCCGCTGCCCACCTTCGGTGCATTCGGCACGCAGCTGCGCTTGAACTGGCTGGTGCGGAAGAAACGGTCCAGGAAGATGCCCAGGTTTTTCTTGATCTCGGCCAGTCCGTACTGGTTGCGGGTGACGTGGTCGCCATCCGGCCAGCGGCCCTTCTCCTTGTCCTGCCACGCGGTCAGCGACAGGAAGGCGACCTTGGACGGACGGAAGCCGAAGCGCAGCACGTAGTACAGATTGAAGTCTTGCAGCTCGTAAGGACCGATGGTGCTTTCGGTACGCTGTTCCGGCTGGCCGTCCGCCGTGCCCGGCACCAGCTCGGGGCTGATCTCGGTGCCCAGGATGTCGAGCAGCACCTGCGCATCGTTGCGGCCGATCACGCCTGACTCGGCGACCCAGCGCACCAGGTGCGAGATCAGCGTCTTCGGCACGCTGGCGTTGACGTTGTAGTGCGACATGTGGTCGCCCACACCATAGGTGCACCAGCCCAGCGCCAGCTCGCTCAGGTCGCCGGTGCCGCAGACGATGGCGTTGTGGTGGTTCGCCAGGCGGAACAGGTGATTGGTGCGCTCGCCGGCCTGCACGTTTTCAAACGTGATGTCGTACTGCGCCTGCCCTTCCGAATACGGATGGTTCAGGTCCTTCAGCATCTGGATGCAGCTCGGGCGGATGTCGATTTCTTGCGCCGAGCAGCCGACCAGCTTCATCAGCGCATGCGCTTGCGTCAGCGTGCGGTCGCTGGTGGCGAAGCCTGGCATGGTGTAGGCCAGGATGTTGGTGCGCGGCAGGTTCAGCTTGTCCATCACGCGCGCGCACACCAGCAGCGCATGGGTCGAATCGAGGCCGCCGGAGACGCCGATGACGATCTTCTTGATGTTGCTGGAGCTCAGGCGCTGCGCCAGCGCCTGCACCTGTATGTTGTAGACCTCGTTGCAGCGCTCGTCGCGGCGGCGCGCGTCGGCAGGCACGTAGGGGAAACGTTCGACGCAGCGCTTCAGAGCCAGCGGCTCTTCGCGGCCGATCTCCAGTTCGAAGAATACGGTGCGGAACTTGTTCACCTCGGCAGCATGGCGCTGCACCGATTGCGCGAAAGTGTTCATGCGCATGCGTTCGCGCGACAGACGTTCCAGGTCGATGTCGGCAAAAGTCAGCGTGGCCTCGTCGCTGAAGCGCTTGGACTCGGCCAGCATCTCGCCGTTCTCGCAGATCACGCCCTGCCCGTCCCACGCTAGGTCGGTGGTCGATTCGCCGGTGCCGGCCGAGGTGTACAGGTAGGCGGAAATGCAGCGCGCCGATTGCTGCGACACCAGCTGGTTGCGGTAGCCGGCCTTGCCCACCAGAGCGTTCGACGCCGACAGGTTGACCAGCACGGTGGCGCCGGCCAGCGCCGCGAACGACGATGGCGGAATCGGCACCCACACGTCTTCGCAGATCTCGACGTGGAATTTGAACAGCGGCATGTCCGCCACTTCGAACAGCAGGCTGGAGCCGAACTGCACGCGCTCGCCCAGCAGGTCGATCTCGGTGGCGACCGCGTAGTCGCCGCTGCTGAACTGGCGGGCGTCGTAGAACTCGCCGTAGTTGGGCAGGTAGCTCTTCGGCACCACGCCCTGGATCTGGCCGTTGGCGATCACCACCGCGCAGTTGTACAGCTGGTGCTCAACGCGCAGCGGCACGCCGACCACCAGCGCCAGCTTCCATTGCGCCGAGGCGGCGACGATGCTGTCGAGCGCGTCGAGACAACCATCGAGCAAGGCACGCTGGTGGAACAAGTCGTCGCAGGTGTAGGCCGACAGGCCCAGTTCAGGGAAAGCCACCAGCGCCGCGCCTTGTGCGGCGGCCTGTTCGGCCAGGGCGATGGTCTGGAGCGCGTTATAGGCTGGGTCGGCGATGCGGCAAATCGGGGCGGCGATGGCGACCCGGGCGAAATCGTGGGTGTACAGATTCAGGAAATTCGAGGTCATGTGTAGTCTTTCGCGAGCACAAGGGACATGCAAAATCGAATTATCGCACGGGGACAGCCGTGCCGCCGCCAACAGATCGGCTTCAGATAGGCTAGACTTGCGCCAACATCAAAGGCCGGAGGCAGACGTGGCAGTAGCAGTATTTACGATCATCGACTCACTGGACGGCGTGGACCCGGCGCAATGGCAGGCGCTGGCCGGCGACAATCCGACGCTCAGCTACACTTTCCTGCACGCGCTGCACGAGAGCGGCTGCGCCTCGCCCGACACCGGCTGGTCCCCGCGCTACCTGGTGCTACACCGCGACGGCGTGCTGGCCGGCGCCATGCCGCTGTACCTGAAGGATCACAGCCGCGGCGAGTATGTGTTCGACCACGCCTGGGCCGACGCCTTCCACCGCAACGGCATCGAATACTATCCCAAGCTGCTGTCGGCGGTGCCGTTCACGCCGGTGACCGGCAGCCGGCTGCTGGCGCAGACGCAGGAAGACCGCCAGTTACTGGCGCGCGCCGCCGTGCAGGTGGCGCGCCAGCTGGGCACCTCATCGCTGCACATCCTGTTCCCCGACCAGCAGGACAAGCGGGCGCTGGCCGACGCCGGCTTCATGCTGCGCGAAGGCGTGCAATTCCACTGGGATAATCCCGGCTATGCCGATTTCGAAGCCTTCCTGGCCAGCATGAAGATGGAGAAGCGCAAGAAGATCCGCCAGGACCGGCGCCGCGTGCTGGACGCGGGCATCGTCTTCGAGCACCTGGCCGGCGAGCAGATCACCGCCGAGGTGCTGGGCTTCTTCTACGACTGCTACGTGTCGACCTACCACGCGCACTATTCCAAGCCCTACCTGTCGCTGGCATTCTTCGAACGCATCCTGCGCGAAGCGCCGGACAGCATGATGATGGTGCTGGCCAGGCGTGGCGACGCGCCGGTGGCGGCCGCGCTGAACCTGGTGGGCGGCGGCACCATGTACGGCCGCTACTGGGGCACGCTGGAATTCGTCTCCGGCCTGCACTTCGAAACCTGCTACGTGCAAGCTATCGACTACTGCATCCGCCACGGCATCGCCCGCTTCGAGGGCGGCGCCCAGGGCGTGCACAAGATGTCGCGCGGGCTGGTGCCAACGCCGACCTGGTCGGCCCACTGGGTGGCCGACCCGCGCTTCGCCGGCGCCATCGCCGACTTCCTGCGCGAAGAAACCGCCGCCATGAACGACTACATCGACGAGCTGGCCGAGCACGTGCCGTTCAAGGCCGGCTGAGGCGGGCGCGTCAATGCTGGCCCGCCGGCGTCATGCGCCGTTCGGCCACGCGCCGCTCGGCATTGACATTCCTGGCCGGCTTGGCGGGCAGCGGTCCGTAGGCGCGGTAAGCCAGCGCCAGATACAGCAGGCCCGCCACGATGGCGTACGCGCCGACCAGCCAGACCAGCGCCAGCACGCCCATGTTCGGCATAGTCACCAGCACCGTGCCGAACATGACGGACACCAGGCCACCGGCCAGCAGCAGCCAGTCGCCGCCGCGCAGATGGCTGCGCAAGCGCACCGCCAGGATGATATCCAGCACGCCGCTGATTATCGCGTTGACGCCGATGACGATCACCAGCACCAGCGCCGCCAGCACCGGCTGCATGACCGCCAGCACGCCGGCGGCGATGCTTACCAGCCCCAGCACCAGCAACAGCCACCAGTCGAACGCATGCGACCCGGTGGCGTGCCGCCGGTTGCGCACCACGCCGGTCAGGTACACCACGCCGGCCAGCAGCGCGTACACGGCGAAGATCGCCACCAGGCTCAACACGGTCGGTCCCGGCATCGACAGCGCCAGTCCGCCGAACACCAGCAACAGCACGCCGCGCAACGCCAGCATCCACCAGCTACGCAGCACCATCGGCCTCGCATCCATGCTCACCTCCCCTCATAAACGGTCGCTCATGGGTGTCAGACCGGCGTGACGGGCAAAGGGTTCCGCAAAACGCAGGTAGAATGGTAGCGTTACCTACTATCGATGCGAGCATGAAACCAGTTTGCTTCACAGCAATTTCAAACGGGCCTATACTCTGGGCCCCTTTGTAGGGTTTTATCAGGAACGTGGCAAGCCAAGCATGAATGCAGATTTTATAAGACAACGTGAGCGGTTCAAGTCCGCCACGATGAAGCGGATCGACGTCAGCGATGAATCCTACAGCAACGTAACCGAATTATTGGCGGCGATCGCCAAGCCTTTCCACGTCCGCAAGGGCGAATACATGCAGCGCGCCGGCGTGCCGGCGACCCAGGTGCACTGGATCAGCAGCGGTGTGGTGCGCAGCGGTTTCTTCAACCGCGACGGCATCGAAGTGACCTTGCGCTTCTACCGCGAGGGCGAATCGGCCACCACGCTGACCGACCTGATCAGCGGCGAAACCGGCCAGCCGGCGGTGCAGTTCCTGATCGCGGAAACGCCGATCCACGGCTTCACGCTGGACTGGAAGCGGTCCTGCGAACTGCGGGCGCAGCACGAGGTGATGCAACATTACCATTTGAACATCGCCATGCATGGCCTGCAGACGCTGGCCCAGCGCGCCTACACCAACGGCGAAACCTCGGCCCACGAGCGGCTGGCGGCGTTCCGCGAAGAATATCCGGGGCTGGAGGCGCGCATCTCCCAGCGCGCGATCGCGTCCTACCTGGGCATCACGCCGCAATACATGTCGCGCTTGCGGCGCGAGGCCGAAGCGGCCACCGGCGCGCCGCGCGGATAAAAAAAAGCCCCTGGCGCTGGCGCTCGGGGCTTTCTTGTTTCAGGCGGCGCGCATTACGCGATGCCGTTTTCCTTCTTGTAAGCGGCGACGCCGCTCAGGATCTCTTCTTTGGCTTCGTCCGGGCCGTACCAGCCGTCGATCTTGACCCATTTGCCTTTTTCCAGGTCTTTGTAGTGCTCGAAGAAGTGCTGGATCTGGCGCAGGCGCAGTTCGTTCAGGTCTTCCGGCTTCTGCCAGTGGCTGTAGATCGACAGTACTTTGTCGACCGGCACGGCCAGTACTTTGGCGTCTTCACCGGCTTCGTCGGTCATCTTCAGCACGCCAACAGGACGGCAACGCACGACCACGCCTGGGATCAGCGGGAACGGGGTGATCACCAGCACATCGACCGGGTCGCCGTCGGCGGACAGGGTGTTCGGCACGTAGCCGTAGTTGCATGGGTAGTGCATGGCGGTGCCCATGAAACGGTCGACGAAGATCGCGCCCGATTCCTTGTCAACTTCATACTTGATCGGATCGGCGTTCATCGGGATTTCGATGATGACGTTGAAATCGTTCGGCAGATCGCGGCCGGAAGATACTTTATTCAAGCTCATGGGGGTTTCCTCGTAAGTGCTGGCAAATGTTTAACCGCGTAATTATAGCGAACTACAGCCCGCTTGTGCGGCGCAGCACTGCGAAACAGCCCATCAGGCGCGACTGTGTCGTGAGCGGACTCAATAGCAAAACCCCTCGCCCCATCTAAACTGAAGGTTTCAGGAGGCGAAAAATGAAGCCATTGAAGAGCAAGTGGATTGCCTACACGGTCGTTGTGGGGCTGATCCCAATGCTGACGCGCTTGCTGATATGGACGGCGACCACAGCAGGCCGAGTCGCACCGCTTGCCGCCTCAGACTTTGTCGCACTCGGTCTAGTGTTGCATATTTCGATCGTCAATGAACTGGAGCACGTCCCGTCAAAAGAAGCGGAAATAAAAACCATCCTTAATGGTACTTCCCTGCTTTTTATCACTTTGTACGGGGCATTACACGCGCTCACGGTCCTCGCAGAGCAGAATGCCACCTTGATAGATCCCACGTCAATATTGCAAGATAGCATCGCATTGGCAGGGGCATCGATGGCGCTAAGTTTGGTTGTATTCCAATACTTATCAAGAAGGAGCAAGCGATGACCACAATTCTTAACATCATCACCTATATAGCGGTAGCAGTCGGATTTGGGGTCTCAATCTGGGTATATCTCAAGACCGGAAAACAAGCCCCACAAGAACACCCGCAAGATGAAAAACCCGACCCCTCAACTATGAAATAAAGACCCGTCGCCAGGACGGGGGCGTAGCCGGTTTCGCGACAATCTTGTTACTCCCGGCGACGGCGCCGAAGGCATAAAGTTCTCCTGCGGCGCCAATCCTGGGCGCTCCCAAAGGAGACAGCAATGACCACTATCACCCACACTATCGCCTCCCCCGCGCTATGGCTGCAGCAACGCCTGGCCTTGCTGGCGCGCGAGAAGGAATTGACCCACCTGCACGACCAGGTCGCCCGCGAACGCCGGGCGCTGCCCTGGGTGCGCGTTGAAAAAAACTATGTGTTCGACACGCCGCAAGGCCAGCGCACGCTGGCCGACCTGTTCGAAGGCCGGCGCCAGCTGGTGGTGCAGCACTTCATGTTCACGCCGGGCGCCGAACAAGGGTGCAGCCACTGCTCTTATATGGCGGACCATACCGACGGCGCCCTCGCCCACCTGGCGCAGCGCGACGTGACCTTTGTCGCCGTCTCGCGCGCGGCGCTGGCCGACATCGAGCGCTTCCGCCATCGCATGGGCTGGCGCTTCAATTGGGTATCGTCGGGGGAAGGCGATTTCAACTACGACTTCCACGTCAGCTTCCGGCCCGATGAGCTGGCCAGCGGCGAAGTCAACTACAACTACCAGCGCCAGCCCATCAAAAACCCCGACATGCCCGGCGTCAGCGTGTTCTACAAGGATGACGACGGCGTGGTCTACCACAGCTACTCGACCTACGGCCGCGGTGTGGAAGTGATGATGCACACCTATAACTTCCTCGACCTGACCCCGCTCGGCCGCAACGAGGAAGACCTGCCCTATACGATGGCGTGGGTGCGTCACCACGACCGTTACGAGGCCGCGCCGGCTGCAGCCGCGTGCTGTCATGCGCAGGCATAAGCCGGCACTGCAGGTCATGGCGCCCATCGCGGCCGGCCACGCCGCCTCGGCCGCCTTGATGACCGCCGTTCACGGCGCCGGCCTGATGCTGGCGCCGGTGCTGGTTCCGCTGTGCGGCAGCGACGGCACCGTGCGCGAGGTGGCCATGGCGGGTTCGCAGACGCTGGCGCTGGCGGCGTCCGGCATGCACGCGGCGGCGATGCTGGGCATGACCGCCGCCGTCAACGCGCTGCTGAAACGGTACTACGCGGTATAAAAAAACCCGTCGCAAGGACGGGTTCTGCTTAGAGGACGGTGGCCAGCGCGCACTGGCGGTAGTGGTTGGCGGCGTCTTCCGGCTGGGCCAGCGCTTCGTGCAGCTGCGCCAGCTTCAGGTGGGATTCGCGCACCATGCGCGGGTCGGCGGCGTCGGACAGGGCTTGCTCCAGGTAGCGCTGCGCCTTGCCCCACAATTTCTGCTTCAGGCACAGCGAACCCAGCGTCAACGCCAGCTCGGCGTCGGTCGGACGGGTGTGTATCCAGTTTTCGCAGTGCTCGATCTGCATCAGCAAGGCGGCCGAGCCGGCAGGCGCAGCCGCTTCGCGGTAGGCCCGCACCACGCGGTCGTCCCAGTCGGCGGCCAGCGATTCTTCCGCCACCAGGCGCGCCTCGTCGTGCAACCCGCGCGCATTGAGCGCGGTGGCGGCGCGACAGGCCACGTACGGTTTGATGCGGTCGGCGCCAGGCACGGTCGACCATACCCGCTGCAGCGATTCCGCATCGTGGCTGCTGTCGGACAGCATGTCGTCATAGGCCAGCTCGCGCAGGCGCGACGACAGCGCCGGATGCAGCGCGCGGTGCTTGTCCAGCGAACGCACCAGGCGCAGCACTTCCGGCCAGTTCTTGGCTTGCTGCTGCGCCTTCAGCGACCATTGCAAGGCGTGGATGTGGCGGGTGCCGCTGGCGTTGAGCTCGCGCACCGCCGCCAACGCCTGCTCCGGCTGATGGTCGTCGACCAGCAGTTCGGTCATCGTCATCAGGCGCGCGGTCTTCATCGCGTTGTCATCGCTGAGCTTGGCCAGCCAGTTGTCGCGGCGCGCGCCCTGGCGCATGCGGTGCGCGGCGCGGGCGCCGATCAGCGCGGCCACGCCGGCGTTTTCCGGCAGTTCCGAGGCGCGCATCGCGGCCTTTTCGGCATGGCCGAAACGGCCTTCAAACAGCGCCTTCAGCGCTTCGCGCAGGCCCTTGTTGCCGTCGCGCTCGCGCTTGCGCTGGCGGTAGGCCGCCACCTTGCCCGGCATCTTGACCGTGGCGCGGAAGGCGCGGATCACGATGTACAGGAAGGCGAACAGCGCCACTTCCAGCACCACGAAGAAATTCAGCGACAGGTCGATCCGGTTCGGCGGGTAGAACAGCACCACATTGCCCGGATTGAAACGCGCCGTCACGGCGATACCGATGGCGGCAGCCATCAAAGCGACTATCCAGAGAAATAAACGCATGACTATGGCTTCGCTTTGTAGTTGCGCACAGCGTTCAGGCTGTCCGACAGGGTCGGCATTTCAATCGCCAGATTGCTGGTCTGCACCTGGCGCAGCAGCATCTGCACGGTCTGCGTCGATTTGGCGCGGACATCGAAATACTTGACCAGCGCTTCCTGCGCCGCGATCAGGTCGGCGCGGAAGGCCGTCTCATTGCGCGACAACAGGGCCATGCGCGCGTTCAGCAGGCGCAGTTTGAGGTTCTCGCGCAGGAAGTAAGCCTGGGTCGGCGACAGCATCAGCGCGTCCGGCGTAGTCACGCTGCGCACGCGGATCAGCTGGCGCACGTCGGTCCACATCTCGGTGCTCCAGCTGCTCCAGGTGTCTTGCAGCGCTTGCAGCCACGGGCTGGTCGGCTCGACCGGCTCAGGCTTGCCGCCCTTGCCCACGGCCGGCTTGGCCTTGGCCTTCTTTTCCGGCGGCGCCGGCAAGGTCGGCTTTTCGTCCGACAGCATCGGCAGCGTATCGATCTGCGCGATCACGTTGTCCAGGCGCAGCGCCATGCCCACCGAATCGACGCTCGGCAAGGCCTTCAGCTTTTCCGTGTCCTTGGCGATGGCGCGGCGGATGGTGATGAATTGCGGCTTGTCCGAACGCGACAGGCTGCGGTCGGCGTTTTGCAGCGCGATCAGCGCGCCCGGCACGTTGCCGGCCAGTTGCAGCTGCTGGCTGGCGGTCGACAGCACTTGCTCGATCTCGGTCAGCGCCCACTCGTCGCGGTTCTTGGACAGGTCCTGGTACAGCTGCTCCAGCGCCAGTTGTTGGCTCTGCGCTTCCTGCTGCTTGCTTTCCAACAGGGCCACCTTGCCTTGCAGCTCCTTGCTGGTCTCCTGCACGGCGCGCGCCAAGGTGCCGGTTTCGGCATTGCTGGCGTCGCCCTTTTGCAGGCGGCGCGCCATTTCCTCGCGCAGGTTGCGCACCTGGTTGTGCGAAGACCAGGTCTGGCCGGCCAGCAAAATGGCCAGCACGACGATACCGACCAGCAGCATCTGCGGCTGTTGCACGGTTTCGAGCAGGCTGGGCTCAGGCTGCGGCTTGGCCGCAGGCGGGGTCTCGGCGGCGGCGCCGGCGGAGACGACAGGATCGGGTAAGGTAGGCAAATCGTTCATAGGCGTGATTGTAACGCGGCCAGCAGGCGTTCGTCGCCTGATCCGGTGAGCGTCAGTCGGGAAAACCCTAAATTGTTTGCCGTTTCGGCAATTCGGGCGTGCGGGATGATCAAATGCTGTTGTTGCATCAATACAACGCAACTCTGCTGCGTTGCGTCAGCCTGCTGCGCGTCCAGTTGCGCCAGCAGCTCGCACAACCCGCGCAGCGCTTCGGAACTGGTGATGATCCAGTCGTTTTGCTGCGCCAGCAAATCGCGCAGCGTGGCCGCCAGCTGCGGCGTCAGGCGCGGCACCGAGCGGCGGTAGGCCGGCACCACGTCGACCACGGCGCCGGCCGCGCGCAGGCCGTCGGCCATCAGCTCGCGGCCGCTTTCGCCGCGCACGATCAGCACCGGCTGGCCGCGCAGCGCGGCCAGGTCCAGCGTTTGCAGCAAGTGTTCGGAGTCGCTGTGGGCGCTGTCGGCCGGGCTGACGATGTCGACCGTCGCCGGCGTCACGCCATGCGCGGCCAGGGCGGCGCGGCTGCCCTCCCCCAGCACCGCCAGCTTGACGCCGGCCGGCCATTGCTTGATGTGTGCGAAGGCGGCGTCGATGGCGTTGGGCGAGACGAAGGCCACCATCTTGTAGCCGGGCTGCGGCGCGCACAGCTTCGCCAGCGCGGCCAGCAAGGCGGCCGGTTGCGGCAAGGGCTCGATTTCCAGCAGCGGCAACAGCTCGACCTGGCGGCCCAGCGCGCTAACGCGGGCCGCCAACGGCAAGGCTTGCGCCAAAGGACGGGTGATGACGACGGCGCCGGTCATCCGCTGGTCAAGTGCCGGAGGACGGCGCGGCGGCTGGCGCCGGCGCATCGCCGGCCAGCGTGGCCGAACGGGCGTCGGCGTCGGCCTGGGCCGCTTCGCTCAGGCAGGACGCCAGGATGCCGACCGCGTCCTGCGCGCGCAGCAGCTCGGCGACCTGCTGGCCCAGCGCTTCCGGATCGGCGGCGCCGCCGCGCACCTCGGCGCTGGCCATGCGCGCGCCGTCCGGCGTGGCGACCATGGCGCGCAGGTGCATCTGGCCGTCCGCCACGGTGGCGAAGGCCGCCAGCGGCACCTGGCAGCTGCCGCCGAACACCTTGGACACCTTGCGCTCGGCCGTGACGGCCTGGAAGGTGGCTTCATGGTTCAGCGGCGCCAGCAGGGCCATCAGGTCGATGCCGCCGGCCTCCTTGCGCACCGGGATCTCGATCGCCATCGCGCCCTGGCCGGCGGCCGGCAGGCTGTCGGCGGGGTCCAGCAGCGCGCGGATGCGCTCCGGCAGGCCCAGGCGCTTGAGGCCGGCGGCCGCCAGGATGATGGCCGCGTAGTCGCCGCGATCGAGCTTGCCCAGGCGGGTGTCGAGGTTGCCGCGCAACGGTTTGATCACCAGGTGCGGGTAGCGCGCGGCGATCAGCGACTGGCGGCGCAGGCTGCTGGTGCCGACCACGGCGCCGGCCGGCAGCTCGCCCAGCGAGGCGTAATCGTTGGAGACAAAGGCGTCGCGCGGGTCTTCGCGCTCCAGCACGGCGGCCAGGGCGAATCCTTCCGGCAACTCCATCGGCACGTCCTTGAGCGAGTGCACGGCCAGGTCGGCGCGGCCTTCGGCCATGGCGACCTCGAGTTCCTTGACAAACAAGCCCTTGCCACCCACCTTGGACAGGGTGCGATCAAGAATTTGGTCGCCTTTTGTCGACATTCCTACAATTTTAATATCGCACTGCGGATATAATAATGTCAAACGCGCCCGTACATGCTCGGCCTGCCACATGGCAAGCCGACTTTCACGCGACGCGATCACCAAGGTGGACGGAGGATTTTGTAGTAATTCCGATATTTTCAAAACCAGTTCTTTCGCTGTAGCGGGCGCTAACCGGCGCAGGCCAGTCACACGCGCGTGTTTAAGATCACAAATTTTATCATGCTCACCTTCTTGCAGAACCGGGCCACAAGCCTTTGCACCGACTTTTCACATCTTTGCGGCTTATCTCATGGCAAACCAATCTAGTGCAACGAACGATCAAACGGCTGAACAACCTGGCGTAGACAAAGACGCGCCACTTAAAGAAGACATCCGCCTGCTAGGCCGCCTGCTGGGCGACGTGCTGCGCGACCAGGAAGGCGAAGAAGTCTACGCCGTGGTCGAAACCATCCGCCAGACGGCGGTGCGTTTCCGCCGCGAAGCCGACGCCGGCGCCGCCAAGGAACTGGACGGCATGCTGAAGATCCTGACGCGCGAGCAGACCATTTCCGTGGTGCGCGCGTTCTCCTACTTCTCGCACCTGGCCAATATCGCGGAAGACCAGCACCACATCCGCCGCCGCCGCGCCCACCTGCTGGCCGGCTCCAACCCGCAGCAAGGCAGCGTCAACTTCGCCCTGTGCAAGCTCAAGGAAGCCGGCGTCAGCCAAGAAACCGTGGCCACCTTCTTCCAGGACGCGCTGATCGCCCCGGTGCTGACGGCCCACCCGACCGAAGTGCAGCGCAAATCGATTCTTGATGCGGAACACGATATCGCCCGCCTGCTGGCCGAGCGCGACCTGCCGCTGACGCCGAAGGAGCAGGCCGCCAATATGCACCTGCTGCGCGCCCGCATCGCCACGCTGTGGCAGACCCGCATGCTGCGCTACTCCAAGCTGACCGTGGCCGACGAGATCGAAAACGCCCTGTCCTACTACCGCATCACCTTCCTGCGCGAGCTGCCGGGCCTGTACGACGACATCGAGTCCGACATCGCCGCCCACTATGGCAACGGCGACGGCGCGACCAAGGCGATCGACGCGCCCTACGTGCAGATGGGCAGCTGGATCGGCGGCGACCGCGACGGCAATCCCAACGTCAACGGCGGCACCATGGAGCACGCGCTGACGCGCCAGGCCACCACCATCCTCGACTTCTACCTGGAAGAGGCGCACACGCTGGGCGCCGAGCTGTCGGTGTCGACCTTGATGATCGCCTGCAGCCCACAGCTGCAAGCGCTGGCCGACCAGTCGCCCGACCTGTCCGATCACCGCGCCGACGAACCGTACCGCCGCGCCCTGATCGGCATCTACGCCCGCCTGGCCAGCAGCGCCCGCGCGCTGGGCGCGACCAACATCCTGCGCAAGGAAGTGGGCCACGCCGAGCCGTACGCCACCGCCGCCGAATTCTCGGCCGACCTGCAGGTGCTGATCGACTCGCTCAACGCCAACCACGGCGCCGTGCTGGTGCAGCCGCGCCTGTCGACGCTGAAGCGCGCGGCCGACATCTTCGGCTTCCATCTGGCCTCGCTGGACATGCGCCAATCGTCGGACATCCACGAGCGCGTGCTGGCCGAGCTGTTCGCCAAGGCTGCCGCCCAGCCGGACTCGCAGTTACCTTATTCTTCGCTGGACGAGGACGCCAAAGTGGCGCTGCTGCTGAGCGAGCTGTCGCAACCGCGCCTGCTGTATTCGCCGTACATCGCCTACTCGGCCGAGACCGACTCCGAGCTGGGCGTGCTGCGCGCGGCGCGCCAGATCCGCGCGCTGTACGGCGCCCGCGCCATCCGCAACTACATCATCTCGCACACCGAAACCGTGTCCGACCTGCTGGAAGTGCTGCTGCTGCAAAAGGAAATGGGCCTGCTGCGCATCGCCGAGCAAGAACTCGACCTGATGGTGATCCCGCTGTTCGAAACCATCCCCGACCTGCAACGCGCGGCCGGCATCATGGAAGCCGTGATGGCGATCCCGCTGGTCAAGGCCCTGATCGCCAAGCAGGGCCAGATCCAGGAAGTCATGCTGGGCTATTCGGACTCCAACAAGGACGGCGGCTTCCTGACCTCCAACTGGGAGCTGTACAAGGCCGAGACCCACCTGGTGACCGTGTTTGAAAAAGCCGGCGTCAAGCTGCGCCTGTTCCACGGCCGCGGCGGCACCGTCGGCCGCGGCGGCGGTCCGTCGTACGAGGCCATCCTGGCGCAGCCGCACGGCACCGTCAACGGCCAGATCCGCCTGACCGAACAGGGCGAGATCATCGCCTCCAAGTTCTCCAACAAGGACATCGGCCGCCGCAACCTGGAGCTGCTGGTCGCCGCCACGCTGGAGGCCAGCCTGATGCCGCAGTCGGCCGACAGCGCGCACCTGGCCCAGCTGCGCCAGTTCGAAGCCATCATGGCCGAGATTTCCGACCGCGCCTACAAAGCCTACCGCAACCTGGTCTATGAAACCCCGGGCTTCACCGACTACTTCTTCGCCGCCACGCCGATCGCCGAGATCGCCGAGCTGAACCTCGGTTCGCGCCCGGCCTCGCGCAAGTCGACCAAGCGCATCGAAGACCTGCGGGCGATTCCATGGGGCTTCTCGTGGGGCCAGTGCCGCTTGCTGCTGCCGGGCTGGTACGGCTTCGGCAGCGCCATCGGCGCCTGGATCGCCGACGGCAAGCAGGCCGAACGCCTGGCCCAGCTGCAGGCGATGTTCAAGCAGTGGCCGTTCTTCGCCACCCTGCTGTCGAACATGGACATGGTGCTGGCCAAGACCGACCTGGCGATCGCCTCGCGCTACGCCGAGCTGGTGCAGGACAAGGAACTGCGCGAGCGCATCTTCAAGCGCATCACCGAAGAGCACGCGAGCACCTTGTCCATCCTGCAAAGCATCACCGGCGCCACCGAGCGCCTGGCCGGCAACCCGCTGCTGGCGCGTTCGATCCAGAACCGCTTCGCCTACCTCGATCCGCTGAACCACTTGCAGGTGGAGCTGATCAAGCGCCACCGCGCGCTGTCGAGCGAACCGGGCAAGGCCGACGAGCGGGTCCATCGCGGCATCCACCTGTCGATCAACGGCGTCGCCGCCGGCCTGCGCAACACCGGTTAACACCGTTACGCCGCCAAGAACACCGCGCGCCGCAAGGCCCGGGGTGTTTTTTTTGCACCTTTGTTATAAAACGAAAAAAAGCCTACCACCAGTAATACCCCCGCCAAATAGTGATGGTTTTCAGCGTGGGAATATTGCCTATCATTTAGGAAAGGTGTATGGATTTTCAGACATACCGGACGAAATACTGCTGACAGCGTGAAACATTTCAGTAGAATTAAGTGCAGTTGATCGACGCATGAAAACGGTATAAACAATTTCCGTCGGCGCCATAAGCGCGAAGCGGAGCGGCAAAATCTGACCCGGAGAGTTCACATGAAGTTGCGCCCACGTCGCCTGCAGCACACCGACCGCCCCGCCCCGACACAGCAAGCGCTCTTGCTCTAGAACCGCTTCTCCCGAATCTCATTCCCCTTTTTCACGCGTGCCGCCAAGGCACGCGTTGGAAGCGTGCGCGCCGCGCCTGGCTGCAGACCTGCGCTGCGACGCATACATCAGATCGTCCCCCAGGACGACTTTACTCAGTTGAACCTTGCGACACACCTTTTGGAGAGATCGACATGACATTCAGCCGCAAACTGACCATGCTGGCAGCCTGCCTGGCCTGCGTATCCGCCGCCCACGCCGGCGCCATCAAAGAAGACAAGGACTCCCTGTTCAAGCCTACCGGCAAAGGCTGGGGCGAGCTCGACCTCGACTCGATGAGCCGTCCGGAACGCGCCGCCACGCTGAAAGCGCAGCGCAGCGCCAACCTGACCTACCAGGGCGGCCCGGTCATGGTGGCGCCGACCAAGGTGTACTACATCTGGTATGGCTCGGCCTGGGACAGCGCATCGCAAAACGTGCTGAACAATATCGCCTCGCACATCGGCGGTTCGCCTTACTTCAACATCAACACCACTTACTACAACGCCAGCAATACTCACGTGGTGAACCAGGTGACCCTGGCCGGCAGCACCGCCAACTCCGGCACCCTGGGCACCAAGCTGACCGACGCCAACATCCAGACCGTGGTGACCAACGCCATCAGCTCGGGCGCGCTGCCGCTGGATTCCAACGCCATCTACTTCGTGATGACCGACAAGAACACCACCGCCACCTCGGGCTTCTGCACCCAGTACTGCGGCTGGCACACCAACACCAACTTCAACGGCCAGAACATCAAGTACGCCTTTGTCGGCAATCCGGAAACCCAGTGCGCATCGGCTTGCGGCGCCACCTCGCCGAGCCCGAACAACACCCCGGGCGCGGACGCCATGGCCAGCATCTTCGCCCATGAACTGGAAGAAGCGGTCACCGACCCGGACGGCAACGCCTGGTACGCGCTGTCGAACGGCATGGAGAACGGCGACAAGTGCGCATGGAACTTCGGCACCACCGCCACCGCATCGAACGGCGCCAAGTACAACCAGACCTTCGGCACCATGAAGTATCTGATCCAGCAAAACTGGGTGCTGGCTCCGTCCCAGGCGTGCGCGCAGCACTATCCTTGAGCAGGCTAGTACAATCAGTTTGAACTGATCCGGGCCGCCGCGGCGCATCGCGGCGGCTTCCCTCCCTCTTGGAATGTTCATGCAAAAAATTTCTTTGATCGGGCTGGCGCTGCTGGCCCTGAGCCACACCGCGGCGCACGCCGCGCCGCCGCGCACGGTGCCGACCGTCACCCGCACGGTGCAACTGTTCAGCACCCTGGAAAACGACTGGCTGGACGCGGTGCACAAGCGCGACGCCGAAGCCTTGAAGAAAATCGTCGCCGACGAATTCGAACTGCGCAGCGCCAGCGTTCCCGGCCGCCCCACCGCGCGCGCCGAATGGCAGCAGCAGGCGTTTGCCGCGCCGGCGCCGGAGTCGAGCATCGAGCAAATGGCGGTGCACGAATATGGCGAGCTGGCGGTGGTCAGCTTCATGTGGAAAATCGCCGCGCCGAAAAACAGCGCGCTGCCCACCCAGGTGTTCGTGGTCGATACCTGGAAGCAGATGGACGGCGGCTGGAAGGCGGTGGCCCGCTACGCCGCCACCGTGGACGGCGCCAGCAAGGCCGTGCCCGGTTCCGACCTGGCCGCGCCGGCCATCCATAAAAAATACTGAACCCGGCCATGACGACCTTGCTGTACCGGGAACGCTACTGGATAGGCGCCGCCGCGCTGGCCGGCGTGGCGCTGGCGTGGTACTGGCCATCCGCCGACGCGCCGGCCGTCCCGGCGCGCACCGCCGCCGCGCCCGCGTGGTACGACCGCATCACCGCCAACAAGATGGTCGCCGACCTGCGCCAACCGAGCGAGCTGCCGCTCGACGACCAGCTCGCCCCCTCCTCGCTGTCAACCGACGCCGCCGGCAACCTGGTGGTGGATGCGCCGCTGCGGATGCTGTTCGAATTCTTCCTGGTACGCGGTGAAGGCGCCGACCTGAATGCGCGCGCCGATCAACTGCGTGCCCACCTGGAGCGGCAAGTCAGCGGCCCCGCCGCCATCCAGGCCGAGACGCTGGCCACGCGCTACGCGGCCTACGTGCGCGCGCACGACGAGCTGCTGGCAAGCCAGCGCATCGCGCTGACCGCCGGCGCCGCCCCCTCGCCGCAGCAGGTGGAACAGCTGGCGACCTGGCAACAGCAGCGCGCGCGCCTGCGCCTGAGCAGCTTCGGACCGGCCACGGCCAATCTGTGGTTCGGCGCCGACGATGCCGAACTGGCGCAAGCGCTGGCCGAGCTGCGCGAGCAGGCCGCCACCGGCGCGCCCCCGAACGCGGCCGATGCCGGCGCGGCCGAACCCGACTCCAATACGCTGCGCGAGCGCCGCCTGCACGGCGCCACCCGGGACGCGGTGCGCGCCAGCGACACCCGCGAACTGCTGGCCGGCGCCACGCAAAGCTATGAAGCCGCCGCCGGCGAGGAGCGCGCGTGGCGCGCACACTATCTGCGCTACCGGGCCGACGCCGCCCGGCTGGCCGCCGCCCCCGGCAGCGAAGCGCGCCGGCTCCAATTGGAAGCGCTACAACGACAGAATTTCTCCTCCGAGCGCGAGCGCATCCGCGCGCGCGCCAGCGGCATCGAATAATCCACCAGGAACACACCGCATGAAGCACACCACCAAGCTGCTGCTGGCAGCCAGCCTGCTGACCTGGTCCGCAGCCCACGCTGAAACGCCCCAGGAAGCCCGCATCAAAGCCCTGATCACGCCGCGCCTGGGCGTCAACATCAAAGTCGATTCGGTGACCAGGACGCCATACGGCGGCCTGTACGAAATCAGCACCAACGGCGACATCTTCTACACCGATGAAAGCGCGCGCTATCTGTTCGTCGGCAAAGTGGTCGACACCGGCGACAACTATCAGGACCTGACGCGGGCCCGGGTCGACCAGCTGGCCGCGATCCGTTTTGCCGACCTGCCGCTGGAGACCGCGATCAAGACCGTCAGGGGTGACGGCAAGCGCGTGATGGCGGTGTTCGAAGATCCGAACTGCCCCTACTGCCGCAAGCTGCACCAGACGCTGGAAGGGATAGACAACGTCACCATCTACACCTTCCTGCTGAATATCCTGTCGGACGACTCGTCGGTCAAATCCAGGGACATCTGGTGCGCCCCCGACCGGGCGCAGGCATGGCACGACTGGATCGTCAGCGCCAAGGCCGCGCCGGCCGCGCCGGCCGCCTGCCCGACACCGAACGAGCAGGTGCTGGCGCTGGGCAAGAAGCTGCACGTGATCGGCACGCCGACCGTCTACTTCGCCGACGGCTCGCGCACCGGCACCGCGTTCGGCCGGCAGGCGCTGGAGGCCAAGCTGAGCGCAACGGCGAGGTAGGCCCGCGCCGCTTGCAGGAGAATTTTTATTTCCTTAAAGATTACTCAATTTGGTCATTTTGGCATTAGAATGTCAAAAAACCACTTTTGTCCGCCATCATGAAGAACTTGATCGAATCGCTGGGCAAATCCGAAATCGAGAGCGTGGTCACCCGCCTTCAGGCCGATATCGGCGGCACAGCGCCGGTCACCGGCGAACTGCACAACATCATCATGGTCATGCCGCTGGCCCTGTTCATCAAGGATGCGCAATCCCGGGTGGTGCTGATGAATCCGGCCTGCGAAGCGCTGTGGGGCATCGCCTTCGCCGACATCCGCGGCACCGATGGCGCCGCCTTCTTCCCGGCCGATCAAACCGCCTACTTCCTCAAGCACGACCGCATCGCCTTCGACAGCGGCCAGCACACGATATACGAAGAAGAACTGTGGCATGCCGGCCGGGCCGAAAACCGCTGGATGCAGACCCACAAGCAGCCCACCTACGACGAGCTCGGCCAGCCCAAGCTGCTGATCGCCATGTGTGTCGACATCACCGAGCGCAAGCGGGCGGAATTGGCTTTGCAGTCCTCGCTGCAAGAGCTGCGGACCCTGTCCGAGCACGACCACACCACCAAGGAAAGCGAGCGCCGCCGCATCGCCCAGGATATCCACGACGACCTGGCGCAAAACCTGCTCGCGCTCAAACTGGACGTGACCACCCTGCACAAGCGCACCACCGAGCGCCAACCGCTGCTGCACCAGCGCGCCGCGCAAGCGCTGCGGACGCTCGACGCCAGCATCCTCGCGGTGCGCGAATTGATCAACGAACTGCATCCCCGCACGCTGGAACTGGGCCTGTCGGCCGCCATCGAATGGCAGATGCAGCAACTGGAGCGCCGCCACGGCCTGCGGTGCCGGCTGGAGCTGATCGAGGACAACGCCAAGCTGGACCAGCGCCAGATCACGGCGATCTACCGCATCATGCTGTCGGCGCTGAGCTATTTGTGCGGCCAGAGCGGCACGCGCTCCGTGCAGGCGACGCTGAACCTGCAACCGGAACGGCTGTCCATCGTGGTCAGCGGCGACGGCCTGCCCGAGCAGCAATCGCCGCGCGACGTGCTCGACCTGGGCGCCATCCGCGCCCGCCTGGCCGACTTCGGCGGCGACCTGGCGGTGGCGCAGCTGCCCGGCGCCGGCACCGTGCTGCGCATGAACTTGCCGGGCAAGCTCTCTGCCGCCTAGCGGATGCCCGGCGCCGCCCTTGGGCGCCATCCATCCGTTACCCCGCCAGCATGCAGGCGGCGCCTTCATGCGCCTGACCCTGCCCGCTATGTACGCCAGCGCATAGACGGCGCGGCGCGGCATTGATGTAATCACGCAGTTGCATTCCCACCCAACGAGGAGCGAACTAAATGAAGCTGAAAGACAAAGTCTGTATCGTCACCGGCGCCGCCAGCGGCATCGGCAAGGAAATCGCCCTGGTGTACGCGCGCGAAGGCGGCAAGATCGTCATCGCCGACCTGAACCTGGAGGCCGCGCAAGCGACTGCCGAAGAACTGAAAGGCGCCGGCCACCAGGCCATGGCCATCGCCATGAACGTGGTCGATGAAGGCCAGGTCAACGCCGGCATCGCCAGCGTGATCGAGGCCTGGGGCCAGATCGACGTTTTGGTCAGCAACGCCGGCATCCAGATCATCCATCCGGTCGAGGACTTCCCGTTCGAAGATTGGAAGAAGCTGCTGTCCATCCATCTGGACGGCGCCTTCCTGACCACCAAGGCCTGCCTGCCGCATATGTACAAGGCCGGCAGCGGCAGCGTGATCTACATGGGCTCGGTGCATTCGAAGGAGGCGTCCAAGCTCAAGTCGGCCTATGTGACGGCCAAGCACGGCCTGATCGGGCTGGCCAAGGCGGTGTCGAAGGAAGGCGCCGAGCACGGCGTGCGCGCCAACGTGATCTGCCCCGGCTTCGTGCGCACGCCGCTGGTGGACAAGCAGATCCCCGAGCAGGCCAAGACGCTGGGCATCTCCGAGGAAGACGTGATCAAGAAAGTGATGCTGGCCGACACCGTCGACGGCAAGTTCACCACGGTGGAAGACGTGGCCGAAGTGGCGCTGCTGTTCGCCAGCTTCCCGTCGAACGCGCTGACCGGCCAATCGCTGGTGGTCAGCCACGGCTGGTTCATGCAGTAACAAAAGTGGCCACGCCGGCGCCGGATGACACCCTATCGGGTTGAAGCGGCGCCGCTGCGGCGGCCTCGCTTGAGGTATTGATGCATCACCATCACGAACACCACCCCGATCACCGATAGCTGCAGCCAGAGCGGCAGGGTCGCTGGATAAATATAATCGACCAGCTTCACGGCCTGCCAGCACGCCAGCGCCAGGACCAGCAGCCATTCGCGTATGCAGATGTAGTAGACCAAAATCAGTGCGGAAATAATTGAAGCGACCACGAGTAATTATTCTTATTGATATAAACTGTTTTCATTCTTTACCGTCTCAGCGTCCCAGCGTCATCCGCTTCAGCAGCACGTTGAAGTCCATGGCTGGGCGGTTCAGCAGGTTGTTGGCGTACTCGCCTTCGCAGGATGCCCTGGCCTCGTCGGCCGGCACGCCGGCCACCTTTTCCTTCAGGTTCGCATTGAATATGCCCAGCACCGCGGCGACGTGCGCGTCGATATCGGCGTCGGTCGCATCGGGCTGCTGCGCGCGCTTCAGCTGCATCAATTGCGCCTTGTAGAGTTGACGCAGGATTAGCAACGCATCGGCGTTCTGTTCTTTCCATTGCGCCATGGCTGCCGTCAAGCCATCGACCGCTTCCGGCGCCAGCACCCTGCAACGTTCAAGCAACAGCGCGTGATAACTATCGAAGTCGATCTGCGCCAACTGTATGCCGGCGGCGACATCGACTACCGCAGCAGCAGCGGCCGTCGCGGACGCACCAGCCAGGACCAGGCTGAGAAAAATTGATTTGATCATCCGAAAGCCTTGGTTTTCCATGCCCATGCCGATTGGGTGGATATCGTTAGTGTATTGCAATACGATCAAAAAAGCGCGTTTGACAACAGATTCACGAGCTTGCTACACTAAAGTTGTTACTATTATATTTTTATCGAAATTCAAACATCTACGGGACCGTCATGAACCGACAATTACTGGCTGCGCTGTTCGCCTCCACCACCTTGGCCGGCGCCGCGCACGCCGCTGACATACCGAAATCGCTGGAAACCATGGGCATCAAGATCGGCGATACCCAGCAACAGGTTGAAAAAGTGCTGTTCGCCGACGGCTACAAGGCCAACCGCACGCACGTGCGTCCGGCCGACACGGTCTACGCGGCGCGCCCCGACAACATCGAATACACGGTCCCGAACGCGCCCAACCGTTCGCGCGTCACCGTCACTTTCGGCCCGATGGATGGCCGCGTGGTGCAGATCGAACGCCTCGCCGAGAAGTTCGAGCAAAAGGTGCTGAACACGGAGCTGCGCAAGCAGTTACTGGAAAAATATGGCCAACTGCCGCCCAACGAAGGCCAGTATGGCGACATGCACTGGGTCCGCACCAAGACCGGCAAGCTGATCAACGACTGCTACGCGCGCGGCATCGGCGTGACGTTCGCCCACGCCGCGATGATGGACCGCATCGTCAATTGCGACAAGGCTGTCCAGGTGGCGTTTGTCGGCGACTCCACCTGGACCACCTCGATGAGCGTGGTCATCACCGACTACGACGCCGTGCTCAGGAACCAGAAGCCGATCGCCGCCGCCGCTGAAAAGGCCAAACAGGACGCCATCGACGCGGCCAGGAAAGCCACGCCGGTCAAGCTGTAAGCCAAAAAAAAAAGCCACGTGCGCTTAGGACGGCCTTGGCCGTCTTAAGCGCACGTGGCTTTTTTCAAGCGCAACAATTAGTTCTGCGTCAGGAAAGTCTTCAGCTTGTCCGAGCGCGACGGCTGGCGCAGCTTGCTCATGGCCTTCGCTTCGATCTGGCGGATACGCTCGCGGGTCACGTCGAACTGCTTGCCCACTTCTTCCAGCGTGTGGTCGTTCGACATTTCCACGCCGTAGCGCATGCGCAGCACCTTGGCTTCGCGCGGGGTCAGCGAGTCCAGCACTTCCTTGATGACGTTGCGCATCGAGGCATGCAGCGCGGCGTCCAAAGGCGCCAGCGTGGTGTTGTCTTCGATGAAGTCGCCCAGCTGCGAATCGCCATCCTCGCCCATCGGCGTTTCCATCGAGATCGGCTCTTTGGCGATCTTCATGATTTCGCGGACTTTGTTTTCCGGCATTTCCATCTTGACGGCCAGGGTCGCCAGGTCCGGCTCGCTGCCGGTTTCCTGCATGATCTGGCGCGAGATGCGGTTCATCTTGTTGATCGTCTCGATCATGTGCACCGGCACGCGGATGGTGCGGGCCATGTCGGCGATCGAACGGGTGATGGCCTGGCGGATCCACCAGGTCGCGTAGGTCGAGAACTTGTAGCCGCGACGGTATTCGAACTTGTCGACCGCCTTCAGCAGGCCGATATTGCCTTCCTGGATCAGGTCGAGGAACTGCAGGCCGCGGTTGATGTACTTCTTGGCGATCGAAATCACCAGACGCAAGTTGGCGACCGTCATTTCACGCTTGGCCTGGCGCGCGCGTTTTTCGCCGGCGGCCATCTGCTTGTTAATCTTGCGCAGGTCGGCCAGCGGCAAGGCCACGCGGGCTTGCAGGTCGATCATTTTCTTTTGCAGCTCTTTCACCGCGGGCACGTTGCGGCCCAGGATGGCGCTGTACGGATAGGCGCTGTCGACTTCGCCGTCAACCCAGTCCAGGTCGCATTCATTGCCCGGGAAGACCTTGATGAAGTGGGCGCGCGGCATGCCGCATTTGTTCACGCACAGCTCCAGCACGGCGCGCTCGATGTGGCGCACTTCTTCCATCTGGCCGCGCAGCGTGTCGCACAGCTTCTCGACCACCTTGGCGGTGAAGCGGATGCCCAGCAGTTCGGCCGAAATCGCTTCCTGCGCCGACACATAAGCCTTCGAGCCATAGCCGCCGGCGGCTTTGCGCATCTTGTCGTACTGGGTCGAGATGACGTCGAACTTTTCCAGCGCGGCTTTCTTCAGCTGCGCCAGTTGCTCGGTCGAGAAGCCTGCCGCGCCGCCGTTGGCGTCGCCGTCTTCTTCCTCGACTTCCTCTTCCTCTTCCTCTTCGTCGTCCGACGCGGCGGCAGGCGCGGCCGCAACGGCCGGCGTGTTGTTCGCCTCGTTCAGGTCGACGAAGCCGTCGACCACTTCATCCACCTTCAGCTCGTCGGCTTCGATCTTCGCGGCCAGCGCGACGATCTCGGCGATCGTGGTCGGGCAGGCGGAGATGGCCTGGATCATGTCCTTCAGGCCGCCTTCGATACGCTTGGCGATCTCGATCTCGCCTTCGCGCGTCAGCAGCGCCACGGCGCCCATTTCACGCATGTACATGCGGACCGGGTCGGTGGTACGGCCGAAGTCGGAGTCGACCGTCGACAGCGCGGTCGCGGCGGCCGCTTCCACTTCGTCGTCGGAGGTCACGGTGGCGACGCTGTCGGTCAGCAGCAGCGAATCGGCTTCCGGCGCGCGCTCGTAGATGGCGATGCCCATGTCGTTGAAGGTGGCGATGATGCCTTCGATCGCTTCAGGGTCGACAATGTTTTCCGGCAGTTGGTCGTTGATCTCGGCGTAGGTCAGGAAGCCGCGCTCCTTGCCCATGTTGATCAGGTTCTTGATCTGGGTGCGGCGGCGTTCCAGTTCCTCGGCCGTGCTCTTCGAATCGACGCCCAGCATGTCGGCGGCGCCGCCCTTGGCTTTGCGCTCGCGGGCCTTGGACACGGCCTTCAGTTCGGCGCGCTCGACCGCGTTCAGTGCCGCCACTTCGTCGTTTTCCGGCGTGAATTCGGACGGCTTGCGGCCGCGGCGGCCTGGCACCTTGACGCTAGGCAGCAGGTAGCCGGAAGTGTCGATCGAAGCCAGCGTGGCGGCGTCGGTCACCTGGCTCACGGCCGGGCCGGCGGTCACGATGACGACCGGCGCAGGCTCGGCCTTGACGGCCTTGACCAGCTTGGATTTCGGCGCGGCCTTGACCACCACCGCAGGCGCGCCGGTGTCGGCGGCCGGCAGCACGGCGCTCTTGCGCGCCACCTTGACGGTCTTGACCGGGATGTCGGACGCGTCAGCGTGCTGCACCGCCACCTGCGCTTCCGCCTGGGCCGCTTCGGCCGCGGCGCTCAGGCGGGTTTTCTTTTTGACTACCGTTACTTTGCTCGCTGCCTCTTGCGCATTATCGATCACATAAGATAGAGTCGTCTTTGGCACCACCAGCGGAGCGGAGCTGGTACGGGCGGCCTTGACGGACAACGTTAAAGTTTTCGGCGTTTTTGTCATTAAATATCTCTCAATGCGTATTCGCCAGAAAATACAAAATGCCATAGCCGGCGCCGACCGTTACCGGTGCGCACAGATGGAAATGTTGTAATTTAGCTGACGATTATCTGCGGAATAAAAAAAGCCCGCATCCAACAACGGGCTTGTTTCTCTTTTCAGTGAAGAATAGGGAGAGGGCAAAGTATGCCGTATAGCGAGACATCAGGATAATTGATAGTACTTATATCCGACATCGTAAAACCATATAACAAGGGCGTCACACTCTTGTCAGACCGTCCAAATCGCATCCTGTACCAAACTGAAACGCACCGTCCTGCAAAGGTGCGTCTCGCATTATACATGTTTTGGCGTGCGAACGCACCTTCCGCGCCGAAGGGGCGTATGATGTCGATATGGTCATTTTTACATCATGGCCTAAAAGGCACTGCAATCCCGTAGTGCACATGATATGCTGACGCCTCTTGCTTAAACTATGAAGTCGATGAACACTAGCCTCACCCCTCAGGCGCCGGCAATCGAGCCCGCAGCCTCTGCCGCTACCGCCGCCGTCACACCCACCTCTGCGGCTCTGACCCCGCGCAGCTTGCTGAAACAATTGCAAACCCAATTCCCGGCCTTCCGCGATTTCCTACCCCTGTCGATCGGTATCGACAAGCAGATCCTCGCCATCATGCCTGAACTGGATCGCAAGACCATGCGCACCGCGCTCGGCATCCATACCGGTTCGCTGCGCTACCTGAAAGTCATGGAAAAAGCCAAGGTGCGCCACGATCTGGACGGCACCCCGGGCGCCGAAGTGACCGACACCCACCGCGCCCACGCCACCCAGGTATTGCAGGACCGCTTCAAGAAAGAAGCCGAGCGCAAGAAGGCGGAACGCGACGCGGCCGCGGCCGAAGAAGCGGCCCGCGTGCGCGCCGACAAGCTGAACCAGCTGACCGCGAAGTTCTCGCGCAAGGGCTGAGTTGGCTCAGTTGGCTCAGTTAGATAATACCCAGCAGCCTGCACTACAGGCGGAGGCCGAGCTTCCGCCTTACGTGGGGATACGCATCGCCGATGTGCGGCTGGTCACCACGGCCGAGCAAGCCGTCGCCGCGCGCGACGCCCTGCTGGCCACCGACGCCATCGGCTTCGATACCGAATCGAAGCCGACCTTCACCAAGGGCGAGACCTCGACCGGTCCGCACCTGATCCAGTTCGCCACCGACCACCAGGCCTATCTGTTCCAGATCGGCAGCAGCACGTCCGCGGTCATCCTCGAAGTGCTGCAGGCGGTGCTGGAAACGCCGGCTTTGCTGAAGGTGGGCTTCGGCCTGTCCGACGACGTCAAGCGCCTGCACGCCAAGCTGGCGATACGGGCGGCCGGCGTGGTCGACCTGTCGGTGGCGCTGCGCACGCCGGGACAACGCAACGACCTCGGCGCCAAGACCGCCGTCGCCAAGTTCTTCGGCCAGAAGCTGCAGAAATCCAAGAAGATCTCCACCACCAACTGGGCGCTGCCGCGCCTGAACGAAAAGCAGATCCTGTACGCGGCCGACGACGCCCAGGTGGCGCTGCGCATCTACCGCCACTACATCGGCGCCGGCAACAAGCTGCCGCCGGTGAAAGCCGTCAAACTTCCTCGCCCGCCCAAGCCGTTGTAGGGGTTGATCTGGTATCCTTGCCAGATAGCTACGACTTCAAGGAATGGCATGTCTACCTCTCTCGTCGTGCGCGCGTGCGTCGCGCTGGCTTTGGCCGGCTGCGGCCTGCCATCGTTGGCCGCCGCACCCGCCACCCTGCCCGACACGCTGGAACAGCGCGTGGCCGCCTGCACCGCCTGCCACGCCGTCAAGGAGCGCGGCGACGCCTTCTTCCCGCGCATCGCCGGCAAGCCGGCCGGCTACCTGTACAACCAGCTGGTCAATTTCCGCGACGGCCGGCGCCATTATCCGATGATGACCTATATGGTCGACCACCTGCCGGACGCCTACCTGCGCGAGATCGCCGACTACTTCTCGCAGCAGCACCCGCCCTACCCGCCGGCGCAGGCAGGCAGCGGCGCCAGCGCCGACAGCACCGCCCTGGCGCGCGGCCAGGCCTTGGTGCAGCAAGGCGATCCGGTCAAGAAAATCCCGGCCTGCGTGGCTTGCCACGGCAGCACGCTGACCGGCGTGACGCCGGCGATACCCGGCCTGATCGGCCTGCCCAGCGACTACGTCAACGCCCAGTTCGGCGCATGGAAGAACAAGGTGCGCCGCGCCGCCGCGCCGGACTGCATGGCGGAGATCGCCAACCGGCTGTCCGAGGCCGACGTCGCCGCCGTCTCCGGCTGGCTCAGCAAGCAAACGCCGGACGCCGCCGCCCGCCCCGGCGCCGCCGACAGCATCGCCATGCCCCTGCCGCTGAACTGCGGCAGCGTGCCAGCACCTTGAGGGGCCGCACATGAAGAAAATTATTTATACCGTTATCGCGCTGCTGCTGGCCGGCATCCTGCTGGTGCTGTTCGGCGGTTCCGACGACGCCGGCCCGGCGCCGACCGTCACCGCCAAACTGGCGCCGGCCGAAAAGATCGCGCGCGGCGCCTACCTGGCCAAGGCCGGCGACTGCATGGCCTGCCACACCGTGCGCGGCGGCGCGCAACATGCGGGCGGCCGCGCGCTGCAAACCCCGTTCGGCAACGTCATTTCGCCCAACATCACCTCCGACAAGGCCAGCGGCATCGGCAACTGGAGCGCGGACGATTTCTGGCGCGCGCTGCACAACGGCAAATCGAAGGATGGCCGCCTGCTGTACCCGGCCTTCCCCTATACCAACTACACCCGCATCACGCGCGACGATGCGGATGCGCTGTACGCCTACTTCCAGTCGGTGCCGGCGGTGGCGCAGGCCAACCAGCCGCATGATCTGCGCTTCCCATACAACCAGCAATTCATGCTGGCGGCGTGGCGCGCGCTGTACTTCAGGCCGGCCGTGTTCCGCGAGGACAGCAAGCAATCGGTGGACTGGAATCGCGGCGCCTACCTGGTGCAGGGCCTGGGCCATTGCAGCGCCTGCCACAGCGCGCGCAACACGCTGGGCGCGACCGACGGCGAAGGCCTGTCCGGCGGTCTGATTCCGGTGCTGGGCTGGTACGCGCCGTCGCTCAATTCCGGCGCCGAGGCCGGGCTGGGAGAATGGATGCAGCCGCACATCGCGCAATTGCTGAAGACCGGCGTGTCGCCGCGCGCCACCGTGTTCGGGCCGATGGCGGAAGTGGTGCAGCAAAGCCTGCAATACCTGAGCGACAGCGACATCAACGCGATGGCGGTCTACCTGAAAGCGCTGCCAAGCGACGGCAAGAAATCCGAGTTCGAGCGCGACAAGGGCGCCGAGGCGGTGGCCTACCTGTCGGCCGGCGCCAAGCTGTACGAGAAGCACTGCGCGGATTGCCATGGCGCCGGCGGCGCCGGCCTGCCGCCCGGCTACCCGCCGCTGGCCGGCAACCGCGCATTGACGATGGAGCAGGCGGTCAATCCGATCCGCATCGTGCTCAACGGCGGCTTCGCACCCGGCACGGATGGCAATCCACGGCCATACGGCATGCCGCCTTTCGGCCACGTGTTGAACGATACCGAAGTGGCGCAGGTCGTATCCTATCTGCGCAGCGCCTGGGGCAACAACGCGCCACCGGTCAACGGCAACGACGTCAACCGCTACCGCGCGATTCCGTTGGATTAAACCACTGGGGTCAAGTCTGACATTCAACCACTGGGGTCAAGTCTGACATTCGGACACGACCTCATCCGAAAGGCGCGTCTACAGCAGGGCTCGTGTCCGAATGTCAGACTTGACCCCGGGGTTGCACAACGCCGGCACGACGGCTTGCAGGCTGTCCACTTCGTAGTCCGGCATCGCTTCCGACGCATTGGTCAGGCGGTCGGGATTGAACCAGCAGCTTTCGATGCCGTATCGATTCGCCCCGAGGATGTCGGCGTCCAGGCGGTCGCCAACGATGATCGCTTCTTCCTTGGCAAACGGCTTTGCCATTCTGGCGGCATATTCGAAGAAACGCACATCCGGCTTGGCATGGCCGCACGCTTCGGACGTGGCGACGAAGGAAATATACTCGGCCAGCCCCGAGCTGGCGATGCGGCGGTTCTGGATGGCTTCGACGCCGTTGGTGATGATGCCCACCTCGCCGATTGCGGACAGCGTCTCGCACAGCAAGTTGGCGCCCTCGATGAGCACCACCGTATCCGGCAGCGACTCAAGATAAAGAATGCTTGCTGCCTCCGGGTCGAGCTCGATGCCGTTCGCCAGGAAGGTCTTGCGGAAGCGCTCCACCTTCAAAAAGTCCTTGGTGACAGCGCCGGTCTCGAAGCGCCGCCACAGTTCCACATTGATCGCCTGGTACTGCTGGAAAATCCCGTCCACGCCGTCGCGCAGCCCCAGTTCCCGCATCGTGCGTACGAAAGAAAGTTTTTCGGACGCCTTGAAATCGAGCAGCGTATCGTCCAGGTCGAACAGAAACAATCGGTACTTCATCGCGTCCTTAGTAATGCTCGGCGAAACCGATGCGGTCGGTGGTGGCGTTGCGGGCGTCGTCCACGCTGACCTTGCCGGCGGCCAGCAGCGCGCGCAGCGAGGCGTTCATCGTATGGCAGCCCTCGCCCGGCTTGGTTTCCATCCAGTTGCGCAGCGCCGACACCTGGCCGGTGGCGATCATCGACACCACCTCCGGATTCGAGGTCAGGCACTCGGTGGCCAGGTGGTAGCGGTCGCCGTCCACCGACGGCAGCAGCGCCTGGCACAGCACGCCGCGCAGCGCATGCGCCAGCGCCTGCGATTGCGGCTCGGTGTTGCCCAGCAGGCGCACCATCTTCTGCAAGCCCAGCTCGGTCGAACGCGCGTGCAGCGAGGCCAGCACCAGCGGGCCGGATTCGGCCAGCGCCAGCGCTTCCTGCGCCGTCTGGGCGTCGCGGATCTCGCCGATGACGATCACGTCCGGCCGTTCGCGCAGCGCGTCCAGCGCGCCCAGGTAGAAGCTCTCGACGTCGCCGTCGAAGCCCACTTCGCGCTGGGTGATGACGCACTGGCGCTGCGGGATCAGCGTTTCCACCGGATCTTCAATCGTGATGATGTGGCCGGAGCGGTGCTTGTTGATCTCGTCGAGCATGGCGGCGATGGTGGTCGACTTGCCCTGGCAGGTGTCGCCGATAATCAACACCAGTCCGCTGGTGAGCTTGGCGAAGTTCTGCTCGGCCTGGCGCAGGCCCAGCTGGCTGAGCACCATCGGCTCCTTCGGGAAACGGCGGATCACGCAGCCCAGCCGTTTCTTGCCCTGGAAGCTGAAGCAGTTGGCGCGGATGCGCGCCGTGTGCAGGTCCACCGCGCGGTCGAAGGCGCGGTCCTGGATGCGCTCGGCCCAGTTCGGCTCGACCACCTCGAAGAACTCTTGCAGCTCCTCGCGCGTGATCGGCGAATCGGTCACCGCCACCAGCCCTTTCGGCTGGCGCAGCAACAGCGGACTGTTCTGGTGGATCAGGATGTCGCTGAAGATCAGCTTGGAATTCAGCAAATGCAGGATCTGCTCGACGAGCGTGCCGAAGACCGGGTGGTCTTCGTTTTCGATGTAAGTCAGGGTGCGAATTTGCGACGACTGGTAATTTTCCATCTGTACTCTGATCTCCGTGGGGTCGGTATTGCTCCGCCAACGATTATAAGAGAAAAATTGCGCTGTCGAAATTTTTTCAGCTGCGGACCTTCGGATATTTGAAGCCGGTGCGCAAGTCCATGCTGTAGCGTTGTTTGCCTTCGGTGACCACCACGTGGTCGGGCGGTTCCTCGCCGGCCAGCGCGCGATAAAAGATCGGCAAGCCCTCCCCTTTGCGGATCAGGTCGTCGCAGCGTTCGTAGACATTCGGACAACCGGTTTCCGCCAGCAGCGCCTGCACGATGGCCACTTTCCAGGCCTCGACGCCGGCCGACTGGAACTGGCAGATCAGGTAGCCTTTGACGCCGCCCCAGCTGTCGACCAGCAGGCCGGACAGGCCGTCCTCGTCGCCACGCACCACCGGCACCAGGTCGTTGGGACCGGCCGCGCGCACGCTGGCGGCGCGCTTGGCGATGGCGGCCTTGACGCGGCGCTTGATCAGCGCGTGGTCGACCGGCTCGTCTTCCTTGTAGGTCCAGATGCGGGCGCAGATCTGCGACTTGGCGTTGTAGGCGGCGCGGCCGATGAACTGGCGCGACGAGGTCTGCACGGTGGCGGTGGCGCCCGGCTTGTTCTTTTCCTGCGGCTTGCCCTCGACTTTTTCGATCGCGGAGGCGTAAATCCAGGGGTCGCCGGCCAGCAGGCTCTTTTCCTTGCCCTGTTTGATGGTGATGATAAGCATGTAAGTCCAATAAGTGCTGCATTGCAGCGTGCGGTGTTGCGGGATAGCCCGAATGATACCTCATGCCGGCCCTGCCCCCGCCGCCGCACGCGGCCTGCTCCCCGGCTGCTGCATTCTGTGCCGCGCTGGCTGCAATCTGTCGCAGCCGGGTTTCGTGCGCGGGCATGAGTCCGTAGTATTCAACCTCAAGAGCCGTACCCACCATCCCGAGGAGATCATCATGGCAAATCCATCCGTCCGTAGCGCGCTGCGCATCCTGTTCCTGTCCGCCGGCCTGCTGGCCGTCGCCGCGCCGGCCGGCATGGCCGTGGCCGGTCCGCTCAGCTGGTTCCATGGCGAGCGCGTGCAGGGCAGCGGCAAGATCGTCAAACAGAACCGCGAGACCGGCCATTTCACCTCGCTGGCGACCAGTCTCAGCGGCAACGTCGAGATCCGCATCGGCAACACCGAAGGCATCAGCATCGAGACCGACGACAATTTGCAGGCGCTGATCGAGACCGTGGTCGACAACGGCACCTTGCGCATCCGGCCGACGCGCAAGGACGTCAACCTGGAGTCGCATACGATGAAGATCGTGGTGCAGGCGCGTTCGATCGAGAAGATCGCGGTGGCCGGCTCCGGCTCGGTCGAGGCCGACAAGCTGCGCGGCGAGAGCCTGACGTTTGACGTCGGCGGCTCCGGTTCGATCAATGTGCGCAACCTGGAGAGCGAATCGGTGGCGATCGCGCTGGGCGGCAGCGGCAACCTGAAGGCCAGCGGCAACGTCGAACGCTTGCAGGTGTCGATCGGCGGTTCGGGGCGGGTGCAGGCCGGGCAGCTGGCGGCGCGCGATGTGACGGTCAGCATCGGCGGCTCGGGCCAGGCGACGGTGTGGGCCAAGCAGACCTTGAGCCTGAGCGTGGCCGGCTCCGGCGACATCACCTACTACGGCGATCCGCAGCTGACCAAGAGCGTGATGGGTTCGGGCACCATCAAGCGGCTGGGTGGTTCGCCGCAGTAAAAACCTGAGCTGGATCGCGACCATCAATCAGCGCCTGGATCCAGGCGCTGAGCTGGGCGGTGTCGGCATGGTCCATTTTTTCGGCAACGCCGACCGGGAGTGGCGCGTTTCGGCGATCCAGCAACTCCTGCAAAACGCCTTTCAGCGCCGTGCGTTCACCCTCTTGCCGCCCTTGCTGCATACCTTGCCGCATGCCTTTGCGGCGCCCCTCCTTCAATCCCTTGAGGCGGCCACGCTTGACGGCCTCATATTCCAGTAAGGCTTCATAGGTCTTGAATCGCCGATTAAATAGCATCACTGGCTCCTCCTCTGAGCTCATATTAGCTTCGTCAAATTCCTCCTGCAAGGTCGTGCATACCCAGCGCGTCAGGCTATCGCGGGCTCTTGCGACATCCGGCGCTTTCATGCGTTCGGCAAAATCGCCCAACGCAGACAGCATTTCCTTATTGGTCTTCGAACGCAACAATCGGAACACGATACCCAGAATATTGGCCGGGTCATCCGGATTCAAATGGCGATGCTGGTCTATCAGCATGTATTGCTGGCGCGGCTGATAGACTTCCAATCCCATCGGCGGTGAGAGCATCAAATCGGCCAGCTCCCTGCTGGTGCGCCATGGGCCACGACCGTGGTACAGCACAATTTCGGGATGCGCGAAGAGTTGGCGGTAAAGCGTGTCGCTGCGGGTATTCATCCAAAAAATTGTAGCGCCCGCCTGAAGACGCGGGTACGCTAGGCGGGCGCCGTTTGGCCCGCATCAATCCGGTGCGCATAAAACGAATAAGAACCTCACCACAAGGAGATCCGCTTGAACGTTATCGCCATGTCCGTCCGCCGCGCCTGCACGCTGCCGCTGTTGCTGTTGGCCTGCTCCGCCGCTTTCGCCGATGCCCCGCCCACCGTCACCGCCATCAAGGCCGCCCACATGCTCGATGTGCGCAGCGGTGCGCTGGTCGACAACGCCGTGGTGCTGGTCAGCGGCGAACGCATTACCGCCGCCGGCAGCAAGCTGGCGATCCCGGACGGCGCCCAGGTCATCGACCTCGGCAACAAGACCCTGCTGCCCGGCCTGATCGACATGCACACCCACCTGACCGGCGACCCGCAGGACGCCGGCTATTCCATCATCGCCAAATCCATCCCCCGCACCACGCTGACCGGCGCCAAGAACGCCCGCCTGACGCTGCAAGCCGGCTTCACCACCGTGCGCGACGTCGGCGCCGACGGCTATGCCGACATCGGCCTGCGCGACGCCATCAACGACGGCGACGTGCCCGGTCCGCGCATGGCCGCCTCCGGCCCGCCGCTGAGCATCACCGGCGGCCATTGCGACGACACCATGCACGCCCCGGAATACAAGCAGACCGCGCTCGGCGTGGCCGACGGCGTCGCCGAGGCGCTCAAGGTCACGCGCCGCAACATCAAGTATGGCGCCGACGTCATCAAGATCTGCGCCACCGGCGGCGTGCTGTCCTTCGGCGACGACCCGCGCACCTCGCAATACACGCTGGAAGAATTGAAGGCCATCATCGGCGACGCCCACCGCCTCGGCCGCAAAGCCGCCGCCCACGCGCACGGCGGCGACGGCATCAAATTGGCCGTGCTGGCCGGCATCGATTCAATCGAGCATGGTTCCTACATCGACGACGAAGGCATCAAGCTGATGAAGGAGCACAAGACCTGGCTGGTGCCGACGGTCTACCTGGGCGACTGGCTGATCGACAACGCCGAGGCCATCAAGCTGCCGCCGCCGCTGCTGGTCAAGGCCAAGACGGTATTGCCGACCGCGCGCCTGAACATCGCCCGCGCCATCAAGGCCGGCGTGCCGGTCGCCTTCGGCACCGACGCCGGCGTCTATCCGCACGGCCTCAACGCGCGCGAGTTCGGCACGCTGGTCAAGCTGGGCATGACGCCGATCCAGGCGATCCGCGCGGCCACGCTCAACGCCAGCGAGCTGCTGGGCTGGACCGACAAGGTGGGCACTATCGAGGCCGGCAAGTTCGCCGACCTGATCGCGGTCGACGGCGAGCCGTTGAAAGATGTGAAGACGCTGGAAAGCGTCCAGTGGGTAATGAAGGGCGGCGCGGTCGTCAAATAATATAAACGATAAACCGCGCGCGGCCTGGATCAGTGCTGGTGCTGCGCCGTGCCGGCGGGCGCCGGCAGTACCTCCAGCACCGGCGCCGGCGCCTTCAGTTTGGCCGCGCCGTCGCCGGGGATCTCGTCCCAGGCCACGCTGACCTTGTCGCACTGCTGCACGACGCGGAAGTACAGCTTGCCCGGCTGCCCGGTCAGCTTGACCTGCACCACGAACTCGTCGAAATAAGCGTCCGGCAGCGGGCCGCCCTTCCAGCTGATTTCCTGCGCGCCGCCGTTGGCGCCGACGTTGATCTTCCAGCCGGCCTTGGGCATCGGCTTGGCGTTGGTCGCGCCCTCCGGCAGCGACACCGTCAAGCCCTTGGTGGCCGTGCCGTCGCAGCCGTGGCCGACGCGGAAGGTCAGCTTCTGGAAACTGCCGGCCAGGCCGGTGGTTTGTTCCAGCGTGACGTGCGCCTGCGCCGCAGGCGCCAGCATCGCCGCAGAGAAAGCCAGCGCCAGCATGGTGGAAGTCGTTTTCATCACTGCCCTTTCGGTGGTGTGTACGTCAGCGGTTTGACCGTCACCTCGATGGCGACGGTTTCAGCCGGCTTGCCCTTCTTGCGGATCACCAGCGTGACCGGCACGGTCTCGCCTTCCTTCAACTGCCGCTTCAAATCCATCAGCATCACATGATAGCCGCCGGACGCCAGGTCCACGTTCTGCCCGGCCGGCAAGTCCAACGACGGCACGGCGTGCATCTTCATCATCTGGCCGTCCATCTCCATGTGATGAATCTCCGCCACGCCCGCCACGCCGGAGCGCACTTCCACCAGCTGCCCGCCCTGTTTGGACTTGAGCTGCATGAACACGCCGGTGGACTTGGCCGACGGCACGGTGGCGCGTATCCAGGCGTCGCGGACTTCGACCTGGGCCGAAGCCAGCGGCGCCGCCAGCAGCAATGCGTAGAGGATTTTTTTCATCGAAGGATTATAACAACGTTATATCAACGCTCGCCCTTGAAGGTTTCGCGGCCGACTTCCACCGTGGTGGTGCCGTCGGTCAGCCAGATCTGGCCGTCCTGGATCGTGCATTGCAGCTGCATGCTGCGCTGGGCCATCTTGGACAGCTGCTCGGCGGCGTCGGCGTCGAGGTTGATCACGGTCAGGTTCTTGCAGCGCTCGACCTTGTTGGCCAGCGCCTTCCACCAGATGTGGCTGGTCGCGGCGTAGCTGTAGACGTAGACGTGCTCCGAGCGGCCGCTGGCTTTCAGGATCACCTTCTCGTCCGGCTGGCCCACTTCGATCCACAACTGGATCGCGCCGGTCAGGTCCTTCTGCCACAGGTCCGGTTCTTCGACGTCGAACAGGCCCTTGGTGAAGGTCAGCGCTTCGTTGGCGTGGATGGCGAAGGCGATCAGGCGCACCATCATGCGCTCGTCGGTTTCGGACGGGTGGCGCGCCAAGGTCAGCGACTGGGTCTCGTAGAAGTTGCGGTCCATGTCCGCGATCTGCAAGTCGGCTTTGTAAATTGTTGCTTTGAGGGCCATCGGTGAATCTCTTCGTTTCTATTTTAATCAGTTATTTGAACACGACAGTCTTGTCGCCGTTCTGCAAAATGCGGTGTTCGACAAACCATTTCACGGCGCGCGCCAGCACCACGCACTCGACGTCGCGGCCGATCGCGGACAGCGTATCGGCGTCCATCGAGTGATCGACGCGCTCGACGTCCTGCTCGATGATCGGACCTTCGTCCAGGTCGCCGGTGACGAAGTGCGCGGTTGCGCCGATCAGCTTGACGCCACGGTGGTGCGCCTGCGCATACGGCTTGGCGCCCTTGAAGCTCGGCAGGAAGGAATGGTGGATATTGATCGCCTTCCCTTTCAACGCCGTGCACAGGCCGGGCGACAGGATCTGCATGTAGCGCGCCAGCACCACCAGGTCGATGTTGTGCGAGTTCATCAGCTCGATGATCTTGGCTTCCTGCGCCTGCTTGGCTTCCTGCGGAGCGCCGGTCGCCAGCGGCAGGTGGTGGAACGGAATATTGTAGCTGGCCGCCAGCTGGTAGAAGTCCATGTGGTTGGACACGATGGCCGGAATTTCCACCGGCAGCAGACCGCTCTTGTAGCGGAACAGCAAATCGTTGAGGCAATGGCCGATCTTCGACACCATCAGCATCACGCGCGGCTTGTAGTGGGCGTCGCGCAGCTTCCAGTCCAGCTGCATCTCGGCGCCCAGCAGGCCGAAGTCGGCGCGCAGCAGGTCGTCGTTGACGTTGCGGTCTTCCAGCGCGAAGTGCACGCGCATGAAGAACAGCTTCGATTCGCTGTCGCCGAACTGGGCCGAATCGATGATGTTGCAGCCATGGTCGGCCAGGAAGCCCGACACGCGATGAACAATACCGCGCTGGTCCAGGCAAGAGAGTGTCAAAATGTATTCGGGATTGCTCATATCCACCATCGTTATAGGTCTAACAAGGCCGGTATTGTCGCACGGCCGGGCGCAAACCGTAAAAATAGCACGATCGTTCAATTTGAGATATATTGAGCGTCACACCCACCTTCGAGGAGACAAAATGACTATCAACGAGACAAATCTTCAATTCCGCCTGGCGGCCCGTCCGGTCGGCATGGTCAAGGACAGCGACTGGCAGCAGGTCAGCGAACCGGTGCGCGAGCCGGCCGACGGCGAAGTCGTGGTCAAAGTGCTGTACCTGTCGCTCGATCCGGCCATGCGCGGCTGGATGAACGAAGGCAAATCCTACATCGCGCCGGTCGCCATCGGCGAGGTGATGCGGGCCGGCGGCGTGGGCGTGGTGGTGGCGTCGAAGTCGCCGGAGTTCGCGGTCGGCGATTACGTGCAGGGCGGCACCGGCGTGCAGCGCTACTGGGTCGGCCCGGCCGGCGACAAGCGCCACGGCTTCCGCAAGGTCGACGCCAAGCTGGCGCCGCTGCCCACCTACCTCAACACGCTGGGCATGCCGGGCATGACGGCCTACTTCGGCCTGATCGAATCGGGCCAGCCGAAAGCCGGCGAGACGGTGGTGGTGTCCGGCGCGGCCGGCGCGGTCGGCCAGACCGTCGGCCAGGTGGCCAAGCAGCTGGGCTGCCGCGTGGTCGGCATCGCCGGCGGCAAGGACAAGTGCGACTTCGTGGTCAACCAGCTGGGCTTTGACGCCTGCATCGACTACAAGGGCGGCTCGGTCAAGGACGGCCTGAAGGAACATTGCCCGAACGGCGTCGACGTCTACTTCGACAACGTCGGCGGCGACATCCTCGACACCGTGCTCACCCGCATCAACCTGAAGGCGCGCATCGTCATCTGCGGCGCCATCTCGCAGTACAACAACACCACCCCGGTCAAAGGCCCGGCCAACTATATGTCGCTGCTGGTCAACCGCGCGCGCATGGAAGGCATCGTCGTGTTCGACTACGCCGACCGCTACCACCTGGGCATCGCCGCGCTGGGCAAATGGATGAAGGAAGGCAAGGTCAAGAGCAAGGAAGACATCGTGCAAGGCCTGGAGCACTTCCCGCAAGCGCTGAACATGCTGTTCGAAGGGAAGAACTTCGGCAAGCTGGTGCTGCAGGTGGCCGCCGAATAAATCCGGGAACTTTTGGACGATAGCCGAGTCTATCCTTCGGCTGCACACACCGCCGGGCCGCAAGCCCGGCGTTTTTCATTGAAGGATCACGACGAGGACGCATCATGTTCGCCCAACCCATTCCCCCCGCGATCAAATCGCACATCGACATCCAGATTACGCTGTACACCGACCTGACCCGGCGCGCGCTCGAAGCCATGCAAAGCTTGAGCGAACTGAACCTGCAACTGGGCCGCGACCTGATCGCCGAGTTCGGCGCCAACATCCAGCGCATCATGGCCAGCAAGGACGCGGCGCAGCTGGGCTCCGCCGTCGGCGCCCAGTTCACGCCGGGCTGGGGCGCGCTGCAAAACTACCAGCAGCACCTGGTCGAGATCCTCAGCCGCGCCAACTCCAGCCTGGCGCAAACGGCCGCCACCCACATGCCGGCCGTGCGCCGCGCCGCCACCGACGCGGCCGAGGAAATCATGCACCAGGCCTCGGAACAGACTGCGCGCACCGCCGAACAGATGTCCAAGTACCAGATGGCGAGCGAACTGCGCCATTAATCGCCTTCTTTGTGGAACTTTCGTCAACCTTGACTCTCTAACCATGCAGAGCAGCCGGCTTCAGGGCTGGCTGTTCGGGGAACCCTGACGGAATTTCATAACACTCATGAGGAGGTTTTATGGCCAGTAATTCAGGTAACGATCAAAGCAAGCCGAAAGGCACGGCCAAGCGCGGCTTTGCGGCGATGGACGAAGCAACCCAGCGCGCCATTGCCAGCAAGGGCGGACAGGCGGCCCACCAAAAAGGCACGGCCCATGAATTCGATTCGGAAGAAGCGCGCCGGGCCGGCCAGAAAGGCGGCGAGGCGGTCAGCCGCGACCGCGAACACATGGCGCAGATCGGCCGCAAAGGTGGGGAAAGCCGGCAGTCCGCGGCCCGCGCCAACGCCGAGAAAAACGCCGCCAACAACGCGCGCGGCGCTGCGTCCGAACAATCTTCCAAGGGAGGCAGCCAGCAAGGCGCCAAAGCCGCCGAGCGCTAAACTTCACCGCGCGGCGGCAGGCGGGCGTGGCCGCGCCCGCCTATCCTAGGCCTCCAGCGCTTCCTGCAAGCGCAGCAGCATGGAGGCATGCGCCCCCGGCGCCGCGGCGGCCATGCTGAGCGCACCCAGGCCGTAGGGCTTGCCATCGACCTGGGTCGCTTGTCCGCCGGCCTCGCGCACCAGCAGCGCGCCGCCGAGGCAATTGAAACCGTCATCGCCGAATTGCCAATATCCATCGAGGCGGCCGCATGCGACATACGCCAGTTGCAGCGATGTCGCACCCGGGCCGCGCACCGCCGCCACGTCGGGCAGCATGGCGCTCAGCGCGGCGCCGGCCTGGCGCACCGCGCGCCGGTCGCGGCCGGCAAACGGCGGCTGGCTGGTGGCGACGATGCCCTGGTAGTGGCTGGCGCGGCCGTTCACGCGCATGCGTTCGCCGTTTCGGTAGGCGCCATGGCCCCGGACCGCGTGGAACATCTCGTCATGCACGGCGTCGAAGATCGCGCTGAACACCGGCACGCCCTCGCGCATCAGCGTCAGCGACATCGACCAGCTGGGTATCGCGCGCAGGAACTGCGCCGCGCCGTCGATGGCGTCGCAGATCCAGTACTCGCCACGCTCGGCCAGGGCGGCGCTTTCGGCGTCCTCCGCCACGGTGTCGCCCAGTTCGTCTTCCAGCCAGCCGATGGCGGGATACAGTCGGCCCAGCGCCCGCTTCAGCCCGGCGTTGGCGGCGCCGTCGATGCGCCGGAACGCCGTCATCATGTCGTCCACTTCCAGCACCGGTTCGTCGCGCCAAAAGGTCTCGCACAGATCGGCGCCAGCCTCGCGCAGCAGCGCCAGGACTTCTTCCGTATCGATTGCAGTCATGCCGATTCCTTGCTATAAACTAAAGTCCTAGATTGCCAGAGAACTCAACTCCTGACTAACTGGCGACAGACAAGTAATATCGCAATCGGGCCAAAATATGGGTAGCAACTACTATGGCGACAAGCGGCTGACGGACGAGATGCCGATCATGGTGGCCGCGCAGCACGCCGACCACAACACCAGCAACATCAAGCATGTGCACCATCATCCGGAAGGCCAGCTGTACATTCCGCTGCAAGGCGTGATCGTGGTCGAGGCCGGCGACGTGCGGCAGGTGCTGCCGCGCGGCCGGCTGGGCTGGATACCACCCCATATGCCGCACGGCGCCAGCGCCTACAGCAGCACCTTCAAGCCGGGCCTGGCCGGCTACACCATCCATCTGGCGCCCTCGCTGTGCGCCGACCTGCCGCCGCAGTCGCGGGTGATGCGCATGTCGCCGCTGGCCGCGTCGCTACTGGAGCGCATGGTCGCGTGGCCCGGCGGCATGCCGGCCGACGCCGCCGCACGGCGGCTGATGACGGTGTTCCTGGACGAGGTGCGCGCGGCCGACGAAGAACCGCTGCACCTGACCATGCCCAGCCATCCGCGCCTGCAGGCGATGGCGGCGGCGATCGCCGACAATCCGGCCGACGAGACCGACCTTGACCAATGGGCCGCCAAACTGGGCTGGTCGCGCCGCAGCCTGACGCGCCACTTCCGCCACCAGACCGGCATGTCGCTGGTGGAGTGGCGCCAGGTGGCGCGGCTGCAAAAGGGCATGGAGTTGCTGAACGGCGGCGCCTCGGTGACGACAGTGGCGCTCAGCCTCGGTTATGACAGCGTCAGCAGTTTCATCGCGCTGTTCCGCCGCATCCTGGGCGTCACGCCGGCGCGCTTCGCCCAGTTCGACACCTGATCAGGCCGGCGTGCCGAGGATGACGCTGGACGCCTTGAAGATGGCGGTGGCGGCCATGCCCACTTCCAGCGCCAGCGTTTCGCCGCTGTCGCGGGTGACGATGGCGGCGATCGCGCCGCCGCCCGGCAGCTCGATGCTGACCTCGGTGTTGACGGCGCCCACCTGCACCCGCGTGACCGTGCCGGACAAGCGGTTGCGCGCGGAAAATTTGGCCTCGCCCATGTCCGTCACCACGATCACCGCCGAGGCCTTGATCAGCGCGAAAGCTTCGGCGCCGATCACCAGGTTCAGGCTGTCGCAGCTGTCGCGCGTGATGGTGGCGACGATGTGTTCGCCGCCGACGATTTCCAGCGTCACCTCGTCGTTCACCGCGCCCTCTTTCAACGCCACCACCTTGCCGCTGAACTGATTGCGCGCGCTGGTCTTCATCTTCATCCTTTGTATCAGCAAAAAATCGTCGGCCAGCGCGTGCGACTGGCTGCTCAGGTGCGCCACGAACTGGCGGTGCTCCTCGTCGATCTTGCGGAAATTTTCCACCAGCTGCGCGCCGCGCGCCGTCAGCCGTGTGCCGCCGCCGCCCTTGCCGCCCGCCGCGCGCTCCAGCAGCGGCTCGCCGGCCAGGTTGTTCATCGCCTCGATGGCGTCCCACGCGCCCTTGTAGCTCATGCCGACCGCCTTGGCCGCGGCCGTGATCGAGCCCTGTTCGGCGATGGCCGCCAGCAGCGCCATCCGGTCCTGCCCGCCCAGCTTCTGACCGCCGACGGTCAGCCATACATTGCCCTGCAATGCCATTGCGTGTTCTTCAGGCTTCATTGCGCTCCACTAGCTCCAGGTCCTTGACGTCGGCCATGCTACCATTTTCCATGCGCAGCACGTGCTCGCCGAAAGCGCGCACGTCCTCGGGATCGTGGGTGATCAGCATCATCGGAATATCGAGGCGGCGTTGCAGCGCGTCCAGCTCCGCGCGCATGCGTTCGCGCAGGCCGGGGTCGAGCGCCGCGAACGGCTCGTCCAGCAGCAGCGCCGCCGGCTCCGGCGCCAGCGCGCGCGCCAGCGCCACCCGCTGCCGCTGGCCGCCGGACAGCTGATGCGGGAACTGCTGCGCCACATGGTCCAGTTCGAACGCCTTCAGCCAGTAGCGGACCGCCTCGCCATCCACGCGCGCCAGCGGATTGCGCCAGCCGCGCTGCAAGCCGAAGGCGATGTTCTGCCGCACATTCAGATGCGGGAACAGCGCGTAATCCTGGAACAGATAGGCCAGCTGCCGCTGCGGCGCCGGCAGGTCGATACCGTTGCTGCTGTCGAACAGGCTGCGGCCGGCCACGTCGATGCGGCCGCTGTCGGGCGTCATCAAGCCGGCCACCGCCTTCAGCAGCAGGCTCTTGCCCGCGCCTGACGGGCCGAAGATCACGATGCGCTGGCTGCTCGATGCCAGCTGCGCGCGCAGTTCGAAGGTCCGCGCGCCGGAACGCATGGTCTTGACGATGTCGATATTGATTTGCATGCTCAGGCCTGCGGATTGCGGTTGGGCGTCAGTTTGTTGGCCGCGATCAGCACCACGATGCAGACCACGGAAGTAATGATCACCAGCAGGTTGGCGCTGTCGTCCTGTCCGGCCTGCACGGCCTCGTACACGGCGATCGACAGCGTCTGCGTCTTGCCGGGGATGCTGCCGGCCACCATCAGCGTCGCGCCGAACTCGCCCATCGAGCGCGCGAACGCCAGCAGGGTGCCGCCCAGCACGCCGCGCCAGGCCAGCGGCAGGGTCACGCGCAGGAACACGCCGAACGGCGAAATGCCCAGCACCCTGGCGGCCTGCTCCAGCTGGGTATCGACCGCTTCAAACGCCGCCCGCGCGCCCTTGAGCACCAGCGGAAACGCCACCACGGCCGCCGCGATCACCGCCGCCTGCCAGGTGAAAATCAGGTTGATGCCGAACGCCTGCTGCAACCATGCGCCGATCACACCATGGCGGCCGATCACCACCAGCAGATAGTAGCCCAGCACGGTGGGCGGCATCACCATCGGCAAGGTCAGCAGCGCATCGAGCAGCTCGCGCCCCGGAAAGCGCTTGCGCGCCAGCAGATAGCCCAGCGCCACGCCGAACACCAGGTCCACCAGCGTCGCCCAGCATGCCACCTTCAGCGACAGGCGCAGCGCGATCCAGGCCGGTTCGGCGAGCAGCGCGTCCACCGCTTACGGACGGCCGAAACCGTACTTGGCCAGGATCGCCTGGCCGCTGGACGACAGCACGTAATCGGCGAACCGGCGGCCGGCGGCCGCCTGCGGACCGGCCGCGATCACCGCTATCGGGTAGCTGACCGGGGTTGCGGTGGGCACGGTGGCGATCACCTTGACCTTGTCCTTCATCACGGCGGCGTCGGTGGCGTAGACGAAGCCGGCGTCGACTTCGCCGCGCGCCACGTAGTCCAGGCTCTGGCGCACCGAGGCGCCGAAGAGGGCCTTGGGCTCGACGGCGCCCCACAGCCCGGCCTGCTCCAGCGCATGCCTGGCGTAGCGGCCCACCGGCACGCTGGCCGGATTGCCCATCGTCACGCGGGTGACGGCGGCCTGCTGCAAGTCGGCGATGCCCTTGATCGGCAGGCTGGCGGCAATCGGCGTGATCAGCACCAGGCTGTTGCTGGCGAAATTCTTGCGGCTGCCGGCGGCCAGCAATTTCAGGCTGTCGGCCTTGTCCATCGCATCCTGGTCGGCGGAGGCGAACACGTCGACCGGCGCACCCTTGGCGATCTGCTGCACCAGCGGATCGGAGGCGCCGAAATTAAACTGCACCTTGTCGCCCGCATGCTCTTTCTCGTAGGCGGCGCCAATTTCCTTGAACGCATTGGTCAGGCTGGCCGCGGCCGACACCGTGATATCCGTCGCCGCCGCCGACGCGCCCATCGCCGCCAGCACCAGCGCCACCCCAAGTTTCAACGCATGCATCATTTTTTCCTTTTAGTAAGAGAACCGCCATAAACTCGATTATATAGCGATGCGGGGGTTACTGCGCTATGCAGTAATGCCTATACGGTCTATGCCGGTCGTCCTCAGGTACACTGGCTGGGGTGTATCGCGTTTGAAAGGACATGACATGGGGCGTCAGGGCACGGATTGGTTGCGGCACGGGCCCCAATCCGACGGTATCGACCTGGTCGAAGCCTTCTTTCAAGGCGCGGCCTATGGCGCGCACCGGCACGACAGCTACGCCATCGGCCTGACCATGGCCGGCGTGCAATCGTTCCGCTACCGCTCGGCGATGCGCCACAGCCTGTCCGGCCAGGCGCTGGTGCTGCATCCGGACGAAGTCCACGACGGCCAGGCCGGCACCGACGACGGCTTCCACTACCGCATCGCCTACCTCGCGCCGGCCTTGCTGCAACAAGTGCTGGGCGGCGCGCCGCTGCCGTTTGTCGACGGCGGCGTGTCCGGCGACCAGCGGCTGGTCAGGGCGGCGCGCGGCTTGCTGGACAATTTCGATGCCGCGCCCGGCTCGCTGGAGCGCGACGACGCACTGGTCGACATCGCCACCGCGCTGCGCCAGGTGGCCGGCCAGTCCGAGCTGCCGGGCGGCGACTTCCGCGCGGCCCGGATCGCCCGCGAATACATCGACGACGCCCTGCTCTCGCCGCTGACGCTGGACCAGCTGGCACGAGCCAGCGGCCGCGACCGCTGGAGCCTGTCGCGCGATTTCCGGCGCTTTTTCGGCACCAGCCCGCACCGCTACCTGACGCTGCGCCGGCTGGAGCTGGCACGCCGGCTCATGCTGCACGGCCTGCCGCTGGCCGACAGCGCGGCCCAGGCCGGCTTCGCCGACCAGCCCCACCTGACGCGCCACTTCGTCGCCGCCTACGGCATCTCGCCAGCCCGCTGGCTACGGCTGAACCGGCGCGGGCGCACAAACGTTCAAGACCGGCGGCCCGCAAGCGGCTACAGTGACCACTCCATCGCCCCACAGGAGCCGCCATGAAGCCAGCCATATCCCCCGCCGCCAGCGCCGCCGCGCTGACCGAACACTGGTCGCCGCGCGTGATCGCCGAACTGGACGACAGCTACGTCAAGGTCGCCAAAGTACTGGGCTCGCTGGCCTGGCACAGCCACGACGACGAAGACGAACTGTTTTTCATCCTCAAGGGCAGCCTGCGCATCGAACTGGAGGACGGCGCGGTCGAACTGTCCGAAGGACAAGCCTACGTCGTGCCGAAGGGCGTGCGCCACAACCCGGTGGCGCAGCAGGAATGCCTGCTCATGCTGATCGAGAAAAAGGCCACGCTGCACACCGGCGCCACGATCACCGCCAAAACCCGCTCCATCGAGGAACAGCTCGGCTAGTGGTGCGACAGGATATTCAGCAAGCGCCCGAACGGATCGCGCACGAACAAGCGCCGCACGCCCCACGGCTCGCTGACGGGGCCGTATTCCAGCGCCAGGCGCGCGGCCACCAGGCGCCGGTGGACTTCATCCAGGTCGTCCACCTCGATCGACAGGTCGGGCACCGGCGTGCCCGATCCGCCCTCGGAGGCAAAACTGATCTGCGGCACGGCCTGCCCGGCGCCCGCCAGCGTCACGATCCAGCCGTGGTCCATCACCACCGACAAGCCCAGCACGCCGGCATAGAAGGCCTTGGCGGCCTCGATGTCCACCGTGGCGATATTGCTCACGATCCGTGTTACCTGCATATGAACTCCTTCCAAAGATGGGAAGGACGGCCGGGTGTGGTACATTCACGCCTCGATTCTTTCCAGCCGTGCCCAACATGTCCTCCCTGAAGTACCTCAGCGCCTATTCCGAGCAAACCCAGCAGCAAGTATCGCAACTCCTGGCCCAGAACCGCCTGGGCGAAGTGCTGCTCAAACGCTACAGCAAGGCGCACGAACTGCGCACCGACAAGGCACTTTACCAGTATGTGCAAGATTTGAAAAATGAACATTTGCGCAACGCCGAGCCGATCAACAAGGTCGAGTACGACAGCAAGATCCACGTGATCAATCACGCGCTGGGCCTGCACACCTCGATCTCGCGCGTGCAGGGGGGCAAGCTGAAAGCCAAACACGAGATCCGCGTGGCGACGCTGTTCAAGGAAGTGCCGATTGAATTTCTGCGCATGATAGCCGTCCACGAGCTGGCGCATATCAAAGAGAAGCAGCACGACAAAGCCTTCTACAAGCTGTGCACGTATATGGAACCGAATTACCACCAGTACGAATTCGATCTGCGCCTGTATCTCACGGAGCTGGACGCGTCGGGCAAGCGCCTGTGGAGCCAGGCGGCGTAACGATAGTCCGTATCTCCACCCCGTCCATTGCGTACCGGGCATACAGGAAATCGCGGACGCCGACGACCTGGCCGCCGGCAAATTCGAGCGCCACGAAATAGGCCGGCTGCTCCAGCGAGTGGCCCAGCACATCCCGCAAAATCACCGCGCCGCGCTGCAAGGCCGGCAGCAACATGAAGCTGCGCAGGCAGGTCGCGGCAATTTCAGGATCGGGCGCATCGGGGGACGCCAATAAGGCAAGTTCATCTTCGTCCTCCATCGGCGGCACGCGCGCACGCTGCCGCAGAAAGTCGAGCGCGGCGTTGTGAGCGATCCGGTACAGCCAGGCCTGGGGATTATCCAGCCCGCCAAACGCTGCGCGCGCCGCATAGGCCTTCGCCAGCGCATCCTGGACGATGTCTTCGCCATCGATCACGGATCCGCTCATGCGGGCGCAATAGCGATGCAGCCTGGGCCGCATCTCGCCGAGCAGTTTTTCAAATTCCTGCATTGCATCGTCCATAGGCCATTATATCCGGCCGCTCACGGCTTGGCCGCGTGGACCACGTCGCCCATGATGGCTTCGATCGTCGCCAGGGCGGCGAGCTTCGGGTAGTAGGCGACCATGCGCGGGTCGGTTTGCATCGCCTTCACGGCGGCGGCGTCCCGCCATTGGGAATGAATGACGATACGGCTGCCGTCCGCGGTCGCGATCAGGTTGGTGGCGATCCAGCCGTCCAGCGTGCGGATCACGGTCTGTATATTGTCCCGCAACATGTCCAGCACTTTGCTCTGGTTGAATGGGTCGACGGTCAGGGGAAGGATCAGGGTAGTCATGGTTGGCCTCAACTTGGGAAGGCCCGCCGATCGGGCCCGTACTCAGTAAGACGATGAACCGCGACAAAACGGATCGGTCATGGAGAAAAATATTTTTCGGTGGCGTTAACGCATCCAGTCGTGCAGACCGTAGGTCTTCATGATGCGCTCCAGCTGGCCGGACTCATGCAGCCTGGCGATGCCTTCATCGAACTCCCTGGCCAGCGCCCGGGACTCCGGCAGCGCCGGCGACAACGCGAAATAGGAATAGCTGACCGGCGCGCAGCCGGCCTGGCGCAGCCGCACGTCGGCATGCATGGCCATGGTGTAGCTCACCAGGCTTTCATCTTCGACAAAGCTGTCCAGGCGTCCCAGCAGCAGCTTGCGCGCCAGCCGGTAGGTCAAGTCCTCGCCGTAGTTGACCTCGAATTCCGCGGTTTTTTGCGCGACAGCCTGGTCGATCTCCTTGCCATACGAGTAGCCCTGGACGATGCCGACCCGCTGCCCCGCCAGCGAGGCGGCGTTCTTGTAGAGCCATTGGCTGTGCGGCGCCGTATAAAAACAGTAGCGGTTGCGCGAGATCGGCGTGGCCGGATAGATGAAATCCGGCGCCTCGTCCTTGTAGGTCGGCGATGACGCGGTGTAGCGGCCGGCGCGCACGCCGAGCAAGGCGCGCGCATAGTTCAGGTTCTCGTAGTTGACCCGCCGGCCCAGCGGGGCAAACACCGCCCGCAGGATATCGATGGTGAAACCCTCATGCGCGGCGCCGGCCTTGCAGCTGAACGGACACCAGTAGTCCGGCGCCACCACCACGACAGGCTCCGCCGCGCCCGCCGCTTGCGCCGCGCAGGCCGCGCTCATCGCCGCGAACCATGCGCGGCGGCGCAATCGGGACAGGATCATGATCCGAACCGTCCCGGGCGCCAGGACTAAGGCTTCAGCAGTTGCAGCAAGGCCTGCGGTTCCTGCGCGGACATCATCAGCGCCGCGTGCTGCGGACGGATGAAGCCCTGCGCGCTGGCGTGCTCGATGAAGCCGGTCAAGCCGTCATAAAAGCCGTCCACATTGAGCAGGCCGATCGGCTTGGCGTGGATGCCCAGCTGCGACCAGGTCAGCATTTCAAACAGTTCTTCCAGCGTGCCCATGCCGCCCGGCATGGCGATGAAGCCGTCGGCCAGCTCGGCCATCATGGCTTTGCGCTCATGCATGTCCTTGACGATGAACTGGCGCGTCAGGCCGGTGTGGCCCACTTCCCGCTCGACCAGCGCGGTCGGGATCACGCCCGTCACCTCGCCGCCCATGCGCAGCACTTCATCGGCGATGATGCCCATCAGGCCCACATTGCCGCCGCCGTAGACCAGCGACAGATTGCTCGCCACCAGGGCCCGGCCCAGCGCGCGGGCCGCTTCGGCATACACAGGATTGACGCCGGCGTTGGCGCCGCAATACACGCAGATAGCTTTCACTGCTCTTTTTCCTCTTCCAGTTCTCGTTTGGCCGCGTCCAGGTCGAGCCGTTCCATCGCATCATGGACGGCGCAGCGGGCGGCTTCCTCACACAGGCCGATCGCTTCGGCCTGCTTCCTTTTACCTTCCAGCATCATCATCGCGCGCGCATAGCGGACCTTGGCGATCGCCGAATCCGGCGTCAGCGCCAGCGCGGCCTGAAACTGTTTATAACATTCTTCTTTTTTCACGCCATAGGTCAGGCCGCCGATCATGGCGCCCACCTTGTCGAGGATCTCGGCGTGGTAGACGCCCAGCGCGATGTGCGCGTCCGAGCGTTGCGGCGCCAGGCGGATCGCCTTGTCCAGGCTGTTGCGCACCTTGGCGCCCAGGCCCTGCGCCAGCGCCTTGACCACCGAGATTCCCTGCGAATACTGGCCCAGCGCATACGCATGCCAGTAGTAGCCGGACGAATTATCGGGTTGCTCCAGCTGCTGGCGCTCGCAGCGCTCGGCCACGCATTCGAAGGTGGCCAGTTTTTTTTGCGGACTGCGCTCCAGGTAATGCGCGTAGATGCAGATCGCCTTGTGCGCCACCGAATAGCCGTTCACGCCGACGTCCAGGCCCAGCCGCGCGGCCCGCTCGAATTCGCCGGCATGGAAGGCGATCCACGCCTGCACCAGCAAGGGGTTGGCCGGGAACGGCTCCTGGTCGCCGCCATGCAGCACCGGCCAGGCTGCTTCCAGGCTGGCCGGCGTGTACAGGTATGCGGGATCAGGGTAAGGAAAGGGGTTCCACGCCATTGCAGTCTCCGTCAGCTCACTTGAGCTTTTTCAGATATTCTTCGGACAGTTTCTGGAACAGCAAACTGGTTTCGTTGCGCAGGTAGGGACCGATCTGCGACAGCACCTGGTAGCAGCCGCGCGCCAGCGCGTCGGCCATCGATTGCTGCTCGCTGTATTTGCGCGGGTTGCGCACGTATTCGTACGACAGCCAGTAAGTGGCCACCACCACCATATTGGTGGCCATGGCGTCGATGGCGGTGTCGGAGGCTTCCAGCGATTTTTCGCTGCGCAGGTCTTCGCACAGCTGCTTGGCGACCTTGATCTTGTGCGCCAGGATCTGCTTGAAGTGCAGCTCCAGCTTGCGGTTGCGCGACAGCAGGTCGTTGAGATCGCGGTAGAAGAAGCGGTAGCGCCAGATCAGTTCGAACATCAGGTGCAGGTACAGCCAGACGTCCTCGATGTTGGAGCGGCGGCCGTTGGGCACGGTCAGGATGCGCTCGATCTCGGCCTCGAACTGGACGAAGATCGAGTTGACGATGTCGTCCTTGTTACGGAAATGGTAGTACAGATTCCCCGGCGAGATATTCATCTCCTCGGCGATCACCGTGGTGGTGATGTTCGGTTCGCCGAATTCATTAAACAAGCGCAGCGACAGTTCGAGTATGCGTTCGCGGGTACGGCGGGGTGCTTTTTGTAGCATAGCAAGGAAACCTCTGTTTATTCTCCTGCAAGCATAACACCGATGAGACTATCTTAGAAACATCCGTGCGTGCTTTTACGCGCACATGCCGGGCTGATGCCGCAAGATGCGGCCAAACCGGCCTAACGCCGGTGATTCTTCAGCTTTTCCGCCGCCCGCAGCGCCGCCACCTGCAGGGTCAGCTCGTCGATGCGCCGGTTCAGCGCCGCCACGTCGCCGGCGGTCGGCACGCCGATCGAGCTCAGCGCGCGCAGCACGCGTTCCTCGAACAGCTGCATGGAAAAGAACTTGCCCTCCTCCTCCTGCGCCTTGGCGAAGGCGCTCAGGCCGGCCTGCCAGATCTCCTGCGAGGACATGCGTACCACGTCAGCGGTTTGCAGGTCTTCATTGCGCTTCAACTTCTTTGCCATGTGAACTTCCCGAGTTTGCATTGCCGATATGGGATTGTAGACGGCAAAACTAGAGCACGTTTTCTAATGCTCGGGCGGCGCGGCCAGCCACTTGCGCTGGATTTTCAGCAGGCTGCCGTCCCGCTTGAGCTCGCGCAGCGCGCCGGCCCAGGCCTCGACCAGCGCTTTCGGCGTGCCGTTGGAAAAGGCGAAATACACCTCGGCCGTGCCCAGCCGCAGCGCCACCTCGATCTCGTCCGGCCGGTGGCCGGCGCGCTCCATGGCGCCGGGCATCAGCTCCTCGCCATCGAACCACAGGTCGAAGCGGCCGCTCATCAGCATCTTGGCGGCGATCTCGGAGGTATTGGTTTCGTCGGTGACGTTGAAGCCCAGCCCGCGCGCGGTGTTGACGAAGATGCTGCCGCGGCGCGCGCCGGCGTGCGACTTGTACAGGCCGGGGTCGCGCCGCTGCAATTCGGCCAGCCGGCCCTTGACCACGTAGGCCACCACGCGGGAGGTGAAGATCGGGCCGACGAACTGCATCTGGCGCTCGCGCTCCGGGGTGCGCACCACCGTCAGCAACATCACGTTCGGGCCGGCCTCGGCCAGCGTCTGGGCCCGCACCCACGGCACGATGTCGATCGCGTCATGCCGGCCCAACCGGTCCTGGATGCGGCGCGCCAGTTCGACCGCCATGCCGGCCGGCTGGCCGGTCTCGGTATAGCTGATCGGCTTGCTGTCCATGCCATAGATCTTCAGCGCGGGCGTGTCCGCCGCGGCGCACGCCAGACCGGCGTACAGCAGCAATATGGACAAACTGGACATCATGCGCATCATCAACCCCGGACTCGACCATCACCAAGCTTGATAGTAAGCCAGATTTTTTGCCGATGCGCCAGCTTATGCGTTGTTTCCGCCTGACGTCGCCGCTCAGAACTCGCGCGCCGTCAGGGCGTCGAGCTGGTCCTGGCTGGGGAAGTTGCGCAGGCGGTAGCGGGCCGGGTAGCCCTCCACGCTGTGGGCCAGCTCGCCGATGCTGGCGCGCAGGTCGTCCCAGGCCACCAGCTTGGGGGCGCCGACGCCGTGCTCGCGGCCATCGTCCGGCCGCACCAGCGCCACCAGGTCCACCTCCGGCAGCAGCGTATCGACGCCCTCGGTCCAGACTCCGTAGCTGATCAGGTGTCCGCTGTCCCTCCTCTGCACCAGCTGGCAGGTGGCGACGAAGATGTCGACCTCGTTCTGCTGGTTGGCCTTGTCCAGCAGCTGCTTTTGAGAAGCGTAGTCGTCGGCCAGGTAGATTTTTTTCAGTTGCGCCAGCTGGGCCCGCACTTCCGCGTCCGCCGGCTGGTACGCGACCGCCTTGCCCTGCTCGAAGCGATACATCAGCGCGGAAATGCTGCGGCCCTCGTCGCTGGCGAAACTGCGCGACAAGGCCAGCATGGCCAGCTGCGCCACGCTGTCGTTGGACGAGGCCACCAGCAGGCGGTTGCGCGTCGGGATCATGACCACCGGATCGCCGCCCACCTCCAGCCGGAAAAACAGGTCGGCCAGCAGGATGCGCGAGGCCTCGTACGAGTCGTCCCAGGCCGCCATCAGCAGGCCGGGCGCCACCTGCACGAAGTTGGCCACCGTCATGTCGCGCAGATTGTCGAGCGCGACCGCCAGCGCCGCGTCGAAAGAGACGCCCCAGTCCGTCAGCGCGGTGTGCGACAGGGTCTGGATCGAATGCGGGCTGTCGTAGGCCAGCATCAGCACGCTGTCCGCGCTGAACGGCGCCGAGCCGTCCTTGAACGGCTGCGGCTGCGTTGCGGGGAGGCCGGCCTGCATCAGCCGCATGTATTCGAGGATGGAGCGCCCGCGCAGCACCGGGCGCAGGCCGGCGCGCGCCTCGGCGAAGGTGGCCGGCATGACAGGCGCCTGCATGCTGCGGATGTAGTGGGCCAGCACCTCGGGCCGGCGCTTGCGGCCGGCCTCGCAGTAATCACGGTAGGCGTTGTGCAGGTTGTAGATCTCGGCGCTGCCGCTGTCGCCGACCAGGCGGAATTCGCCGGCGTCATAGCTGAGCGGTCCGGCGTGGCCGCTGTCGGCGAAGGCCTGCAGGGCCAGTCGGGCAAACTTCTCTTGGGTTGGCTTGGCGGTGAAAAAATCGAGCAGGCCCAAACTCACTCCTTGACGTCTTCGGTGATCGGCCGCAGCGGCAGCGCCGGCGCGTGGCCGCCGTGCACCTGCGCATGCAGGCGGAAGCCTTCGCGGATGTTCTCGCGCAGCACCGCGCCCTTCCACGGCTTGGTGTAGAAGCGGTCGATGGCGCCGTGGTTGATGGCGGCCATGATCGGCGTCAGGTCGGCATAGGCCGACAGCATGATGCGGAAGGTGTCCGGCGCCAGGTTCTTGACGCGCTCCATGAACTCGGTGCCGCTCATCAAGGGCATGCACTGGTCGCACAGGATCACCTGCACCCGGTTCTGCGCCAGGATGTCGAAGCCCTCGGCCGCGGTCTGCGCGGTCAGGATGCGGTAGCCGTCCTGCGACAGGAAATCGGTCAGCACGTCGAGCATGAAGGCGTCGTCGTCGACGATCAGCAGGGTCTGCTGCTCGACCACGTTTTCATCGGCCGGCGCCTGCAGGAAGCGGCCTTCGCGCAGCATCGCCTCGAAGTCCTCTTCCGGCAGCGGGCGGCTGAAGTAATAGCCCTGCATCTCGTCGCAGCCGTGGCGGCGCAGGTAGGCCAGCTGCGCATCCTTCTCCACGCCCTCGGCGATCACTTCCAGCTTCATGCTGTGCGCCATGTTGATGATGGCCAGCACGATGGCGGCGTCGTCCGGGTTGCTGGTCACTTCGCGCACGAAGGCGATGTCGATCTTCAGCTTGTCGATCGGGAAGCGTTTCAGGTAGGCCAGCGAGGAATAGCCGGTGCCGAAGTCGTCGATCGAGATCTGGATCCCCAGCGCCTTCAGGTTCTGCAGCACGGTGATGGTCTCTTCCGCGTTGGACATCAGCGAACTTTCGGTCAGCTCCAGCTCCAGCAGTTCGGGCGCGATGTCGTGCTCCTTGATCGCCTTCAGCACCTCTTCCTCCAGCCCGCCGACGAAGAACTGGATGCCCGAGACGTTGACCGACAGGTGCACCGCGCCCACGCCCGACTTGCCCCACAGCGCGATCTTGCGGCAGGCCTCGTGCAGCACCCAGGTGCCGACCCGCACGATCAGCCCGGTCTCTTCCAGGATCGGGATGAACAGCGCCGGCGACACCATGCCGTGGCCCGGCCGTTTCCAGCGGATCAGCGCCTCGGCGCCGCTGATGCGGCCGGTGCCGATGTGGACCTTGGGCTGGAAGTGCAGCACGAACTCCTCGTTGTCGATGGCCCGCCGCAGCGCGTTCTCCAGGTCCAGCCGCGCCAGCGATTGCGCGTTCATCTCCGAGGTGAAGAAGCGGAAGGCGTCGCGCCCCGCCTCCTTGGCGCGGTACATGGCGGTGTCGGCGTACTGGATCAGCGTGTCGGGATCGGCGCCGTCGTCCGGATAGACCGAGATGCCGATGCTGGCCGTGACCGTCACCTCGTGGCCCTTGAGGTCGAACGGCCGGCGCATCGATTCGCGGATCTTGTCGACCACGGCGATGGCGTTCTGCGCGCCTTCGGGCAGCATCAGGATGGCGGCGAATTCGTCGCCGCCGAAGCGGCCGATGGTGTCGCGCACCCGCAGGCAGTCGACCAGCCGGCTGGAGAACTGCCGCAGCAGTTCGTCGCCGATAGTGTGGCCCAGCGTGTCGTTGACGTTCTTGAAGCGGTCGACGTCGAGGAACAGCACCGCCAGCGACCACTTGTGATCGTTGGCCTGGCGCAGCGAGTGGCTCAGCGAATCGTAGAACTGGCTGCGGTTGGGCAGGCCGGTCAGCGTGTCGAAATGGGCCAGCTTGAGCAGGCGCTGCTCGGCCTCCTTGCGTTCGGTGATGTCGCGCGCCACCGCCACCAGGATCCAGCTGGGGCCGGAGCGCAGGGTGCGCCGCTGCACTTCCACCGACAGCGGCGAGCCGTCCTTGCGGTATAGCAGCAGCTCGGTCATGGCGCCGCTCTGGTCGCCGGCCAGCAGCTTGTCGTACAGCTCTTCCAGGCGGTTCAGCTCGCCCTCGACGGGCTTGTTGGGGCCGACCTTGAGGAAGTCCTCGCGCTCGTAACCCAGCATGCGGCAGGCGGTGACGTTGACGTCGACAAAGCACATGCCGGCGCGGTCGACCAGGAAGATGGCGTCGGCGGTGGCGTCCATCGCCAGCCGGAAGCGGCGCAAGTCCTCGTCGAGGCGGATGCGGGCGTTCATGTCCAAGGTCAGCTGGGCGTGGTGGCGCTTGATCTCGTCGTACAGCAGCAGGTTTTCGTAGGCCACCGAAATCTGCGCGGCCACCGTGGCGGCGACCCGCTCGTCGACCTCGGAGAAGCCGTCGGCGCCCAGCTTGTCGACCAGGTACAGCCAGCCGTGGATGCGCTCGCGCGAGGCGATCGGCACGCCGAGGAAGGAATGCACCGGCGGATGGCTGGGCGGCAGGCCGATGACGGCCGGGTCGCCGTCCAGGTCGTTGATGCGGCAGGCCTGGCGCTGTTCCAGCAGGCCGCGCAGCACGCCGGCGCGCGGCGCCAGCGCGATCTGCCGGGCCGGCACGCCGGCGCCGCAGCTGGCGAAGTACGCCAGCTCGGCCGCGCCCGGCTCCAGCACGCCAATGCAGGCGTACTTGGAGACGCAGATGTTCTGCGCCACCCGGCAGCCGATCTCCACCAGCGCGCCGGGATCGCGCTCGGCGCCCAGTTCGATGCCCAGCTCGATCAGCGCGGTCAGGCGCAGGCTCACCGCCTGCAGGCTGGACAGTGAACTAGTCAAGCGCTGCGTCATGCGCGTCAGGTTTTCCGGCGCCGTCTCGTCGGTCTCGTGGGCGAACTTGGACAGCAGCTGGCTGCTCGACTCCAGCTCGCCCAGGTATTCGGCCACCTTGTCGTCGATGTTGTGGAAGCGCCCTTCCTGCGGCGGCTCCGGCGCGAACGACGGGATCTGCTCGTCCTCGGCCACCTCGGCCAGGCCCAGCGCCTCGTGCACGGTGCGCAGGATCACCTCGGGATCGGACGGCTTGGGCAGCACCCAGCGCACGCCGCACGACTGCGCCACGGCCATCGCCTCGCGCTCGCGGTAGGTGGCGGTGTAGAAGATCACCGGCACGTCGGCCGTCTGCGGATCGCTGTGCAGGCGGGTGACGAACTCGTAGCCGTCCATGTTGGGCATCAGGATGTCGGAGATCACCAGGTCGGGCTTTTCGGCGCGCACCATGGTCAGGCCCTCGGCGCCGTTGGCCGCCTCCAGCAGCCGGTGGCCGCCGTAGCCCAGCAGGGTCATCAGGAATTCGCGGTTCAGCACGTGGTCGTCCACGATCAGGATCGTGGCGATGTCGGATTTAGCCGGGGCCGACACCGCCCCGGTCAAGAAAGACTCGATCTGCTTGACGAAGCTGTCCGGCTCGACCGGCTTGCCGATGTAGCCGTCGAAGCCGGCCTCCAGCAGTTTCTCGCGGTCGCCCGCCATCGCCAGCGCCGTCACCGCCAAGGTCGGGATGTGCTTGAGCGCGTCGTCGCCCTTGAGCGCGGCCACCACGCCGTAGCCGTCCAGCTTAGGCAGGTGGACGTCGCAGATAATCAGGTCCGGCACTTCCCGCCGCGCCGCGGCCACGCCGGCCTCGCCATCGCTGGCCGACAAGGGCACGTAGCCGAAGGCGCGCAACAGGTACACCATCAACTCCATGTTGGTGGCATTGTCTTCTATGATCAGGATACGTGCCGACACGTCGAGCTCCCCTTATTCATCGTTCCAGCGGCAGCGCCAGGGTGAAGATGCTCCCGGCGCCAGATTCACTTTCAAACACAATCTCGCCGTGCAGCAGCGCCGCCAGACGCTGGCTCAGGTGCAGGCCCAGTCCCGTCCCCTCCAGCTGCCGCGCCTTGCAGGCGTCGAGCTGGGCAAACGCCTGGAACAGCGTGGCCTGCTCGTCTTCGCCGATGCCGGCGCCGCTATCGCTGACGCTGATCGTCGCACAGGCGCGCTCATGAACCGTGCCCTGCTCCAGCCGCACCACGACGCGGCCCTGGTCGGTGAACTTAATCGCATTGTGGAGCAAATTCATCAGTATCTGTTGCAGCGCGCGGCGGTCGGCGACCACGGTCAGGTCGTCCGGCGCGCTGACGAATTCCAGTTCCAGCCCTTTGTGCCGGGCCTGTGGCTCAAACAGCAATAATATCTCGTCGATCACTGCGCGGCATGGCATGGGCTTGAGGTCGAGCGCCAGGCTGCTGGTTTCAATCTGGGTCAGTTCCAGCAAGTCGTTAATCAAGGATAGCAGATGTCGCGCGCTGCTTTGCACGGTCCGCAGCTGTTTTTCCTGGTCATCATTGATAGGTCCAGGCAACTTCATCAACATAGTACCCGTAAAACCGATAATCGCGTTCAACGGCGTGCGCAATTCATGCGACATGCCGGTCAGGAAGCGGTCCTTGGCGGCGTTGGCGCGCGCCAGTTCGGCGTTCTTTTCCTGCAGCGCGCGTTCGATGCGCTGGCGTTCGCTGGTGTCGCGGATCGCGCTCAGCACCAGCGTGCCCTCCTCGGTGACGATCGGGCTCAGGCTGATCTCGACGGGGAACTCGACGCCGTCGCTGCGCAGGCCGTACAGCTCGCGGCCGCCGCCCATCGGCCGCGCCACCGGCTGCGCATGGTAGGCGTGGCGATGCGCCAGGTGGCCGTGCCGGAAGCGCGCCGGCATCAACTGCTCCAGCGCCAGGCCGCGCATGGCGCCGCCCGGGTAGCCGAACAGCGCCTCGGCCTGGGCATTGACCAGCACCACGCGGCCGCCGGCGTTGGCCATGATGATGGCGTCCGGCAGCGACTCCAGCAGGCCGGCGAAGCGCGCCTGCACCAGCTTGGCGTCGCGCAGCACCTTCAAGGCGGTGACGTCTTTTTTACTCCACAGGATATATTCGGGCCGGCCCTGCCCGTCACGCACCAGCTTGGACGTGCTGTCGATGTACACCAGCGTGCCGTCCTTGGCGTGGCGCATCGATTCGTAGTTGGCGGCGCCGCTGTGCAAGGTGGCCTGCAGCACGGCGCGCTCGTCGTCGAGCAGGCTGGCCGGTACGATCAGCTCGGCAAGCGTGCGACCCAGCGCCTCGGCCGCGCTGTAGCCGAAGATGGCTTGCGCGCCATTGGTCCAGCAAACCACCTCCCCGTCCAGCGACGTCAGCACGACAGCGTCGGGCGTTTCGTTCAGGATGAGCGTGCCGAAGTCGGTTGCCATTGCGCCGCCTGTTGTTCATGGGTACACATCAATAAACATACAGTAACAAGCAACGCGAATATTCACACAAAATCACAATCGGGCCACGGCGGCGATTTCGTCCAGGGCGCAGCGCAGGATGACCGGGTGGCGACCCAGCGCCACGTGGCCTATGGCGCCGAATTCCAGGTTGCGCGCGCCCGGCAGCGCGCCGGAATCCTGCGGCGCGACGATATTGTCGTGGACAGAATAGATGGAACTGAACAAGCCACGTTGCAAATTTGCCTCAGATGCGGCCAGCGCCGCCAGCCACTCGCTGCGGTAGCGCATTTGCACGGCGTTGCCGCCCGGTCCGAAATGGGCCAGCGCGGTGCCGTGGTGCGGCGTACCCAGCGTGATCACGCGCGCCACGGCGGCCGCGCCGTAGCGGCGCAGCCAGGCGCGCGCCACCAGCCCGCCCATGCTGTGGCCGACGATGATCACTTGCTTGCTGCCAGTCTCCGCGCACAGCCGCTCGATGGCGGCCTGCACCTGCGGCGCATAGGCGTCGATCGAGGCGCCCGGCGGCTCCAGGTCGATGCCGTAGTGGCTGATGCCGGCGCGCGCCAGTTGCGCGCTCAGCGGCCGCCAGTAGCCGCTGTTGCAGGCGTAGCCGTGGATCAGCAGCACCGGCAGGCCGCGCGCCTGCGGCTGCAAGCGCATGCCGAGCGGACGCAGCATGTAGTAGCTCGAAGTCAGCATCGAGGCGCTGAATTCGTGCAGGAACAGGCTGGCGGCGCGCGCCGGATTGAGCGCATGCGCGGCCGGCGTCGGCGCGCCCTTGCCGGCGCGCGAGCTGAGCACGAAGTTGTTGACCGACAGCGCCAGCCGCACCAGCAGCACCGCCGCCAGGCCGATGGCGAGGCAGGCCAGCGCCGTCAGCGGCGCATTGAACGGTGAATTGAACGAAGCCAGCCAGGCCGGCCGCCACAGTTGGTACAGGCCGGCCGCCAGCGCCAGCGCGGCGCCGGCTTGGACGGCCAGCAACAGGATAATCCAGCGTTTGATCATGCCGCCATCATACCCCCGCCGGCAAGATCAGGTGCGCAGCGGCCGCGCCGCCGGCTTGCCGGTCAGCTGCTGCGCCAGGCCGCTGGCCAGCCGCGCCACCACGCCGAAGATCGACAGCTGCGGATTGGCGCCGATCGAGGTCGGGAACAGCGAGCCGTCGTACACCGACAGGTTGGCCAGGCCGTGGTAGCGGCCGTCGGCGCCGCACACGCCCTGGCGCTGGTCGTCCGACATGGTGCAGCCGCCCATCACGTGGGCCGACACCACCCGCGTCGCCAGCAGCTTGAGCGGCAGCGCGGCGATGCCGGCCTTGGCCTGCGCCCAGCTGGTGTAGCGCGGCGCCGACTCGTGCACCGGCGACACATCCTGCGCGCCGGCGGCGAACTGGATCTCGGCCATCGTCAGGAAGGCGCGGCGCGCGCCGTCCCAGATGAAATCACTGATCGGATAATCGAGCACCGGCGCGCCGCGGCTGTCGAGCACCACGCTGCCGCCGGGGGCGTCGGCGTGGAAGCCGTCGCGCAGCAGCGCCAGGATGGCCTGCTTGTGCGGGAACTGCGCCATGTCGCCGGCGTGCTGGGCGCCGAAGCCGGCGGTGGTGGTGGCCAGCAGCAGCGGATGCAGCGGCGGCACTTCCAGCTTGTAGCCGATGGCGCCGTCGATCGGGTTGTTGTGCAGGAAGTGATCGGAGTACACCGTCTGCGGCGCGCCGGCGTAGCCGTCCACGCGCTGGTCGAAGGTGCCGGCCGAGATCACCACCGGATGCAGGAAGGTGCGCTTGCCGAGCAGGCCGTGCGGATCGGGCGCGCCCGAGCGCAGCAGCAGCGCCGGCGAGTTGATGGCGCCGCCGGCGACGATGTAGTGTTTGGCGCGCAGCGTGATGCGGCGTCCGGTCGGCGCGCGGCCGGCGTCGTCCAGCGCCACGCAATCGAGCTGCGCCACCTTGTCGCCCTGGATCACGAAGCGCTCGGCGCGGGCGCGCGTCAGCAAGGTCGCGCCCTGGGTCAGCGCGCCGGGGATGGTGGTCACCAGCATCGACTGCTTGGCGTTGGTCGGGCAGCCCATGCCGCAGTAGCCCAGGTTCCAGCAGCCGTTGACGTTGCGCCGTATCAACCCGGTCGGGATGCCCAGCTTGGCGGCGCCGCGGCGCAGCAGGTCGTTGTTCTCGTTGGGCGCGGCGGCCCAGTCGCTGATGTTGAGGCGCTGCTCCATCATGCCGAACCACGGCGCCAGTTTTTCCGGCGTGTAGTCCTTTAAACCATACTGTTTAGTCCAATACGCCAGCGTGATGTCGGGCGTGCGGAAGCTGCTGGTCCAGTTGACGGTGGTGCTGCCGCCGACGGTGCGCCCCTGCAGGATGTTGATGCCCTTGTCGCGCGTCTTGCGCGCCGCCGATTCCTGGTACAGCTGCGGATAGGCTTCGGCCTCCTTCATGTTGAAGTCGGACGAGGAGCGCAGCGCGCCCTCCTCGACGATCAGCACGCGCAGGCCGGACAGCGCCAGGATCTCGGCGCTGACGCCGCCGCCGGCGCCGCTGCCGACGATGATCACGTCGGCTTCCAGCGTCAGGTCGGCGTCCAGCCGCGCGCAGTCGGTGACGCGCCAGCCGGCGGCCAGGCCGGCCCGGATCGGGTCGGGGATCGGGCCCTTGGAGGGGAGGATGGGAATGTTGGTGTTCGGCTGGCTCATTTCAGCAGCTCCTTCAGCGGGCCGGGATAGCCGATGCCAACCCACGAGGACGGCTCCGCATACCACGGGCCGAGGATCAGATCATGCAGCGCCAGGTAGGCGGTCTGCAGCATGGCGAGGCGGTGGTGGCGCCAGCTTTCCAGGAAGGCGGCGACCGCCTCCGGCGTGGCCTGCGCCCAGCCGCCGGAGACGCCCGCCAGCAGGCGCCGCGCGGGGCCCAGCGCCAGCAGGCCGAACAGGTCTTGCACTTCTTTTTGGGTCGACAACGGCAGGCCATGGATGGCGGCCAGCGTGCGCGCCATGGCGTCGCCCAGCGCCGCCGCGCGCGCGGACGCCTCGGCCGGCAGCACCGGGCCCAGCATCGCCGGCACGATGGCCGCCAGCACGGCCTTGGCGTCGCCGTCCAGCGTGAAGGGGTTGGGCAGCGCCGGCGGGTTCGCCAGGCGATAGATGGCGCCGCCGACTGCGAGGGTGATCGCAGCGGCCGCGCCGACCTTGAGGAAAGATCTGCGGGTGGTCATGTCTCCGTCCGTCTGTATTTTTTTAATCCAGCTAGTGTACGTGAACGGGCGGACAACCCTGAGCGCAAAAAATAGAGTATGGCGTCTAGTCGGTACCGCGAAACCGTACGCTGCGCAAACACAGGTTATTGTAAAATGAATAACAATCAAAACCAGCCCCCACATGCCCTTCGAAACCCGCGACGATAAGCTGTTCCCCTATTTGTTGGGCCCCTGGTGGCTATGGGTATTGCTCCTGCTGTTTATCTCCCGCCATCCGCGCGTGCGCGGGCACGCTGACCTTCGGCCTCATCGAACGTCCGTTTAGCTTCGCCCTGCTGAAGCAGAACGATGCCGGGACCTACCAGCTCATCGGCGGCGCCGCAGCGATTATCGAAGAGCGCTTCGGCCGGCTCGACCGCTATAAGCACCTCCCCAGGGACCGCGCCGCCCCGATCGGCCAAGCCGCGCTGAGCAAGGCCTTTTTCGACGGCATAGCCCAGCTGCCCGACGCCGCGCGCGAGCGCCAGGCGATCAGCGATCTGCAGCCGACCTCCGCGTGCCTCCAGGTCCGGTCCAGCGGCGCCCACCGCTGCCGGCTGCTGGTCGCGCGCGACGACCCCGGCCTGGCGGCGACAGGACAACCTTCCGCCACGCTGCTCAACAGCGATTTCACTTTCGAGCGAGATGCCGCGACCGGCGCGTGGCGGCCGATCCCCGGCTTTGCCAACGAATACCGCAACGCCGTCAAGGCCGCCAGAACCGACTGAGCCGTGCGACGCGCCATCGCGTGAAATTATAAAATAAATAACCTTTATTCACGCCATGGGCTTTCATGACCTCCGACACCGCCATCACCGCCATCCCCGGCCTCGACACACTGCACGCGATCGGCATCATCAGCGCCGGCCAGCGTCGCCGCGCACTGGCCGAGCCGGGCGCGGCCGAACTGGCGGCGATGACCAGCCTGTCCGACCAGCTGGTGTGGATGCTCCAGCGCGACATCGTCACGCCGGACGACATGCAGCGCGCCTGCACCCACATCGGCACCACCTACGCCGGCGAGGAGTGCGAGCGCCACCTGGACATCGTCAGCGACACGCTGACCAAGCTGGTCAGTGCGCGCGAGAAAATCAACCGCGATACGCTCGGCGTGCTGGCATCGAGCGGCCTGATCACGCAGGCCGAGCTCGATCGGATACTGCCGCACGTACCGCAAAACCTGTTGCTGGAGTCGCCCGGCGAGGCCTTCGTCTGGATGGCGCAGACCGGCCATATCAGCGGGCGCCGCCTGAAGGACCTGCGCCGCGACGGCGCCGCCGGCGACGTCCGCCGCGCCGGTATACTGCAGGACGTTGAACGCCTCGACCGCGAGCACAACGCCGCCAAGAGCGCCTTCCTGCGCGCGCTGCTGCCCGGCCCGGCGTGGATGTGGATCGCCTTGCCGCTGCTGGCGTTCAGCGTCTACATCTGGAACACGGTCGGGCCGGCGCCGACGCCGGGCTGCGCCGACAAGGCGACCATCGGCACGCTGAACGCCCTGATGCTGCGCGTCAGCATCGACGGCAGCAACAGCGCCATGGGCCGCAGCGAGCCAGTGGGGCAGCCGCGCATCACCGACGTCAAGGAAGTGGGTTACGCCAGCGAGCCCCGCATCCGCGGCTGCAAGGCCACGCTGAAGGCGCAGGACGACGCAATGCCGTACGCGTTCACGATCGAACCGAGCGCGACCGACAAGCAGGACTTCAACGTGATCGGGGCCTCGCCCGCCATCGTCGAGGCGCGCTTCGGCCATCTGGCGCCGGACGGCAAGTTCGTCAACCTGGCCGAACCGGTCGGACGCGCCGCCGCCGAGCGCGCGTTCCGCGCCGGCGTCGAGCAGATGATGGCGTCGGCCTTGCCGGGCGCCCGCCACCTGAAGCCGGACACGCCGTCGTCCGACATCCCCAAGCTGGCCCCGGATTCGCCCGAGCGCAGCCGCGAGATCGCCGAAGTCGAACCGATCGCGCCGTGCCGGGAGATTGCGGCCGGCACCGCCTACAGCTGCCGCCTGCTGATCGAGCGCAACGATCCGCTGCTGACAGCCATCGGCGCCAGCAGCTCGACCACGCTCGAGGGCGACTTCGTGTTCGTGCGCGACGGCGCGACCGGGCCATGGCGCATGGGCGACGGATTTAACGAGGCCTTTGCCAAGGCGGTGGCGGCCGCGCGCATGGGGGCCGTGCCGCACTAAACAGCGTCAGTCGCGGCGCTTGCCCACCATGTGGCGGGCGATGCCGCGCAGGATGTTGACTTCCTCGGTCTCGAGCTGGGCGCGGGCGAACATGCGCTTGAGGCGCGGCATCAGCTTGCGCGGATTGCCGGCGTCGAGGAAGCCGATCTCCACCAGCGACTGTTCGAGGTGCTGGTACATGCCCTCGATCTGCGCGGCGCTGGCGGCCTCGCCCTGGAAGCCGATCTCGTTGGCGTCGCCGCTGGGCTGGCGCACATTCATCGCCGGCGGCGCGCCGTCCAGCACCGCCATCCGGCATTCGTAGGCCAGCACCTGCGCCGCCTGCGACAGGTTCAGCGACGAGTAGTCCGGGTTGGCCGGAATATTGATCAAGACATTGCATTTCTCGACGATCTCGTTCGGCAGGCCGAAACGCTCGTTGCCGAAAATGAGGGCGGCGTGCAGCGCCGGCTGGGCCGCCAGCTGCCCCGCCACCTCGCGCGGGGTCAGCACCGGCGGCGAATACTCGCGCAGCCTGGCCGACACGGCGGCAGCGAAATTGACGCCGTCCAGCGCCTCGGCCATGCTGCCGACCACCCGCGCGCCGGCCAGGATGTCGCCGGCGCCGCTGGCGAAGGCCACCGCCTCCGGGTCTTGCAGCGCGTGTTCGAAACGGGGCGTCACCAGCACCAGGTCGCTGAAACCCATGGTTTTCATGGCCCGCGCCACGGCGCCGATATTGCCCGCGCGGCTGGTCTCGACCAGGATAAATCGCAGCTGTTTGAAAAGATTGGTATTGATTTCGGGCAGGTTCATTAAATGGGGAATCGGGTGCAATATCGATAAACAAGGGATTGCGGCGAGATTGCCGCTACTCTGCCCTGAAAACCGGAATTTTAACCTGTCCTCGCCTCTGAAGCCCGCCCGCAAATTTGAGCGCTAACGTTCAGAGAGCGCAAGGTTGGCCGCGAGGCCGGCAAATGCCGCTGCAAAGCCGCGACGCAGCCACGCTTGCACACGCGGCGACTCGATGACGGCGCGGCGGAACGCGTGTGCGAGAAAGCCGTAGATCACGAATACGACGAAGGTCATTGCCATGAAGACGCCGCTTAAGACCAGCATCTGCGTCAGCGGCGCCGCTGCGGCCGGCTCGACAAACTGGGGCAAGAACGCGAGAAAGAAAATCGTGAGCTTGGGATTCAGGATATTGAGCAGAAACGCCTTGAGCATGAGGCGCGTGGCGGAGTTGGCGTTCTGCGCACCGGCCATGGCCAATGCAGACTTGTCTTTCCACGTCACGATTGCCAGATAGAGCAGGTAGGCGACGCCCGCGAACTTGAGGATCTGGAACGCGAGGGCACTGGCGTGCATCAGCGCCGCCAATCCCAGAACGGTGGCGACCAAATGCGGCACGATGCCCGCGGTACAGCCGATGGCCGCGGACACGCTTGCGCTGCGCCCCTGCACGATGCCGGTCGAAATGGTGAACACCACGCCGGTACCCGGAATCAGGACGACGATGAGTGACGTGACGAGGAACTGGAGTGTGATCATGTGGCGGGCTTTCTAGTAGGTGCCGGCACGCGCCAGAGGGGGGGCGGGCCGACGTCGAGTGGCCGGCCCAGTATCGCAATCGCTCAGGCTCGCGTCTTGAACGTTATTGCAGAGTTAGGAATTTTTAACGACTTGCTGCCAAGCGCCGGGGGTGAAGCCGAACTGGCGCACGAAGAGACGCGTCATGTGGCTCTGATCCGCAAAACCACAGGATGCCGCCGCATGGGCCAGACTCACGCCGTCGCGGATCAGGATGCGCGCCCGTTCCGCACGCTGCAGCAACAACCATGCGTGAGGTGGCACGCCGTAGGTTTTCTCGAATCGCCGCAATACCTGGTATTTGCTCAGGCCGGTCATGGTCGCCATTTCCGTGAGCGTCGGCGGGTCGAGCAGGTCGTCGGCGAGCCGATCGCGCACCTTTCTCACGTCGCCGCGCACTTCGAGGATCGGTGCGCTTGTGGCATGGTGGTTCAACAGCAGCGCGCACAGGCGCACCAGCGATTCTTCGCATGCCAGTTCGGCGCCGCCCGCGACAGCAGCTGGTCCCGCATGCCAATCGTCAAGCCGGGCGAACAGTTGCCGCAACGCGGTAGTCAGTCGCGCGTCGCGGATGACAGGGCGCGTGAACTCCACGTCGCGCGACTGCGCAGCGCCGGATCCGGGATGACCGTTCATCGAAGCGATCACGCCGGGATCCAGGTACACCATCCGCCAGCGGCGCGACGGTCCTCCGAGCGGGCGGCCATCATGAACCTCGCCGGGATTGGTCGTGATCAGGTCGCCGGCATAGGCATCCACCATGCCGCGGCCGCTGGCCGAGGTCTGGGCGCCATGCTCCAGCAGTCCCACGCCGTAGGTCGCATGCCAGTGCTTGCCGTAGTGGCGCGCGCTCTCGATGGTCGTGCAGTGCAGCCCCTCCCAGGGAGTACCCACGAGGCGGCATTGATGATCTGGAGGGGCGGTCATGAAATAAAGTCCCAGCCTGCGGTCCTGGTTGTCCCGGCTCTTAGTCCTGCAAGGTCTTCGTGGCCGTCGGCGTCTCGCCCTCGGCGCCGGGGATCTGCAGGACATAGGACCACTCTGCCCCGGTGCTCGGATCCAAAGCCTGGTCCAGGGTCCAGCCAAACGACTTGTAGAGGTGAACGGCGGAATGCATCTGACTCCAGGTTTCAAGATAGATCGCGGTATAGCCGTGACTCCTGGCGGCGGCTATGGCGCGGTGTAGCAAGGCCTTGCCCGCGCCCTTGCCGCGCGCGGAACCATGGACGTAGAAACCCGTTAGCTTGAGGGTGTTTGAGTCCTTGCGTGTGAGGATCAGCGATCCGATGACCGAGCCGCCAATTTCCGCGACCAGCTGCGCCACGGTGTGCGTTGCGGCTGCGCCGAATCTGCCGAGGTCGATGTCCAGCGTGGCAAAATCCGGCTCAAGCCCGAAGTGGCGCATGGACTCCGCGGCGATCTCTTGAACGCGCCGCCGATCCTGGATACAGGCTTCGCGGACTGACAACAATTCGGTCGGTTTGATCATAGGATACGGTCCGGGTCCGGACGCTTGAATAATGTGGAAAACATTGTACGTCATGCAGTACCGCTTCCGCTGCCCGTCGACCTTGGCCTTCCGGCCCACTGCGGACAATCCGGGCCGTGCCCGGATATGTCCGCGAGTATCGGCCTCTCTCCCGTCAGATCAAACGGCGTGGCGTCTCAAAAAGTCTTCGATAACGGTGGCAAAATTATGCGGCGCCTCCTCCATCGGGTAGTGACCGCAGGGGATGACGTGAAGTATCGCGTTTGGATGCCACGATAGAAAGGTGCGTTCCATGGCTGCGCAATCCAGTCCAGGATCGTTGTCACCGACCATCACCAAATACGGTGTTTCAAGACCTCGAACGTCGTCGACAAAATTGGCCGTGACCAGCATGTCGAGATACCTCGCCCGGCATCCGCGAGCGATCGAACCGCGGCTTTGCCGGACCTTGCGATCAATCCATTCGTCGGACAGACCACCGCCCACGAATTTGAACAGGCGCCGAAGTGCCTCGTCATCAACTACCGTGCTGGCGAAGAAAGCGAAAGCCTCAGGACTTAAACGATTTCCGGCCGCGGAAACGGGGCACACCGCGATCGCACTCACGACACCAGACGGCGCGTCGGCGGCAAGACGTTGCGTGATCATTCCAGTCATTGAGTGGCCAACCACATGGAAGCGTGTCCAACCGAGCCGGGCGACGAGCCCAAGGCAATCGGATGCGATCTCGTCTACAGTGTATTCGCCAACCAACCCGATGGACAGCCCGTAGCCACGCAGATCGACAAAGACGTAGCTAAACGCGTGACCGTCAAGATGGGGCAGGACGGCCTTGTAGTTGGCGTGATCTCCCAGCCAGTCATGCATGATCAAGACGTGGATCGGGCCCTCGCCATACCGCAGATATCCGAGGGTGTCGCCAGCCCCGTGGCTGATTTCAACGTATGTTTTCATTTTGCTTCCTTGCTTGTTGGAGGAAACAAAATGAAACGCCCTCCCGGCGAACCGGGAGGGCGTTTTCAAAGTAATGTCATCCTATCAATTGCCCGAATTTTAGTCAAGCCTGGTCCCGACCGCGAAAATCCCAGCTATTTGAAAAGATTGGTGTTGATTTCAAGCAGGTTCATTTAAAATAGCGCTATTGCGCGGTATCGATACACAAATTCTCCGGGATTTCACCCTGTCGGCGCCGCTCCGCTCTTTAATTCACTCTTGTACACTAATGTGCTGCCGGGCAGGCTGAGGCCCCCGGTGGGCGTTAGCGTTCTTTTAACGGAAAAGCTTACATGCACCCAATGCTCAACACGGCGATCAAAGCCGCCCGCCGCGCCGCCGCCGTCATCAACCGCGCGTCGTTCGACCTCGACCGCGTCATCGTCACCGAGAAAAACCACAAGGACTTCGTCACCGACGTCGACCAGGCGGCCGAACAGGCCATCGTTGAGGTGCTGTCCAAAGCTTATCCCGACCACGCCTTCCTGTGCGAAGAGTCGGGCCCGTCCAAGAACGCCAACGACGAGACTGAATACACCTGGATCATCGACCCGCTCGATGGCACCACCAACTTCATGCACGGCTTCCCGCAATACTCGATCTCGATCGCGCTGTCGCAGCGCGGCGTGATCACCCAGGCCGTGATCTACGACCCGGTGCGCAACGACCTGTTCACCGCCACCAAGGGCGCCGGCGCCTACCTGAACGACAAGCGCATCCGCGTCACCAAGCTGGACCGCATCGCCAACGCGCTGCTGTCGACCGGCTACGTGGCCGGCAACGCCAAGGCGCTGGACGAATACCTGAAGATGTACGGCATCATGGCCGAACGCTGCCACGGCGTGCGCCGCCCGGGCAGCGCCGCGCTGGACCTGGCCTACGTGGCCGCCGGCCGCCTGGACGGCTTCTACGAAAAAGGCCTGAAGCCTTGGGACATCGCCGCCGGCGCCCTGATGGTGACGGAATCGGGCGGCATCGTCGGCGAGTTCAGCGGCGAGTCCGATTACCTGTACAAGGGCGACATCATCGCCGCCAGCCCGAAGATCTTCGGCCAGATGGTCGGCCTGCTGTCGCAGTTCGGTGAGCAGCCGAAGGCATAAATAACTTTTTGTTACAAAAAAAATCCCCTGTGGCGATGGGGCGGCCTTGGCCGTCTCATGCGCACAGGGGATTTTTTATTTCCTAGTTGAAACAAGTGATGAACTTAGCTGTTATACTCAGGCCTGCGGCACTCTGACCAGTCCTTTAGCCGCAGTGTCATCCACTCTGATTGCCTGCGACTGGCGCCTTGAACGCGACAGGCCTATCTTAACAAAAAGTCATTCATGTCATTCTCTACCCTCGGTTTGTCCGACGCTATCGTCCGCGCTGTTACCGAAGCCGGCTACACCTCGCCCACCCCTATTCAACAGCAGGCGATCCCTGCCGTTCTGAATGGCGGCGACCTGCTGGCAGGCGCACAAACCGGCACCGGCAAGACCGCCGGCTTCACCCTGCCCATCCTGCACCGCCTGTCGACCGACGCCAAAGGCGCGGCGATCACCAGCAACACCACTGCCCGCCCGATCCGCGCGCTGATCCTGACCCCGACCCGCGAACTGGCGGCCCAGGTCGAGGAAAGCGTACGCATCTACGGCAAGTACACCAAGCTGAACTCCACCGTGATCTTCGGCGGCGTCGGCATCAACCCGCAGATCAAGCAGCTCAAGCATGGCGTCGACATCCTGGTCGCCACGCCTGGCCGCCTGCTGGACCACATGGAACAGCGCACCGTCAACCTGTCGCAGGTGGAAATCCTGATCCTGGACGAAGCCGACCGCATGCTGGACATGGGCTTCATCCGCGACATCAAGAAAGTGCTGGCCGCGCTGCCGCCGAAACGCCAGAACCTGCTGTTCTCGGCCACCTTCTCGGACGAGATCAAGGCCCTGGCCGACGGCCTGCTGAACAAGCCGGCCATGATCGAAGTGGCGCGCCGCAATTCGGCGGTCGAAGTGATCGCCCAGATGATCCACCCGGTCGACCGCGACAAGAAGCACCCGATGCTGTCGCACCTGATCAAGACCAACGACTGGCACCAGGTGCTGGTGTTCACCCGCACCAAGCACGGCGCCAACAAGCTGGTCGAACAGCTGGGCAACGACGGCATCGGCGCGATGGCGATCCACGGCAACAAGAGCCAGTCGGCGCGCACCAAGGCGCTGTCCGAGTTCAAGGACAACAAGCTGCAGGTGCTGGTGGCCACCGACATCGCCGCACGCGGCATCGACATCGACCAGCTGCCGCACGTGGTCAACTACGACCTGCCGAACATTCCGGAAGACTATGTGCACCGCATCGGCCGTACCGGCCGCGCCGGCGCCACCGGCGAAGCGGTGTCGCTGGTCTGCGTGGACGAGCACGACATGCTGAAGGACATCGAGAAGCTGATCAAGCAAACCCTGCCGCGTGAAGTGATACCCGGCTTCGAGCCGGACCTGAACGCGCGTCCGCAACCGGTGCAACTGCGCAGCGGCGGCCCCGGCCATCGCAACGGCGGTGGCGGCGGCGGCCGTAACGGCGGCGGCGGACGCGGCAAGCCTGCCGCAGCCGGCGCCAAGCCAGGTGGCGGCGGCGGCAACGGCGGCGGCAAGCCACGCGCGCCAGGCG
>NZ_BPWK01000005.1:0-415358 GCF_040364205.1 Duganella rhizosphaerae
CGGTTATGCACAAACTGGCCCACTTAATTTATGGGGTGATACACAATGACAAGCCTTTCGATCCCAATTACCTATCGAAAGGGCTTGTCATTCAAGACGGTATCTGACCCCGGTGTGGATTAGTGGCGCGCCTTGGACGACACGGCGATCTGATCCAGGATGTGCTTCGGCACGGCGGCGTAGTGCTTGAACTCCATCGTGTACGTCGCCCGGCCCTGTGTCAGCGAACGTAGCGTGGTCGAGTAGCCGAACATCTCGGCCAGCGGCACCAGCGCGCGGATGATCTTGCCTCCGCCGCCAGGGATCTCGTCCATGCCCTGCACCATGCCGCGCCGCGCCGTCAGGTCGCCCATGGCGTTGCCCATGAACTCTTCCGGCGTTTCCACTTCCACCTGCATCATCGGTTCCAGCAGCACAGGATCGGCGCGCTTCATGCCGTCCTTGAAGGCCATCGAACCGGCCATGCGGAAGGCGTTCTCGTTCGAGTCGACGTCGTGGTATGAGCCGAAGGTCAGCGTCACCTTGACGTCGACCACCGGATAGCCGGCCAGCACGCCGCTGCGCAGGGTTTCCTGCACGCCCTTGTCGACCGCAGGGATGAACTCGCGCGGCACCACGCCGCCCTTGATGGCGTCGACAAACAGATAGCCCTTGCCCGGCTCCATCGGCTCCAGCGTCAGCACCACGTGGCCGTACTGCCCGCGTCCGCCGGACTGCTTGACGAACTTGCCTTCAACATCGCTGGCCATCTTCTGGATGGTTTCGCGGTACGCCACCTGCGGCTTGCCCACCGTCGCCTCGACGCTGAACTCGCGCCGCATGCGGTCCACCAGAATTTCCAGGTGCAGCTCGCCCATGCCGGACATGATGGTCTGGCCCGATTCCTCGTCGGTGTGCACGCGGAACGACGGGTCTTCCTGCGCCAGCCGGTTCAGGGCGATGCCCATCTTTTCCTGGTCGGCCTTGGTCTTCGGCTCGACCGCCTGCGAGATCACCGGTTCCGGGAAGATCATCTTTTCCAGCACGATCACGTGGTCCGGCGAGCTCAGGGTATCGCCGGTGGTCACGCCCTTCAGGCCCACCGCCGCCGCGATGTCGCCGGCGTAGACCTCCTTGATCTCCTTGCGCTCGTTGGCGTGCATCTGCAGGATGCGGCCCAGGCGCTCCTTCTGGCTCTTGGTCGGGTTGTAGACCGTGTCGCCGGAATTGACCACGCCCGAATACACGCGGAAGAAGGTCAGCTGGCCGACGAACGGGTCGGTCATGATCTTGAACGCCAGCGCCGAGAACGGATCGCTATCGCTCGGATGACGCTCGATCGGATTGTCGTCCTCATCATGACCGGCGATGGCCGGCACATCCAGCGGCGACGGCAGATACTCGACCACCGCGTCCAGCATCGCCTGCACGCCGCGGTTCTTGAAGGCGCTGCCGGCCAGCATCGGCACGATCTCGTTGCGGATGGTGCGCTGGCGCAGTCCGGCCTTGATCTCTTCTTCGGTCAGCACGCCGCCGTCCAGGTATTTCTCCAGCAGCTCGGGCGAACCTTCGGCGGCGGCCTCGACCATCTTGTCGTGCCACTCCTGCGCCAGCGCCTGCAGGTGCGCGGGGATGTCCTCGTAGGTGAACTTGACGCCCAGGCTCTCGTCGTCCCAGTTAATCGCGCGCATCTTGACCAGATCGACCACGCCGTGGAAGTTGTCCTCGGCACCCAGCGGAATCTGGATCGGAATGGCGACGCCTTTCAGCCGCGTGGCGATCTGCTCGCGCACGCGGAAGAAGTCGGCGCCGACGCGGTCCATCTTGTTGATGAAGGCGATGCGCGGCACGGCGTATTTGTTGGCCTGGCGCCAGACCGTCTCCGATTGCGGCTGCACGCCGCCCACGGCGTCGTACACCATGACGGCGCCGTCCAGCACGCGCATGGAGCGCTCGACCTCGATCGTGAAGTCGACGTGGCCGGGCGTATCGATGATGTTGATGCGGTGCTCGGCGAAATTGCCCGCCATGCCTTTCCAGAAGGCGGTGGTGGCGGCGGAGGTGATGGTGATCCCGCGTTCCTGCTCCTGCTCCATCCAGTCCATCGTCGCGGCGCCATTGTGCACCTCGCCGATTTTGTGATTGACGCCGGTATAGAACAGGATGCGCTCCGTGGTCGTGGTCTTGCCAGCGTCGATGTGGGCGCTGATGCCAATGTTGCGGTAACGCTCGATGGGTGTCTTGCGGGTCATCATTCTCTCCTTGATGCAATATGAATGCAGGAAGTCTCAAGTGTAGCGATTAATGCAAATTTCAAGAGCTGCGCTATTCCTGCCGTGCGACATGACTAGAGGCAATTAATATAGGCTGTAGAATAACTAGCAAGTTTAACTGAAAGTTCTCCATGACTGTTCCAACAAAACACGCCCTGCTTCTGTCCTTGGGCCTGGCCCCGGCTCTGGCTTTAGCCCAGTCCGCAACACTGCCGACGGCCTCCGATCTGGAACTGCGCGTCGAACGCTGCTCCGTGCTGGGCGACGCCAGCGCCCGTCTGGCCTGCTATGACGGCCTGGCCAAGGCCGGCCCCGCGCTGCAGGCGGCCGGCGGCGCGGCGGTCGGCGTGCCCGATCCCGGCAAGATCAGCAAGCTCGCCACCGCCTTGACGCTGCCCTCCAGCACCCAGCCGGCCGAGCCGCCCGCGGCGCCGGTGTTGCCGGCCAAGGTCGCCGCGATCACCACCATCCCGCCGGAAGACACCGTCTCGCGCATGGTGCAGTGGTGGGAGCTGGACCGTTCGGCCAAGCGCGGCGTGTTCAACGTCCGCCCGCACCGCGACACCTATCTGCTGCTGGCCAATTACAGCACCAGCTCCAATGATGCGCCTTTTGACGATTTCACGCCCGCCGGCGTCAAGTCCCAGCATACGGAGCTGACCTACCAGCTCAGCTTCAAGATGAAACTGATCGAACAGGTGCTCAAGACGCCGGTCGATCTGTGGTTCGGCTATACCCAGAACAGTTTCTGGCAGGCCTACAACCGCGCCGCCTCCAGCCCGTTCCGCGAAACCAACTACCAGCCTGAGCTGATGCTGACCACGCCGCTGAGCCTGAACCTGGGCAGCGCGCTCGACGTCCGCTATCTGACGCTGGGCATGGTGCACCAGTCGAACGGCCAAACGTCCACGCTGTCGCGCAGCTGGAACCGGGTGTATGCGGAGGTGGGCGCCGAGCACGGCAAACTGGGGGCGCAATTGCGCTTCTGGAAGCGGCTGGACAACGCCCGCTCGGACAACGACAACATCGACATCACCGACTACCTCGGCCATGGCGACCTGAACCTGAGCTACCGCAGCGACGGCCACACGTTCTCGCTGATGGCGCGCCGCAATTTCTCGACCCGCCACGGCGCCTTGCAGGCCGGCTGGTCGTTCCCTGTGCTGGCCAACCTGAAGGGCTATTTGCAAGCCTTCAGCGGCTATGGCCAAAGCCTGATCGACTACAACTACTCGCAGAAATCGCTCGGCGCGGGTTTCCTGGTCGACTTCTAACCGCACAACTAACCGCCCTGTCATATTCCGTTGACAGGGCGGCTTTTTCAGGTTAATTTAACCATATGGTTAAATACGAAAATCAACTGGATGCGGTCTTCACGGCGTTGGCCCACCCGGCCCGGCGCGCAATGTTGACGCGCTTGGGCCAAGGCGAGGCCACCGTGGGCGAACTTGCCCAGCCATTCGACATGTCTTTGCCGGCCATCACCAAACACCTGAAAGTGCTGGAACGAGCCAAGTTGATCAGCCGCGGCAAAAATGCCCAGTGGCGGCCCTGCCGTCTGGAAAAAGCCAGCCTTGAAACAGCATCCGGCTGGATCGAGGAGCAACGCAAGGTCTGGGAATCCCGCCTGGACCGCTTGGAAGATTACCTGCATACATTGCAAATAGAACGAGGAGAAAGAGATGACAACGAGTAAAAGCGAACGCGAATTAGTCGTAGAGCGGGAAATGCCGTTTCCCCGCGAATTGGTCTGGGAGGTCATAACCCAGACCAAGCATACCAACCAGTGGTGGGGCCCGGATGGCTTCCGCAACGAAGGCGTGACCATGGATTTCCGCGTCGGCGGCGCCTGGACCTTTGAGATGGTGGGCCCCGACGGCACCCGTTATCCCAACCACGCGGTATTCAAGGAAATCACGCCGCCGTCCAGGATGGTCTACGACCAAGGCGACGGCGAGCGAGTGTGGTTCGAGGCCTGCGTCACCCTGCAGGAAACCGGCAAGGGAACATTGATCACCATGCGTTCGCTGTTCCCCGACAAGGCATCGCGCGACGAGGTGGTCGAGAAATACGGCGCACTCGAGGGTGGCAAGCAGCACCTGGCCAATCTGGAGGCCTATCTCAGGCAAAACCTGGCTTGACTCACACGACTGGAGACTCTCAATATGTCACTCGCACTATATGGACATCCATTTTCATCGTACACACAGAAAGTGCTGATCGCGCTTTACGAAAATCAGACCCCATTCGAATTCCGTTCCATTGGGCCAGATACGCCGCAGCACATGGCCGAGTGGCAACGGCGCTGGCCGCTGCGCAAATTCCCGCTGCTGGTGGACGGCGAGCGCAACGTCGTTGAAACCAGCATCATCATCGAACACCTGCAACTCAGCCATCCCGGGCCGGTGCGCCTGCTCCCCGCGGATGCGGCGGCCGCGCTGGAAACGCGTTTTCTCGACCGTTTTTTCGACCTGCATGTCATGAGCCCCGTGCAACACGCGGTGGGCGAAGCAATGACAGGCGATGCGGCGAAGAAGGAGGAAGGGCTGGCCTACGCGGCGGGCAAGCTGGAATCGGCGTACGCATGGCTCGAAGGCCATCTCGCGGACAGGACTTGGGCTGCGGGTGCGGATTTCACGATGGCCGACTGCGCCGCAGCGCCGTCGCTGTTCTACGCGGATTGGACATTCCCGATTGCCGAACGGTTTCCGCTGCTGCGGGCTTACCGTGCGCGCTTGCTTGCACGCCCCTCGTTCGCCCGCGCGGTGGACGAGGCACGGTGGTTCCGTCCCTACTTTCCACTGGGTGCGCCGGACCGCGACTGACGCCGGCGACTATCAGCGTCCGGGCGAACCGCGCAGGATGCGCGCCGGCAGCATGACCACGGCGCGCAGCAGTTCGAACACGCCTTCGACGCCGATGCCGATCAGGCGGAACGGCAAGGTGATCAGCCAGAACAGCGGATACAGCACCAGCGCCAGCAAAGCCAGCGGCCAGCACAGGAACAGCAAAACCAGCCACAGCAGAAATCCGAACATGAGATGCTCCCGATCCAGTTGATGCGTTGTCAATGCTGTCACTGTAGTGCGGCGCTCCCCGGCGGGCAATTGGCATGCGACCAACGGCAGAAAACCGCGATCAATCGCGCGAAACGGGGAATGAATGGGGATTATTGACCGACGCAGATGATCTTGGTGATGTACTCGTGGGCGTTGGGTTTCTTCTTGGCGGCCCATTCGATCGCCTGGTTGGCTTGTTCGATGGTCAATATCGAAGCTTTTTCCTTCGATTTGATGAAGGAAACGCCTTCAAACGCGCCTTCCTTGCTGCGCATGACTTTGGCAAATACGGGTGGTTTCTGGTCGCCGTCGGCGATCTTGTTCTGCTGGATGAGGTAGCGCTGGTCGTTCTGTTCCATATATTTCTTTCTGCAAAAGACGAAATATACGCTTCAGAACGACCCGCGTGAAGAGCTTTTTTAAGCGTAGGCCGGCACGTAGCTGCCCGGTTGCAGCGCCGCTTCGTACAGGATTTCGGCGCGCAGCGAGGCTTGCAGCGATGGAATCGAACCGCCGGCGCGGTACTGGAAGCTCACTTGCAGCACGTCGCCTTCGCGCGCCTTGACCGGATTGGCCAGCGGCAGCGTCATGTAGTGGTTGAGCCAGTCGATGGTGGTGGAGCGCTCGGACACCACGGCCAAGATGTTCTTGGTGACGAAGCGCATGGCGTTGATCTCGCCGCTGCGCTCGACCACGAACTTGCCCTGCCAGGAGTAGGCCAGGTCATTCGGCTGGTTGAAGTCGATGATGCTGTACACGGCCGGCTGCGCCACTTCCACGGTGCCCGGATAAATCACATTGGTTTCCTGGAATTGCACGATGGGCGCGTAAAAGCCTTCGAAGTCGTATTCCTGCTGCAAGGGCTGGACCGCCATGATGACCGCTTCCGGCAGGAACACCGGCAGCGGGCCGCCGAAGCGCTCGATATAACGGCGCTTGAACGATTCGATCACCTCCACCTGCTTTTCGCGCAGCATGCCGACGTGGATCATCTCGCAGATGACGACATCGACCGGCTCCGGCGGCAGGTACTCGAAGGCGTCGGCATGGACCACTTCGACCTTTTCGCCGTTGGGATTGAGCGCCAGCATCTTGCGCGCCTCCTTGACCATGTCCGGATTGAACTCGACGCAATACACCTTGTCCGCCTTGGCCGCCGCGAACCACGACAGCACGCCCGTGCCGCCGCCGAGCTCCAGGACCTTGGCGCCCGGCTTGACCGCGTAGTCGATGGCCGACTTGAAGCCGTGCATACGGTTTTGGTCCATCAGCATGTTGTGATGGTAGTGGACTGGAATGAATTGCCCCAGATAGCAGCTTTCAATCTCGCGTTCGTTCAGCATGGATATCCTTGGTTGATGCGCATTGTGTCTGGAGGCAATGCACTGGATCCATTATCGTCAACAATCTTGAGCGGCCAAACCCGGAGATAAGCGCCAAAAACCCGCCAATTCGGGCCTTGTCAATTCGGCACGCCCCTAGCGCCCGGCCTTCGCGGCCAGGTGGGCATTGATGGTTTTGGCGATCCATGGCTTGTCCGCGTGGGTCGCGAACTCGGCGGCGGTCCGGTGGAAGCCGCCGTCTTTCAGGGTCGCGTCGGCGCCCTGCTCCAGCAATAATTCCACGACTTTTTCCTGGCCCTCGCGAGCGGCGATCATCAGCGGCGTCATGCCGGATGGCGATTCGGCGTCGATGTAGGCGTGGTGTTCCAGCAGGATGGTGGTGATGTCGGTGCTGCCCGCCGCTGCCGCGTAGTGCAAGGCGGCCCAGCCCTTCTGGTTCACCTGCGCGCCGCGCTTGAGCATGTCCAGCACGACCGCCTTGTTTTGACGGAAGGCCGCCATCATCAGCGCGGTATTGCCGTTGGGCGCCTTGGCTTCCAGGTCAATGGTGGGCTGGTCCATCAGCAAGGTCGCGACCCGGTACGCTTCGTAGCGCATTGCGATGATCAGCGCGGTCTCGCCGCCGGGCTCGCGCAGATTGGGGCTCAGTCCGCGCTCCAGCAATTTTTTCACGCCCGAGACGTTGTCCAGCTGCGCGGCCCGGAACAGGTCGACTTCATCCTCGGTCTGCTCGGCCGCCAGCAGCGGCATCGTCAGGGTGGCGGCCAGGGCGGCCAGCAGCAAGCGGCGTTTGGATAGATTTAGCATCAAGAGTTCACGCTACCACGTTGAATAGTTTGAAGAAATTGGCAGTCGTCTGTTCCGCGACCTGCTCCACCGGCACGCCCTTGAGCTTGGCGATGTACTCGCCGACGTGGGCCACGAAACCCGGCTCGTTCATCTTGCCGCGATGCGGCATCGGCGCCAGGTAGGGCGAATCGGTCTCGATCAGGATGCGTTCCAGCGGCACTTCCAGCGCCACCGCCTGCAAATCCTTGGCGCTCTTGAAGGTCACGATGCCGGAGAACGAGATGTAGAAACCCATCTCGATCGCCGCGCGCGCCACTTCCAGCGACTCGGTAAAGCAATGCATCACGCCGGCCACACCGCCCGCCTCCGTGCCGGCGCCCTCTTCGCGCATGATGCGTATGGTGTCCTCGCTGGCGTTGCGGGTGTGAATAATCAAAGGCTTGCGCGTGATTCTTGAAGCTTTGATGTGGGTGCGGAAGCGCTCGCGCTGCCATTCCAGGTCGCCTTGCAGGCGGAAGTAATCCAGCCCGGTCTCGCCGATGGCGATGATCTTCGGGTCGTTGGACAGCTCCACCAGCTGTTCGACGGTGGGTTCAGGCGTGTCCTCGTAATCCGGGTGCACGCCAACCGAGGCGTAGATGTGCGGATACTCGTGGGCCAGCGCCAGCACTTGTGGGAAATCCGGCAGGTCGACCGACACGCACAGCGCATGGGTGACTTTATTGTCGGCCATTTTGGCCAGGATCTCGGGCATGCGAGCAGCCAGCTCGGGGAAATTGATGTGGCAATGGGAATCGATAAACATGCCGTGATTGTAACCTAAGCGCGCCTGGCCTAGAATCGGCGTTCCCATTCACTTCAGGAGCTTGCCTGATGTTCAGCCGCCTTCCGTTTGCCCTCGCACTTGCCCTCGCACTTGCCCTTGAGCTGCCCTTGGCCGCCACCGCCGCCGACGCGCCACCCCAGCAGTTTGCCGACCTCGGCGACGTCCGGCTCGAAAGCGGCGCCGTCATCAAGGATTGCAAGCTGGGCTACCGCACCGTCGGCACGCTGAACGCGGCGCGCTCCAACGCCGTCGTCTTCCTGCCGTGGCACACCGGCAAGAGTAGCGAAGCGGTGTCGCTGCTGGGTCCCAAGGGCTTGTTCAATACCGCCGGGCACTACGTGATCGTCATCGATGCGATCGGCAACGGCGTCGCTTGCTCGCCGTCCAACAGCACGGCGCAGCACGGCACGGCCTTCCCCACCTTCAATGTGCGCGACATGGTCGAGTCCGAATATCGGCTGCTGAGCGAGAAGCTGGGCCTCAAGCACGTCCACGCCATCGTCGGCTACTCGATGGGCGCGACCCAGGCCTTCCAGTGGATGGTCAGCCATCCCGGCTACATGGACGTGGCCGTGCCGATCGCCGGCACGCCGCGCCAGACCAGCTACGACCTGCTGTTCTGGCGCACCGAGGAGGCGGCCATGCTGGCCGACCCGCAATACGCCAACGGCGAATACCAGCAAAACCCCAAGCTGGCGCTGTATCACCAGATCTTTTCACTGAATTTCGATACACCGGCCTACCGCGCGGCCAAGACCAAGCCGGCCGAAGTGGATAAATTCATCGCGGAGACGGTCGAGGACGACCCGGACGCGGCCGACGCCAACGACATGCGCTGGCAAATGCGCGCCTTCCTGGCGCAGGATATCGGCGACGATGCCGCCAAGAAGGTCAAAGCCCGGGTCCACATCATCAACCCGCGCCAGGACTTGATCGTCAATCCGGCGCCGGCGCTGGCGTTCGCGCGCCAGATCGGCGCCACGACCACGGTGCTGCAAGGCGATTGCGGCCATTCGGCGGTGACCTGCGCAAGCGACCAGATCCGCGCGGCGGTGGACCGCGCGCTCAAATAACGGTCAGCCGACGCGCTTGCCCAGGATGATCAGGTCGCGCTCGACGCCGTCCAGATTGGCCACCTTGGGCAGGTTGGCCCAGGTCTCGAACCCGAACTTGGCGAACAGGCCCAGGCTGGGCTTGTTGTGGCCGAAGATAAAGCCCAGCAAGGTGTGCACCTTGATGGCCGGCGCGTGGGCGATGGCCTGCGCAATGCAGTAGCCGCCAACGCCCTTGCCGCGCCAGGCCTCGGCCAGGTAGATCGAAATCTCCGACGTGCCCGAGTAGGCCGGACGGCCATAGAAGTTCGAATACGACATCCAGCCCAGGATTTCCGGCTGGCTGGACGTGTCGCCGGCCTGCTCGATGATCCACAGCGGGCGCTTCTCCGGCGTATGCTCGTGGAACCAGGCCAGGCGCGACTCCACCGACACCGGCTCGGTATCGGCCGTGACCTCGCGCGAGGCGATGGTGGTGTTGTAGATGGCGACGATGGCAGGCAAGTCGTCGAGCGTGGCGAGGCGATGGCGGAAAGCTGTGGTCATGTCGGAAACGGTGAGGGAGTATTTTTGAAACTAAAGCGTATGCGTGGCGCGCGAGGAACGCAGCGCCGCGCCGAGGATTTCTTCGATGCGCAGGCGGGCGCGCTGGCCGCTTTCGTCTTCCGGGAAATGCACGCCTATGCCCTGCGCCTTGTTGTTATGCGCGCCGGGCGGCGTGATCCAGGCGACTTTGCCGGCGATCGGATATTTGTTGACATCGTCCATCAGCGCCAGGATCAGGTAGATCTCGTCGCCGATTTTGTAGGGCTTCTGGGTCGGCACGAACATGCCGCCGTTCTTCAGGAAGGGCATATAGGCCGCGTACAGCGCGGCCTTCTCCTTGATGGCCAGCGACAATACCGTCGGCCGTGCCACGGCGGGCACGGTGTTCGGGTCGAGAGGGCTGGCAGCAGACATTAAATCCCTTTCAGGCGCAGCAGGCGGCGTAGTCGAGCAACATATCCTCCAGGAACAGCTTGGGCGACAGCGGATGATCGGCCGTCGCGCGGCGCTCATTGGCGCCTTTGATCGCGGCCAGCAATCGGCTGACGTGGATCTTGGCGGCCAGGCTGGCCAGTTCCTTCTGGTAACGCGGATAGTACCGGATGTTACCTGCCAGTTTGTAGGAAAACACATCATAAAGCCAGCGCTGCAACCATGAAACTTGTGCACTCAGCGGCACTTTTTGCAGTTTATCGGCAACTTTCAACGCGCCTTCCACGCTGGGGTGGGCCAGCAGCTGCAGCAATACTTCCAGATCGTCACGATTGCCGACTTCGGCCTGCGCCATGGCCGCCAGCGGCGCGCCGCCCTGCTCGCGCAGCCAGCTGTCGGCGTCCGCCACGCCTTGCGACTTCAGCCAGGCCAGCGCTTCGGCGTGGCTCGGCATCGGCAACGCGAACTTGCGGCAGCGCGACAGGATGGTCGGCAGCAGGCGGTCCAGGCTGTTGGAGGCCAGCAGGAACACCGTGCCCGGAGGCGGCTCCTCCAGCGTCTTCAGCAGCGCGTTGGAGGCCGGCATGTTCAGCGCCTCGGCCGGATACAGCACCACCACCCGCAGCCCCTGGCGGTGGGTGGAAATGTTCATGAAGTCCGCCAGGTTGCGGATCTGCTCGATCTTGATCTCTTTGGACGGCGCCTTGGTCGACTTGGCGGTCTTCCTGGCTTCGCCGTCGCCCTCTTCGCCGTCGGCGGCGGGCTCATCCTCCAACGCCTCCGGCCGCACGCGGCGGTAGTCCGGGTGGTTTTGCTGGGAGAACCAGCCGCAGGACGCGCACTGGCCGCAGGCATGGCCGTCCGGCAGCACGGCCTCGCACAGCAAGCCCTGGGCGAAGCGTTCGATGAAGTCGGACTTGCCTATCCCGGCGGCGCCATGAAACAGGATGGCGTGCGGCATGCGCTGGCGCAGCAGTTGCAGCTGCTGCCAGGACGCTTCCTGCCACGGATATATGGAATTGCTCATTGTTTGGTATTCTGTTTTAAAACAAGCGCTTATGCAATACTTTTAAAGTGCAAGCATTTCATCGAGGATGGCGGCGAGCTGGACCTGGATGTCCGCAATGGACTGGGTCGAGTCGATCACCCGGAAACGAGAGGCGAACTGGGTGGCGCGGCGCAGGTACTCGTTGCGGGTGGAGGCGAAGAAATCGGCCTTTTCCTGCTCGAACTTGTCCAGCGAGCGGGTGGCGTCCAGCCGCGCGCGCGCCACTTCCAGCGGCACGTCGAACAGCAGCGTCAGGTCCGGCTGCAGGTGCGGATGCACCCATTGCTCCAGCGCTTCCAGCTTGGCCAGGTCCATGCCGCGCCCGCCGCCCTGGTAGGCGAAGCTGGCGTCGGTGAAGCGGTCGGAAATGGCCCAGGCGCCGCGATGCAGCGCCGGCTCGATCACTTGCGCGATGTGCTCGCGGCGGCTGGCGAACATCAGCAGCGCTTCGGTTTCCAGGTGCATTTTTTCGTGCAGCACCAGTTCGCGCAGCTTCTCGCCCAGCGGCGTGCCGCCCGGTTCGCGCGAGCTGACCAGGTCGACGCCGCGCGCCTTCAGATAGTCGCCGACGAAGGCGATGTGGGTCGATTTTCCGGCGCCGTCTATGCCTTCGAACGTAATGAATTTACCGCGGTGTTGAGTCATGAATTCTCTAAAACTTATCTTTGAAACTTGTTCACTGCCCGATTGTGGTCGGTCAAATTATCGGAAAACTGGCTGGTGCCGTTGCCCTTGGAGACGAAATACAGCGCCTGCGTCTTGGCCGGCGCCAGCGCCGCCGCCAGCGACTGCACGCCGGGCAAGGCGATCGGCGTCGGCGGCAAACCGGCGCGGGTATAGGTATTGTAAGGGGTGTCGGTCTCCAGATCCGATTTGTGGATCTTGCCGTCGTACTTGTTGCCCATGCCGTAGATCACGGTCGGGTCGGTTTGCAGCAGCATGCCCAGCTTCAGGCGGTTGACGAACACGCCGGCGATCATGCCGCGCTCGGACTTTTGTCCGGTTTCCTTTTCGACGATGGAGGCCATGGTCAGCGCCTCGTACGGCGTCTTGTATGGCAGCGCCGGATCGCGCTTATCCCAGGCGTCGTTCAGGCGGGTCAGCAGCATGGCGTGCGCCTGCTTGTAGATCTGCAAATCGCTGGCGCCCTTGGCGAACAGATAGGTATCCGGGAAGAACAGCCCTTCCGGCAGCTTGTACTCGGAGCCGATGGCGCGCATCACTTCCTTGTCCGACATGGCGACCGTATCGTGCTTCATGCCCTTGTGGGCGGCGATGGCGGCCCGCATCTGGCGGAAGGTCCAGCCTTCGATGATGGTCAGCTGCTCCTGCGCGAACTCGCCGCGCACCAGCTGGTCGATCAGGCGCAGCGGCGTGGTGCCGGGCTTGAGCTCGTAGGCGCCGGCCTTCAGCTTGCCGCTCTTGTTGGTCACGCGCGCCAGCAGGTTGAACAGCAGGGGCTCGATCGGCACGCCCGCTTCGGCGATCTGCTGGCCGGCGGCGTGGGCGCCGCTGCCGGGCGCGATGGTGAATTCAATGGCTTCGATCTCGTCGCCGATGATCGGGTGCTGGGACCAGTACATAAAATAGCCGCCGCCGGCGATTGCCAGCATGATGCACAAGGTGATGATTTTTTTGATAAAAGCCATTGTTAAAGCCGTAGGGTTGGAACAAGTCGCACAGCTTGCCACTTCTTGGCACAGTCCGCCAGTGCGCGTTTTGCGCGGCATCCGACGCGATCCGTCCGACATCACTATAATGAGCCCGTAATGATAATGCTTTAATCGTCAAATTATTGGAAATTATGTCTTCTTGGAATGAACTTTTAGCTCAGCAAGCCCAGGCGCTGACCACCACCCAGCTCGCCGTGGGCTTTGTCGCCCCCATCAGCGACCAGGGCCTGATCGCGCTCGACGGCGAGGAATCGGCCAGTTTCCTGCACAACCAGCTGACCAACGACGTCGAGCACCTGGGCCTGGGCGAAGTGCGCCTGGCCGGCTACTGCTCGCCCAAGGGCCGGCTGCTGGCCTCGTTCCTGATGTGGCGTAACGCCGGCACCATCTTCCTGCAACTGCCGCGCGAGATCCAGGCGCCGGTGCAGAAACGCCTGGCGATGTTCGTGCTGCGCGCCAAGACCAAACTCAGCGACGCGAGCGAGTCGCCGGCCAATCAGGTGGTGCTGGGCCTGGGCGGCGGCATGGCCGAAGCCGCGCTGCAGAACTGGTTCGACCCGCTGCCGGCGCAACCGTTCACCAAGGTCGACCATCCGCTGGGCACGCTGATCCGCGTGGCCGATGCGTTTGGCGCGCCGCGCTACCAGTGGCTGATGTCGGCCGAAGTGGCGCAGACGGTGGCGCCCGAACTGGCGGCCAAGCTGTCGGTCGGCCGCACGGATGCCTGGCATTTGTCGGAAATCCACGCCGGCATTCCACAGATTACCAAGGCCACGCAGGAACAGTTCGTCCCGCAGATGATTAACTTCGAGCTGCTGGGCGCGGTCAATTTCAAGAAAGGCTGCTATCCCGGGCAGGAAATCGTCGCCCGCAGCCAGTATCTGGGCAAGCTCAAGCGGCGCACCACGCTGGTCAGCATCGCCGACGCGGCCGCGGCCGCTGGCGTTGAAGTGTTCGCCACCGCCGATCCCGAGCAACCATGCGGCATGGTCGTCAACGCCGCCCCCAACGGCAAAGGCGGCATCGACGCGCTGGTCGAAATGAAGCTGGCCGCCATCGAAGCGGCCTCGGTCCGTCTCGGCTCGGCCGGCGGCGCACCGCTGACCTTCCTCGACATGCCTTACGTGCTGGACCCACTCGATCTCTAGCATGGATCTCTACATTTACTATCAGGTCAAGGATGCCGATGCGGCGTCCTTGCTGGCGGCGGTCGTCCCGATGCAGGCGGCGCTGGGCGCGCGGCATGGCGTCGCGTGCCAGCTCAAGCGCCGTCCGGAAGCGAAGGACGGCAAGCAGACGTGGATGGAAGTGTATGCCGCCACGCCGGCCGGCTTCGCGTCCGCGCTGGACAAGGCCGTCGAACTGGCCGGTTTGTCCGCCTGGACCGCCGGACCGCGTCACACCGAATTGTTTATGGATTTAGTCACATGTGCCTGATCGTTTTTGCCTGGCGGGTCATCCCTGCAGTACCGCTGGTGGCGGCCGCCAACCGTGATGAGTTCTACCAGCGCGCCACCGCGCCGGCGGCCCCGTGGCCGGAACATCCTCAGATTTTCGCCGGCCGCGACTTGCAGGCCGGCGGCAGCTGGATGGGCATCACCCAGCCGGCGGCCGGCAGCAAGGCCTCGCGCTTTGCCGCCATCACCAACATCCGGGCGCCGTCCGAACACCGCGACGATGCGCCCTCGCGCGGCCACCTGGTGGCCGACTACCTGGCCGGCAACATGACGCCGCAGGAATACGTCGACGCCATCCGCGCCGACGCCGGCGCCTACAACGGCTTCAACCTGGTGCTGAGCGACGGCGACACGCTGATCTGGTTCTCCAACCGCGGCGACGACGACCCGCGCAACGGCAAGCCGCTGGAGCCTGGCGTGTACGGCCTGTCGAACGCGCTGCTGGACGCGCCCTGGCCCAAGGTGCTGAAGACCAAAGCCCAGTTCGCCAGCCTGCTGTGCCTGGGAGCGCCGGACGACGCCTACTTCGAAATGCTGGCCGACACCACGCCCGCGCCCGACCAGCGCCTGCCGGAAACCGGCGTGCCGCTGGACCTGGAACGCATGCTGTCGGCGGTGCGGATCGAAAGCCCGAGCTACGGCACCCGCACCTCCACCGTGGTCAAGCTCTACGCCGACGCACCTGCGACCTTGCAAGAGATGCTGATACACTAGCAAGCAGACCTGCTGGCGCACGGCCACCCCGGCTCGCCGCAGGCTGATCACTTGCCAAACGCCTATGCGTGTATCGCCGTTGTTGTCTGCGCTGTTGTCTGTTTCTTTCCTTGCCCTGCCGGCCGGGCAAGCCGACGCTGCCTGCGCGCCGCTGCGTTTCGGCTACACCGACCAGGCCGTACCGCCCTACTACCTGGGCGTCGGCCCGGATGAAGCCAAGCCGGCCGCCGGCGCGCTCGCCGACTTGACCCGCGAAGCGGCCGCCAGCGCCGGCTGCACCACCGTGATGGTGCGCATGCCACCGCCGCGCCTGCGCCTCAGCATGGAAAGCGGCAAGATCGACGCCACCTCGCTGTTCTCTCCCGAGGTGGTCGGCCCGTCGCCGCATATCGTCTACCCGCTCGACAAGCGTGGCAAGCCCGACCCCGCGCGCGGCCTGGCCTTGCATAGCGTAGTGTTCGTGCGCACCAGCGACGGCCTGCCCAAGAACGGCGACCCGGCGGTCGTCATGCGCGGACGTATCATCGGCTTGTCGCACGGCGCGCCGCACATCAAGGCCTTGCGCGAACGCGGCGTCGAGGTAGACCAGGGCGCCGCCAATCCCGACACCAATTTCGAAAAGCTGCGCCGCCACCGCATCGACGGCTTCGCCGTGTCGCTGGCGTCGCAGGACGACATGGACGCCACCGTGGCGGCGCGCTACGGCAAGGAGTTCACGCGACTCAACAAGCCCTTGTTCTCGACCACGGCCTGGCTGGCCCTCAACCAAACCTACTACGAGCAAAACCGCCAACAGGCCGAAGCCATCTGGCAATGGTATGGCACGCACGGTCCTGCCCGCCTGAGCGCCCTGCTCAAAAAATACGGCAACTAGCCGACACCCGCTCTATTGCGTTTATGGCCAGGGCGGCTGTAAATTGTTTGCACTCTGCTACCTTGTTGCGTAGCAAGAAATGCTAGTCTGTACTCAAACCTTAGCTGGCACAACGCGTCAGATGACAGACGGCTTCCGCCCCGTTGCGGACGGTCGGCAAAGACGCGATAAAACAATAAATCAGGTTATCGCAAAGCATTTCCAAGAACCATCAGCATTGCTTTCAATAGCTTGTTGGAGCGCTGCTTCGTCGAAGTGATGCAAGTGATCAGCTGCGCCTTTTCTCAATCTGCGTCGGTAGAGATACTCGTCATCCATTATGCAAATAAAACCATGTTGCTTCGTCGAGATTATCCATTCAAGTTGGCGATTTTCCTTACATACATGAATTTCGATCACATCTAACCACTGAACTTCATAATGATCACCGTTATTAGTGAAACTAAAACCACCCGTAAACACTTTAAGCTGCTGATAGGGCAAAACGAAGGCCACGGTAATAAAATATATTGCACCAACCAATCCAAGTATTTGGAATAAAGTAGCTGCATGAGTGAAGCCCGCATCTTCTGCAATTGCAATACTTATCCCCGCTGCGGTGCTTAAGAACACAGTTATCCAAAAGCGGATATTTTTGAAAGAGCTTATTTGCATAGTTGTGTTTATAAACGCATGGTTTCGTTTCTGCAATGGCCTTTTTTTGCCGTTTGCAAGCTGAGAGAGCGTCTGCTCACTTTTCGATCCAATATACCTCGACCTTATCTATATCCAGACCTTCAGTTTCAGGTACTTCTTGAATCTCTTCGGCGTTGATTACCGGACGTGGGAAAGGTCCCACTGCCTGCAAAAGCTCTGGAGCAAGCACGTTCGCTAAAGCGCAGGCTTTTGAGAAGGCATCATCGGGATCATCGGCACGAACAAATCCAGCGATTTCGCAGTCCTGTTCTTTACCACTTTTCATGAAGCTCCAACCCACTGCCAACACCTGCCATACGCCCATGGTTCTTCTGCACTTTCTTATTTAAATTCAAATCGGACCTATTCGCCAGGGGCCGGTAATGGCCGATTTGGGCGTCACGTCAGGATTAAATATGAGCTTTCGTCCGATGACGAAGCGCGACTTCCAACATTTCGGCGGAGGTAAGTTCTCGGCCGTCATATTCGACACCAAAGTATTGGTCAGGCCAGAAAATGAGGTCTGACACTCGGACGTCGCCAGTGTTGACGGCTAAGCACCGAATCCAGTATTCCAGAGTTGCCTCGCCTCCACGGACCGCGCAAATGGCATCAAACAACTCTAAGAGCTCCAAGTCTGAAAAGTCTTTTGGAATCGAGCCCCAATCTATCGCCAATCTCTTTGCAAATTCATTGGCAGGAATTGAGCCGAAAGCACCGAGAACATCCATTTTCCCCACAACTCGACCGAGAAGTCGAGAAATCTGATTTAGTTCGCTTGTGTACTGCTGTCCAGACTCGTGTAGGTAGTACACCGTCTCCGTCAACGGGAGCAGTTGCTGAAGCATATTTCGGTCGGCTGGGTGTTGAACTTCAAGTCTCATAAGTATGTCTGGTTATGGCCGAACTCGGATGATGGCACTCAGATTTAGTCTGACTCATCTGGTCAGATCGCAAGTACTTCCAGTAAATGACGTCGAGCCGCCTCAGCCTGGACGCGCCCTTTAACTGTGGCTGGATGCTGAATCCTATAACACCGGAATTTATCAAGAAGTTCGAACTCCCAGAGATGATCCTTGGCTATGCCATATTCTTCCCAATTGCGAAGGTTCTTACACACCTTATCTTTTCCATTAATTGGGAAAAATTCGCGCCGGACACTGACGGTGCTCGCACCGTTTGCGAAGATAATTGCGTCAGGCTTAAAGCAATCGAGTTGCACATCGAGCAACCGCTTGGAAAGCAACTTGATCGAGGAGAAGTGCTCCGACTTACTCGGATCTTTACCCTCAGAATCAATGCAGAGCAGGTTCGAATAAATGAGCCCTTCATGCCCGAATCGCGCACCTAATGTGCGCATAAAGTTGAAAAAAGTGACACCCCTATCCATTTTCTTCTTCGCCATTTGCTTGCTATAGAATACTCGATGCCTGTTGAGGGCCTCGGTAACGTACAACATAGGACCGCCCCCGCACTTGATGCGCCAGCCATCGCCACCGAACTCCCTACCTATGACCATGATTTTTCGTGCCCCCGGATCTAGAGGACCACTAACTAGAAATGGCGTAGACAGCTTTCGACTTTTTGCCACTTCATGGTCCAGAAAGCTCGGGTCTATATCCGCCAATACTTCAGCGTAGCGCTCTTCGAGTATTTTGTTCATGGTTTTTCTTAGAATTCGAAAATCTCAATGTGGCGCCCGCTTGTGGCCGATTGTACTCGTTCGCCTGGTTGACGAATCCGTCCGCTTGCTGAGGGTACCATTTATCGTTCGGCACCAAGTTCCTTCCGAACTCGCAGTTCCAAATTGGCTAAATTCTCATAAGCTTGCGATGGCATAGCGCCAGCTATATGTGTTTCGAATTCGAGAGCGATTTCAAGCAGAAGAGATGGAGTATACCAATCAATGCCACCGATCTCCGCTTCGACTTCTCTGAGCCATTGCAAGCCTTTGACTGGCAGTTCAAGTTTTCCTTCAACCACTTCCATGATCAATGAACTGGACCTGATAGCTTCAGCTAGCCGATCTTTGTCTTGCAATCGGCTCGACAGCAACATAAGTAACTCGCCAGACCGCCGAGCCAAAATCAAGCGCTCGTCGTGCGCAGCAATTCGATGTGTCGATTGATCCACTTTGGTCCTAATTGCGAAATGCTGAGTCCGTTCTTGGCCGCTAACGGAAAATTAAAAATAGAGCGAAGATCGACGAAAAAAATGCCAACAATGAAACGCACATTCCTAGTAAACCAACCACTTTTTGCTGCTCGTAGATAGCATAAAAAAGTAAGAAAAAAGGTGGCGCTCCAATTACCGCACCTATTAAAAGAACCAAACCTATAGCACCGCCCATCCTCTAAGTACTTTCATCAAAACTTAATTTACCTGCCATACGAACGTCGGCAACTGGCCGATTAGCGCTTGTTTCAGGGGCGACCGACAATAAATGCCCCGACCAATAGTAGCAACATTAGCCACAAAAGTGCTTTTGTCCGGAGCGAGGCAAGGCGGTATGCTTCGGCGAGTGACTCGCTGATAGACGGCGCGGTTAGTCGGGAAAGTCTGCGCGCAAGACCATATGCGGAGCCCTTCAACTCTTCAAATTCTAGGTATTTCGATTTATCTTCTGGCGCCCAAATGTGGTTCTCGCCTTGCCATTCGCCCGTCCTAACGGAACATTCGTTGAAGGAGCCGGAAGTACCATACCCTGATAGGAAATCGTTGAAGCCCTGCCAATCTGCGTTGCGAACCTTCGAAATGGCGCTAGCAATCCGTGCGCGCCAAAATTCTTCGCTCTCAGCATCGAGAAGAGCGATAAGCCGCTCAGTTTGGGTTAGGAACTTCGCGACATCGGACTCGGGTGGCTGCTTTTTCCTCAGTCCAAACAACTGAATCTCCTTTATGACTTACCGCGTCTTTATGATTTAGGCGACCGTCTGCTATTGGCCGACTACAGCCCATGCGCGTTCAGGGTTGGAAAGGCACGCTAGGAGGATATCCCATAGCATAAACTTCATCCCCATCATTTTTTAACACTTCAAAACCGTTTTTCGTAAAATATTTCAGGCGCTCTTCGCCATAGCAAAGCAAGATTATCCGTTTTGTTTTTCCATAACGCTGACGAACCCGTTCAATCAGCGTCTTCCCAACCCCTTGGCGCGGAATTGCCGCATACAGATAGACTAGAGTTGCGTCTCCATCATCATCTAGCCCTGGGTTAATTATCGCAAAGCCATGAGGGAGCCGTTCAACAACGTATCCATGCTCAATATTTTTCAAGATTTCACCCTGTTTACCCTCGCTGTTCGGCTCACCAAAGTCTTTAAGATGATTCTGAACAAATAGTGCAATCCCACTATCGTCCATAGCGGTGAAATCGTAAATTGTCTGCATGGAAACCCCACAATCAAATATTCATCTGCTCACGAGCGGCCGCTTCTAGCCGTTACGCGCCATGTTCACGCTTAGTTGTTGAGGCGATAGATGTCCTCAATTTCGTCTGAGGACAACTTGGTAAGGCTATCTCTAACTTCCTGCAATAACGCCGATGCAGGGAAATGTAAGGTGATAATTTCTCCTCCAGGCCGTTCGACTGTAGTCCGGTAATCGTAGGGTAAGTCGCATTCCTCGCACAGGTAGTCTTCGATGAAGTCAGCCAACTCATAATCGCCCACAACGACGACGACATGCTCATCGTTGTGCAGTCCGATTTCAATATGGGGCAGAACCTGCTTCATCTCTTTTCCTACAAATTTATATAAAAACGCCGCTGATGACCGGCGGCTTCTGGCCGAACGCAGCCGACTGCGGCCAGGATAGCACCTTGCTCATACGTAAGGCTCACGCTTTGTCAGCTAGACTGACGTCGCCCTAAAGCCGTCATTCAGGTACTTTAGCGACATCAACCAGGCTCTGATTGGCGCAAAACTCAGCTATGTGCAGGCACCGTAAAGTCGATAGATAACAATCCATACACGTGTTGGTCAACAAACACCCCATTCAGATACTCCTCCTGCCGCAGGATTCCTTCACGCACGAATCCTAATCGCTCCGCAACTCGTTGGCTAGGTTCATTCCCGGCGGCGAATCGGAGTTCAATTCTGTTGAACTTCAATTGTCCAAAGCAGTGGGTGAGGACGGCACGCACGGCTGAAGTAACAATCCCTCTGCCTGAAAATTTAAGCGCTATGTAGTAACCGATTTTTGCCTTCCTGTCCCTTTCATCAATATCTTTGAGCCGGATGGCGCCACATAGGGTTTCGTTTACGAAGATATGCCACTCGAATATTTCACCAGTAGAAGCTTGTTCGACAGCGGCCAATAGATGAGCCCTGGCTGCTTCAACGGAAGACAAACCTGATAACGCAGGCAGATATTTACAAAGGTGTTCAGCATTTTCCTGCACCAGCAATGCCAGCGCCTCCGCATGCTCTACAACGACCGGAACGATAGAAATTCCAGTGTTGGATTTTAAAGGTATCAGTTGCATATTTGACAAATTTTAGGCTAATTGGAAGGTCCGCTGTTGGCCGGATTCAGCCGCAAGGTGAAGCTTCGGCCACGACTACGCGCGACACTACATCAAAAATTCACAAATACTCGCCCGGCCTTACGTTGGCCGCAGCGAGCACCGGCCGTTTATGGCTTCACGAACTTGAGCGTCATGCGGTCGCTCTCGCCGATGGCCTGGTACTTGTCGCGATCAAGTGCGGCGTTGGTCAGGGTCGGAGGCAGCGCCCACACGCCGCCCTTGTGGTCGGCCTTGTCCTTCGGATTGGCGTTGATCTCGGATTTGCCGGCCAGCTTGAAGCCGGCGCTCTCGGCCATCTTGATTACATACGACTCGTGGACGTAGCCGCTCGTGGCCGTGGCATCTTGCGGCGTGGATTCTGGCAGGCGGTGGTCAGTCACGCCCAGCACGCCGCCGGGCTTCATGCTGGTGTACAGCGCCTTGAACATGTCCTTGACCTTATCGTCGCCCAGCTCGACGAAGTTGTGCACGTTGCGGAAGGTGAGCACCATGTCGACGCTGTTTGCTGGGGCGAAGTTGTAGATGGCCTTTGGCGGATTGAAGGCGGCCCGCACGACCTTGTCATAGACCGCCGGGTTGGACTCCAGCAAGGTCCTGGATATGGGGCCGGCGCTGATCAGCTTGCCGTCCTGGCGCAGGTAGGACGCCAGGATTTCAGTGTACCAGCCGCCTTCCGGCATCAATTCGACCACCGTCATGGTCGGCTTGATGCCGAAGAAAGTGAGCGTTTCGTAAGGATGGCGCCAAGTATCGCGCGCCACGTTGGTGCTACTCCGGTGGCTGCCTGCGATGGCCGTGCGCAGCTGGGCATCGGCGGCCGCATCGGCGGCCTGCGTGAGGCCGGCCAAGCTGCACGCCAGCAAGCCGGCGGCCAGGATGAATGTCTTCATTGTGTCGTCTCCAGGATCGATGGCAACGGCGTCATGCCGTGCCGCCCGGCAATCATCGACCATGCCCTACTTGTCGTCAAGTTAATATTTTCGCGAATCAAATGCCTTCGCGAGGAGACTGCCGATAAAAGCTGGGCACATCCCCAGCACCTTTTGTCGGCTTTTGAAAAGATCGGTCCGGCAATCAGCGCCACTTCGATCAGGCACAGCGGCAAGACAAAGATCGCCCCCCGAAAGTGAGGCTCACCAAGACGCAAGCGAGAAAATAGGCCGTGAAGGCGGGCGCTATTGTTACCGCTGCTTCATGTAGGCGACCAGCTGGTCGAGGGCCTTGCCCCAGCCCTCCTGGAAGCCCATCTGCTTGTGGGCTTCGACGGTGGCTTCGTCCTTGTGGCGGGCGCAGGCGATGTAGCGGGTGCCGCCGTTGGGCAGCGGCTCCATCGTCACCACGGCGGTGATGAAGGCGTTGCCGGTCGGGCGATAGCCGGGGCCCAGCGCATCGGTCCACGTTAGGCGGCGGTTTTCCACGACTTCCAGATAGCAGCCGCGATTGTCGTGGCGCTCGCCGTTCGGCCCGGCCATCACGGAGCTGAACAGGCCGCCGGGACGCAGGTCGCAATGCGCTTCCAGCGTTTTCCACGGCGACGGCGTGAACCAGTTCACCAGATGCTCCGGCTTGGTCCAGGCGGCCCACACCAGCTCCGGCGCGATGTCGATGTCGCGCTCAAATACCAGGTCCAGCTTGGGATCGAAATTCTCTACGATGTGCGTCATGGCTGTGCTCCTTAAAAGGTGTACTGCATGTTGATGTGGGCGATGCCGGCCTCGAAGAATTCGTCGCCGTCGATGGCGAAGCCGTGGCGCTCGTAGAACGGCGCGGCGTGCGATTGCGCGCTCAGCACCACCTGCTTGTCGCCACGGGCGCGGGCCTGCGCCATCAACACTTGCAGCAAGGCGCCGCCGACGCCGGAGCCGCGCGCGACCTGGCGCACCGCCATGCGGCCGATGTGGCCGTCCGGCAGCAGGCGGCCAGTGCCGACCGGCGTGCCGCCTGCATCGTAGGCCACCGCGTGCAGGCAGACAGCGTCCATGTGGTCCATTTCCAGTTCGGCGGGGACCTTCTGTTCTTCGACGAAGACTTCAAAGCGTATCAGCTTGGCGTCGGCGTTGAGGGCGCTCCAGTCTCCGGTGCGGATGTCGTGCTTGGCGGGGTAGTTCATCGGCGTGCAGGCTAGTTGGGGGAAGCAGGATTGTCGCATGCAAGATGCCGCTCAAGGAAGTCCACGCACACGCGCACCTTGGCCGAACTGGCCAGCCGTTGCGGATACACGGCCCAGACGTTGGCGTCCTGCGTGTACTGCGGCAGCACCTGCACCAGGTCGCCGCGCTCCAGGTGCGGCTGCGCATCCCAGCGCGAGCGCAGCACGATGCCGGCGCCCGCCACCGCCCATTGCAGCGCGATCTCGCCGTGGTTGGACGACAGCGGCCCCGTCACCTTCACCGCGATCTCCTCCAGCGCGCCGCCGCGCAAGCGCCACACGCCGAACGGCATGTCGCGCTCCTTGATCGCCAGGCAGTCATGGCCGGCCAATTCCTGAAGCGTGCGCGGCGTTCCGCGCCGCTCAAGATACGACGGCGCGGCGCACAGGATGCGGTGGTTGTCCATCAGCCGGCGCGCGATCAGGTGCGGTGCGATGTCGTCGCCGACGCGGATATCCAGGTCGAAGCCCTCGCTGACGATATCGACCAGCCGGTCGAACACCTCCAGCCGGACCTCCAGCGACGGATGGGCCTTGAGCAGGCCGGCAATCGCCGGCGCCACCACGTTGCGGCCGAAGCCGAAGCTGCTACTGACGCGCAGCAGTCCGCGCGGCACGCCCTTGCGCTCGGCGACGTCGTCGAACAGACTGTCGAGGCTTTCCAGTATCGTCAGCGCGCGGGCATGGACCTGCTCGCCATCTTCGCTGAGCACCACCCGCCGCGTGGTCCGGTGGAACAGCCGCACGCCCAGCGCGTCCTCCAGTATGCCGATACGCTTGCTGACGTACGCTGGAGACATGCCCAGCGTCTCTGCGGCGCCGGCAAAGCTGGACTTGCGCGCCACCGCCACCAGCACCCGCAGATCATCGTTCTCTATTTTATTATTCACGATTCGTGTTTTATGGATTCACATTTCAACACATTCTAAACGAAGCGGATCGCGCTATCCTTCACCTCAAGGAGAACGCCCATGAAAACACACAAAATCGCAGTCATCGCCGGCGACGGCATCGGCAAGGAAGTCATGCCCGAGGGCATACGGGTGGTGGAAGCCGCCGCGCGCCGCTTCAACATCGGCATCGAATGGACCACCTTCGAGTGGGCCAGCTGCGACTACTACGCCACCCACGGCAAGATGATGCCGGACGACTGGTTCGAGCAGCTGAAGGGCTACGAAGCCATCTTCTTCGGCGCGGTCGGCTGGCCGGCGCTGGTGCCCGACCATATTTCGCTGTGGGGTTCGCTGCTGAAGTTCCGCCGCCAGTTCGACCAGTACGTCAACCTGCGGCCGGTGCGCCTGATGCCCGGCGTGCCCTGCCCGCTGGCCAACAAGCAGCCCGGCGACATCGACTTTTACATCGTGCGCGAAAACACCGAGGGCGAATATTCATCCGTCGGCGGCCGCATGTTTGAAGGGACGGAGCGCGAATTCGTGCTGCAGGAAGCGATCTTCACCCGCACCGGCGTGGACCGCGTGCTGCAATATGCCTTCGAGCTGGCGCAGAGCCGGCCGAGCAAGCACCTGACCTCGGCCACCAAATCGAACGGCATCTCGATCAGCATGCCGTACTGGGACGAGCGCGTGGCCGCGATGGCCAGGGACTATCCGGACGTGAGCTGGGACCAGTACCACATCGACATCCTGGCCGCGCGGTTCGTGCTGTCGCCGGAGCGCTTTGATGTGGTGGTGGCGTCCAACCTGTTCGGCGACATCCTGTCCGACCTCGGCCCGGCCTGCACCGGCACCATCGGCATTGCGCCGTCGGCCAACCTGAATCCGGGCCGGCAGTGGCCGTCCTTGTTCGAGCCGGTGCACGGCTCGGCGCCCGACATCTACGGCCAGAACATCGCCAATCCAGTGGCGATGATCTGGTCCGGCGCGATGATGCTGGACTTCCTCGGCAACGGCGACGCCAACTACCGCGCGGCGCACGACGCCATCGTCGCCGCCATCGAAGCCTGGCTGGTGGACGGCCAGCGCACGCCGGACATGGGCGGCACGGCCAGCACCACGGACGCCGGACTGGCCATCGCCGCGAAACTGGGTCCGGCCGGCGCGGTTTAGTCCGGGCCGCCTCCCGACGCCGGGGCCGCCACCGTGCGGCCGGTCAGTATGCCGGCGTATTGTGTGGCCGGCTCGCCCACGACCAGGCCGGCGGCGGTGATGTCGAAGAAGCGGATTTCCTTGCTGTGGTCGCTTGCGCGCACCTTGATCACCGAAATCACCCGCTTCAGCTGCCCCTCCAGCTCGACATAGCGCTGCATGACGATGGCGTCCGCCAGGAAGGCGTTGCCGTAGGAACTGAAGCGCAGCATCTCGTAGCGGTCTTCCAGCTCGGCCGTCATCAGCACCGTCACGCCCATCGCCGTCAGCACCGCCACCATGCGGTACAGCGACTCGCGGAAATCGTCGCGGAACGGCGACGCCAGCGCCAGCTCGAAGCCGGACAGCGAGTCGATCACCACCCGCTTGGCCTGCATGCGCTCGATCATCTCGACCAGGTCGTGCAGGATCTCGTCGATCGACAGGTCCAGCGTGCGGGTGTTGATGACGCCGACCTTTCCATTCTCGATCAGCTCGTTCAAATGATGGCTGAGCAGCTGATTCGGGCTTTTTTCAAACGCGGCGATCACGCCGGCCTCACCCCTGCTCACGCCCTCGGCCAGGAACTGCGTGGCCAGCACCGACTTGCCCGAACCGGAAGGTCCGACCAGCAGCAGCGAATAGCCGGCCGGCACGCCGCCGCCCATCATCCGGTCCAGTTCCGGCACGCCCAGCGACAGTCGCTGGCTGCCGACGATCGAGACTTCGGTGGTCGCGGCCCGCAACACCGCGCGCGGGAAGATCTCCACGCCGTCATCGCTGATGCGGAAGGTATGCACGCCCAGGCTCTGCGCCTGGCCGCGCATCTTGACCACCTGGATCTTGCGCACCAGCGCGTCGCGGTGCACCAGCTGCGACATCCAGATGATGCCGTCGGCCACCGTGAACACCGGGCTCGACTCGGCCTCCGGCGCCAGGTATTCGCCGATCAGGAAGGTGGTCGCCAGCCAGCTGGTCATCTGCATGCCCAGCTGCTGGACGAAGTGCTGCAGGCCGGCGGCGCCGCGCTCCATGCCCTGGGCCGACTGCACCACCGAGCGGAAGGAATCGACAAACACCAGGCTGGGCGAAAAATCGCGTACTTCGTCGGCGATGCGCGCCAGCACCTGGTCGAAGTCGCCCTCCAGCAGGTCGGCCGCCAGGTTGACGAACTTGATCGACTGGTTGACCTTGCTGATATCGAAGAACGGGAACTGCTGCTGGTAGCGCAGCATCTTCAGCGGCGGCTCGCCCAGCACGGTGAAGAACAGTGCGCGCCGGTCCGGTCCCGCCAGCGAAAACATCATCTGGTGCGCCATCGTGGTCTTGCCGCTGCCCGGCGTGCCTGCCAGCAGATTGAAGGAATATTCCGGGATCCCTCCGCCCAGCAATTCGTCCAGGCCCGGCACGCCAGTGGGCAGACGCTGGATTTTGACTTTATCGATCATTGTTGAATTCCCTTAGCGACGGTGTTCACGGTGTCGTGGTCCCAGGCCGATCGCATGATTGCAGTGGTCAAGGGCTCGCCGATCAATTGGATCAGCGTGTCGATGAAAGTATTGAGCAAGGCGATGCTTGCCTCGGCGGCGAGCGCCGGCGCCTGGTGTTCCAGGCTGGTCCTCAGTTTCTCGAACCGCGGGTCGGCGTCCTCCGCCAACCACGGATGTTGGGCACGCACCATGTGGATGCTGCGCGCGTACAGCGTATGGAAGCCGTTGCGGCCGATAATGGCGATCAATTCAATGGAAAGCCGTTCCCACAGCACCACGCTGTCCGCCGCGCCGGCGTCGGCACGGCGCGTCACAGTGCGCGCTATTATCTGGTGCAATTCGTCGTTAGTCGCCATAAGTGACGATATTCATTCAGTAAAGCGATAAGAATCGTTCGTACCGGCAAACCGGCAACAGCGTCAATGTACATGCAAGTCGATCAGGGCCAGCAGCATCGCGATCGCCACCGGCTTGACCAGGTAATGGTCGAAGCCGCTGCGCACCGCACGCGTCCGGTCCTGCGGCTGGTTATAGCCCGACGTGGCGATGAAATACGGCGCGCGCGGCGCAGGGCCGGCGCGGATGGCTTCCGCCACGGCGAAGCCATCGAGGCTTGGCAATCCGATGTCGCAGATCACCACGTCGAACCGCTGCGCCAGCGCCTGCTCAACCGCGTGGGCGCCATCGTAACATTGAACTACCGTATGGCCCCCCAATTCCAGCAACTGGCTGAGCGTTTCGTTGGCGTCATGATTGTCTTCGACCAGCAGGATGCGGCGCTGGTGCGGGCTGGCCAGGGCCGGCAGCGGCAGCGTCGGCCGCGTGGCGGCAGCCACGCTCATCGGCAGCAACACATTGAACGTGCTGCCCAGCCCGATTCCACCGCTGTGCGCCAGCACCGTCCCGCCGTGCATCTCGACCAGCGAGCGCACCAGCGTCAGGCCGATGCCCAGTCCGCCCTGGGCGCGGTCCAGCGATTGCAGGCCCTGCGTGAACAAGTCGAAAATAAATGGTTGCAATTCGGCCGGCATGCCCATGCCATGATCGCGCACGGACACCTGCACCATGCGGCCGACCTCCTGTGCCGTCACCACGATGACCTCGTGCTCCGGTGAAAATTTGGACGCGTTGTTGAGCAGGTTGGAAAACACCTGCGCCAGGCGCATGCAGTCGCCATATACGTGCGTGGTGCCCGGCGGCAGCACGACCTTCAATTGCTGCTGGCGGGCGTCGATCTGCGGCTGGCTGGCTTCCACCGCCGCGGCCAGGACATCGGCCAGCAGCAGCGGCGCCTTGTCCAGTCCGATCTTGCCGCTGCTGATGCGGGAGGCATCGAGCAAGTCCTCGATCAGGCGCGACATGTGGCCGATCTGGCGCTCGATGATCGCTTGCAAGCGTACCAGTTCGGGATTGCTGTCGGCCAGCTTGCCGAGCAAGGCGTTGGCGTGGGCGATGGGCTGCAGCGGATTGCGCAGTTCGTGCGCCAGCATCGACAGGAAGCTGCTCTGGCGCTGCGTCGCGTCCTCCGCGCTGGCCTGCTTGTCCTGCGCGCTGAAGGTGGCCAGCACCAGATGCTCATTGGCCTCGCGCAGCTGCACCACGTGGCTCTCCAGCGTCTGCGCGCTGGCGTGCTGCTGGCGCAGAAACTCCAGCTGCAGCAACAACTGGTTGATCAGCGCACGCAAGTCGCTCACTTCCTTGTCGTGCAAGGCCTGCAGCGACGCCGCTTCTAATGCGACCGGGAGATCGGGTACCGCGTTGTCGTCCATGATGGGGAACCGCCTTGAAAATTCGATCGGAACAACGCTGCGTTTGAGCTTTGGACGGTCGTGTCGGACACCTTAACCGGTTTTACCTGCCAGCAGGGAAATACTATGGCGGAATCTTGTCATGCCGGACCAGCAGCGCGCCGAAGCCGGCAGCGGGCAATGGCCTGCCAAGCAGAAAGCCCTGCCCTTCATCGCAGTGATGGGCGCGCAGGAAGAGTAGCTGTTCGGCCTGCTCGACGCCTTCGGCCACCACCCGCTGGCCCAGGCTGCGGCCCATGGCGATCACGGCGCTGACGATGACGCCGTCGCCCGGCGCGGCGTGAATGTCGCGCACGAAGGACTGGTCGATCTTCAGCACGTCGATCGGGAAGCGGTTCAGGTAGCTGAGGCTGGAGTAGCCGGTGCCGAAGTCGTCGATCGCCAGCCGCACGCCGATGTCCTTGAGCTCGTGCAGGATGGCCGCGCTGGCGCCGGCGTCGTGCATCAATACCCCTTCGGTGAGCTCCAGCTCCAGGCAGGCCGGCGCCAGGCCGCTGCCGGCCAGGATGGTGCGCAGCCGGCCGACGAAGCCGTCATCGCGGAATTCCAGCGCCGAAATGTTCACCGCGATCACGCCGGGATCGAGGCCGGCCCCCTTCCAGCGCGCCACCTGCATGCACGCCTCGCGCAACACCCATTCGCCGAGCGGCACGATCAGGCCGCAATCCTCGGCCACCGGAATGAAACGCGACGGCGCCACCGCGCCGTGCTCCGGGTGGGTCCAGCGCAGCAAGGCCTCGGCGCCCGTGATGGCGCCGCTGGCCAGGTTGATGCGCGGCTGATAATGCAGCGTGAACTGCCCCAGGCCCAGCGCCCGGTGCAGGTCGGCCTCGATGCGCTGCCGTTCGACCGCCCGCAGATTCATCTCGGGGCGATAGAAATAGCTGCGGTTGCGGCCGCTATGTTTGCCGTGGTACATCGCCATGTCGGCGTTGCGTATCAGTGTTTCGGCGTCGCCGCCGTCGTCCGGATACATGCTGATGCCGATCGTGCCGCCGATGTGGACGGATTCGCCGTCGAGCAGATACGGCTCGGCAATGGCGCGGCACAGCGTATCGGCCAGCTCGGCCACCGCGCGCTCGTTGGCCACCTCGGCCAGCAGCAAGACAAACTCGTCGCCGCCCTGGCGGCACGCGGTGTCGGAGGCGCGCAGCACCGACAGCAGGCGCTGGCCGACCGCCTGCAACAGCAGGTCGCCGATCGCGTGACCCAGCGAATCGTTGATGAGCTTGAAGCGGTCGAGGTCGACGAACAGCACCGCCATGCGGCTGTGCTGGCGCGCGGCCATGGCGATCGCCTGCGCCAGCCGCTCCATCAGCAGCACCCGATTGGGCAGGTTGGTCAGGAAATCGTGGTGCGCCAGGTAGCCCATGCGGTCCTTGGCGCGGCGCACTTCTTCGGTCAGCTCCTGCGCGCCCAGCGTGGCGATGACCAGTTGGGCGTTGGCCGCGCGCAGCCTTGTGAGTTCACGCTCGCGCGCGCGCAGGCGGCGCTGCGCATGGCGTTCGCGATCGGCGATCTGCACCTGACGCAACACCAGCTCCTGGCCCTGCTGGTCGAGCACGGCGTCGCGCCGCTCGGCGCTCAGTTCACGCGCCACCAGCAGCGCCTCGCGCGTCGCCAGCAGCTGCTCGCCGCCGGCCAACGCTGTCGCTTGCAGGCGGCCGGCGCTGCGCCGGTCATCCGCCCCCACCCGCGCTCCGCCGCGGCGTTCGGGGCGGGATTGATCGGCGACGTCGCTACTCATGGTGAACCTTTCATGCGGGTTTGATCGGCGGCGGCGCCAGCGCGCAGAAGATGCGCTGATGCTGGAGCCGGTCGCGCCAGGCGGCATCGACCACGCCGGCTGCCAGCGACTCGCCCACCAGCTGCACCAGCAACTCATAGAACATGCCGAACAGGCTGCGGCTGGCCGCCAGCCCTTCGTCCGCGCTCCGTGCCGCCAGTTGCGCGCCCAGCGCGTCGAACGCATGCATTGCGGAACTGCGAGCCGGCGTGCTGCGCACCCAAGTAAAGCGGACGCCGCACAAATCGACACAGCGGCAGAACAAGGCCATGAAGCCGTTGTCGCCCATGATCGGCGCCAACTGCTGGTGGACCGCGCGCCACAGCAGGACCGAGCGTCGCGACACCAGCACCGGTTGATTCGACTCCAGCCACATCAGGACGGCTTGCGGATAGTACTTTTCAGCGGTCATGATAGTTCCATCGAAAACACCCGCCCTGCCCGCATGCCGGAGGCGACATTGGTTCGCTGATGCGCCAAACGATAAAAAAACCGCTCGGAAGAGCGGTTTTTATCTGCCTTAAGCCGCTTTTTTTGCGGGCTTTTTATACCGCGACACCACGCCCATGAGGCCCAGTCCGGCCAGCATCATGACCACCATCTCCGGCTCCGGCACGCCGGAGACCAGCGCCACGCCATAGGCGCCGCCGGCGAAGCCATCGGCCACGCCGGTCACCACCAGATGGTAGGCGCCAGGCAGGTTCAAGCCGATGTCATAGGTGATGTTATTGCCGGGGAAGGTGCCGTACCACGCCGTGCTTGCAGCCGACGTGCCGCCCCAGACCGAATAGCTCAGGCCCTGGATATCGAATACATTCATGCCCTTGAACTCGACGTTGAGCGCGTTGGCCGACGCGCCAAGGCTGCCGGTGCTGACGACGAAGTCGATGGTATCCGTAAAGGCGGAGGCGTCGTGGACAAACAGGTGACTATAGGGGGTTGCCGGGCTCGCCGGCAAAACGCCCGCATCGATGCTGATGTCATTCGCCGACGCCATGCCGCTGGCGGCGAGCAGGGCCAGGCTGGCCATTACAAACTTAGTTTTCATTATTTACATCCCCAAGATAAACACTATGTGACCCGGATACCGGGAAGAGTCCCACACCGCCGGACGGCAAGGCGGCAACACGGCGCCTGGCGGCGCATCAGCATTTGATCGATGAGGTTGCGCACCCATCAACACTTCTCCATCGACAAACTTGTTCGATGAACCATCGTGACCGCGGCGACGATGTGGATCTGTGGGTTTCCGCACAAAACTATACAAAGTGCCATGTAACGTGGCTTTTCCTCACTATTTCCGCGACGAATGTATGCCAAGCCACAGACAGGGCGACGGACAGCTGTCAGTCTTGGCTCTAGGCATTTTTTTGTATCGATATGACATCAGGGGAATTCATGAACAGCGCGGCGTTTAGTCAAAACCGGCTACTGGCAATGCTGAGCGAAGCGGAATTCGCCAGGCTCTCGCCGCATCTGGAACTTGCATGCCATGCCCAAGGCGACGTCTTGTATCAGTGCGGGGGACAGCTGACGCACATCTACTTCCCCACCACCTCCATCGTTTCGATTCAATATGAGCTGGAAGACGGCGGCGCCTCGGAAATTGCCAGCGTGGGCAACGAAGGTTTGCTGGGCGTATCGTTGTTCATGGGCGGGGCGACCATGCCCAACCGGGCGGTGGTGCACAGCGCAGGGCACGGATACCGCTTGCGCGCGGACCGGTTGCTGGACGAATTTCATCACAAGGGGCCGCTGTTCGACCGCTTGCTGCGCTATACGCAGGCGCTGATGACGCAGATGTCGCAGACGGCCGTCTGCAACAGCCACCACTCGACCACGCAACGCCTGTGCCGCTGGCTGCTGCAAACACTGGATCATTCGAATACCAGCGAACTGGTGGTCACGCAGGAAGCGCTGGGGGCGATATTGGGCGTGCGGCGTGAAGGCATCACCGAAGCGGCCCGGCGCTTGCAGGAGCAGGGACTGATCAGTTGCCGGCGCGGCCGCATACGGGTGCTGACGCGCACCGGTCTTGAGGGACAAGTTTGCGAATGCTATGAAGTGATACGCAAGGAGACTGCGCGGCTGATGGCGTCGCCGAGCCAGCAGGTCTTACCGCCGCGCGAATGGCGGCAACGCACCGACGCCGCGAACCGGCGCACCGGGCCGGGCGAACGTCGCAACCGGACGGCGCCCGACCAGGACGGGACGACAATGGGCGATGCCCAGGCCATCCTCGTTTTTCCGACCTAGGCCTCAGCCCAGCTTCATCTTGGCCCGCAGCGCTTCGCGCACATGTGGCGTGGCGGCGTACGGATCGCCGGGATTGGTGCCGGCGACGATGTGCTGCATGCGCTCCTGCACGCCGGCCAGCGCGCCCGGATGCGAGTAGATGTAGAAGTCGCCGCTGGCGATGGCCTTGAAGGTGATCTCCGCCACGTCCTGCGCCGACACTTTGCCGGACGATACCGCCTTGTCCGTCATCGATTGCGCGGCCAGCTGGCTGGCGGTCGGGCCCTGCGTCATGCGCACGTCCTCGGGACGGTTGCGGTGCGACTGGCTGATCCCGGTCGGCACGAAGTACGGACACAGCACCGACGCCCCGATCGGCGCGCCGACCAGCTGCAGATCGTGGTACAAGGTCTCCGACAACGACACCACCGCATGCTTGGAGACGTTGTACACGCCCATCGCCGGCGCATTCAGCAAGCCCGCCATCGAGGCGGTGTTGACGATGTGCCCTTCGAACGCGGCATCGCTCTTGGCCGATTCCAGCATCAGCTTGGTGAAGATGCGCACGCCGTGGATCACGCCCCACACGTTCACGCCCATCACCCAGTCCCAGTCGGCCTCGGTGTTCTCCCAGATCAGCCCGCCGGAACCGACGCCGGCGTTGTTGAACAGCAGATGCACGGCGCCGAATTCGGCCACCGCCGCATCGGCCAGCGCCTGCACTTGCTCACCCTTGCGCACGTCGCACAGGCGCGAGATCACGCTGGCGCCCTGCGCCGTCAGCTCCTCGACCGCGCGTTGCAGCGCATCGACCTGCACGTCGGCCAGCACCAGCTTCATGCCCTCGCGCGCCGCCACGTTGGCGAATTCGCGCCCCAAACCACTTGCGCCGCCGGTGATGACGACGACCTTGTCTCTGAATGTTTTCATTGTTAGATAAGCTTCACCAGTTGTTTGCCGAAGTTTTGCCCTTGCAACAGGCCCATGAACGCTTGCGGCGCGGCCGCGAGGCCGTCCGCTACCGTTTCGCGGTATTTGATCTGATGGTTCGCGACCAGCACGGCCAGTTCCTGCAAGCCCTGCTGCCAGAATTCCATGTGTTCGGTGACGATGAAACCGCGCAGCATCACGCGGTTGAGCAACAGCAGGCGCGAATTCTTGATCGGCATTTCCTGGCCGTTGAAGCCGGCGATCAGGCCGCACAGCGCCACGCGGGCGAAGGGATTGGTGCGCGCCAGCGCCGCGTCCAGACAGGCGCCGCCGACGTTTTCAAAAATCGCATCGACACCGTCCGGCGTGGCGGCGGCCAGATCGGCCTCCAGGTTGCCGGCCTTGTAGTCGACACAGGCGTCAAAGCCCAGCTGCTTGACGACATACTCGCACTTCTCCGGCCCGCCGGCGATGCCGACCACGTGGCAGCCGCGCAGCCGCGCCAGTTGCCCGACCACGCTGCCGACCGCGCCGCTGGCGGCCGACACCACCACCGTGTCGCCGGCGCCCGCTTCCAGGATTTGATGGAAGCCATACCACGCCGCCATGCCCGGCATGCCGACCACGCCCAGGTAGGCCGACAGCGGAATGCGCGTGGTGTCGAGCTTGCGCAGCAGCACGCCGTCGGACACGCCCATCTCGGCCCAGCCCAGCATGCCGCCGACGAAGTCGCCGGCGCGGTAATAGTCGTTGCGCGACGCCAGCACCTGGCCCACGGTGCCGCCTATCATGGTCTGGTCCAACGCCTGCGAGGTGGCGTAGCTCTTGGCCGCGCTCATGCGTCCGCGCATGTACGGATCCAGCGACAGGTAGTGATTGCGGACCAGCACCTCGCCGTCGGCCAGCTCCGGCACGTCCACCGTCTCCAGCCGGAAGTTTTCCGCCGCCACCGGGCCGCGCGGACGCGCCGCCAGCACGATGCGCTGGTAAGTCTTGGGTAAAGCCGTCATTGTCAGACCGCCGATACGCCGCCGTCCACCGCCAGGATCTGGCCGGTGATGTGCTTGCCGGCGTCGGAGGCGAACAGCACCGCCGCGCCCTTCAAGTCCTCGTCGTCGCCCAGGCGGCCCAGCGGCGCGTCCTTGGTGATCTCGTCCGGTCCCAGCTTCTCCAGCAAGCCCTTGGTCATCTTCGACGGGAAGAAGCCCGGCGCCAGCGCGTTGACGGTGATGCCGTGGCGGCCCCACTCGCCGGCCAGCGTGCGCGTGAAGTTGACCAGCGCGCCTTTCGAGGTGTTGTAGGCGATGGTCTGCATGGCGCCCGGCGGATTGCCGGCCAGGCCGGCGATCGAGGCGATGTTGATGATGCGGCCGTAGCCGCGCGGGATCATCGAGCGCTTGCCGACCAGCTGCGACACCACGAAGATGCTGCGGATGTTCAGGTTCATCACCTTGTCCCAGGCTTCGAGCGGATGGTCTTCTGCCGGCGCGCCCCAGCTGGCGCCGGCGTTGTTGACCAGGATGTCGATATGGCCGAGGTGGGCCAGCGCGGCCGTCACCAGCGCGTCCGCGTGCGCATCCTGCGACAGGTCGGCGGCGATGGCGTGGGCGCTGATGCCGTGGCCGGTCAGGAAGGCCACCGCCTCATCCAGGTCGGCCTGCTTGCGCGAGGAGATCACCACCTTGGCGCCCTGCTCGCCCAGCGCCAGCGCCATTTGCAGGCCCAGTCCGCGCGAACCGCCGGTGATCAGCGCGGTCTTGCCGGCCAAGGAAAACAATTCTTGAGTTGTACGCATTGCGGGTCTCCTTGATTTATTTTAGATTTCGTAGTCCATGCACTGGCGCGCATCGCGCACCGCGCCGAAGAAGGGCTTCATGGCCACATGGTCGGGATGGTTCTGGTATGCGTCCAGCGCGGCCTTGTCGGTGAATTCGGAATACAGCATCACGTCATAGGTCGCGTCCAGGCCGGGCTGGGCCACGACGGCCTCCAGCTTCAGCAGGCCGGGCACCAGGCCCATGCAGCCGTCCAGCAGCGCTTTCATTTTGGCCGCGTTGGCGGCGCGGTCGGCGCCTTCGGCATGGTCTTTCAGTTTCCACATTACGATGTGCTTGATCATCTGGTCTCGCTTCAGTTATCGCTTTAGTTATCGCTTGGTTAGAACCACGCGTCGCGCATGTCGAGCGTGGTGGTGTCTATGCTGGCCAGCAGTTCCAGCTGCTGTTCGACTTTCGGCAATTCCCAGTGGAAGAAGTAACGGCAGGCTTGCAGCTTGCCGCGATAGAAATCGGCGTCGCCGGTTTCCAGCGCGGGGTTCAGCGCGCCAGCGGCCAGCAAGGCCTGCTGCAACCAGATCCAGGCAACCACCACGTGGCCCACCGCTTCCAGGTACAGGCTGGCGTTGGCCAGGGTTTTGTTCAGGTCGCCGGCAGCATACAGCTTTTGCGTGACGAGTTCCACTGCCTGCCACGCGCCATCGAGCGCATCGGCGTGCGCCAGCAGCTGCTTGCCGATGCCGGCCAGTTCGGCCAGCCCGGCCGCAATCGCATCGGGCGCGCCGACGCTGCCGCGCACCTTGCGCACCGTCTTGCGCAGCTCGGCGCCGAAGGCCTTGAACAGCGCGCCGTCCTGCATGGTGGCCTTGCGGCCCAGCAGGTCGAGGCCGTGGATGCCGTGCGTGCCTTCGTGGATGGCGTTCAGGCGGTTGTCGCGGTAGAACTGCTCGACGTTATATTCCCGCGTGTAACCGTAGCCGCCGTGCACCTGGATCGCCAGGCTGTTGGCCTCCACGCACCATTGCGACGGCCAGGATTTGGTGATCGGTGTCAGGAAATCCAGCAGGCGCGCCGCATGTTCGCGCGCTTCCGGCGTTTCGGCGCTGTGCTGCTCGTCGACCAGGCGGGCGCTGTACAGCACCAGGCCGAGGCCGCCCTCCACATAAGCCTTCTGGGCCAGCAGCATGCGCCGCACATCGGTGTGCTCGATGATGGGCAGTTGCGGCTGGGCCGGATCTTTTTGCGCCGGGTGGCGGCCTTGCGGACGATTGCGCGCGTAGTCCAGCGCGTGCAGGTAGCCGGTGTAGCCCAGCACCGCGGCGCCCAGGCCGACGCCGATGCGCGCCTCGTTCATCATGTGGAACATATTGGCCAGGCCCTGGTGCGGCTTGCCGACCAGGTAGCCGACGGCGCCGCCCTTGCCTTGCGGCTGGAACTTGCCCTCGCCGAAGTTGAGCAGGCAGTTGCTGGTGCCGCGGTTGCCCATCTTGTGGTTCAGTCCGGCCAGCACGACGTCGTTGCGCTCGCCGGGGCCGCCATCGTCGTTGACCAGGAACTTGGGCACGATGAACAGCGAGATGCCTTTGACGCCGGGGATCAGCTTGCCGTCCGGGCCGGGGATCTTGGCCAGCACCAGGTGCACGATGTTGTCCGACAGCTCGTGCTCGCCGGCCGAGATCCACATCTTGTTGCCGGTCAGGCGGAACTGGCGCTCGCCGTCCACGCCTGCTTGCGGATCGGGCACGGCGCGGCTGGTGATGTCGGACAGGCTGGAACCGGCCTGCGGCTCCGACAGGCACATGGTGCCGAAGTAGCGGCCGGCGAACATCGGATCGACATAGCGCCGCACCTGTTCCGGCGTGCCGCACTTGAGCAGGGTGTTGGCGGCGCTCATGGTCAGGAAGGTGTAGGCGCTGGTGGCCACGTTGGCCGCCGTGAAGTAGGCGGCCAGCGCCTTTTCCACCACCACCGGCAGCTGCATGCCGCCGCGCTCGAAGTCCTGCCCGGCCGCCATCAGGCCGGCGGCGGAGAAGGCGTCGAGCGCCGTCTTCACCTCCGGGATGATCTGGACGCGGAGGCAGCGCTCGCCGGGCACGGCGTGCGGTTCCTCGCTGTCGCTCTTCTTGTTGTGCGGCGCGAACAGCTCGGTGGCGAGCTGCTCGGCCGTATCGATGGCGGCATCGAAGGTTTCGCGGTTGTGGTCCTGGAAGCGGGCGCGCCGGGTCAGCGCCTCCGCATCCAGCCATTCGTACAGCATGAAGGCGATGTCGCGGCGCGACAGCAGGAGGGACGGCATGGCTTACACCACTTCGAACAGGCCCGCCGCTCCCTGGCCGCCACCGATGCACATGGTGACGACCACATATTTGACGCCACGGCGCTTGCCCTCCAGCAGCGCATGGCCGGTCAGGCGCGCGCCCGACACGCCGTACGGGTGGCCGACGGCGATCGCGCCGCCGTTCACGTTGAGGCGATCCATCGGGATGCCCAGCGTGTCGGCGCAGTACAGCACCTGCACGGCAAAGGCTTCGTTCAATTCCCACAGGCCGATGTCCTCGACCTTCAGGCCGGCCTTCTTCAGCAGTTTTGGAATGGCGAACACCGGGCCGATGCCCATCTCGTCCGGCTCGCAACCGGCGATGGCGAAGCCGCGGAAGATGCCCAGCGGCGTCAAGCCCTTGGCGGCCGCGGTCTGCGCGCTCATGACGATGGACATCGAAGCGCCGTCCGAGAACTGGCTGGCATTGCCGGCGCTGACGACGCCGCCCGGCACGGCGCTGCGAATCTTGGAGACCGCTTCATAAGTCGTGTCGGCGCGGATGCCCTCGTCGGCCGAGATCGTCACTTCGCGGGTCAGCAGCATGCCGCTGGCCTTGTCGGCCACGCCCATGGTGGTGGTCATCGGCGCGATTTCGGCGTCGAACAGGCCGGCGGCCTGGGCCGCGGCGGCGCGCTGCTGGCTCTGCACGCCGTACTCGTCCTGGCGCTCGCGGCTGATGTTGTAGCGCTTGGCCACGGTCTCCGCCGTCTGCAGCATCGGCCAGTAGATTTCCGGCTTGTGCTGCGACAGCCAGACTTCCTTGTACATGTGCATATTCATTTCCTGCTGCACGCAGGAGATCGATTCCACGCCGCCGGCGGCGTAGATGTCGCCTTCGCCGGCGATGATGCGCTGGGCGGCGGTGGCGATGGTCTGCAGGCCGGACGAGCAGAAACGGTTGATGGTCATGCCGGCGGTGGTCACCGGGCAGCCGCCGCGGATGGCGATCTGGCGCGCGATGTTGCCGCCGGTGGCGCCCTCGGGGTTGGCGCAGCCGATCAGCACGTCCTCCACCTCGCCCGCTTCGATGCCGGCGCGGCCGATCGCCGCCTGCAGTGCATGGCCGCCCAGGGTGGCGCCATGCGTCATGTTGAACGCGCCTTTCCACGACTTGGCCAAAGCAGTACGGGCGGTTGAAACAATGACGGCGTCGATCATGTGAGTCTCCTATGAGTGGGTGTTTTATAGTGAAATCAGAATAGCATATTTTAGTACGGTCGTTCGCAAATTTTTTATGTAAGTTTCGTGTAAGTTTGGAGCAAGCTTTGCGTAAGGTTCGCGGTACACACTGCGCTCAAGCTGACGAAAATGTAACTATCTCGGCTGGGGAAATCCAAAAAATTACAGGAGACAAAAATGACGACAACATCAGGCACTGCCGATCCGCGCAACCTGCCCAAGTCCACCGCCATCACGCCGGAAGAACGCAAGGTGATTTTTGCGTCCTCGCTGGGGACGATTTTCGAGTGGTACGATTTCTATCTGTACGGCTCGCTCGCTCCGATCATCGCCAAGCAGTTCTTCATCGGCGACCCGACCACCACCTTTATTTTCGCGCTGCTGGCGTTTGCGGCGGGCTTCATTGTGCGCCCGTTCGGCGCGCTGGTGTTCGGCCGCCTGGGCGACATGATCGGCCGTAAATACACCTTCCTGATCACCATCCTGATCATGGGCGCCTCGACCTTCATTGTCGGCCTGCTACCCGGGCACGAGGCGATCGGCATCGCCGCGCCCATCATCCTGGTCTCGCTGCGCATCCTGCAAGGCCTGGCGCTGGGCGGCGAATACGGCGGCGCGGCCACCTACGTGGCCGAGCACGCACCGCACGGCAAGCGCGGTTCGTTCACCGCCTGGATCCAGACCACGGCGACGCTGGGCCTGTTCCTGTCGCTGCTGGTGATCCTGGGCACCCGGACCGCCATCGGCGAAAAAGAGTTCGCGGCCTGGGGCTGGCGCGTGCCGTTCCTGGTGTCGGTGCTGCTGCTGGGTATTTCGGTGTGGATCCGCCTGTCGATGAATGAATCGCCGGCGTTCGCCAAGATGAAGGCCGAAGGCAAGACCTCGAAAGCACCGCTGAGCGAAGCGTTCGGCCAGTGGCGCAACCTGAAGGTGGTGATCCTGGCGCTGGTCGGCCTGACCATGGGCCAGGCGGTGGTGTGGTACACCGGCCAGTTCTACGCGCTGTTCTTCATGACGCAAGTGCTGAAGATCGACGGCGCCAACGCCAACATCCTGACCGCCATCTCGCTGGCGCTGGCCACCCCGTTCTTCATCTTCTTCGGCATGCTGTCCGACAAGGTCGGCCGCAAGTGGATCATCCTGGGCGGTTGCGTGCTGGCTGCGGCCACCTACTTCCCGCTGTTCGGCGCGCTGACCCACTACGGCAATCCTGCGTTGGAAACCGCGTTGAAAAACTCGCCGGTGGTAGTGGTTGCCGACCAGGAATCGTGCCACTTCCAGTTCAACCTGACTGGCCAGAAGAAGTTCCCTTCGTCGTGCGATATCGCGACCGGCATGTTGTCGCTGGCCTCGGTCAACTACACCACGCAGGCTGCCCCAGCCGGCAGCGTCGCCAAGATCAAGGTCGGCGACAAGGAGATCACCTCCTTCAACGCCACCATGACGCCTGACGGCCTGAACTTCGACAAGACCAGCAAGGAAACCGAAGCCGCGCTGAAGAAGGAAGTTGGCGCCGCCATCAAGGGCGCGGGCTACCCGGCCAAGGCTGACGAGACGCAAATGAACAAGCCGATGATGGTGGCGGTGCTGTTCATCCTGGTGCTGTACGTGACCATGGTGTACGGCCCGATCGCCGCCATGCTGGTGGAGATGTTCCCTACCCGTATCCGCTACACCTCGATGTCCCTGCCTTACCACATCGGTAACGGCTGGTTCGGCGGTCTGCTGCCGACCATCTCGTTCGCGCTGGTGGCGTTCAAGGGCGACATCTACTACGGCCTGTGGTATCCGATCATCATCGCCCTGATCACGGCTGTGATCGGCGCGCTGTTCGTCGCTGAAACCAAGGACAACAACATCTACGCCAACGACTAAGCCGCTGCGCCTAGCCTGCAATAGCCGCCAGCGATGGCGGCTATTTTTTTGTCTTTTGCGTTATAGTCTGGCTTGCCAAAAACTACACGCGAAACCCAATGACCCGATTGACGATAGCCTGCCTGATGCTCCTTCAACTCGCTGCGGCGGGCGCGCAGGAAGCGCCGGCCGAGGAGGTCCAGGCGGTCGAAGTCGGCGGCATCAGGAATCCGGAATTGCGCTCGTATCGCAACATGCTGGCCGGCCTGGACGCGTTCGAGCACGGCCGCAAGCTGGCGCCGGATGCCGATACCTTGCGCTTCATCCTCAAGCCGCAGCAGCCAGGGGCTTCCATCAACGGCATTGCGCTGCGCATCGCCGGCGGCGACACCAGCATCGCCGTGCCGGTCGCGGCCGACGGCGGCTTCGTGCTGCCGCGCAGCCAGGCGGCGGACGACAGCGACGCCGACATCATCCTCAACCGCAAGAGCGGCACCTTCAGCGGCACGCCGGAGATCAAGAGCGCCAACGTGCCGGCGGACATGCGCAGGCTGGGCGACATCCGCCTCGAATGCGAGGTGATGATCACGATCGCAAAAAAGGAAATCAACTTCGCGCTGCGCGCCCTCGCCACGGTGGCGCTGGGCGGCGGCGACTGGTGCAAGTCGTCCAAGATCAGTTACGGCACGCCCGCGCCGTGGCCGTCGGACAGCGTGACGCTGGTGCACGGCGCGCGGCGGCAGTCGATGTCGCCGGGCCGGCGCCAGCAATACTTCACCATGCCGCTGCGCGACAGCAGCTGGCCGGACGACACGCTGATCGAGTTCCAGCCCTCCGCGCCCGCCACCGTGGCCGAATTTAGCAAGGAACCGCTGTACCTGCGCGGCACGATGAACAAGTGGACCACGGCCACGCCGTTGAAGCAGGTGGCGGCCGGCGTCTTCAGCGCCGACGTGGCGCTGCCCAAGGGACTGAGCCGGTTCAAGGTCGGCTCGCAGGATTTTCGCACTGTCGAGCTTGGCCGCGACGACAAGCAGGGCAAGCTGCTGGCCGACCAGGCGCAGCCGCTGGCCTGGGCCGGCCGCGACCTGTGGTTCGACACGCCGCAAGCCGGCATCTACACCTTCGCGCTCAACGTCGCCACGCCCGACGCGCCCGTCCTCACCGTCACCCCGCGTCAATAAAGGCTCTTCACGGATTTCCGGGAGTATGTTTCGCTGCACGGCGCTTCCTGCGGCGGGCGCTTCTTGCAGAGCCGGACTTGCCTTGAGTACCATTGCCGCGCGGCGCGGCCGTTGCGCTGGACGGGCGGATTTCGGTTTGGTGCGGCCCGGCTTGGCGAGCCGGTGGCTGCGTATCCTGATCTTGCGGCATCCGCTCAGGTGCGCGTGAACGCTGGCTGTCCGCCTGCGCGCCATCTCCGTGCAAACGCGCTATCGCCGCCTTCCGCGCCGAGCGGCAGACATCGGCAAGCAGCCATTCGTCGCTGCCCGGAAGGCGCAGCCAGATGGCTTTCCAGGCATTGCGGTTGCCGCTGCCGTGCAGGTTCGCAAAGCATGATGGCGATACCGTATGCCCTTCATATTTGATTTCCGCCCCCACCACTGTGGCGAAGTAGGGCTTGCGGTCGAAGCTGGCGCGCAGCCTTGTGCCCTCGGGAAGAAAGACCTGCTTCCATTGGTATCCGGCCTCGGATGCCGCGGCAGGTTGTTGCGGGGCTGGCGACGCGGGCTTGATGTAGTTGCGAATCGCCTCGATCACGAAGGGTTCCTGGGCGAAGGAATCCGACCAGAAATTGCCGGTGAATTCGCCCAGCTCGACGAGCACATCGTCGGGTACGCGGATCGGGAATTGGAGGCTATATCTGGACATGGTGAGGGTTCCTAAAATCGGGTTTTACTAAGCGCTGCTAACCACTACTGACCTGTACTACAGCGCGCTAACACTTACTAAAAATGCCGCGCCGAACGCTAAATGCCGCTATAGTTTTCCGCCTGTATTCGTTAGAGGCGGTTAGTGGTTTTTAGTTCCGAAAATAGCGCGGAGTCGCACGAAATATCGATAGTTAGCGCAGTGTAGTAGTGGTTATCGTGTTTTAGTAAAAGCCGAAAAAACAGGACCCGTTCTGCGCATGCCAACGGCGCGGGCAAAAAAAGGCCGCCTGAAGAGGCGGCCGAAGCGCTTAAACGAGAAAGCGGTAATTTTATCGAACTTGTATGCGACGGCGAGCGACCACACCCAACAGGAGAGCCCCTGTCAACAGCATGGCGTAGCTCGATGGTTCAGGAACGGCGGTAACGCTGGAGGACAAAAACTCGACGCGCAGGCCGGTCGGATTGCCGCCGTTTTGCGCCCAGTTGCCGACGACGAATTGCATCGTGTTGACGCCGGACTGGAAACCGCTGCCGGCGGCAAAGGCGGTCCAGTCGGTAAAGCCGCTGCCGCTGGCGATGACTTGATTATTCAACTTGACCACGGCGTCGTTGTCGGCGGCGAAGCGGCCGCTGAAGGCCGCGCTGCCGGCGTTGTAGCCGGTCAGGTCGAACGACAGCGTGTAGGTGTAGCTGCCGGCGCTGTAGGCGTCGAAGCTCTGGCCCTGCGACGCGGTGGGCGTGATCCATTTCGACACGCCGTCGTTGGCCAGCCATGGGCTGATCGGCCAGACGTTTTCGAGCGTGATCACAGGCGCGGTGTTGCCGATCACGGTATCGCTGCTGGCTGCGTTCAGGCTGTAGTTGGTATCGGAACTGCCGTTCGCACCGACTCCGGTGTTGACCAGGCCACTTATGCTGGCTGCGTGGGCGGAGGAAATTGCTGCGAATGCCACTGCGGCGGCAATGATGGTGCGTTTCATGAAGGCCTCTAAAAATTAAGTTTGGGTTCTAACGTGTACTTCACGCTGCGACTCGAACCGTTTTTTAGGGCTTCGAAGATGGTGCTGCTGGTTTGAAGGAAGTATAGCAACAATTGGAGAGAAATGCTCACATGCAACGGAAATTTTTTGTGCATGTGAGCTTTTTCAGACAACGTGACTCAGCTATGGTCAGCCATTAAAGCCCTTGCCCTCTTCGGCCAGCTTGACCAGCAGCGGCGCCGGCTTCCAAGCGCTGCCCTGGTGGCCCCGGGCGTACTTGTTGATCGCCGCCAGCACGTTCGGCAAGCCCACCGTGTCGGCATAGAACATCGGGCCGCCGCGGAACAGCGGGAAGCCGTAGCCGGTCAGGTAGACCATGTCGATGTCCGAGGCGCGCAGGGCGATGCCCTCTTCCAGGATGTGGGCCGCTTCGTTGACCATCGAATACACCAGGCGCTCGACGATCTCCTGGTCGCTGATCTTGCGGCGCGCCACGCCGATATCGGCCGAGTGCTGCACGATCATGGCGTTGACCTGCTCGTTCGGATAGGCCTTGCGGTCGCCCGCCTTGTAGTCGTACCAGCCGGCGCCGGTCTTCTGGCCGTAGCGCCCCATCTCGCACAGCAGATCGGCGGTCTTGGAGTAGCTGATTTCCGGCTTCTCCACATAGCGGCGCTTGCGGATGGCCCAGCCAATGTCGTTGCCGGCCAGGTCGCCCATGCGGAACGGGCCCATGGCGAAGCCGAACTTCTCGACCGCCTTGTCGACCTGCTCCGGCAAGGCGCCCTCTTCCAGCAGGAAGCCGGCCTGGCGGCTGTACTGCTCGATCATGCGGTTGCCGATGAAGCCGTCGCACACGCCCGACACCACGCCGGTCTTCTTGAGTTTTTTCGACAGCGCCAGCGCGGTGGCCAGCACGTCCTTGCCGGTCTGCGCGCCACGCACGATTTCCAGCAGCTTCATCACGTTGGCCGGGCTGAAGAAGTGGGTGCCGATCACGTCCTGCGGACGCTTGGTGAAGCCGGCGATCTGGTTCAGGTCCAGGGTCGAGGTGTTGGAGGCCAGGATCGCGCCCGGCTTCATCACTTCGTCCAGCTTGCGGAACACGGCTTCCTTGACGCCCATCTCCTCGAACACGGCTTCGACCACGATGTCGGCCTGGCCGATGTCCTCATACGCCAGCGTGCCGCTGACCAGGGCCATGCGCTGGTCGAACTTCTCCTGCGTCAGCTTGCCCTTCTTCATGGTGTTTTCGTAGTTCTTGCGGATCGTCGCCAGGCCCTTGTCCAGCGCTTCCTGTCTGGTTTCCAGCATGACCACCGGGATGCCGGCGTTCAGGAAGTTCATGGCGATGCCGCCGCCCATGGTGCCGGCGCCGATCACGGCGGCCTGCTTGATGGCGCGCACCGGCGTGTCGGCCGGCACGTCCGGCACCTTGCTGGCGACGCGCTCGGCAAAGAAGGCGTGGCGCAGCGCTTTCGATTCGGTAGTCTGGATCAGGTGCAGGAAGCGTTCGCGCTCGAACTTCATGCCGTCTTCGAATTTCATCGTGACCGAGGCGGCCACGGTTTCCACGCACTCCAGCGGCGCCGGGAACGGGCCGGACATGGCCTTGACCGTGTTGCGCGAGAATTGCAGGAAGGCTTCGTGGTTCGGGTAGTCGACTTTGCGGTCGCGCACTTTCGGCAGCGGACGTGCATCGGCGATGGTTTCGGCAAAGGCCACGGCCGAGCTGACCAGGTCGGCGTCGGCGGCGAACACGGCGTCGAACAGCGCGGTGTTGGCCAGCTTGTCGGACAGCACCGGGGTGCCGGAGACGATCATGTTCAACGCCATTTCCAGACCCAGCACGCGCGGCAGGCGTTGCGTGCCACCGGCGCCCGGCAGCAGGCCGAGTTTGACTTCCGGCAGCGCGATCTGCGCGCCCGGCATCGCCACGCGGTAGTGGCAACCCAGCGACAGCTCCAGCCCGCCGCCCATGCAGACGGTGTGGATGGCGGCCACCACCGGCTTGGTCGAGCCTTCGGCGGTGGCGATCAGGGTGTGCAGGCTGGGCTCGGCCAGCGCTTTGGGCGAATTGAATTCCTTGATGTCGGCGCCGCCCGAAAAGGCCTTGCCGGCGCCGGTGATGACGATGGCTTTGACGGCATCGTCCGCCAGCGCCTGCTGGATGCCCTTGACCGCCGCCGTGCGGGTGGCCAGGCCCAGGCCGTTGACCGGCGGATTGTTCAGCGTGATGACGGCAACCGTGCCGCGGACTTCATATTCAGCAGTCATGTCTCTTCCTCATGTTGTAGTGGAGCTTTAATAAGATCGTCAGCCCACTCACTATACCGCATAAAAGAACGGTCGTATTATTTTTTTTGTTGACCTTACAGCATGGTACAGGATGGCCCGGTGGGCAGCCATGCAAACTTGCCGTTTCGGCCAGTGCTTTTGATTGCGGAGAAAAGGCTTTTTAAATAAGCGAAATCCTCGCCGAAAGATATTCCGATGTTAATTCCTCGTGGAAAATTCAATACACGCGCATCGAAAAATTAAAACAGGTTCTTGTTTTGGATCAAATTCGGATGAATAATAAGTTCAGCTGAATCCCCCAGTGCCCCCGAATAGTTCATTCCAGTTAATTCTCTCCAAATATAACAGGACTCCACATGGATGCGCATAGCCAGGTAATCCAATCTCAAGATCTTGATATTCAAGCTATTAATACGGCGTTGAACCGGGTGCAGGCGCTGATCGAGTTCGACCTCGACGGCACCATCCTGCACGCCAACGACAACTTCCTGAAAACGGTCGGCTACACGCTGGAGGAAGTCCAGGGCAAGCACCACTCGATCTTCTGCGATCCGGAGTACGCAAAGACCCCGGAATACAAGGACTTGTGGGCCCGCCTGGGGCGCGGAGAGTACGACTGCGGCGACTACAAGCGCGTGGCCAAGGGAGGCCGCGAGGTGTGGATCAATGCCTCCTACAACCCGATCATCGACGCCGAAGGCAAGGCCTACAAGGTGATCAAGTTCGCCACCGTCATCACCGACAGCAAGATCAAGAACGCCGAGTACGAAAGCAAGGTCGCCGCCATCTCCAAGGCCCAGGCGGTGATTGAATTCGACATGACCGGCCATGTATTGAATGCCAACGAAAACTTCCTTAACGCAATGGGTTATGTCCTGGACGATATTAAAGGCGAACACCACCGCATGTTCTGCGAAACGGAATATGCGAATAGTTCGGAATATAAGCGATTCTGGCAAAAACTGAATCGCGGCGAATTCGATAGCGGCCGCTATAAACGAATTGGCAATAATGGTAAAACCATATGGATACAGGCGACTTATAATCCGGTGCTGGACCTGAATGGCAAGCCGTATAAAGTGGTGAAGTTCGCCAGCGATATCACCGACCAGGTCAACCTGGAGAATTCGGTGGCGGCCAAGGCCGAATCGGATGGCGCCAAGATCAAGCGCCTGCTGGACTCGGTGGGCCGCGCCGCCTCCGGCGACCTGACCAGCAAGATCATCATCGACGGCGACGAACCGCTGGACCACCTGGCCGAAGGCATCAGCAAGATGATCACCGACCTGCGCAAGGTCATCAGCGACGTGGTGGCCTCGGCCAACGGCTTCGCGGAAGCCTCGACCACCATCGCCGAGCGCTCCAACGGCCAGGCCGTGGGCACCCAGGCGCTGGGCGCCACCGTCGAGGAAATGAACGCCTCCATCGACGGCCTGACCAATTCCATCAACACCATCGCCCAGAACACCAACGACGCCGACACGCTGGCCAAGGCCACCCAGCAAGAAGCCCAGGCCGGCGCCAAGGCCGTGGCCAAGTCGATCGAGGCGATGGACCTGATCAACCGCTCGTCGGAAGACATCGGCGAGATCGTCAAGGTGATCAGCGAGATCGCCAACCAGACCAATATGCTGGCCTTCAACGCCGCCATCGAAGCGGCCCGCGCCGGCGAGCACGGCCTGGGCTTCTCGGTGGTCGCCGACGAGGTGCGCAAGCTGGCCGAGCGCTCCTCGCAGGCCACCAAGGAAATTTCCAAGCTGATCAACGAGTCGGTCAAGCGGGTCTCGGCCGGCAGCGAGATCTCACGCCAGGCCAGCGACGCCTTCGACAAGATCGTCGCCGGCGTGGCCAAGACCACGCTGGCGATCTCGGATATCTCCAGCGCCACCAACGAGCAATTGCTGACGGCGCGCGAAGTGAGCACCGCCGTGCAGTACATCGCCGAGGAGGCCGAGAAATCGGCCGCCGCCTGCGACAGCATCGCCCGCTCGACGGAAGGCTTGAACCAGCGCGCGGGCGACTTGAACAAGACCGTGGCCGGCTTCGTGGTGTAGGCGTGAGCATCGGCGCGGGACTCCCCCCGGCGACGCTGACCGCGCTCATCGCGCTGGTGCGCAAGCACACCGGCATCGCCATGACCGAACGCAAAAGCATCTTGCTGGAACGGCGCCTGCGCCCGCGCATGCAGGCGCTGGAGATCGTCAGCTACCAGGCCTACCTGGACAAGGTGGAGCAGGACCGCGGCGAGATACCGCACTTTATCGACCTGGTCACCACCAACGACACGCTGTTCTTCCGCACGCCGCAGGTGTGGGACTACGTCGAACAGGAGTTCCTGCCCGCGTGGTGGGCGGCGCACCGGGGACGGCGGCTGCTGGTCTGGTCCGCCGCCGCATCGAGCGGCGAGGAGCTGTATTCGATGGCGATGCTGTGCGAGGAATTCCAGGCGGCCCATCCCGGCTTCAGCTACCGCATCCACGCCACCGATATCTCGCAGCAGATCCTGGCGCAGGCCCGGGCCGGCGAGTACAGCGGCCGTTCGGTGGAACGCATCCTGCTGTCGCACCCGGAATGGGTCAAAAAATACTTCAAGCCCGGCGGCAAGGGCCTGCGCGTGGTCGACGCGCTGAAGCAGCATGTGGAACTGGCGCAGCACAACCTGCTGGCGCCGCTCAAGCCGCACAAGCAGTTCGACCTGGTGTTCCTGCGTAACGTGCTGATCTACTTCGACCAGCAACACCAGGAGACCGTCCTGAAACAAGCCCGCCACAGCATGGCGCCCCACTCCCGGCTGATCCTGGGGGAATCCGAATCGATAGTCGGGCTCGACACGGCCTACCGCTACGACCGGCCTATGATTTATACGGTGTGACATGGAAACCAACGCCCTCGACTTCATCAACCAGCTCGGCGCACCCGCCGCGCCCGGCTGCCTGCAGGTAGCCATGGGCAAGCTGGAGATCGGCGCCCACAGCGGCCAGCTGCAGGCGCTGCTGGGGTCCTGCGTCGGCATCGCCTTCCTGTGGAAAAAGCGCGGCCGCTGCGGCCTGGCCCACTGCCTGCTGCCGGAGGCGCCGGACCGCCAGTGCGAAACCGGGGCGCGCTACGTCAGCCAGGCCGTGCCCTCGCTGCTGCGCCTGATGGGCGCGACCGAGGCCGACTATCCCGACATCGAAGTGGTGGTGGCCGGCGGCGCCCATATGTTCCAGCGCCGGGCGCCGCGGCTGCAGGTGGGCCAGCAAAACGCCGCCGCCGCCCACAAATACCTGCGCGAATGCGGGCTCAACGTCAGCTATTGCCGGCTGGGCGGCAAATGCGGCCGCACCTTGACCATCGATTGCGCCACCCAAAGTTTTGCCGTCACCGACATCGTCGCCACGCCACAGGACAGCCTCCATGCCAGCCATTAACAGCGCCGCCGCCCCCGCCACCGAACTGTTCGGCTCCTTCGTGCTGGCGGACGACGAGTTCGCCCTGCCGGCGAGCTGCATCCGCGAAGTGGTCAATTATCCGGCCAGGATCAGCGTGCTGCCGCTGTCGCCGGCCTTCCTCGAAGGCGTGTTCACCCTGCGCGGCGTGGTGATCCCGGTGGTCAACCTGGGCCGGGTGTTCCGGCCGGAGGCGCGCGCGGCCGAGGCCAGCGACAAGATCGCCATCCTCGATTTCCAGGGCGTGCTGGTGGGCATACTGTTCCATGAAACCGGAGAAATCCTGCGCGTGCGGCCGGAACAGCGCAGCACCCTGAGCTACGCCAACGGCGACGTCCATGGCGTCGTGGCCGGCACCATCCTGCTCGACGACGGCGCCCGCCTGGTGCAGGTGCTGGACCCGGCCGCGCTGGTGCGCATCGAAAACGTGCCGCAGGTGCTGGCGCTGCAGGGCGCGCAGCAGCAGACCGCGCGCCGCCACCAGGGCGAGCGGCGCCAGTGCGTCAGCTTCCGCGTCGGCGCGTCGTCGTTCGCCTTCGAGATGCGCGCGATCCAGGAAATCATCCGCGTGCCGGAATTGCAGGCCTCGGTGTTGAACAGCGCGCTGTGCCTGGGGCGCATCAATTTTCGCGGCAGCCAGGTCGCCGTGGTCGACTTCGCCACGCTGCTGAACGCCGCGCCGGCGCCGGCGCAGCGCGAGTTCCTGCCCGACCAGCGCATCGTCATCGCCCGCATCGACGACGCCACCATCGGCTTCCTGGTCGACTCGGTCGACAACATCGTCAACTTCTACAGCGAGGAAGTGATGGCGATCCCGCTGCTGAGCAAGGCCCGCGCCGGCATGTTCGGCGGCTGCATCGCCAAGCCCGAGCTGGGCGACATCATCTTCCTCAACCACCGCGAGATCTTCAGCAGCAACGAGATCAAGGAGATGCGCGCCGGCCACGCCAACCTGTATCCGAAGGACGAAGCCGTCAAGGCCGAGCACGATCCGCACCGCGCCCAGCGCCAGGTCTACATCACCTTCGCGCTGGAGAACACGTACGCGGTGGAGATCAAGCAGGTGCGCGAGATCATCGACTTCTCCGGCGACATCACCCGCCCGCCCGGCATGCCGGCCTTCATGCGCGGCATGCTGAACCTGCGCCAGCAGATGATCAGCGTGATCGACCTGCGCAGCCTGTATCACATGCCGCCGCTCGAGAACGCCGACCAGGCCAAGATCCTGATCGTCGAGCGCGGCGAAGACCTGTACGGCCTGATGGTGGACGCGGTCGAGAACATCATGACCATCAGCGACAGCCGCCGTTTCGCCGCGCCCAAGATACTGCGCAACCCCGGCGTGCAAGGCGATCCGCGCGGCGAGATGGACGAGGTGATCGACATCGAAGGCGAAGCCGACAGCCACAAGACGCTCAGCGTGTTCGAATGCGACCGCCTGCTGCAACGGCTGGCGCGCGAGCTGCCGGCGCTGGCGGCATAGGCGGCGCTGCGGTAAAGTAGCGGCATGCCGGCAGCCGCCGGCCTGGCCAACTTTTGAGGTTTTACCATGTCCTTCTTCATCTCCCGCCGCGCCGCCATCCTGCTGCTTCCGCTGACGCTGGCCGCGGCCAGCGCCTGTGCGCTCTCGCTGGCCGATCTGAGCAACCAGGACGCCGCCGGCGGACTCAAGGCGGCGCTGGACAAGGGCTCGTCGCTGGCGGTCGCCAAGCTGGGCGCGGAGAACGGCTTCCTCAACAATGAGAAGGTGCGCATCCCGCTGCCGAAGATCCTGGAGCAGGCGCGTCCGCTGCTGAAGATGACCGGCAAGGGCCAGCAGCTCGACGACCTGGTGGTGCAGATGAACCACGCGGCCGAGGCGGCCGTGCCGATGGCCAAGCCGCTGCTGCTGGACGCCGTCAAGTCCATGAGCATCACCGACGCCAAGAACATCCTGACCGGCGGCGACACCTCGGTCACCGACTTCTTCCGCGAGAAAACCTCGCCGAAACTGGCGGTGCAGTTCCTGCCGATCGTGAAAAAGGTCACCGACCGCTCCGACCTGGCCAACAAGTACAACACCGCGATGGCGATGGCGCCCAAACTGGGCGTGCTGGCCAAGGAACAGACCACGGTCGAAGGCTACGTGACCCAGCGCGCGCTGGACGGCCTGTACACGATGATAGGCGAAGAAGAAAAAGCCATCCGCGCCGATCCGCTCGGCGCCGGCAGCAAGCTGATCGGCAAGGTGTTCGGCGCCCTCAAGTAACAGCAAGTCTCCTCCCCCTCAGCCCGGTTCGCCGGGCTTTTTTTTTGCCTTGCTGTCCGGCCCTGCACAGCGTAATATAGATAGGTAGCCTACCTATATTGAATACCATGACCAAAGAAGCCGCCATCCCCAAGGAAGCCATCGCGCTGGCCGACGACCTGCGCGCCGCGCTGCACCACGTGTTCCGCCGCATCCGCCAGGAAGGCGACAGCGACCCGCACGGCCTGTCGTTGCAGCACAAGCTGCTGCTGTCGACCATTAACCTGCTGCCAGGCATCGGCGTGGCCGAGCTGGCGCGCAGGGAAAAACTGCGCGGCCCCACTATGAGCGGCCACATCAAGGCGCTGGAAAACGCCGGCCTGGTGCGGCGCGACACGCCCAATCCCGACGACCGGCGCCGCGTCGGCCTGCTGCTGACGCCGCAAGGCGCGGCGGTGCTGGACGACATCCGCAGCCGCCGCCTCGACTGGATGGCCCGCAAGCTGGCGCAGCTGCCTCCCGAAGGCGCGCAGGCGCTGCGCAACGCCCTCCAATACCTCAACGCGATCGGCGAATGACCATGCATACAGAAAATCGGCCGGTGACGGCCAGGGAAATCCGCGCCATCTACATGGGGCTGGTCATCATGATCGGCCTGGCCTCGCTGGACCAGAGCATCGTGGCGACCGCGCTGCCGCGCATCGTCTCCGAGCTCGGCGGCATGGCGCACCTGTCGTGGGTGGTGACGGCCTACATGCTGGCGTCCACCGCCACCATGCCGCTGTACGGCAAGCTGAGCGACCAGTATGGCCGCAAACCGCTGCTGTACACCGCCATCATCACCTTCCTGATCGGCTCGGCCTTGTGCGGGCTGGCGCAGAATATGACCGAACTGATCGTCTTCCGCGCGATCCAGGGCATGGGCGCCGGCGGCTTCATGCCGCTGGCGCAGATCGTCATCGGCGACCTGATACCGCCCGCCGAGCGCGGCAAGCGCCAGGGCAGCATCGCCGCCGTGTACGCCGTCACCAGCGTGCTCGGGCCGGTGGTGGGCGGCTTGCTGACCAGTTGGCTGTCGTGGCACTGGATCTTCTACGTCAACCTGCCGATGGGCGCGCTGGCGCTGTACGTGATCTCGAAATCCCTGCACCACGCCAGCCCGCACCGCGAACACAAGATCGACTACCTGGGTTCGGTGCTGCTGACCGGCGGCGTCACGGCGGCGCTGCTGGTGCTGGCCCTGGGCGGCACGCAGTGGCCGTGGGATTCGGACGAAGTGAAATACCTGAGCCTGTTGGCGCTGGCGTTGACGGCGGCCTTGCTGTGGCACGTGCGGCGCGTGCCGGAGCCGGTGCTGCCGCCCGACCTGTTCCACAACCGCGTGTTCAACGTCGCCAGCGTGGTGCTGGCGCTGACCTTCGTCGGCATGATGGGTTCGAGCGTGTTCTTTCCGCTGCTGTTCCAGATGGTGATGGGCGTCAGCCCGGCCAATTCCGGCCTGCTGACCATGCCGATGATGGTCGGCCTGGTGATCGCATCGTCCTTCAACGGCCGCGTACTGGCCAGGTCCGGCGGCCGCTACAAGCCGACGCAGACCATGGGCCTGAGCCTGGCGACCTTGTCGTTCGCGGTGCTGGCCTGGGGCATCGCGCACTCGGCGGGCTACCTGGTGCTGGAGCCGGCCATCTTCGTGCTGGGCGCAGGCCTCGGCCTGGTGATGCCCAATATGACGATGGCGGTGCAGAACGCCCTGCCAGCCACGCGGCGCGGCGTCGGCACGGCGATGCTGACCTTCTTCCGCTCACTTGGCGGACTCATCGGTGTGACCGGTTCCGGCGCGATCCTGGCGCAGCGCCTGCACGGACAAGCCGCGACGGCCGACATCTATCGCCACGCCATCGCCAGCATCTTCACCACCGGCACGGTGCTGGTGGGCCTGGGCTTGCTGATGCTGATGTTCCTGCCCGAGCTGCCGATGGGCCAGCAAGTTCCTCAGGCAGTCGGCAAGCGATAGTCCCGGTACTGCTCACGCAGCTTGTTTTTCTGGATCTTGCCGGTGCCGCCGACCGGCAGCGCCTCGGCAAACACCACGTCGTCGGGCAGCCACCACTTGGCGACCTTGCCCTGGAAGTGGGCCAGCAGGTCCTCGCGGTTGAGATCCTGCCCCGGCCGCAGCACCACCACCAGCAAAGGCCGCTCATCCCACTTCGGATGGGCGACGCCGATGCAGGCCGCCTGCATCACCGCCGGGTGCGACATAGCGACGTTCTCCAGGTCGATGGTGCCTATCCATTCGCCGCCGGACTTGATGACGTCCTTGCTGCGGTCGGTGATCTGCATGAAGCCGTCGGGGTCGATGGTGGCCACGTCGCCGGTTGGGAACCAGCCGTCTTCCAGCACGTCGCCGCCTTCGTCCTTGAAGTAGCGCGCAATGATCCACGGCCCCTTGACCATCAGGTGTCCGTAGCTGACGCCGTCCCACGGCAGTTCCTTGCCGTCGTCGTCGGCGATCTTCATGTCGACGCCGTAGATCGCATGGCCCTGCTTCTGCAGGATCTTGCGCTGCTCTTCCTTGCTCAGGCCCAGGTGCTTGGTCAGCAGGCCGCCGGCAGTGCCCAGCGGCGACATCTCCGTCATGCCCCAGGCGTGGATCACCTCGACGTCGAACTCTTCGATCAGCGTGCTCATCATCGCCGGCGGGCAGGCCGAGCCGCCGATCACGGTGCGGCGGAAGGTCGAGAACTTCAGCTTGTTCTGCATCGCGTAGTTGATCAGGCCCAGCCACACGGTCGGCACGCCGGCCGAGAACGTGACCTTTTCCTTTTCCATCAATTCGTAGACCGACTTGCCGTCCAGCGCCGGGCCGGGAAACACCATCTTGGCGCCCGACAGCGGCACCGAGTATGGCAAGCCCCAGGCGTTCACATGGAACATCGGCACCACCGGCATCACCGTATCGCGCGAGGAAACGTTGAGCGCGTTGGGCATGGCGGAGCCGTAAGCGTGCAGCACGGTCGAACGATGCGAATACAGCGCGCCCTTGGGATTGCCGGTGGTGCCGGAGGTGTAGCACAGCGTGCAAGCGGAATTCTCGTCGAACAGCGGCCATTCGTAGTCGGGCGAATGGGAGTTGATCAGGTCTTCGTAGCACAGCAGGTTCGGAATTTTCGTCTCGGCCGGCATGCGGTCGGCGGCGCCGAACAGGATGAAACCCTTGACGCCCTTGCACAACGGCGCGAACGCTTCCACCAGCGGCAGGAAGCAGAAGTCGAACATCAGGTACTGGTCTTCGGCGTGATTGCAGATGTAGGCCAGCTGGTCGGGATGCAGGCGCGGATTCAGCGTGTGCAGCACGGCGCCCGAGCCGGACACGCCGTAGTACGCCTCCAGATGGCGGTAGCCGTTCCAGGCCAGCGTGGCGACGCGGTCGCCCATGCGCACGCCCAGTCCGTGCAAGGCGTTGGCCAGTCGCTTGGCGCGCTGCTGGCAATCGCGGAAGGTGTAGCGGTGCAGGTCGCCTTCAACCCGCTGCGAAACGATCTCGCTGTTGGCATAATGCCGCGCGGCGAAGTCCAGGATGCTGGACACGAGCAGCGGCTGATTCATCATCTGGCCCATCAGCGGACTCTGTGGATACATGTATGCGGGCTCCCGAAAATGTTGATTTAATTGGAATGAGTTTGGAATGCCCGTGCGCCGACCGTCAATGCATTTCGATGCTGCACCGCAGCAGTCGCTGGCTGCGGTAAAATCGCAAGCTCACGCCCTGCGGGGCCTTACTGCGAAACGGGAACTGCCATTACTGCCTCTAAACTGCCGCTGGACAATTCCTTCGCGTCCCTGCCGCCCGCTTTTTACACCCGCCTGATGCCTACCCCGCTGCCGGCGCCTTATCTGGTCGCCGTCAGCGCGCCGGCCGCCGCGCTGATCGGGCTCACGCCTGAACAGGTCGCCGACAGCCTCGACGTCCTGGCCGGCAATGCCGCGCCGGAACGCGCGCTGCCGCTGGCAGCCGTGTATTCCGGCCACCAGTTCGGCGTGTGGGCCGGCCAGCTGGGCGACGGCCGCGCCATGTTGTTCGGCGACGTCGCCACCACCGAAGGGCCGATGGAACTGCAATGGAAAGGCGCCGGCCTGACGCCCTACTCGCGCATGGGCGACGGCCGCGCGGTGCTGCGCTCGTCGATCCGCGAATTCCTGTGCTCGGAAGCGATGCACGGCCTGGGCATCCCGACCTCGCGCGCGCTGTCGGTGGCCGGTTCGGACCAGGGCGTGATGCGCGAGACCGTCGAAACCTCGGCCGTGGTGGTGCGCATGGCGCCCAGCTTCGTGCGCTTCGGCTCGTTCGAGCACTGGTTCTACCGCAATAAGAACGATGAGCTGAAACAACTGGCCGATTACGTCATCGACCGTTTTTATCCGGAGTTGCGCGCGGAAGCCAATCCTTACAAGGCATTCCTGGCCGAGGTCACACGCCGCACCGCGCATATGATCGCCCACTGGCAGGCGGTGGGCTTCATGCACGGCGTGATGAACACCGATAATATGTCCATCCTCGGCCTGACGCTGGACTACGGACCGTTCGGCTTCATGGAAGCCTTCGATTCCGACCACATCTGCAACCACACCGACCAGCAGGGGCGCTATTCCTACGCCAACCAGCCGCAGGTGGGCCATTGGAATTGCTACGCGCTGGGCCAGGCGCTGCTGCCGCTGATCGGCGAGGTGGACGAAACCCAGGCCGCGCTGGACGTCTACCAGCCCGAGTTCGCCGCCAAAATGGACGAACTGCTGCATGCCAAGCTGGGCCTGACCTTGCTGGCGCCGCATGTCGATGCCGATCGTACGCTATTTGACGCCATGTTCGCGCTGATGCAGGCCAACAGCGTCGATTTCACCCTCTTCTTCCGGCGGCTGAGCGGCTTGAAGTCAACCGACTCCAGCGGCGACGAGCCGCTGCGCGCCCTGTTCATCGACCGCCCGGCCTTCGATGCCTGGGCCACGCAATACCGCGCCCGCCTGCAAGCCGAGGCCAGCGACGACGCCGCGCGCAAGCTTGCGATGGACCAGGTCAACCCCAAATACGTGCTGCGTAACTACCTGGCTCAAGTTGCCATTGAAAAAGCCCAAAATAAGGACTTTACTGAAGTGGAGCGTTTGCTGTCAGTTTTGCAGCGCCCATACGACGAACAGCCTGAGCACGATCAATACGCCGCCTTGCCACCCGATTGGGCAAGCCATCTTGAAGTAAGCTGTTCTTCTTAAGCGAGTACTAAGCCATGAGCAATAAAGTCACCAAATCCGACGCCGAATGGCGCGCCATGCTGGACCCTATGGAATACCAAGTCACGCGGCATGCCGCCACCGAGCGGGCTTTTACCGGCAAGTTCTGGGATCACCACGAACACGGCATCTACACCTGCGTATGCTGCGATACGCCCCTGTTCCGTTCCGACGCCAAATTCGATTCCGGCTGCGGCTGGCCGAGCTACTTTGAAGCGCTCGATCCCGCCAATGTCATTGAAAAAACCGACCGCACCCATGGTATGCTGCGCACCGAAATCATTTGCGCGGTGTGCGACGCCCATCTGGGCCATGTGTTCCCGGACGGCCCTCCTCCAACCGGATTGCGCTATTGCATCAATTCGGCTTCGCTGCGCTTCGACCCACAATAACGTTTGAGACAACATGAAATTTCTGTTCGACCTGATCCCGGTGCTGCTGTTCTTCGCGTCCTATAAGCTGTCGGGATGGAACGCCGAGGCGTCCCAGCACTTCATCAACACCTACCTGAGCGGCATCGTCTCCGGCGGCACGGTGACGCCGGACCAGGCGCCGATCGTGATCGCCACGCTGATCGGCATCCTGGCGACGATGGCGCAGATCGCGTACATCAAGCTGCGCGGGCGCAAGGTCGACTTCCTGCTGTGGTTCTCGCTGACCATGTTTGTATTCTTCGGCGGCCTGACCATTTACCTGCATGATGAGGATTTCATCAAATGGAAATTGAGCATCGTCTATTGGTTCTTTGCGTCCGGCCTGCTGATAAGCGAGTTCGTCTTTAAAAAGAATCTGATGCGCAAGTCGATGGAAGAAATCATCCAATTGCCGGACCTGATCTGGAGCCGCCTGAACCTGGCGTGGATCAGTTTCTTTGTCGCAATGGGCTTCCTCAACTGGTATCTGGCCTTCGTATTGTTTAAAGGCGACACCAGTTCGTGGGTCAGTTTTAAAGCATTTGGTTCGACCGCGATCATGTTCGTATTTATCATCGGTCAAACCATCTATCTGTCGCGCCACATGAAGGATGAAGCATGAGCGGAATCGATAAAGACAGCCGCATGGAGCGCATGCGCAGCCGCTTCCAGGCCGCCCTGGCGCCGCTGGAACTGACGCTGGACGACGACTCGGCGCTGCACGCCGGCCATGCCGGAGCCGCCTCGGGTGGGGGTCATTACAACGTTAGAATTGTTTCGTTACAATTCGAGGGGCTCAAACTCGTCACAAGACATCGACTCGTGTATGATTCCGTGCACGATATGATGCATAAAGAAATTCATGCATTGGCCATTACCGCATTGGCTCCGTCCGAAGTATGATGTAGCGCTTGGTCTGGGAACGGTCGCTATCGGTTTCAAAATAATTGAACACAAAGACTGATAGTTGATCCAACTCCTGCCCAGGCAATTTCGCTAAAACTTTCCCCTTACAGGAATTAATAATGACTTTCAAGCCAGCCAGTTTGCTGATTGCACTTCTCGCCGTTGCCGCCGTACCTGCTTTCGCACAAAACGTTGCCGTAGTTAATGGCAAAGCCATCCCAACCTCGCGCGTGGACGCTGTGGTCAAGCAAGTTGTCGCCCAAGGCCAGCAGCCTGATTCGCCACAACTGCGCGAACTGATCAAGAAAGACCTGATCGGCCGCGAAGTGATGATGCAGGAAGCGGAAAAACAGGGTTTCGGTAAAGATGCAGCGGTCAAGACGCAGATCGAAAACGCCCGCCAGGCCATCATCGTCAACGCGCTGGTCGGCGACTACATGAAGAAGAACCCGGTTTCGGATGCCGACATCAAGGCGGAATACGACCGCTTCGTGGCCCAGAACGGCGACAAGGAATACCATGTACGCCACATCATGATGGCTACCGAAGCTGAAGCGAACGACGTGATCGCCAAGATCAAAGGCGGCGCCAAATTCGAAGAGCTGGCAAAAGCATCGAAAGACACCGGTTCCGCAGCAAACGGCGGCGATCTGGATTGGGCAGTACCATCGTCCTTCCCACCTGCGTTCTCGGCTGCTTTCGTTGGCCTGCAAAAAGGCCAGGTTACCGAGAAGCCAGTTCAAACCCCGAACGGCTTCCACGTGATCAAAGTGGACGACATCCGCGCAGCCAAGCTGCCTACCCTGGAAGAAGTGAAGCCGCAAGTTGCGGAAGCACTGGCCCAGAAGAAACTGCAAGCCTACCAGGAAGAACTGGTCAAGAAAGCAAAAGTGCAGTAATGTTATAGATGAAGGCGGCGCCCTGCGGGGCGCCGTTTTTAATTCTGCGTCGGTACAATGCACCGCCCGAGTGCGATTTCTTGTTTTTTTATAGGATTTAATAATGATGTTGAAGCCAGCCCACCTGTTGTTAGCACTGATCGCTGCCGTTGCAGCGCCGGCATACGCGCAAAACGTCGCGACCGTGAATGGCAAGGCTATTCCAGCCGCCAAAGTAGATCAAATGGTCAAGCAAGTGGTCTCGCAAGGCCAGCAGCCTGATAGCCCGCAGCTGCGCGAAATGGTCAAGAAAGAATTGATCGGCCGCGAAGTAATGATCCAGGAAGCGGATAAGCAAGGTTTCGGCACCAAGGCCGAAGTCAAGGCGGCAATTGAAAACGCCCGTCAAAGCATCATCATTAATGCGATGCTGGCTGACTACGTTAAAAAGAATCCAGTTAAAGACACCGAAATCAAAGCTGAATACGACAAGTACAAGGCTGCCATGGGCGAGAAGGAATATCACTCGCGTCATATTCTGGTAGCGACCGAACAGGAAGCCAAGGATATTATCGCCAAGCTCAAAGCCGGCGGTAAATTCGAAGAATTGGCTAAAGTATCGAAAGACGGCTCGGCCAATAACGGCGGCGATCTGGGTTGGATGACTCCAGGCAAACTGGTCAAGCCTTTCGCTGATGCGATGGTTGCATTGAAAAACGGCGAGATTACCCAGACTCCGGTTAAAACCGAATTCGGCTTCCATGTCATCAAACTGGAAGAATCCCGCGCCACCAAATTGCCTTCGCTGGAAGAAGTTAAAGGCCAGGTGGCAGAAGCCCTGCAACAGCGTAAAATCGCCGCCTTCCGCGACGAGCTGACCAAGAAAGCCAAGATCCAGTAATCTGGTTTTTCGGTTGTTCAAAAAGCGCCTCATTGAGGCGCTTTTTTTATTCTGGTCGCACAAGGCTTTAAAGCCAGAATCTGGCTGGAACGCGCCAAGTTCTGGCTTGATTACCGGGCTTCATCTATACTTGCCGCATGAATTCCGAATTCCGCACCGCCCTCGACACCGCCCTCGCCTCTGCCGCCACACCGGACCGCGCCCCTGCCATGCGGGCCTACATGCGTGACCAGTTTGATTTCTTGGGTGTGGGAACGCCGCAGCGCCGTCTGGCTGTAAAGCCCTTATTACAGCAATTAAAAGGGACAGGGGCGGATAATATCCTCAATACCGCCTTCGCACTATGGGAATTCCAGCAAAGGGAATATCAGTACGTGGCGATCGACCTGCTAGCCATGCACAGCAAGGAATTGGAACTAGCACATATTCCCAGACTGCTTGAATTGGTGCAGCATAAATCATGGTGGGATACGGTTGACGCGCTGGCCACAGTCATTGGCAAGGTATTGCGCTATCGCCACGACGGGATGGACCAGGCCGTAAAACACGAGAATATGTGGGTGCGCCGGATCGCTTTATTGCATCAGCTGGGGTGGCGCGACAAAGTCGATACGGATCGACTTTTCAATTACGCTCTCTCGCTTGCGCATGAAAAAGAATTCTTCATACAAAAAGCGATAGGTTGGGCATTGCGGGATTATGCACGATACGATCCGGAAGCAGTTCGCTTATTCACGCTAAAAGAAAAACAACAACTTTCAGCGCTGAGTTATCGCGAGGCCAACAAGCATCTTTTGGCGAAATAGACGCGGCGTATCGCCGGTCCAACGCATAAAGGCGCGATTAAAGGCGCTCTGCTCGGAATAACCTAATAACAAGGCGACTTCGGGCAATGCCAGGCGTTTGTCCCGCAAGTATTCGTGAGCGATTTGAAGGCGGGTATCGTCCAATAGAACCCTGAATGTCCACCCGCCCTGCTCCAGCTTCCGGCGCAGCGTGCGGCCTGACATATGCATTTCAACGGCGATATTATCCAGCAGTGGTTCACCCTTAATCAGCCAGGCGGCGATACAGCTGCGGACCTGCTGGGCCAAGTCATCTCTTTGCGGTAATTCAGCCAGACGGATTTGAACCTGCCGCTCCAACATGGCCACCAAACCCGGATCAGGCTGCCGCAGCGGCAATGCCAGCAAACCGGCCGCATAGTCGATTCTGGTGGTCTCGGCGCCAAATACCAGCGGGCAGCGGAACAACGCCGAGTACGGCGCAACATCGGCCGGCTGAGGCTCAACGAAGTGAACCGCCAACGGCGACACGCCGGTGCCGGTGATGTCGCGGGCAAACTGCACCAGCGCCGCCATGCCGCACTGATTGACCACCAGCCCCACGTTGCGCGACTCCGCGCTCCACTCCAGCACCAGCGAGCTGCCATCCTGCCGCCATCCGACCGGGCTGACGTCGTGCACCAGTCGCTGATAGCGCACGTAACGCTCCAAAGCCGCCGGAACGCCGCTGGATGCCAGCAGAACGTAGCCCAATGGCCCCAGGTGCGCGGGAGTAATGGTCGCCCCGACCCGCAGGCCGATCGCCGGATCATCCAGAAGCCTGGCGGCACGCTCCAACAGCATCCGCCAGTGCTGCACGGAATAGGATGGCTCCCCGCCATCCGTCGTCGGCGCCTGCTCCGCCAGAATCGCCTCCGCAGCGTGGCCTTGCCCGTCGAGGTAGTCGAACAGCATGCGTACGTAGGTACCTGGAATGGCGCGGGGAGTTTTGCTCATGGCCTGAATTGTCAAAATTTTGACCTGCAATGTCAAGCCAGCAATGCCCGTCCCGCCTAGCATCGTTCCATTTCAACCACGGGAGGAACTCATGATCGCAGCATCCGCCGCCCAGGCGCAGGAACTGGTACGCAACTCGTCGCATTTTCAGTGGTACGTCATTCCGCTGCTTTTGCTGGTGATCCACGCCTACGGCGAACAGGCAGCCGCGAGGCGCTGGAACGTGGTGCTGGCGGGCCTGGCGTTCTGGCTGATGGATTGGGTCAACGAGATCTGGAACGGCCTGCTATTCCACTTTTCCGGCCTCGCGCCGGCCTGGAGCACGCCGAACGGCTCGGCCTATGTGTTTTTGATCGGCCTGAACATCGAGATCAGCTTCATGTTCGCGGTCATGGGCCTGTACGCGGCGCGCACGCTGCCCGCCAACCGCCAGCTCAAGATAGCTGGCATCAACAACCGCTGGCTGCTGGCCGCCGTCAATTCGGCGTTGTGCGTGTGCGTGGAGGTCTGGCTGAATCACATCGGCGCGCTGGTATGGGAATGGCCGGCATGGAACCTGCGCGCGCCATGGCTGATCTGGCTGATCGGCTACCTGCCGTTCTTCGTCGTCGCCTACTGGGTCCACGACATGACGTCGCTGAAGCGCCAGATGGGCGTGGTGGCAACGCTGGCGGGCGGCGTGACGGTGGCGCTGGCGGTCTTCGGCGGCCTGCTGGGCTGGATATGAAAAAAGGCCGGATCACTCCGGCCTTCTATTTAACCTACGAACTTGCGCGCATTGCGGAACATCCGCATCCAAGGCGAATCCTCGCCCCACGATTCAGGATGCCACGACTGCTGCACCGAGCGGAACACGCGCTCGGCATGCGGCATCATCACGGTGAAGCGGCCGTCGGCCGTGGTCACCGAAGTCAGGCCCTGCGGCGAACCATTCGGGTTGTATGGATAGGCTTCGGTGGCCGCGCCGCGGTTGTCGACGAAACGCATCGCCGCCACGGCCTCGTTGATGTTGCCGGTCTGCGTGAAGTCCGCATAGCCTTCGCCGTGGGCGATGGCGATGGCGGTCTGCGTGCCGGCCATGCCGTTGAAGAAGATCGACGGCGAATCCAGCACTTCCACCATCGCGAAGCGCGCTTCGAATTTCTCCGATTTGTTGGTGGTGAACTTGGGCCACGCGTGCGCGCCCGGGATGATGGACTTCAGGTTGCTCATCATCTGGCAGCCGTTGCACACGCCAAGGCCGAAGCTGTCGGTGCGCGCGAAGAAGCGGGCGAACTGCTCGGCCAGCGCGGCGTTGAACAGGATGGTCTTGGCCCAGCCTTCGCCGGCGCCCAGCACGTCGCCGTACGAGAAGCCGCCGACGGCGATGATGCCCTGGAAGTCATCCAGCTTGACGCGGCCGGCAATCAGGTCGCTCATGTGCACGTCGACGGCGTTGAAGCCCGCCTGGTGCATCACGTAGGCGGTCTCGATGTGCGAGTTGACGCCCTGCTCGCGCAGGATCGCAACGCGCGGACGCACGCCGGTCGCCAGGAACGGCGCGGCCACATTCTCGGTCAGGTCGAAGCTGATCTTCGGCGTGATGCCAGGATCGGTTTCGTCCAGGATGCGGTCGTATTCGGCATCGGCGCAAGCCGGATTGTCGCGCAGGCGGGCGATGCGCCAGCTGGTCTCGCTCCACAGGCGGTGCAGTTCCGAGCGCTGCTTGTTGTAGATGATCTTGGCGTCGCGGGTGAACTCGATCACGCCACGGTCGTTCGGCTTGCCGATGATATGGCTGCATGCGCCCAGGTTGAAGGTGCGCAGCACGTCCATCACCAGCGTTTTCTCTTCGGCGCGAACCTGGATCACTGCGCCCAGCTCTTCGGAGAACAGCGCGCGCAGGGTTTGCTCGTTGCGGCGTTCGGCGATCTGGCCGGCCCAGTTCTTCGCATCGCCCTGGTCGGCGCCATGGCCTTGTTCCAAGGTCAGGATGTCGAGGTTGATCGACAGGCCCGCACGGCCGGCGAAGGCCATCTCGGTCAGCGTGCCATACAGGCCGCCGTCGGAACGGTCGTGGTAAGCCAGCAGCTTGCCGTCGTTGTTCAGTTGCTGGATCGCGGTGAAGAAGCCCTTCAGGTCTTCCGCGCTATCCACGTCCGGCGTCTCGTTGCCCAGCTGGCCCATGACCAGCGACAGCGCCGACGCGCCCATACGGTTCTTGCCGCGACCCAGGTCGATCAGGATGATGGCGGTGTCGCCGGCATCGGTCTTGATCTGCGGGGTCAGCGATTTGCGCACGTCGTGCACCGGCGCGAAGGCCGAGACGATCAACGACACCGGCGAGGTGACGGCTTTGGCAGTGCCAAAGCCGTCAGCTTTGGCGTCGCCATCTTCTCGCCACGTGGTGCGCATCGACAGCGAATCCTTGCCGACCGGGATACTGATGCCCAGCGCCGGGCACAGTTCCATGCCGACTGCCTTGACGGTGTCGAACAGCGCTGCGTCCTGGCCAGGCTGGCCGCAGGCGGCCATCCAGTTGGCGGACAGTTTGATGTCGGAGATATCCTTGATCGGCGCGGCGGCGATGTTGGTGATCGCCTCGGCAACCGCCATGCGGCCCGACGCGGCGGCGTTGATGACGGCCAGCGGCGTACGCTCGCCCATCGCCATCGCTTCGCCCAGGTAGCCTTCGAAGCTCATCGCGGTGACGGCGCAATCGGCCACCGGCACCTGCCATGGACCGACCATCTGGTCGCGCACGGACATGCCGCCCACGCTACGGTCGCCGATGGTGATCAGGAAGGACTTGTCGCCAACGGTAGGCAGCAGCAGCACGCGCTTGGCGGCTTCCTCCAGGTCGATGCCGGTCAGGTCGATGGCCGGGAATTCGTTCTGCACGTGATGCACGTCGCGCTGCATCTTCGGCGGTTTGCCCAGCAGGACGTCCATCGGCATGTCGACCGGCTCGTTACCCAGCTCCGGATCGATCAGCTTCAGTTGACGTTCTTCGGTCGCGGTGCCGACCACGGCGAACAGGCAGCGCTCACGCTCACACAGCGCCTTGAACATCGGCAGGCTGTCCGGCGCGATCGCCAGCACATAGCGTTCCTGCGATTCGTTGGACCAGATTTCCTTCGGCGCCATGCCGCTTTCTTCCAGCGGGATCTTGCGCAGGTCGAAGATCGCGCCGCGCTTGGCGTCGTTGGTGATCTCCGGGAAGGCGTTCGACAAACCGCCGGCGCCGACGTCGTGGATCGAGATGATAGGATTGTTGGCGCCCAGCTGCCAGCAGCCGTTGATTACTTCCTGCGCACGGCGTTCCATCTCCGGATTGCCGCGCTGGACCGAATCGAAATCCAGGTCCGCGGTGTTGGTGCCGGTGGCCATCGACGAGGCGGCCGAGCCGCCCATGCCGATGCGCATGCCGGGGCCACCCAGCTGCACCAGCAGGCTGCCGACCGGGATGTCGTTCTTGTGCGTGTGCTGGCCGGAGATGTTGCCAATGCCGCCGGCGATCATGATCGGCTTGTGGTAGCCGAACACGGTGTCGTGCGCACCGGCGAACTGCTTGCCGATATTCTGTTCGTAGGTACGGAAGTAACCGCCCAGCACCGGACGGCCGAATTCATTGCTGAACGCAGCGCCGCCCAGCGGGCCTTCGATCATGATCTGCAAAGCCGAAGCGATGCGGTCTGGCTTGCCGTAAGGCTTACCCAACCCCGTGCCGCTGTTGCGGTAGTCCGCCACCGGCGCGGTGACGTCGGCGTCGTTTTCCCAGGCTTGAACGGCGCCCGGCAGCATCAGGTTCGACACGGTGAAGCCGGTCAGGCCGGCCTTCGGCTTGGCGCCGCGGCCGGTCGCGCCTTCATCGCGAATCTCGCCGCCGGCGCCGGTGGAGGCGCCAGGGAATGGGGAGATCGCGGTCGGGTGATTGTGGGTTTCCACTTTCATCAGCGTGTGCGTCAACTCGGTCATCGGCGCGTACTGGTGCGCATCGCCATGCGGGAAGAAACGCATCACTTCCGCGCCTTCCATGATCGACGAGTTGTCGCTGTAGGCGACGATGGTGCCCTTGGGCTGCAACTGGTGGGTGTTCTTGATCATGCCGAACAGCGATTTGGTCTGCGCCTCGCCGTCGATGGTCCAGTCGGCGTTGAAGATCTTGTGGCGGCAGTGCTCCGAGTTCGCCTGCGCGAACATCATCAGCTCGACGTCGGTCGGATTGCGGCCGGCCTTGGTGAAGGCGGCGTCCAGATAGTCAATCTCGTCGTCCGACATCGCCAGGCCCAGGTCCGTGTTGGCCTTTTCCAGCGCGGCCTTGCCCATGCCGATCACGTCCACCGATTCCAGCGGCTTCGCTTCCAGCGTGCGGAACAAACCGGCCGCTTCGTCCGGATGGCGCAGCACCGATTCGGTCATGCGGTCGTGCAGCAATGCGGCCACGGCCTGCACTTCGTCGTCCGCCAGCTTCTTGGCGGCGCCGATGCTGCTGCCCAGGATGCCGGTCTTCAGATTGATGCGGAAGGCGATGCCGCGCTCGACGCGCTTGATGTGCGCCATGCCGCAGTTGTGGACGATGTCGGTGGCCTTGGAGGCCCACGGCGAGATCGTGCCGAAGCGCGGAATGACGAAGAACTCTTCGACGGCGCCGTCGGTGTTGTCGGCATGCGCCGGCTCACCGTAGGTCAGCAGCGCGCCGAGGCGGCTGGTGTCGTCGGCCGATAGCGGTTCGGCGGCATCGACGAAGTGGACATAGCGCGCCTGGACGGCGGCGACGGCAGGCAGCGCGGCTTGCAGTTGAGTTAACAGGCGTTGGCTACGGAATGCGGACAGGGCGTTGGAGCCCGGCAGAATCAACATGGTTGGAGGATGGTTGATGCAGCGTGGCTGCGGATTAAAGGTAGATGGAGCACGAGATACTTGTAATGCAGAATTTCCTTTGCGCGCATTATACCTCTTACCACGCTGTCTATACAGCGCCAATTCGGGCCAAAAAGTGCCGACAAAGCAACATTCTCCATCATTTTGGGCGGTAATCGGCCACTGTCTGGGGTCCGGCGCCGGGTTTTCATAACAATTTGACTTTCCATGGAGTATGCTAGATTTAACTTTAGCTAGGATGCGTAACATGGCGGAATATAGTGAATTGTCGGTGCTGATCGTCGACCCCAATCCGGGGATGCGCGGCAACCTGCACAACATGCTTAACCAGTCCGGCATCACCAAGATCGATTACGCGGTCAGTTCCGGCACGGCCATCCGCCAGCTTGGCAAGAAACCATTCGACATCATCCTGTGCGAATACGACCTGGGCAACGGCAGCGGCGAAAACAACGGCCAGGACGGCCAGCAGCTGCTGGAGGACCTGCGCCAGCACAAGCTGATCTCGCCGTCGACGATCTTCATCATGCTCACCTCCGAAGGCGTCTACAGCAAGGTGATCGGCGCGGCCGAGCTGACCCCGACCGACTACGTGCTCAAGCCCTTCACCGTGGACGCGCTGCTGCAACGCATGCGCAAGGCGGTCGAACGGCGCGACGTCTTCCTGCCGGTCCATCAGCTGGTTGAACTGGGCAGCATCCGCAAGGCCATCGGCGAGTGCGGCATCGCCGAAGAGAAGAATCCCCGCTACGCGATCGACTTTGCGCGGCTGCGCGCCGAGCTGCTGGTGTCGCTGGACGAACTGGCCGACGCCGAGGTGGTGTACCAGGTCATCCTGATGAACCGCCCGGTCGCCTGGGCGCACCTGGGCATGGCGCGCTGCCAGTTCGGGCAGCAGAAGTACATCGAGGCGCAGGAGACCTTGCAGGAACTGCTGATCCAGAATCCCAAGTTCATGGCGGCCTACGATCTGCTGGCGCGCACGCACGAGGCCTTGGGCCAGCAGGAATCGGCCAAGAAAATACTCGAGGACGCGGTGGCGATCTCGCCCAATATGGTGCACCGCCTGCGGCACCTGGGCGAGGTGGCCTTTGAGGCCGGCGATGTCGGCGTCGCCGAGAAGGCGTTCAAACAGGTGGTGGCCAAGGCCAAGTACTCCGAATTCCGCGACCCGGAAGACCACGTCAAGCTGGTCAAGACCCTGGTCAAGAAAGGCGACGCCAACCAGGCCAGCGGCGTGATACGCGACATGGAGCGCTCATTGCGCAGCAGCGCCAACGTCGAGGCCTGCCGCGCCATCGCCGCCGGCCTGCTGCAGGAGATGACCGGTAATATCACCGGCGCGGCGACCGAGTTGGCCAACGCCGTTACCGCGATCGGCGCCAGCCGCGGCCTGTCCACCGGCCTGAAAATCGGCCTGGTGCACAGCTGCCTGAACGTCAAACTGGACCAGCAGGCGTCCGAGCTGATGCTCAACCTGATGAACGACACCGAAAGCGGCGTCTCGATGGACGATGCGGTACAGGTGTTTGAAAAAGCCGGCCGCCACGACCTGGCCGAGGGCATGGGCGAGCAGATCAAGCATCATGTGGAGGAGCTGATCGCCCACGCGTCCGAACAGCGCAGCCAGGGCGACCTGCGGGCGGCGGTCGATACGCTCAACGCCGCCTTGCGCAAGGCGCCGGCCAATATGTCGCTGCTGCCGGCGGCGACGTCGGCGATACTCAAGCAGCTGGACGATCTGGGTTGGGAAGTGCCGCTGGCCGAACAATGCTCCTTCCTGCTGGAGCGCATGCGCAAGATCGATCCGGCCCATCCTTCGCTGGAGGCGCTGCAGGCGCAGTATTCGCACACCCAGCGCAAGTACGGTATCGCGACGGTGGCGTAGCTACAAAATCAGCGAGCCGGGGAAGTTGGACAGGTGGGAGATCAGGTACCACGTCACGAAATACATGGCGCACAGCAGGAAGGCCGACCAGATCGCACGGTTCGCCGAGCTGCGTCCGCGCAGGAGCTTGAGTAGCATGCGCACTGAGTCCTCCCTTCCATCTATTCATCGAACCAAAACTGTACGCCGCCTCCATGTGCCGGACAAGCCGGGAATCGCTGGTACCGTTTTCCGATGCCGACGGTATCGGCTGCCGCGTCGTCAGGCCATCATCGCGCGCAGCTCATCCTCGGCGGCGCGGCTCAGCGCCTGCGGCTCGACGTTGATGGCGCCGAACGCGCTGGAACACACGCCGCGCGGAGCCGTCCGCCAGGTCCAGGGCGGCCAATGCATAGTGCTCGGCACCGGGGTGCTGCTGGCCCGCCTGCAACGCGCGGCGCTCCGCATCCTTCGACAGATCGGCTATGGTGCGCATGTCTTGCCAGCGCTGTTTCAGCTTTGCGAACATCGTCTTTCCTCCTCGGGGTCTTCAGCCGCGCGCCAGATTCGCCGCGTGCTTTTTGTGGGCGGCCTGTTTGGAGACGCCCAGCGCCTCCGCGATCTGGGCCCAGGTCCAGCCGTCCTCCAGCGCCTTGCGCACCGCTTTTTGCTCGACCCTGTCGGCCAGCTCGCGCAGCGCCAGCACGGCCGCCAGCGCGTCGCCTGGTTCGGTCGGTATCTTGAGGTGATGGAGATCGGTCATGCGTCAACTTTAGTTGACGAATCCGAGGTTGTCAACTTGAATTGACGGATTGAATTGACGGATCTACGCCGGTATCATGGAAAAGACGTGGGCATCCAGGGACAGCCCGCGCAGCTTGAGCCGGTTGCGGGCCAGGCATTCATGCGTGGCGCCGGCCTTGCGGGCCACTGCGGCGCTGGGCTCATTGCCCGCCGCGACGACGATTTCCACCCGAGATTGATTCAGCTGCTCGAAGGCGTAACGCGACAGCGCGGCCACCGCGGCCGCCGCGGCGCCCCGCCTTTGCGCCGAGGCGCGCACCCAGTAGCCCAGGTTGCAGTAGCCGTTCACCGCGTTCATCTGGTTCAGGCCACCGCCGCCGACCAGCGTCGCGCCGTCCGCCAGGAAGATGCCGAATTCGTGCGCGCTGCCGTCGGCGCGGCTGGCGTCGCACCATTCGAACCATGACAGCGCCTGTTCCTCTGTGTACTCGGCGTGCGCCCAGGTCATCCACAGGCCGACGCTGTCCATCGACTCCCGCACGCCGGCGGCGAAGGCCGGCGCGTCGGCGGCGATGAAGGGACGCAGCAGGAAGCCGCCAGCAGTCAGCGGCATCATCGTCCGCCAACCGGGCCGTAGCCGCCGCCGCCAGGCGTGTCGATGACGAACAGGTCGCCGGGCTGCACGTCGGTCTTGCCGATGTGCGGCAACTCCTCGATGCGGCCGTCCGCCCGCACCACGGTATTGCGGCCCAGCGCCCCCGGCTCGCCGCCGGCCATGCCGAACGGCGCGTGGATGCGGTTGTTGGACAGGATGGCCGCCGTCATCGCTTCGAGGAAGCGCACCTTGCGCGTGCCGCCGTTCCCGCCATGCCACTGCCCCGCTCCGCCGCTGCCTTCGCGGATCGCGTAGCTCTCCAGCCGCACCGGGAAGCGGAACTCCAGGATCTCGGGGTCGGTCAGGCGCGAGTTGGTCATATTGGTCTGCACGACGCTGGTGCCGTCGAAGCCGGGCCCCGCGCCGGAGCCGCCGCTGATGGTTTCGTAGTACTGGTACTGCGCGTTCCCGAAGGTGAAATTGTTCATCGTACCCTGCGCCGCCGCCATCACGCCCAGCGCGCCGTACAACGCGTTGGTGATGCAGGTCGAGGTCTCCACATTCCCCGACACCACCGATGCCGGATAGTGCGGGTTGAGCATGGAGCCCTGCGGTATCAGCACCTTCAGCGGTTTCAGGCAACCGGCGTTGAGCGGAATCTCGTCGTTGACCAGCGTGCGGAACACGTACAGCACGGCCGCCATGCACACCGCCGACGGCGCGTTGAAGTTGTTCTCAAGCTGCGGCGAGGTGCCGGCGAAGTCGATCTCCGCGCTGCGGCCGGCCTGGTCGACCCGCACCGCCACCTGGATCTGCGCGCCGTTATCCAGCTGCAGCGTGTAGCTGCCGTCCTTCAGCGCGCTGATCACGCGCCGCACCGCTTCCTCGGCGTTGTCCTGCACGTGGCCCATGTAGGCCTGCACCACCTCCAGGCCGAAGTGCGCCACCATCTTGCGCAGCTCGTCCACGCCCTTCTGGTTGGCCGCCACCTGGGCCCGCAGGTCCGCCATATTCTGGTCGGGATTGCGCGCCGGGTAGCGCGCGCCTGCCAGCAGGGCGCGCGTCTCGGCGTCGCGCAGCTGGCCGCCGGCGGCGCCCGCCGTGGCCCCGTCGACCAGCTTGAAGTTATTGATCAACACGCCCTCTTCCTCGATCACGCGCGAATCCGGCGGCATCGAGCCCGGCGTGGTGCCGCCGATGTCCGCATGATGGCCGCGCGAGCCGACGTAGAACAGGATGTCCGCGCCCGCCTCGTCGAACACCGGCGAGATCACCGTCACATCCGGCAAATGGGTGCCGCCGTTGTATGGGTCGTTGAGCATGAAGACGTCGCCGGCGCGCATCTGGCCGGCGTTCTCGCGCATCACGGTCTTGATGCTCTCGCCCATGGAGCCCAGGTGCACCGGCATGTGCGGCGCGTTGGCGATCAGGTTGCCGTCGGCGTCGAAGATGGCGCAGCTGAAGTCCAGCCGCTCCTTGATGTTGACCGAGTAGGCGGTGTTCTGCAGGCGCAGCCCCATTTGCTCGGCGATCGACATGAACAGGTTGTTGAAGATCTCCAGCATCACCGGGTCGGCGTTGGTGCCGATGGCGCGCCGTTCCGGCAGCGCCACCACGCGCTTGAGCACCAGGTGGTCGTGCAGCGTCACCTCCGCCTGCCAGCCCGGTTCGACGATGGTGGTCGCATTCGCCTCGGCGATGATGGCCGGACCCTTGACGATATCGCCGATGCGCGTGGCGCCGCGCTGGTACAGGCTGGTCTGGCGCCATTTGCCGTCGGCGTACATCGGCACCACCGCGTGCGGCATCAGGCCCGACACGCGGCGCGGCGCCGGCTCCACCGATTCGGACGGCGCGTCGGACTTGCCGATCGCCTCCACCGACACCGCCTCCACGATCAGGGCCTTGGACGGCATCAGGAAGGAATAGCGCTTGCGGTAGGCCGCTTCGAACTGCGCCTGCATGCTGTCGGCGGTATCGAACAGCACGATCAACGCCGAATCGGTGCCCTCGTAGCGCAGGTGCACGCGCCGTATCAGCACGATGCGCTCGTCCTCCACGCCTTGGTGCTGCAGGTCGGCGCGCGCCTGGCGGCCCAGCGCATGCAGGCGCGCCTCGAGTTCCTCCAACCCGTCCACGTTCAGGCGCTTTTCCACCGCGGCCTCGCGCATCGCGGTCTGGTCGGCCAGGCCCATGCCGTAGGCCGACATCACGCCGGCCAGCGAATGCACGAACACCGTCGTCATGCCCAGCGCGTCGGCCACCAGGCAGGCATGCTGTCCGCCCGCGCCGCCAAAGCTGGTCAACGTGTATTCGGTGACGTCGTGCCCGCGCTGCACCGAGATCTGCTTGATCGCGTTGGCCATATTGCCGACGGCGATTTCGATGTAGCCCTCGGCCACCTGCTCGGGCGTAGTCTGCTTGCCGGTGGCGGCCTTGATCTGCGCCGCCAGTTCGGCGAATTTGGCGCGCACCGCGTGGGCGTCGAGCGCCTGCCGGCCTTCCGCGCCGAACAGCTGAGGGAAGTGACTGGGCTGGATCTTGCCCAACATGACGTTGCAGTCGGTGACGGCCAGCGGGCCGCCGCGCCGGTAGCTGGCCGGTCCCGGATTGGCGCCCGCGCTGTCCGGGCCGACGCGATAGCGGCTGCCGTCGAAGTGCAGGATGGAGCCGCCGCCCGCCGCCACCGTGTGGATGCTCATCATGGGCGCGCGCATGCGCACGCCGGCCACCTGGGTTTCGAACACGCGTTCGAACTCGCCGGAAAAGTGCGACACGTCGGTCGAGGTGCCGCCCATGTCGAAGCCGATCACCTTGTCGAAGCCGGCCAGCTTGCTGGCGCGGACCATGCCGACGATGCCGCCGGCCGGGCCGCTGAGGATGCTGTCCTTGCCGTGGAAGGCGCGCGCGTCCGTCAGGCCGCCGCTGGACTGCATGAATTGCAGGTTCACGCCCGGCATCTCCTTCGCCACCTGGTCGACATAGCGACGCAGGATGGGCGACAGGTAGGCGTCGACCACGGTGGTGTCGCCGCGCGCCACCAGCTTCATCATCGGGCTGACTTCGTGCGACACCGAGACCTGGGTAAAGCCCATCATGCGCGCCATCTCGGCCACCTTGACCTCGTGCGCGTGATAGCGGTAGCCGTGCATGAAGACGATGGCCAGCGAGCGCAGGCCCATGTCGTAGGCTTCGGCCAGGCCGGCGCGGGCGGTTTCCATGTCGAGGTTGGCGACGGTGTCGCCATGCGCGCCCATGCGTTCGTCGATTTCGATCACATGGCTGTACAGCAGCTCGGGCAGCAGGATGTGGCGGTCGAACAGGCGCGGACGGTTCTGGTAGGCGATGCGCAGCGCGTCGCGGAAGCCGCGCGTGATCGCCAGCGCGGTCGGCTCGCCTTTGCGCTCGAGCAGCGCGTTGGTAGCGACCGTGGTGCCCATCTTGACGGCGCCGATCTGCGCCACCGGAATCGGCTTGCCCTTGGCCACGCCCATCAGCTGGCGGATGCCGGCGATGGCCGCGTCGGCATACTGTTCGGGATTCTCGGACAGCAGCTTGAGCGTGCGCAGGCGCCCATCGGGCGGACGCGCCACGATGTCGGTAAACGTACCACCCCGGTCTATCCAGAATTGCCAATCCATGCATGCCTCGTTACGGTGACTGAAGCGTATATTGTAGTGGCTCGGCCGCACGCGGGACAGCGGCCTTACAACATAAATTAGATGCTAAAATTGCACCATGAACCCACTCTACTCCTGCGCGGAGATACGCGCCATCGAAGAAGCAGCCAGCGCTGCGTTGCCGGAAGGTGTGCTGATGCAGCGGGCCGGCCAGGCCGGCGCCAACGCCGCGCTGGACCTGCTGCCGTTCTCCACCGCCAACGCCAGGGTGCTGGTGCTCGCCGGCCCCGGCAACAACGGCGGCGACGCGCTGGAGACGGCGGCCCACCTGGCCTATGCCGGCGCGCAGGTGACGATCCTGCATTTTCCGCCGCAATCGGGCTCGTCCACCGAGCGCGCGGTGGCGTTGCAGCGCGCCCAGACCAGCGACGCCCGCTTTGCCGAGCTTGACCTGGCGGCGGTGGCCGGCACCGACTGGACGCTGGTGGTCGACGGCCTGTTCGGCCTCGGCCTGCAACGCCCGCTGGCCGGCGAGCTGCGCGAGCTGGCCGAAGCGGTCAACGGCCTCAAATGCTCGGTGCTGGCGCTGGACCTGCCCAGCGGCCTGGATGCCGACACCGGCGCCATCGTCGGCCCGGACGGCGTGGCCATCCACGCCACCCACACCGTGACCTTCATCGGCAACAAGCCGGGCCTGCACACCTGCGACGGCCGCGACTACGCCGGCCTGGTGGATGTGTCGCGCCTGGACATCGACATCGGCCACTTCGCGCCGGCGCGGCTGCACCTGAACGACGTCAAGTTCTTCTCGCGCCATTTGCGCTCGCGGGTGCACAACTCGCACAAGGGCAGCTACGGCAACGTGGCGGTGATCGGCGGCGCGCGCGGCATGAGCGGCGCCCCGCTGCTGGCGGCGCGCACCGCGTTGAACAGCGGCGCCGGCCGCGTCTACGCGCTGTTCGTCGAAGACCCGCTGCCGTGCGACAGCGGCCAGCCGGAACTGATGTGCCGGCTCGCCGACGATTTCGACATGCGCTCGTCGACGCTGGTGATCGGCCCCGGCCTGGGCGCCTCGCGCCTGGCCTGCGCCCTGCTGTCGCGCGCCATCGCCAGCGACAGCGCGCTGCTGGCCGACGCCGACGCCCTCAACCTGCTGGCGGCCGAACCGGCGCTGCAGGCGGCGCTGGCGCAGCGCCCCGGCGGCTGCGTGCTGACCCCGCATCCGCTGGAGGCGGCGCGCCTGCTGGGCACCACCATCGCCGAGGTGCAGTCCGACCGCGTGGGCGCGGCCCGCAAGCTGGCGGCCAAGCTGAACGCCAATGTGGTGCTGAAGGGCTCCGGCACCGTGATCGCGGCGCCGAACGGCGACGCCGTCATCAACACCACCGGCAATCCGGCGCTGGCCAGCGCCGGCACCGGCGACGTGCTGTCCGGCCTGTGCGGCAGCCTGCTGGCGCAAGGCTGGCCGTTGTGGGAGGCCGCGCTGGCCGGGGTCTGGCTGCACGGCATGGCGGCCGACGTGCTGGTCACCGAAGGCACCGGCCCGATCGGCCTGACCGCCGGCGAACTGGTGCCGGCGATCCGCGTGGCGCTGAACCGCATGGTCCAGCACCACGGCCGCTGAAGCTCAACGCTTGGCCAGGTCGGCCTCGATCGCCGTCAGGAAGGCTTGCTGCGACCAGTCCAGGTCGTTGACATAGATGGCCGGCGCGTAGAACTGCCCCGCCGCGCGCGCCCGCCCGACGTACACCTTGTTCGGGATGATGACCTTGGCCAGTCCCGAATAAAGGTCCTGGACGCGCACTTCCATGTAGGTCGAATCGGCGGCGCTGGGCGCGCCGATCAATTTCGTGTTCGGGAACATGGTGAAGTAGTCCAGCGCGTCCAGGCAGGCGCTGGCGCACTGGCCGGGCACCACGACATACACCGGCGCGGTGAACGCCGGCGGGTCGTCGGCCAGCTTGCCGGCGCTGGCGTCCTGCCCACCCTCGGCCGCCTGCTCCTGCTCGACATAGAATTTTTCGCCGCGCGCCGACGCGGCCCGCATGCCCTCGGCGATCTGGCCGACCTCGGCCGCAACGCTGTCCTGCTTCTCCTGCCGCAGCACCCCGACCAGCTCCGTCACATAGGCGATATTGGCGGGCGAGGTACGCCACCAAACGCGTTCCTGCCCCGAGCGCGCAGCGACCTGCCGGGTCACCCGGTCCGCGCCCCACAATGCCTGCGCAAACTCCAGGCTCCACGCCGACGAGCCGCCCTGGTTGTCGCGCAGATCGATCACCACCGCATCCGCGTCCAGATAGCGCTGCCGATGATCGCGCACCTCGGCCGTCATCGCACGGTAGGCGTCGCGTTGCGGCTCGTCCGGCTGGAAGGTCGGCATGGACACCCAGTACAGCTTTGCGCGCGGCTCGCTCAGGCCGACCGGCAGCGCCGGGCCGTTGTAGCCGGCGGCTCGCCAGCGGGTGCCTTGCTCGGTGATCGGGCGCCAGCTCAGCGTCGACATGGTCTGCTTGCCGTCCAGCGTGTAGCGGCAGCGCGCCGGCAACTTGATGAAGGGATTGCCCTTGTCGATGAACACGTCGCGGCCATAGACCCACCAGTGTCCGCGCTCTTCGATGCGGCGCTCAAAGGCGAACACATTGCGCTCGGCCAGCTGCGCCATGGTCTGGCCATCGCAGCTGTCGATGCGGGCGCCGATCGGCGGGCCGCCCGGTTCCGATTGGTAAACCAGCATGCCATCGCCGCGCCACGCCGCCACGAAGCCCGGCCAGCGCAGCTGTCGCTTGTCGACAGCGCCCACGACGACGCCGGCATGGCCGTCATGGATCTGCGTATTGAAGCGCTGCAGCGCGGCCCGGTAGCCGGCGCCGTTGCGCACCCGGGCGGCCAGCGTCAAGCCGACCGAGCGCGCCTTGTCCAGATTGGCGCGGAACGCGGGGTTGGCCGGGTCGTAGGTGCCGGGGTGATTATCCAGCGTGATCTGGTAGGCGGCTTCGATGTCGGCGATGGCAGCATGTCGCCACTGCTGCGGCGTTTGCGGCATTGCGGCGGCGGACGCGCCGCCGGCCAGGATCAGTGTGACGGCGGCCGCGCGGCGGACGAAATTGAGCATATTGTTTATATCAAGTTGCAAGAAAGGCTAAAACTTACGATATAAACAAGCCCTCGTCAACTCACACCAGGCGTCCCGCCGCGATGGTGATGGTGCGGCCGCAGCGCGCCGCCATGGCCTGGTCGTGCGTGACCAGCACCAGCGTCGAGCCGTGCTGGCGATTCAGTTCGAACATCAGCTTGATGACGGCTTCGCCGGTGGCGGCGTCCAGGCTGCCGGTCGGCTCGTCGGCGAACAACAACGGCGGTTCGGTCACGAAGGCGCGCGCCAGCGCCACCCGCTGCTGCTCGCCGCCGGACAGGTACTTGGGATAGTGCTTCAGCCGGCTGGACAGCCCCACCCGCTCCAGCATCATTTCCGCGCTCTCGCGCACGTGGTTGGCGCCGCGCAGCTCCAGCGGCAGCATGACGTTTTCCAGCGCCGTCAGGTGCGGCAGCAGCTGGAAGGACTGGAACACAAAGCCCAGCTTTTCCTTGCGCAGCGCGGCGCGGCCATCCTCGTCCAGCGCGTAGATGTCGACGCCGTCCAGCACCACCTTGCCGGCGCTGGGCGTGTCCAGCCCGGCCAGCAGGCCGAGCAAAGTCGACTTGCCGGAGCCGGAAGCGCCTACAATGGCGAGCGTCTCGGCTTTTTGCACGGTAAAATCCACCTCGTGCAAAATCGTCAGTTCGCCGCTGGCGTCGGCCACGCGCTTGGCCAGGCCGCTGACGGCGATGGCCGGCTGCACGCCGGACGCCGGCGCGGCGGCGACGCTGGCCGCCAAGCCCGGTCCATCCGGCATGAAATTGGAAGACGCTTTAGGGAAATCAGGCATGCTGAATGTGTTAAATGGTTTAAGAAACGGTTTATCAGGAAAACTGGGGGCTCGGGCTTTGGCCGCCCTGCTGCTGGCATCGGCGGCCGCGAGCGCCTATTCTGCACCAAAAACCGTGCTGGTGCTCGGCGATAGCTTGTCGGCCGAATACGGCCTGGCGCGCGGCGCCGGCTGGGTCGCGCTGGCCGAACAAAAAATCAAGGCGCAAAAGATCGACGCCACCGTGGTCAACGCCAGCGTCAGCGGCGAGACCACCAGCGGTGGCCGCTCACGCCTGCCGGCGCTGCTGCAAAAGTACAAGCCGGCGCTGGTGGTGATCGAGCTGGGCGCCAACGACGGCTTGCGCGGCCTGCCGGTGGCCGCCGCCGAATCCAATCTGCGCGCGATGGCCGATGCCGCCGCCAGGGCCGACGCCAAGGTGGTGCTGATCGGCATGCGCATGCCGCCCAACTACGGGCGCGACTACGCCGACAAGTTCTACGCCATGTACGGCGCCCTGAGCAAAGAGATCAAGGCGCCGCTGGTGCCGTTCATGCTCGACGGCGTCGCCGACCAGCCGCAGATGTTCCAACCGGACCGCCTGCATCCGCTGGCCACGGCCCACCCCACCATCCTGGCCAATATCTGGCCGGTCCTACAAAAAAGCATCAAGGCCAAATGAAGTATCCAGAAATTATCGGTTTCGATGAAGCGCTCCAGCAGCTGGACCGCTTCGACGCCATCATCGACGTCCGCAGCCCGGCCGAATTCGCGCTCGACCACCTGCCCGGCGCCATCAACGCGCCGGTGCTGGACGACGAGCAGCGCATCCGCGTCGGCACCATGTACAAGCAGGTCAATTCGTTCGAAGCCAAGAAGGTCGGCGCCGCGCTGGTGGCGAAGAATATCGCCGCCCACATCGAGGCGCTGTGGCTGGACCAGCCGCGCGAATGGCGGCCGCTGATCTACTGCTGGCGCGGCGGCAACCGCAGCGGTTCGATGGCGCACATCATGGCCAAGATAGGCTGGCCGGTGGCGCAGCTGGACGGCGGCTACAAGGCCTTCCGCGCCCACGTCAACGCCGCGCTGGAGCAGGCGCCGGCCTTGCGCTTCAAGGTCATCTGCGGCACCACCGGCAGCGGCAAGAGCCGCCTGCTGGAAGTGCTGCACGCGCACGGCGCGCAGGTGCTGGACCTGGAGCAGCTGGCCGCGCATCGCGGCTCGGTGCTGGGCAACCTGCCCAGCCAGCCGCAACCGAGCCAGAAGGCCTTCGAGACCGCCATCTGGAACGCGCTGCGCCGCTTCGATCCGGCGCTGCCGGTGTTCGTCGAATCGGAAAGCAAGAAGGTCGGCAACCTGCGCGTGCCGGCCGCGCTGATGGACACCATGCGCGCCTCGGACTGCATCGCGCTGACGCTGTCGCGCGAGAATCGCGTACGCCTGTTGATGGAGGATTACGCGCACTTCACCGACAGCCCGGCCTCGCTCAACGAACAGCTGGAACACCTGGTGGCGCTGCACGGCCGCGAGACGATCAAGCGCTGGCAAGCCATGGCGGTCGACGGCGCCATGCCGGCGCTGGTGGAAGAGCTGCTGGCCAACCACTACGATCCGGCCTACTTGCGCTCGATCGACCGCAACTTCGTCAAGTTCGCCCAGGCGCTGCCGCTGGAACTGCAAGACATCGACGCTGCGGCCTTCCGCAACGCCGCCCTGGGCCTGATGGCGGCAACCAGCCAGCCATCCTGAACCGGTCGCCAGACAACACAAAACCCCGAGGTTGGCTTCCAACCATCGGGGTTTTTTTATGTCGCCCTTGCCTGCGTAAATCGCCTTAGCTGGTTTTCCGGCGGCGTCCGATATAGCTCAGGATGGCCAGGCCACCCAGCATCATGACGTAGGTTTCCGGCTCGGGCACCGGGTCGATATTCATCGTCGCCGAATAACTGGCGGAGACGTTCTTCGACGTGCCGTACACCGTCAAGACCAGCGGACCACTGACCCACGTGGGGTTGAGCCAGCCATCTTCGCTGACGCCGTTAGGCGAGAACATCAAGGCGTTGCCATTCAGATCAGCGTGATAGAAATCGATGTCATGATTGCCGCCCAGATTCAAGGTATGCACCCAGGCATTCACCAAACTGGGGCCCACTGACGGGCTGAAGGTAAAGACGTCAGTGAAGTCGCCGACCACCGAATGGTCCGCCCCGAAGAATTTGGAGTAACCAGTTGCTGGGGTGCCATTTAAAATGACATTCACATTTTGACTATCGCCTGTGGCGGCAAAACTTGTCATCGAGGTGGCCGCCAGCACAGTCCCGATTAAGAGCGATTTTAGTTTCATGTTTTTCCCGGAAAAAAAGTGGAAACCGAACGTGCGCCTGATGAGTCTGGTGCGCCACTCAAAATTACACCCGCGAATTTTAGATGTCAATTAATTATTTCAAAAAGATAACTAACTTGCAAAAACAAAGGCGGAACACTGCGGGGAGGGAGATTGCGGCGGCGGTGCGGGCGCACCAATAGGGAGAGGAGACTGCGGGGCCGGGAAGCGCGCCGCGCTTCCCGGAGAACTACTTTACTTCACTTCTGCTACTGTGGTTTTTACGATCGGCTTCAGGATCTTGACCTTGGCCTTTTGCTTCAACAGTTCGATGTAGTCATGCATCTCTTGCTGGGCAACGATGTTGTTGATCTGCTCGGCTTCAGACTTGCGGCGCTCCTCGTCCTGCACCGCAGGCTGCTGTACCTTGCCGATGCGGTAGATGCCGTAGCCCATGCCAGGCACATCCACGCCGACGTAGGCTGGCAGCTTGGCGGTGTCGGCTTTCATCACTTCCTGCATCGCCAGGCCGTTCACGCCTTCCGGCTTGGAACGGGAAACCAGCTTGGCCGGGCCGAAGCCGGTGGCGTCGCCGGATTTCTTGAAGGCGGCCAGTTTCTCGGCGCCGCTCTTGGCGGCCAGCTTTGCGGCTTCTTCCATCGACACGCGCTGACGGATGGCGGCGTCGACTTCGGCCAGCGGACGCTTGCTGGCAGGCTTGAATTCGACGATGCGGCCGGCCACCAGGGTGCTAGGCGCGGTCTCGACGGCTTCGGTGTTGCGCTTGCTGCTGATCGACTCGTTGGAGAACAGCGCGGCCAGGAACTTGGCGTTGTTGTACGGCGCAGTAGCGGCCATCGGCGACGGCGTGCGCGAAACGTTGGCCGCCGTCTCGATCTTCAGGCCCAGCTTGTCGGCGACAGGTTTCAGGCTGTCCGATTGCTCGTAGACGGTATTGGTGAAGGCTTCCGCCATTTCCGAATACTTCTTCGAGGCCTTCTGCTTCTTCAGCGCTTCGGCCACATCGTTCTTCACTTCGTCCAGCGGCTTGACCACGGCTGGCTTCAGCGCGGTCACGGTCAGCACGTGGAACCCGAATTCCGATTGTACCGGGTCGCTGATCTCGCCCTGCTTCAGCTTGAGCACGGCGGCTTCGACCGGCGCCGGCAGCGAACCCTTGGTGACGATGTCCAGATCGCCGCCCAGCTCGCCCGATGCCGGATCTTCCGACTTGGCCTTGGCGACCTTGGCGAAGTCGCCAGGGGCCTTGCGCAGCTCGGCCACGATGGCCTCGGCCTTGGCCTTGGCGGCGGCGGTTTCAGCGGCGCTGGCGCCCTTCTTCAGCGCGATCAGGATGTGCGCGGCGCGGCGGCTTTCCGCCGTCGTGAAGCCGGCCTGGTTGGCGGCGTAATACGCGGCCACTTCGGCGTCGGTCACGGCGATCTGGCTCATGACGGCGGCACTGTTGAAGACCACGTATTCGATCTTGGCCTGCTCAGGCACTTCGAAGAACTTGGCGTTCTTCTCGTAGAACGCCTTGACCATCTCGTCGGTGATCTTCACTTGCGGCACGAAGTCGGCCACCGGCAGCAGCAGTTCCTGCACTTCGCGTTCCTGCGCGCCGATATCGGACAAGGTCTTGGCCACGGTGTGCGGCGCAAAACCGGTGGCCTGGATGGCGTTGCCCAGTTGTTGCAGGGTCATGTCGTGACGGATGCGCTGGTCATACATGGTCGGCGTCATGCCTTGCGCGGCCAGGATGGTCTTGTAGCGCTCCATGTCGAACGCGCCCTCGCCGCCGAACTGCTCCTTGATGACTTTTTGCAGCTGGGCGTCGCTGACGCTCAGGTGCGAACGCACCACTTCGGCAGCCACGGCGCGCTCGGCGATCAGCTGGTCGAGGATGTTTTGCTTGAATTCCGGGGTGTCGAACATCTTCTGGTCGAACTGCGCGCCCAGACGCTGGCGATAGCTGTCCAGCTGGTTGCGCACGGCGTTGTCGAACTCTTGCTGGCTCAGGGGTTTGCCGTCGATTTTGGCGATCGTATTGGCGTCGTCGCCGAAGCTCTTGTAACTGCCGATGCCGACGAATGCAAACGACGGGACGATGATGATCGCCAGGAGTATCTGCATCAAACGTTGATGGGTACGAATAAATTCAAACATGGTCTGCCAATTCGGATTGAGTGGAACTTGCACATACAAAAAAGGCGAACTCGCGTTCGCCAATTCCGGTTGGCGGATTTTACAGCGCGCCCCCCTCTATAGCAAGAGTAAATCATTGGCAAAACAGTCACGCCGCCACACCGGACAACAAAAAGCCCGCCGAGGCGGGCTTGGTGTTACAAGGCCGGCAATCAGCCCTGGCGGCGACGGCGCGCGACCACGCCCAACAGGGCCAGGCCACCCAGCAGCATGCCGTAGGTTTCCGGCTCCGGCACGGCGGTGATCGTCACGTTATCCAGCAAGGCGCCCTGGTTGTCGCGACCCTGGTCCGCGAAGCTGAAGCCCACCAGGCCGTTGCTGCTGGCGGTGTAGGTCAGGCTGAAGGTCTGGAAACCGTCGGCGGCCGAACGGGTGAAAACCTGGCTGCCGCTACCGAAGCCAACTTCAACGGTGTCGTTGCCCGCGCCGCGGTTGTTGCCGGCCAGGTCGAACGACAGCTTGTAGGTAACACCGGAGGTCAGTGCGACCGAGTTGAACAGCAGACCGGCGCGGCCGGTCGAGCCATCCAGGTCGACATAGCGGCCGTTGCCCGGCAGCAAATCGAAGAAGCCTGGCGCGCCGATGACGTCCACGGTGCCGCCGGCGACAGCCCAGCCGCTATTGAAGACGGTGGCGTTCAGCGCCAACGTATCGGTGTCAAAATTATCGGCAAAAACCGGCGCCGCCTGGGCCGCCGACGCGCACAGCAACGCTGCAGCAATAACGAATTTCTTAAAGACCATAGTGTATCCCCTTGGAAAATTATTCATCGAATAACGAAATTAAAATAGTTTCAGTACTACAAGGGTGCATCTTACTATCGACGAGCCAGGTGTCCGCGCACGATACCACCAGTAAATATTTGTTTCCAAAGCGGATATTGATTACAAAGGGAGAAATTCAAGAAAGGGGAATTGAATTAATACTGGCCTAAAAAAGAAAAACCCCGCAGCTAATAATAGCTGCGGGGTATCTTGTTCTTGGCGGAGCGGACGGGACTCGAACCCGCGACCCCCGGCGTGACAGGCCGGTATTCTAACCAACTGAACTACCGCTCCTTGGTCAAACTCATTAGCATTTTGTTGGCGGAGCGGACGGGACTCGAACCCGCGACCCCCGGCGTGACAGGCCGGTATTCTAACCAACTGAACTACCGCTCCAACAAAACACTGGGTACTGCTTATTTACTACACTTTACAACCTGCAAAACTGGTGGGCGGTGAGAGGCTCGAACTCCCGACCTAAGCCTTGTAAGGGCTCCGCTCTACCAACTGAGCTAACCGCCCGTTTTGCCTTAGTGAGCAACTTTACAGCTTGCTGCTCACTGAAGTCCGTTAGTTTACAGCATCTTTCAAAGCTTTACCAGCTTTAAATTTAGGAACTTTAGCCGCTTCGATGATGATCTCTTCTTTGGTGCGCGGATTGCGGCCGGTACGGGCAGCGCGTTCGCTCACGGAGAAGGTACCAAAGCCGACCAGGGTGACGCTGTCGTTCTTTTGCAGGGTGGTGGTTACACCGTCGATCACCGCGTCGAGTGCGCGTGCAGCAGCCGCTTTCGAGATATCAGCGGTAGTAGCAATATGGTCGATCAATTCAGTCTTATTCAAAGCAATTCCCCGTCACAAAGGTTATATCGTTTTAGCCCGCAGATAACGGTATTTGAATACCGTTGCCAGGCCGAGAAAAATCTCAGGCCGTATTAAACAAGCCAGCCCGCCCCTGTGTCAAGCGCTGCACCATAGAAAAATGGGGTCAAATAACAAACAGGCGCTATAAAAGCGCCTGTTTGTGCATCAGCAGTTACTAAACACTAGTAAAAGTTAATGTTTTACCACTTCCGTTTGGCCGTCGGCCTTGGCGGCCGCGGCGGCCACGGCTTCCACCGGAACCGTCTCCGTCAACGCCACCGGCATGCGTTCCAGCGCGATTTCCAGCACTTTGTCGATCCAACGCACCGGCACGATTTCCAGTTTGTTTTTGACATTGTCCGGGATGTCGGCCAGGTCCTTGACGTTCTGCTCAGGGATCAGCACGGTCTTGATGCCGCCGCGCTGGGCCGCCAGCAGCTTCTCTTTCAGGCCGCCGATCGGCAGTACTTCGCCGCGCAGCGTGATCTCGCCCGTCATCGCCACGTCGGCGCGGACCGGAATGCCGGTGAATACCGACACCATCGCCACCGTCATCGCCGCGCCGGCCGAAGGACCGTCTTTCGGCGTTGCGCCTTCCGGCACGTGGATGTGGATGTCGCTCTTCTCGAACACTTCGTTCTTGATGCCCAAACGATTGGCGCGGCTGCGCACCACGGTGCGGGCTGCCTCGATCGACTCCTTCATCACGTCGCCCAGGGTGCCGGTGCGGATCACACCGCCCTTGCCCGGCATCTGCACGGCTTCGATGGTCAGCAGATCGCCGCCCACTTCGGTCCATGCCAGACCCACGACCTGGCCGATCTGGTTTTCCTTCTCGGCCACGCCGAAGTCGTAGCGACGCACGCCCAGGAACTTGTCCAGGTTCTTGTTGGTGACGGCGACCTTCTTCTCGGTCTTCTTCAACAACAGCATCTTGACGACCTTGCGGCAGATCTTCGACACTTCGCGTTCCAGCGAACGGACGCCGGCTTCGCGGGTGTAGTAGCGGATGATGTCGCGCAGCGCCGACTCGGCCACCGAAATCTCGTCTTCCTTCAGACCGTTGTTCTTGATCTGTTTAGGCAGCAGGTAGCGCTGGGCGATGCTGGTCTTCTCGTCTTCCGTGTAACCGGACAGGCGAATCACTTCCATGCGGTCCAGCAGCGCCGGCGGGATGTTGTACGAGTTCGACGTCGCCACGAACATCACATCGGACAGGTCGAAATCGACTTCGATGTAGTGGTCGGAGAAGGTGTGGTTCTGCTCGGGATCGAGCACCTCCAGCAGGGCCGACGACGGATCGCCACGGAAGTCCGCGCCCATCTTGTCGATCTCATCCAGCAGGAACAGCGGATTGCGCACGCCGACCTTGGCCAGCGATTGCAGCACCTTGCCCGGCATCGAACCGATGTAGGTACGGCGGTGGCCGCGGATCTCGGCTTCGTCGCGCACGCCGCCCAGCGCCATGCGCACGAACTTGCGGTTCGTGGCGCGGGCGATGGACTGGCCCAGCGAGGTCTTACCCACGCCCGGAGGACCGACGAAGCACAGGATAGGCGCTTTCAGCTTGTCGACGCGCTGTTGCACCGCGAGGTATTCCAGAATGCGTTCTTTGACCTTGTCCAGGCCGTAGTGATCGCCTTCCAGCACTTTCTCGGCGTTCGACAGGTCGTTGTTGACCTTGGATTTTTTCTTCCACGGCAAGCTGACCAGCGTGTCGATGTAGTTGCGCACGACGGTGGCTTCGGCCGACATCGGCGACATCAGCTTGAGTTTTTTCAGTTCGGCGGTGGCTTTGTCCAATGCCTCTTTCGGCATCTTGGCCAGCGCGACTTTTTTCTCCAGCTCATCCAGATCGGCGCCGTCCTCGCCCTCGCCCAGTTCCTTCTGGATGGCTTTGACTTGCTCGTTCAGGTAGTACTCGCGCTGCGACTTTTCCATCTGGCGCTTGACGCGGCCACGGATGCGCTTCTCGACTTGCAGAATATCGAGTTCGCCTTCCAGCTGGCCCAGCAGGTGCTCCAGGCGCTTGGCCACGCTGAAGATCTCCAGGATCACCTGTTTCTGCTCAAGCTTCAGCGGCAGGTGCGCGGCGACGGTGTCGGCCAGGCGGCCGGCGTCGTCGATGCCCGACAGCGAAGCGAGAATCTCAGGCGGGATCTTTTTGTTCAGTTTGACGTACTGGTCGAACTGCTGAACGATGGCGCGGCGCATCGCTTCGATCTCCGAATCGTCGCCCAGCTCGGAATCGAGCGGCGTCAGATCGGCGATGAAGTGCGTCGGCGCATCGGTGATGCGGTTGATGCGTGCGCGCTGAGCGCCCTCGACCAGCACCTTGACGGTGCCGTCCGGCAGTTTCAGCATTTGCAGAATATTGGCCACGCAGCCGATCTCGTAGATATCGGAAGCAGAAGGTTCGTCCTTGGCAGCGGCTTTTTGCGCGGCAAGCATGATGCTCTTGCCCTGCTCCATAGCGGCTTCCAGCGCCTTGATCGATTTTGGGCGCCCTACGAACAGCGGTATCACCATATGCGGGAAAACTACAACGTCCCGCAGCGGCAATAACGGCAGTTGAGTTTGCTCAGTTAATTTGGAAGTTGTCATGGCGTACCTTATGTGAAAGCGTGATTATGATGTGGGCGCTGTTCCGCCGAATCACAAGACCGACCTACAAGAAATAATTCTCCTAAAAAAGAGTATTTTCAAAGAAGCCAATCATGTTCTAAAAAAACGCGTCAAATAAAAAAGCCACGCGTGACAAACGATGCTGTCACGAGTGGCTTTCCGAATGAAGCCTGCATTCTTTTATTGATTTAAATTGTACCGCCTTGCCCCACGGATGCGAAATGAATTTTTCTGCTGAGTGCGGCAAGTGTGCACAAGTTATTTAATTCTCACCAGACGCTTTGGCCTGATCTTGGTAGATCAATAAAGGTTTAGCGCCACTTGTGATCGTATTTTCATCGATAACCACTTTAGTGACATTGGTTTCATTAGGCAGCTCGTACATCGTATCGAGCAGCGCGTGCTCCAGGATCGAACGCAGGCCGCGCGCGCCGGTCTTGCGGGCCAGCGCTTTCTTGGCGATGGCATGCAGCGCGGCCGGACGGATCTCCAGTTCGGCGCCTTCCATGTCCAGCAGCTTGGCGTACTGCTTGACCAGCGCGTTCTTCGGCTCGACCAGGATCTGGATCAGCGCTTCTTCGGTCAGCTCCGACAGCGTGGCGACCACCGGCAGGCGGCCCACCAGCTCGGGAATCAGGCCGAACTTGATCAGATCTTCCGGTTCCGCTTCCAGCAACACGTCGCTGGCGCTGCGCTCCTTCTTGCTCTTCACGCTGGCCGAGAAACCGATGCCGGATTTTTCCGAACGGTTGGAAATGACCTTGGCCAGGCCGTCGAAGGCGCCGCCGCAGATGAACATGATGTTGGTGGTGTCGATCTGCACGAAATCCTGGTTAGGATGCTTGCGGCCGCCTTGTGGCGGCACCGACGCCATCGTGCCTTCGATCAGTTTCAGCAGCGCCTGTTGCACACCCTCGCCCGAGACGTCGCGGGTGATCGACGGATTGTCCGATTTGCGCGAGATCTTGTCGATCTCATCGATGTAGACGATGCCGCGTTGGGCTTTTTCCACATCGTAGTTGCAGCTCTGCAACAACTTCTGGATGATATTCTCGACGTCCTCGCCCACATAACCGGCTTCGGTCAGCGTGGTGGCGTCGGCGATGACGAACGGCACGTTCAGCATGCGGGCCAGGGTCTGGGCCAGCAGGGTCTTGCCCGAACCGGTAGGACCGACCAGCAAGATGTTGCTCTTGGCCAGTTCGATGTCGTCTTTCTTGCCCAGGTGCTTGAGGCGCTTGTAGTGGTTGTACACCGCCACCGACAGGATGCGCTTGGCCGTTTGCTGGCCAATGACGTACTGGTCCAGCAAGTCCTTGATTTCATGCGGGGTCGGCAGGTCCGACTTGGCGCCCGTGACCGACTCGATGGCCGAGGTTTCATCGCGGATGATGTCATTGCACAGGTCAATGCATTCGTCGCAGATGAAGACCGATGGGCCGGCGATAAGTTTCTTTACCTCGTGCTGGCTCTTGCCGCAAAACGAGCAGTACAGTAATTTTTCGCCGCTGGAGGATTTTTTGTCTGACATGGGGCAGTTTTCTTTGGGTTACAGAATGGCTTAGCTGTTGCCAGGAAGCAGGTAATCGACTGAATTGGCGTCTGGAAAAGCCCGCCCATGACTACATGCTACCCGAAATAAAAACGAAACGCCCGAACGATTAATCGCCCGGGCGTTTTTTTAGCAATGCTGCGAAGGAAGCATCAAGCCCGGTTGGACAACATTTTGTCGATCAAACCGTACTCTACAGCCTCTTCCGCCGACATGAAACGATCACGATCGGTGTCTTTGGCGATCTGCTCGACGGTTTGACCCGTGCGTTCAGCCATGATCGAGTTCAGACGGTGGCGCAGATACAGGATTTCCTTGGCCTGGATTTCGATATCCGAAGCCATGCCCTGCGAGCCGCCGGACGGCTGGTGGATCATGATGCGCGAGTTCGGCAGCGAGAAACGCTTGCCCTTGGCGCCGGCCGCCAGCAGGAAGGCGCCCATCGAGGCGGCCATGCCGGTGCACAGCGTCGACACGTCAGGCTTGATGAACTGCATCGTATCGAAGATCGCCAGACCGGCCGACACCGAGCCGCCTGGGGAGTTGATGTACAGCGAGATATCCTTGTCCGGATTTTCGCTCTCGAGGAACAGCAACTGGGCGACGATCAGGTTCGCCATCTGGTCGTTGACGGGGCCGACCATGAAGATTACGCGTTCCTTCAGCAGGCGCGAGTAAATGTCATAGGAGCGTTCGCCGCGGCCGCTTTGTTCGACCACCATCGGCACCAGGCCGAGCATTTCAGTGTCCAGCGCCGGATTACGGTTCATACCAGTCATTCCATTTCCTTGTGAAGCAGCTAGAGGCCGGAGATTCGAATCTTACATCAATTCTTTACATCATCCGGCCCAGAACTGGATTACGCTTGTGCGTTGCTTCCCATCAGTTCGTCGAAGGCCACGACCTTGGACGAAGTTTTCGACAGGCCCAGGACGTAGTTGACGACGTTTTCTTCCAATACAAGGGCTTCGACTTCAGCCAGACGACGACGATCGCTGTAGTAGTACTTCAGCACTTCGCGTGGGTCTTCGTAGCTCTGTGCGAAGTCTTCGACTTGCGCCTTGACCTGTTCAGGCTGGGCTTGCAGCTTGTTCTCGCCGACCAGTTGCGACAGGATCAGGCCCAGGCGTACGCGACGCTCGGCTTTTTCCGCGAACAGTTCTGGTGGGAACGGGATGTCCTTGACGTTCATGCCGCGCTGCGCCATGTCCTGGCGGGTCATTTCGGCCAGGCGCTCGGTGTCTTGAGCGATCAGCGCTTGTGGCACGTCCAGGGTGGCGGTTTTCACCAGCGCATCCATCACGGCTTCTTTGTTGCGGGCTTTGACACGGCCGGCAACTTCGCGTTCCAGGTTGACTTTGATGTCTTCGCGCATTTTAGCAACGTCGCCATCGGCCACGCCCAGCGACTTGGCGAATTCTGCGTCAACTTCCGGCAGGTGCGCCCATTCCAGTTTCTTCAGGGTGATGGTGAACGATGCGGTTTTGCCGGCAACGTCTTTACCATGGTAGTCCTCTGGGAAAGCCAGTGGGAAGGTCTTGGCTTCGCCGACTTTCAGGCCGACGGTGGCTGCTTCGAATTCCGGCAGCATGCGGCCTTCGCCCAGCACGAAAGCGTAGTCTTCAGCTTTGCCGCCCGGGAATTCAACGCCGTCGATCGAGCCGACGAAGTCCACGGTCACGCGGTCGCCGTTGGCTGCAATGGCTGCGCCGCCGTCGCCGTGTTCGCCGGCTTCACCCTTGGTGTGGAAATGCACGCGCTGTTTGCGCAGGATTTCGATGGTTTTGTCGATTTCGGTTTCCGACACGTCAGCCTTGACGGTTTCGATTTCCACGGTGGTCAGGTCGCCAACGACGACTTCCGGGTAGATTTCGAAGGTGGCGTCGAAGGCCAGCACGCCTTCTGGCGCCTGCTCCTTAGGTTCGATGCGTGGGTAGCCTGCTACGCGCAGTTCGGCGGAATTGGCGGCGTCGTTGAAGGCACGGCCAACTTTATCGTTCAGCACTTCGGTCTCGATCTGATAACCGTATTGTGCTGCGACCATTTTCATAGGAACTTTACCCGGACGGAAGCCTGGTGCCTTAGCCGATTTGGCTTGCACTTTCAGACGCTTCTCAACTTCAGCGCGGACCTCGGTCAGCGGGAAGGAGATCGTGATACGACGTTCGAGTTTGCCTAAGGTTTCGACTGCAGTTGCCATGTAAAAATCGTCCAAAAAAATAGTAATACAGTTGGTGCGAGGAGGGGGACTCGAACCCCCACACCATTGCTGGCGTCAGGACCTAAACCTGGTGCGTCTACCAATTTCGCCATCCTCGCGGCATGTTTGCACAAAAGCAAAGGGCGACCCGTAAGTGAAAACGGTCGCCCTATTCCCGCTGAACTCTGCGAGAGCTTTCAACTTCAACGCGGTATTTTAACGGGTTTTTCAGCGAAATGTGACGATTTTTAATATGTCGCCAACATTCCGCTGATTTTTACGCATTTACCCCGCACAACGACCCGCTTTGGGGTCTGACCCCGAGGGGTCAGACCCCGCTTTTAACGGGTTTCTTCACGCGGAACCACGCCGCATACAAGGCTGGCAGGAATAATAAGGTTAAGGCTGTTGCTAATATCAGACCGCCCATGATGGCCACCGCCATCGGTCCCCAGAATACCGAGCGCGACAACGGGATCATCGCCAGCGCCGCCGCGGCGGCCGTCAGGATGATGGGGCGACAACGGCGCACCGCCGATTCGACGATCGCCGTCCACGGATCGTGGCCGGCCTTGATGTCCTGCTCGATCTGGTCGACCAGGATCACCGAGTTACGGATGATCATGCCGAACAGCGCGATGATGCCCAGGTTGGCCACGAAGCCCAGCGGACGGCCCAGCACCAGCAGCGCCATCGCCGCACCCGCCACGCCCAGCGGGCCGGTCAGGAACACCAGCAGCGCCCGCGAGAAGCTGTGCAGTTGCAGCATCAGCAAGGTGAAGATGATGAAGATCGCCAGCGGCAGGTTGGCCGCGATCGACGCTTCCGCAGTGCCGCTGTCGGCCGCCGCGCCCTTGACGGTGATGGCATAGCCGGCCGGCAGGTTGTCGCGCAGCTGCTTCAGCTTGGGCTCGATCTGGCCGGAGACGGTCGGCCCCTGGATGTTGTCGGCCACGTCGGACTGCACGGTGATCGCCCATTCGCGCCCTTCCCGCCACACCACGCCCGGCTCCCACACGAAGTGCGCGCGCGCCAGCTGGCTGATCGGCACCGACTTGCCGCTGGCGGTCGGGATATTCGTATCGTTCAGGATCGAGATGGTGTTGCGCTCCTCGATCGGCTGGCGGATCTGGATGTCGACCAGCTTGATGTCCTCGCGGAACTGGCCGATGGTGGTGCCGGACAGGATGGTGTTCGCCGCCCGCATCACGGTCTGCGACGTCACGCCCAGCGCGCGCATCTTGTCCTGGTCCAGGTCGAGACGCAGCACCTTGATCGATTCATTCCAGTTGTCGTTGACGCCCAGCGTGTTCGGGTTGCCACGCATGATGTCCTTGACCTGGTCGGCGATGGCGCGCACCTTGTCCACTTCGCCGCCGGTCACGCGGAACTGCACCGGGTACGGCACCGGCGGCCCGTTCGGCAGCAGCTTGACGCGGCCGCGCACTTCCGGGAAATCGTGCTTGAAGATGTCAACGATCTTGTCGCGCAGCGCGCTGCGGGCCTTCAGGTCCTTCGGCAGCACGACGATCTGCGACACGTTAGTCTGCGGGAAGATCTGGTCCAGCGGCAGGTAGAAGCGCGGCGAACCGGTGCCGACATAGCTGGTCACGCTGACCACGCCTTCCTGCTTGCGGATGAAGGCTTCGAACTTCTTCACCTGCGCCTCGTTGGCGGTGAAGGTCGTGCCTTCCGGCGTCCACAGCTCGACCATCAGCTCGGGACGGCTGGAATCCGGGAAGAACTGCTTCTCGATGAACTTGAAGCCGTACACGCCCAGCGCGAACACCACCAAGGTCGCAACGATGGTGGTCTTGCGGTACTCGACGCACCAGTTGACCACCGCGCGGAACCTGCGGAAGCCCGGCGTGTCGAACAGGTCGTGCTCGCTGCCGCCGTCGGCATGCGGTTTGACCTTCAGCAGCACGTAGCCGATGTAGGGCGTGAACACCACCGCCACCACCCACGAAATCACCAGCGCCAGCGCGTTGACCGAGAACAGCGAGAAGGTGTATTCGCCGGCCGCCGACTTGGCCAAGCCGATCGGCAGGAAGCCCGCCACCGTGATCAGGGTGCCGGTCAGCATCGGGATCGCGGTCGAGGTGTAGGCGAAGGTGGCGGCGTCGAAGCGCGACATGCCCTCCTCCATCTTGCGCACCATCATTTCAACGGCGATGATGGCGTCGTCCACCAGCAGGCCCAGCGCGATGATCAGCGCCCCCAGCGAAATCTTGTGCAGGTCGATGTCCAGCATGCGCATGCACAGGAAGGTCACCGACAGCACCAGCGGTATGGTCAGCGCCACCACCAGGCCGGGACGCACGTCCAGGCGCAGCTTGGGCTTGGTATGCAAGCCCAGCGCGACGAAGCTGACGGCCAGCACGATCAGCACCGCTTCGATCAGCGTGTGGACGAACTCGCCCACCGAGGCCTTGACCGCTTCGGGCTGGTCGGAGACGCGCTCCAGCTCGATACCGACCGGCAGCTTGGCCTTCATCGCGGCGACGGTCTTCTCCATGTGCTTGCCGAGCTGGATGATGTTGCCGCCCTTTTCCATCGACACGCCCAGGCCAATCACTTCCTTGCCGTTGAAGCGCATCTTGTTACCCGGCGGATCCTGGTACAGGCGCTTGATGGTCGCGAAGTCGCCCAGGCGGAAGGTGGTGCCGTTGGCGCGCAGCTCCAGCTCTTCCAGGTCCTTGACGGTCTTTAGCGCGCCGGTCACGCGCACCTGCAGGTTGTCGGTCGGCGTGACCAGCACGCCGGTCGCCTCCACCGTGTTCTGGGTGGCGATCTGGTTGGCGATCGCTTCGATCGGTATGCCCAGCTGGGCGAACTTCTTGTGCGAGAACTCGATGTTGATCTTCTCGTCCTGCACGCCGAACAGCTCGACCTTGGACACCAGCGGCACGCCCAGCAGCTGCTGACGCACGAAGTCGGCGTAGTCCTTCATCTCGGCATAGGTGAAGCCGTCGCCCGACAGCGCGAAGATGGAACCGTAGGTATCGCCGAACTCATCGTTGAAGAACGGTCCCTGCACGCCCGGCGGCAAGGTGCCGCGGATGTCGCCGATCTTCTTGCGCACCTGGTACCACGATTGCGCCACTTCCTTGGGCGGCGCCGATTCGCGCAACTTCAGGATGATGGTGGTCTCGCCCGGCTTGGAGTAGCTGCTGATCTCGTCGATATCCGGCGTCTCCTGCAGCTTCTTCTCCAGCTTGTCGGTGACCTGCTCGGCCATTTGCAGCGAGGTCGCGCCCGGCCAGTTGGCCCGCACCACCATCGCGCGGAAGGTGAACGGCGGATCTTCATCCTGGCCCAGGTTGGAATAGCTGAGCATGCCGCCTATCAGCAGCACCGCGATCAGGTAGCGCGTCAGCGGGATGTGTTCCAGCGCCCAGCGTGAGAGATTGAAGCCGCCCATCATTTGGCGGTCCCCGCCACGACCGGAGCCGGGGCCGAAGTCGCCGGCAGGTCGTTACCGAGGATCTTGACCTTCTGGCCCGGTTTGAGCAGGTTGACGCCGGCCGTGACCACCGTCTGGCCGACCTTGACGCCGCTGCCCAGCACGATATCGTTGCCGGCCGCGCCGGCGATGGTCACCGGCACCAGCTTGACGACGCCGCCCTCGACCACCCACACCGACGAGGCCGATTTTTCATAGTACAGCGCCGTCAGCGGCACCTTGATCTGCGGCGTGGCCGTCTTGGAGGCGAACTGCACCACGGCGGTCATGCCCAGCTTGGCTTCGGCCAGCGAGTCCGGAATCGAGACCTTGACGGTGTAGGTACGGGTGGACGGATCGGCCACCGGCGAAATTTCGCGGATCTTGCCGGCCACCGCGTTTTTCGGATCGGCCCACAGGCGCACCTGCACGTCCGGCACGCGGCGCAAGGTCTCGACCTTGTCTTCCGGCAGGCCGATGACGATTTCCTTCTCGCCCTGTTTGGCCACGCGCACCACCGGCGTGCCCGGCTGCACCACCTGGCCGACTTCGGCGTCGACCGCTGTCACCACGCCGTCCACATCGGACACCAGGCTGGCGTAGCCCGCTTGGTTGGACTGGCCGCGATAAGCCGCCTGCGAGGCGTCCACATTGGCTTGCGCCGCCTTGTAGGTGGAATCCTTGGCGTCCAGCACGGCCTGGCTGACGAAGTTCTTGCTGCGCAGTTCCTGATAGCGCTTGAGTTCGGCCTTGGCCAGGTCGCGGTTGGTCTCGGCGGCGCGCAGGCCGGCCAGCGCCTGGGCCTGCGACAGCTGCAAATCCTGCGGATCGAGCTGCATCAGCACCTGGCCATGCTTGACCAGGGTGCCGACATCGACCTTGCGGGTGACGATCTTGCCGCCGACGCGGAAGGCCAGCCGCGATTCCACGCGAGCGCGCACCTCGCCGGAAAACTCGGCGTTGACGTCGACATCGCTGCTGGCGAGCACGATGGCGCGCACCGGGCGGATGTCTTCGGTTTTCTCGGCGGGCTTGGAGCAACCGGCCAGGACGGCGGCGGTTAAAACGCTCAGTATGAGGGGGTAAATCTGACGCTGATTTTTAAAGGCGACCACGGTGTATTCCTTTAGCTTGCTCTGGACTGTAGATGGCACTACTATTACGGCTCGGAAATTAATGACTTTCCGTTAATTTATTATATGCCGAGCGTATCCGTTTGCAAATGACTTTTGCGTCATTAATTTTAACTATGCTTTTTAGCAATACAATTTATGCCGGTAGAACACTACGAAAATTTCCCTGTTGCATCATTTTTACTGCCACGCCGCTTGCGGCCGGCGGTGGAAGCGATCTACGCCTTCGCCCGCAGCGCCGACGACCTGGCCGACGAGGGCGACGCCACGCCGGAACAGCGGCTGGCCGCGCTGAACGCCTACGAGGCGGCGCTGGCGCACATCGAGGCGGGCGGCACGGGCCATGAACCGATGTTCGAACGGCTGGCGCAGGTGATCCGCGAATACGCGCTGCCGCTCAAACCGCTGTACGAACTGCTGTCGGCCTTCAAGCAGGATGTGCTGGTGAGCCGCTACGCGACCTACGACGCGCTGCTGGACTATTGCGCCCGCTCGGCCAATCCGGTCGGCTTCCTGATGCTGCACCTGTACGGCCAGGCCGACGAGGAAAACATCCGCGATTCCGACGCCATCTGCACGGCGCTGCAACTGATCAACTTCCTGCAAGATGTGGCGATCGACATCCATAAAGAGCGCATTTACCTCCCATTGGAGGACTTGAACCGCTACGCGATCTCGCCGGCCGCGCTCGACCACGCCAGCGCCCGGCCGCGCTGGCGCTCGATGATGAAGTTTGAGGTGGACCGCGCCCGCGCGCTGATGCTGAGCGGCGCGCCGCTGGCCTTGCGCCTGGACGGCCGCATCGGTTTCGAGCTGCGCATGGTGGTGCAAGGCGGCCTGCGCATCCTCGATGCCATCGAGGCGGCCGAATACGACGTCTTCCTGCACCGCCCCAAGCTGGCCAAACGCGATTGGCTGGGCATCTTCTGGGCCGCCGTCCGCATGAAAAAGCAGATGAAGGCGGTGTTCAAGACCGCCTGAGGGGGCCGACTCAACAGCAGAAATAGCCGCACACGATTAAATCGTTGCCTCTGCACAATTTCCCATCTCCATGCTACCTTGGCGGCAAATGGAGAGGTGGAATCATGCAGACAGAAGATCGGTCCTCGCGACCGGATATGGCAACATCGAAAGTGGTGGAATTGGGCGTCAACCTGCTGCACAGCCGTGGACGGGCGTTTGCGTCGGAGTTTTTGGTGCGCAGGAATATTCCTTTCAGCGTCATCGTGCGGGTGCTGTCCGACCCGCCTGGACGCCGACGCGCCGGCCAAACCTCAGGCCGGCGGGCCTTTTAGCTCGACCACATTACCCTCCGGGTCCGTCAGATAGATCGACGGCCCCTCGCCTTCCGCGCCGTAGCGAGATTCGACCTTTCCGGCCGCCACGCCATGCGCCTGCAGGTGCGCGCGGATCGCCGCGTCGTCGAAAGGCTCCACCCGCAGGCAGAAGTGATCCATATTGCGCCCCTCGACGCCCGGCGGCGCGCCGCCCATGCGCCCCAGCTTGCCGTCCACCGGCACCAGGTCGATCAGCGAACTGCCGGCGCGCAGCTGCACCAGGCCGATTTCGTCCTGCCGGCGCTCGACCGGGCAGCCCAGCGCGCCGCAGTAAAAGTCCAGCATGCGCTGCAGGCTGACCACGCGCAGCACCAGATGATCGATTTCACGAATACGTATCATGCGTCCTACCTCCATGGCGACAGAAGCCCACATTGTGACACTTAAGCTATAGAATAGCGGCTTCGATGTCATCCTTGCTTTTTTATTCATGTCTCCCGACGACTACTGCCAGCAAAAGACCGCCCAGAGCGGCTCCAGTTTCTACTACAGCTTCCTGTTCCTGACGCCGGAGCGTCGCCGCGCAATCACCGCCTTGTATGCGTTTTGCCGCGAAGTGGATGACACCGTCGATGAATGCACCGACGAATCGATCGCCCGCATCAAGCTGTCCTGGTGGCGCAAGGAAATCGCCAATATGTACGAGGGCCAGCAGACCCACCCGGTGACGCAGGCGCTGCAGCCGCATCTGGCGGCCTACAACTTGCAGCAGCAGCATCTGCAAGCCATCATCGACGGCATGGAGATGGACCTCAACCAGACCCGCTACCTCGACTACACGGCGCTGAGCAAATACTGCTGGCACGTGGCCAGCGTGGTGGGCATCCTGTCGGCCAGCATCTTCGGCGCCACCAGGCCGGAGACGCTGCAGTACGCGGAAAAACTGGGCCACGCCTTCCAGCTGACCAACATCATCCGCGACGTCGGCGAAGATGCGCGCAAAGGCCGCATCTACCTGCCGGTCAATGAGCTGCAACAGTTCAACGTCACCGCCGCCGACCTGCTCAACGCCCGCCACAGCGAGAATTTCGAGAAGCTGATGGCGTTCCAGGCCGCCCGCGCGCAAAAGGTCTACGACGAAGCGTTCGCGCTGCTGCCGAAGGAAGACCGCCGCGCCCAGCGCCCCGGCCTGATGATGTCCGCCATCTACCGCACGCTGCTGACCGAAGTGGAAGCCGACGGCTACCACGTGCTCACCCAGCGCATCTCGCTGACGCCTATCCGCAAGCTCTGGCTGGCGTGGAAGACCTACATTCGTGGCTAACGAAGGCGTGGACAAGCGCGCCGGCAAGGTCGAGCCGGGGCTGACCTCGCGTTCGGTGGCCGTGATTGGCGGCGGCTGGGCCGGTTGCGCCGCAGCCGTCGAGATGGCGCGCGCCGGCTACAAGGTCACGCTGTTCGAAGCGGCCCGCACCCTGGGCGGCCGCGCCCGCCGCATCGAGACCGACCATCGCCACCTGGACAACGGCCAGCACATCCTGCTGGGCGCCTACAGCGCAACGCTGCAGCTGATGAAGCGGACCGGCGTCGACCGCGATAAAACCCTGCTGTCGCTGCCGCTGCAAATGCGCTACCCGGCCGGCAGCGGCGGCATGGATTTCGTCGCGCCCGGCCTGCCATTGCCGGCGCCGCTGCACCTGGCGCTGGCGCTGCTGCGCGCCAAGGGCCTGGACCGGGCCGATAAACTCAGCCTGGCGCGCTTTTCCACCACCGCGCGCTGGATGGGCTGGACCCTGCACGCCGATTGCAGCGTGAGCGAACTGCTGGAACGCTTCGATCAAACCCCGCGCCTGATCCAGCTGATGTGGCGTCCGCTGTGCCTGGCCGCGCTGAACACGCCGCCGGAACGCGCCTCGGCGCAGGTCTTCCTCAACGTGCTGCGCGACAGCCTGGGCGCCAAGCGCAGCGCCTCGGACATGCTGCTGCCGCGCGCCGACCTGTCCGCCCTGCTGCCCGAAGCGGCCGCGGCCTACGTCGAAACGCACGGCGGCTCGGTGCGCACCGGCGCCAAGGTGCAGGCGCTGCGCTCGATCGAAGGCCGCTTGTGGCAGCTCGATATCAGCGGCGCGGCCGTCGGCGGCAACTGGAGCACCTATTTCAGCGGCGTGGTGCTGGCCACCGGCGCCAGCCAGGCCGCCACCCTGCTGCACGGCATCCCCGACTGCGACACCTCGGCCCTGTGCAGCCAGCTGACCGCCTTCGAGCCGGAAGCCATCACCACCTGCTACCTGCAATACGCCCCGTCCACGCGGCTGGAACTGCCCTTCTTCGCCCTGCTGGACGACCCGGAACAGTACCAATGGGGCCAGTTCGTGTTCGACCGCGGGCAGCTGGACGCCAAACAGGCCGGCTTGCTGGCGGTGGTCATCAGCGCCTCGGGCAGCGCCGCCGCCCAGAGCCAGGACCTGCTGGCCGAAGCCGTCGCGGTCCAGCTGGCGGCGGTATTCCAGCGCCCGGAATTGGGGCGGCCGACCTGGTTCAAGGTCATCACCGAGAAGCGCGCCACCTACGCCTGCACGCCCGGCCTGGTGCGGCCGGACAACGCCAGCGGACTTCCGGGCCTGGTCATCGCCGGCGACTACACCGCCGGCGACTACCCGGCCACGCTGGAATCGGCGGTCCGCAGCGGCGTCGCCGCCGCCGGGCTGCTCAAGGGGGCTACCATCTAGTCCCCCGTTTTTGTCGCCTGCCCCGCTATTTATGCAGCCTGTCACATGCCGATGGCATCCGGGCGAGCGCTTGCGTACAGTAGCACCATCGACAAAAGACCTATCGGAATCAACATGAACATCTCTCTCAGCTTGAAAATCCTTGCCTTGATCGCCTTCGTCGCGGCCAGCACGGTATCCATCGTGCAGACCGCACCGGTGGCGAGCAGCGCGATGGCCATGGCACACAACAGCGCAACATTAGGTATTTGATATCATGAACAAGCAGGCATACCTCGACGCGCTCAAACAGGCCATGCAGGGCCTGCCGCCGGAAACGGTGGCCAAGACCCTGGCCTACTACGAGCAACGCTTCATCGACGGCCTGGTGGCCGGCCGCAGCGAAGAAGAGGTCTACAAAGAGCTCGACGAGCCGCGCAAGGTCGCCATGACGCTGCGCGCCAATGTGCACCTGAGCGCCTTCGAGCAAAAGAAAACCCCGGTCAACCTGGCCCGCGCGGTGGTGTCCTTCATCGGCCTGACGATCTTCAACCTGTTCATGGTGATCCCGGCGATGGTGTATGCCTCGCTGCTGGGCGCCGTCTACATTTGCGCCTTCGGCTTCTACATCGGCGGCATCGCGCTGGTGTCCAGCGGCCTGTCGGGCCAGAACGAGCTGGCGCTGGAAGGCCCGCTGCGCCACGTGATGGAGTTCACCAACTCGCACTTCGACGGGAACGAGGAAGAAGACATCCAGGGCTGGCGCATGGCCATCAACAACATGGGCGTGCAGGTCAGCAAGGACCCGGACAGCGCCGACAGCAGCAGCGGCGACGAGAATCTCAGCCGCAGCGGCCGCCTGCTGAACCGCGCCGAAGCGGTGGCCACCGGCGACCTGCGCATCACCACCGATTTCGACAGCGGCGCCCGCACCAGCCAGTCGCTGATCGGCTTCGGCCTGATACTGGGCGGGATCGGGCTGTGCCTGATCAGCATCGTCGTCACCCGCTACACCATGATCGGCTTGAAGCGGTATGTAGCAATGAACGTGTCCCTGCTTCGCGGACGCTAAGGAGCCATGACCATGCGCGCACTATTAAAAATCGGTACCAGCCTGTTGCTGCTGTCCTTCGTCCTGATCGGCGTCAGCTACAGCATGCTGAAGGCCTACGGCAGCACCAGCCCGACCAGTTCGGCCGGCCGCGCCCTCGGCAGCGAAACCCGCAAGATCGACGCCATGGCCACCGCCGTCGAACTGAGCGGCCCGATCGACCTGATACTGATCCAGGGTCCGGTGGCGTCGCTGAAGGTGCGCGGCGAACAGCGCTCGCTGGCCAATATCGAAACCATCCAGGATGGCCGCGACCTGCACATCGGCACCAAGGGCATGCTGCTCAACCCGCGCCATCCCTTGCAGGTGGAGTTGGTGCTGCCGCAACTGGAAGAGCTGGTGGTGCGCAGCAGCGGCGAGACCAAGGTTTCCGGCTTCAACGGCGACAAGCTGGAGTTGCAGCTGCACGGTTCGGGCAACGTCAACTTCACCGGCCGCTATCGCGAACTGAGCGCCGGGGCCCATGGCAGCGGCCACCTGAACCTGAACGCGGGCAGCAGCGAGAACGTGGAACTGGAAATGGTGGGCTCGGGCCAGATCACCTCGTCCGGCAGCTGCAAGACGCTGACCGCGGAATTGACCGGCTCCGGCGACCTGGATGCGCGCCACCTGTCCTCGGACAAGGTGACGGTCAACCTGAAGGGTTCGGGCACCAGCCATGTCTTCGCCAAGCAGTCGGCCGACCTGACCTTGCGCGGCAGCGGCGACATCCGCGTACTGGGTAATCCGGACAACCGCAACGTCAGCCGCACCGGTTCCGGCGACGTCACCTGGGAATAAGCGGCTAACGTCGAGCGTTTAGCCTCGGTCCAGCCAGGCCAGGACATCGCGTCCCGCCGCCTGGCCGCCGGCCAGGCAGGCCGTCAGCAGATAGCCGCCGGTCGGCGCTTCCCAGTCGACCATCTCGCCCGCCACGAACACGCCCGGCGCGGCCTTCAGCATCGTCCCTTCCAGCGCATCCCAGCGCACGCCGCCGGCGCTGCTGATCGCCTCGTCGATCGGACGGGCCCGCAGCAGGCGCACCGGCAAGCGTTTGATCACCTGCGCCAGCTGGTCCTCGTCCGCGTACTGCTCCTTGCTCAAGCACTCGCGCAGCAGGCCGGCCTTGACGCCTTTGATGCCCAGCCGGCTTTGCAGGTGACTGGCCATCGACCGCGCACCGCGCGGCCGCGCCACCTCGTCCGCCACCCGCTGCGCCGGCAGGTCCGGCAGCAGGTCCAGGTAGATCGTAGCGCTGCCGTCGGCGGCGATCTGGTCGCGCAAGGCGGCCGACAGCGCGTAAATCAAGCTGCCCTCGACGCCGCCCTGGGTGACGACGAACTGCCCCTGCTTGCGAAATTGCTTGCCGTCCGCGCCGGTGGAGACGATGGCGACGGTGGTCAGCGGCTCGCCCGCATGGCGGCTGCTGAAATGCTCGCTCCAGTCGACGTCGAAGCCGCAGTTGGCCGCCACCAGCGGCGCCACGCCGACGCCGCGCTCCGCCAGCAAAGGCATCCAGGCGCCGTCCGAGCCCAATCGCGCCCAGCTGCCGCCGCCCAGCGCCAACACCACCGCGTCGGCACGCACCAGCAGCTCGCCGTCGGGCGTGTTCAGCGCCAGCGCGTCGTCGCGCCAGCCCAGCCAGCGGTGGCGCATGTGGAACTGCACGCCGCTCTCACGCAGGCGATGCAGCCATGCGCGCAGCAGCGGCGCGGCCTTCATATCGGTCGGGAACACGCGGCCCGAGGTGCCGACGAAGGTATCGACGCCCAAGCCATGCACCCAGTCGCGCACGTCCTGCGGGCCGAAGGCGTCCAGCATGGCGCGCAGCGGCGCGGCGCCCTTGCCGTAGCGCGTGACGAAGTCCGCATACGGCTCGGCGTGGGTGATGTTCATGCCGCCGCGCCCGGCCAGCAGGAATTTGCGGCCGACCGAAGGCATCGCGTCATACACGTCGACTTGCGCCCCGCCCTGCGCCAGGGTTTGGGCGGCCATCAGGCCGGCGGGACCGCCGCCGATGACGGCAACGCGAAAAGGTGTCAAACTAGACTGCATGAATTCGGTCCGATAGAAGCATTGTTACAGGAGACAAGATGGGTGCGATGTTTTGGATAAAACGCTATGTGCAGGCCGCCGTGCCTTTGTTCGTGATACTGGCCGCCGTGGAATGGATCAAAGGCTCGACCGCGCGCGAGGACTATCTGAGCGCCGCCGTCTGGGCGCTAGCCGCGGCGGGCATCTTTACCTACGCGGCCTGGCGCCGCTACCGCAACGCCCAGGCTTGCGGCTTGTGCGACGACCTCGACGCCGCCCGCAACGCCGCCAAGGGCAAGAAGCCTTAGCTTAGCCTTAGCTTAGCCTTAGCTTAGCCGCCCGTCACCGGCGGAAAGAACGCCACCTCGGCGCCATCGGCCAGCGCCGTATCGGCGCCGCACATCACCTGGTTGCATGCCATGCGCAAGGCCGGGCTGCCCAAGGCCTGCTGCCAGGCGTCGCCGCGCGCGGCCAGATGGGCGCGCAACGCGCCGACCGTACCCACGCCTGCCGGCAGCTCCAGCGTCTCGGACGACGCACCCAGCGACTCACGCACGCTGGCGAAAAATTTTACGGTAACAGCCATCAGTGCATTAACTCGCTAAACGGTATAAATCGAACCGTGTCGTCGGCCGCGATGGTCTGGCCGGGCGGATTATCGATCACGCCATCGCCCCACACGGTCGACGTCAACACGCCCGAACTTTGATTATTGAACAATTCCAGCCCGCCGGCCGCATTGATGCGCGCGCGCAGGAACTCGTTGCGCCTGTCGGCCTTGGGCCAGTTGAAGTCGGCGCGCATCATGAAGGCGCGCGGCGCCAGCGCCTCGGTCACGCCTTGCAGGCGCAGGATGAACGGACGCACAAACATCAGGAAGGTGATGAAGCTCGACACCGGATTGCCCGGCAAGCCCACAAAGAACGCCTGCCCCACCTCGCCGAACGCCAGCGGCTTGCCCGGCTTGACGGCGATCTGCCACATATTCAGCTTGCCCTCCGCCTCGACGGCCGGCTTGATGTGATCCTCCTCGCCGACCGAAACGCCGCCGGAAGTGATGATCAGGTCATGCCCCTGCGCGCACTCGCGCAGCACGGACCGGGTAGCGTCCAGCGAGTCGGGCACGATGCCGAAATCGGTGATCTCGCAGCCCAGGTTTTCCAGCAGCGCGCGCAGCGTGAAGCGGTTGGAGTTGTAGATGGCGCCAGGCGCCAGCGGCTCTCCCGGCATGGTCAGCTCGTCGCCGGTGAAGAACACCGCCACGTGCAGCCGGCGCTTGACCGGCAGCTCGGCCAGGCCGACCGACGCGGCCAGGCCCAGCTCCTGGCTGCGCAGACGCGTGCCGGCCGGCAGGATGATGCTGCCGTTGGTGATGTCCTCGCCGGCGCGGCGTATCCATTCGCCGGACTTCGGCGCGTGGCGGACGGTGACCACATTGCCCGCCAGCTCGCACTGCTCCTGCATCACGACGGCGTCCGCGCCCTCCGGAATCAGCGCGCCGGTAAAGATGCGCGCAGCGGTCCCCGGCAGCAAGGGCTGGCCGACATGGCCGGCCGGTATGCGCTGCGACACCGTCAGCGCGGCATTGCCGCTGACGCAATCGGCGGCGCGCACCGCATAGCCGTCCATCTGCGTGTTGTCCATGCCCGGCACGTTCATGCCGGATACCTGCGCCTTGGCCAGCACGCGGCCGTTGGCAGACAGGGTCGGCACGGTTTCCACATCGGCCACCGGCCGCGCGGCGGCTGCCATCAGGGCCAGCGCTTCGCTGACCGGCAGCAGGGGCTTGTGTGCGCTCATCGTTACAGGCCGGTGTTCGCCGCGATGTAGGCCTTCATCTTCTCCACGTCCGGCGGCATGACGACGAACTTCTGCGGCAGGTCCTCGATGTTCTCGAAGCCTTCCGGACGTTCGGCGTCCTCGCCCAGCGCATCGAGGATGGTCTCGTTGAACTTGGCGGCCAGCGCGGTTTCCAGCACGATCATCGTCACGCCAGGCTCCAGGTTCTCGCGCGCGACCTTGATGCCGTCGGCGGTGTGGGTGTCGATGACGATGCCGTAGTCGTCGGCCACGTCGCGGATGGTGTTCAGGCGGTCTTCATGGGTCGACTTGCCGGACTTGAAGCCGTACTTGGCCACCTGCTTGAACTCGTCGCCGTCTGCGCCCGGCTTGCCGGACAGGTCGAAGCCGCCGTGGGTTTCCACTTTCTGGAACAGCGCGCGGGTACGGTCGCCGTCGCGGCCGACCAGGTCGTAGATGAAGCGCTCGAAGTTGGACGCCTTGGAGATGTCCATCGACGGGCTGCTGGTGTGGTAGGTCTCGGCCGACTTGCGCACGCGGTACACGCCGGTGCGGAAGAACTCGTCGAGCACGTCGTTTTCGTTGGTGGCGGCGACCAGCTTGGCGATCGGCAGGCCCATCATGCGGGCGATGTGGCCGGCGCAGATATTGCCGAAGTTCCCCGACGGGACGGTGAACGACACCTTCTGGTCGTTGGAGGTGGTGGCCGACAGGTAGCCGCGGAAGTAGTACACCACCTGCGCCACCACGCGCGCCCAGTTGATTGAATTGACGGTGCCGATCTTCTGCCGGGCCTTGAACGGCAGGTCGTTGGAGACCGCCTTGACCATGTCCTGGGCGTCGTCGAACACGCCTTCGATGGCGATGTTGAAGATGTTCGGGTCCTGCAGCGAGAACATCTGCGCGGTCTGGAAGGCGCTCATTTTCTTATGCGGCGACAGCATGAACACGCGGATGCCCTTCTTGCCGCGCATCGCGTATTCGGCGGCGCTGCCGGTATCGCCGGAGGTGGCGCCGAAGATGTTCAGTTGCGCGTTCTGCTTGGCCAGCGTGTATTCGAACAGATTGCCCAGCAACTGCATCGCCATGTCCTTGAAGGCCAGGGTCGGTCCGTTGGACAGCGCCTGCAACATCAATTTGGTGCCGTTCTCGCCCTCTTCCAGCATGCGCAGCGGTGTGATCTGGCTGGCTTTTTCGCCCTTGCGGGCGTTTTTGTAGACTTCCTTGGTATAGGTCTTGGCGGTCAGCGCGCGCAGGTCGGCATCGGGAATATCGGTCGCGAACTTCTTCAGGATCTCGTAGGCCAGGTCGGCGTAGGACAGCTGGCGCCATGCATCGAGCTCGGCGCCGGTCACTTGCGGATAGGTGGCCGGCAGGAACAGGCCGCCATCGACGGCCAGGCCGCCCAAGAGGATGTCGGAGAATTGTTGGGAAGAAGAGGCGGCGGCCGATGCGGCGGCGCGGGTAGACACGTATTGCATAGATTAGAAAGTCCGGTTGAGCTGGCGGATAAAAGGCAGAACGGTACAAAGCGAGCGGATATTATAGTGCGGCTCGTCGATTCCCGTGAAATCGGCGTTGTTTTATGGTTATCGGGCCTCCGCCCGGCCGCGCTGGCCTTGGGCACGATCGGCGCAATATACTAAAGACTACACCGATTCGACTGCACCAAGCAGTAGCGCCTGACGATGCCCCAGCACACCCGCCATCCCCCACGATTCGCCAGCTACCTATGGACCTGCCTGGGCGTACTGCTGCTGGGCACGCTCGCTTTCCTGCTGTACGTCTGGACCGAGCTGCGTGTCGACCGCGCCAACGAGCTGCGCTACCACTCCCGCTCCATCGTCGACGAACTGCGCCAGTCGTCCGACGACCTGACGCGCATGGCCCGCACTTATGTCATCACCGGGGATGTCCGCTACCGGCTGCATTATCAGGAAATCATCGACATCCGAGACGGCCTGCGGGCCCGCCCGCGCGACTATGAAAACGTCTACTGGGATCTGGTGACGGGATCGGATCAACGCCCACGCGCCCGCGGCGACGCCATCCCGCTGCTGGACATGATGCGCCGGGCGGAATTTACACCGGCCGAGATGGCGCTGCTGTCCGAAGCCAAGCGGCGCTCGGACCTGCTGACCGGCATCGAACGCGCAGCCATCGCCGTGCGCGACAGCACCGTTTCGGAGCCGCTGCAACTGGCCGCCGCCGTGGCCGCGCTGCATGACGCCGCCTACCACCGGGCCAAGGCCGATATCATGCGGCCCATCGCCCAGGTCAACGCCAGCGTCGACCAACGCACGCTGACCGGCGTGCAGTCGGCGGCCGACCAGGCGCGCCTGGCCCGCGTAGTGTTCATGCTCATCACACTGCTGCTGGTGGTACTGCTGTGGCGCGCCAAACGAAGCCTGGACGCCGCGCTCGGTTGCAGCGTCGCCCAGTTGCGGACCGGCATCGAGCGCCTGGGCCGGGGCGAATTCAGCGAGCCGCTGATGGTCGCGCCCAAGGCCGAGAACAGCGTCTGGGGCTGGCTGGCGGAGACGCAGCAAAGCCTGGCGCGGCTCGACGGCGAACGCACTGCGGCGCTGGAGCGGACACAACGGGTCAGCCGCCTGTATTCGGCGCTCAGCCTGTGCAACCAGGCCATCGTGCGGTGCGGCACCGAGCGCGAACTGTTCGAGCAGCTGTGCCAGGCGGTGGTCACGCACGGCGGCATGAAGATGGCCTGGATAGGTGCGATAGATCAAGAAGCCGGCAGCGTGACGCCGGTCGCGTGTGCCGGGAATGGTACGGAATACTTGCAAAACCTGCAATTGTCGCTGGACGCCGCCGTGCCGCAGGGACGCGGCCCGATCGGCCTGGCCTTCCGCAGCGGCGAGCCCTATTGGTGCCAGGACTTCGTCAACGCGCCGGAGACGGCGAACTGGCACCAGACGGCGGCGCGCTACGGCTGGGCGGCCTCGGCCGCGATCCCGCTGCGCTGCAAGGGCCGCATCGTGGCCATGTTCTCGCCCTACTCCAGCACCGTCCACGCCTTCGACGACGAAGTACGTGCGCTGCTGCTGGAAATGCAGCGGGACATGGAGTTCGCGCTGGAAAACTTCGAGCACCGGGCGGCCCGCAAGCACGCCGAGGAGCGCATGCAGTACCTGGCCCAGTTCGATCCGCTCACCGGCCTGCCGAACCGCGCGCAGTTGCAGGAGCACGCACACCACGCGCTGGCGCTGGCGCGCCGCAAGCACGAATCGGTGGCGCTGATGATGCTGGACCTGGACCACTTCAAGGACATCAACGACTCGCTGGGGCACAGCACCGGCGACGAGCTGCTTTGCGAGCTGGCCAGACGCCTGCGCGCCAGCCTGCGCGAGCAGGACATCGTGGCGCGACTGGGCGGCGACGAGTTTATCTTCATGCTGGAGTCGCTGCGGGCGGACGAAGCGGCCGAGGTGGCGCGCAAGCTGCTGGAGTTGATCGACCAGCCGGTCCGCGTGGGTCCGCACGACCTGAAGGTGACGGCGTCGATCGGCGTGGCCATGTACCCGGCCGACGGCGCCGACCTGGAAACCCTGCTGCAGAGGGCCGACGCCGCGATGTACCAGGTCAAGCAAGGCGGCCGCCACGGACTGCGCTTCTTCACCGCCGCCATGCAGCAGCGGGCCGCGCGCCACCTGCAGCTGGTCAACGCCTTGCGCTACGCGCTCGAGCGCGAACAGATGCACGTGCTGTACCAGCCGCAGATATCGCTGAAGAACCGGCGCATTGTCGGCGCGGAGGCGCTGCTGCGCTGGAGCACCCCGGAACTAGGCGTGGTGTCGCCGGCCGAGTTCATCCCGGCCGCCGAGGAAAGCGGCTTGATTCAATCCATCGGCACCTGGGTGCTGCGCCAGGCCGTGCGCCAGGCGCGGGCCTGGCTGGACCAGGGGCTGCCGCCCATCGTCATGGCGGTCAACCTGTCGGCCATCCAGTTCCGCAACGGCGAACTGCCGGAGCTCATCTCGCAGATACTGGAAGAAGAAAGCCTGCCACCGGAATACCTGGAACTGGAACTGACGGAAGCGGTGGCGGTACACGACCCGCAAGGCGCGATCTCGATCATGAACAAGCTGCACGAGCGCGGCGTGCGCATGTCGATCGACGATTTCGGCACCGGTTTCTCGTCGCTGAGCCATCTGAAGAAGTTCAAGGTCTACAAGCTGAAGATCGACCAGTCCTTCGTGCGCGACATCAGCACCGACGCCGAAGACCGGGCCATCGTCAGCGCCATCATCAACATGGCGCGCAGCCTCGGTTTGCAGACCATCGCGGAAGGGGTGGAGACCGCCGAGCAGCAGGCCTTCCTGCGCGGCCAGCATTGCGACGAGATGCAGGGCTACTACTTCAGCAAGCCGGTGTCGCCGGCGGCGTTCCAGCAGCTGGTGCTGGAATCGGTCGCCAGGAATATCTGATCAGCAGGCCGCGTGGTTGACGGTGATCACGTGGATCGCCAGGCCGCCCAGCGAGGTTTCCTTGTACTTGGCCTGCATGTCGGCGCCGGTCTGGCGCATGGTTTCGATCACTTCGTCGAGGCTGACGAAGTGGGTGCCGTCGCCCTTCAGCGCCAGCGAGGCGGCGGTGATCGCCTTGACCGCGCCCATGCCGTTACGCTCGATGCAGGGAATCTGCACCAGGCCGCCGATCGGATCGCAGGTCATGCCCAAGTGGTGCTCGATGCCGATTTCCGCCGCGTTCTCGATCTGGGCGTTGCTGCCGCCCAGCGCCGCCACCAGGCCGGCCGCCGCCATCGCGCAGGCCACGCCCACTTCGCCCTGGCAGCCGATTTCCGCGCCGGAGATCGAGGCGTTACGCTTGCACAGCATGCCGATGGCGGCCGCCGTCAGCATGAAATTGCGCACGCCGGTGACCGGGTCGCTCGGTTTGCAGTCTTCCGCGTAGTAGCGCAGCACCGCCGGGATGATGCCGGCCGCGCCGTTGGTCGGCGCCGTGACCACGCGGCCGCCGGCGGCGTTTTCCTCGTTGACCGCCATCGCGTACAGGCTGACCTGGTGCAGCGCGTCGTGCGGCAGGTCGTTCGAGCGGTTGTCGGACGCCTTGGCGTCGCTGGCCTGCTTCCACAGGTTGGCGGCGCGGCGCTTGACGTTCAAGCCGCCCGGCAGCTGGCCCGGCGTTTCCAGGCCATGGGTGATGCAGTCGCGCATGACATGCCAGATCTTGTCGATGCCGGCGTTGACTTCGTCGTCGGTGCGTTTGACGTTTTCGTTCGTGCGCAGCATCTGCGGGATGGTCAGGCCGGTGCGTTCGCCATGGGCCAGCAGCTGGTCCATGGTGTCGAAGGCGAACGGAATCGCGGCGGCGGGCGCGCTGCCCACCGTCGGCGCGGCCTGGTGGGCCTCGCCCTCCTCTTTAATAAAGCCCCCGCCCACCGAGTAGTACACCTTGCTAAAGGTGCTGCCGTCGGCGCGGGTCAGTGTGAAGCGCATGCCGTTCGGGTGTTCGGCCAGCGATTCGGCCATGTGGAACACCAGGTTGACGCCGCGCTTGAACGGCACCGTGCGGGTGCCGAGCAGGCGCAGTTCGCCGGCCGCTTCGGCTTGCGCCAATTGCGAGTCGACGCTGGTCGGCACCACGTCCTGCGGGGTTTCGCCCATCAGGCCGAGGATCACCGCCTTGTCGGTGGCGTGGCCGATGCCGGTCAGCGCCAACGAGCCATACAGCTCGGCGGTGACGCCGGTGACGTCGTCCAGCGGAGCGCTATCGAGCAGAAAACGGCGGGCCGCCACCATCGGTCCCACGGTGTGGGAACTCGACGGCCCGATGCCGATTTTAAACAGGTCGAATACGCTCATGTCCATCAGTTGTCTCGCTTTTTATAGTGTGTTTTATGGTGTTCTTGATTACGCGGCTTTGCCCAGGTGGACATCGACGTTGGCCAGCATGTCGGCGACCATCTCATCGACGCCGATGCGGGCTTTCCAGCCCCAGTCGGCGGTGGCGGTGGCGTCGTCCAGGCTTTGGGGCCAGGTGTCGGCGATGGCCTGGCGGCTGTCCGGTTTATAGCCGATCTTGAAGTCCGGCAGCGCGCGCGTGATCGCTGTGGCCAGCTGCTCCGGATTAAACGATACGCCGGCCACGTTGTAGGCCGAACGCACCTTCACCTGCGCCGCCGGCGCGTCCATCAATTCGATGGTGGCGCGGATCGCATCGGGCATGTAGATCATCGGCAGCGTGGTCTGCGGGCCGAGGAAGCATTCATAACGCTCGCCGCGCAGCGCCGAGTGGAAAATGGCGATCGCGTAGTCGGTGGTGCCGCCGCCCGGCGGCGATTTAAAGCTGATGATGCCTGGGTAGCGGATCGAACGTACATCGACGCCATACTTGATGAAGTAGTACTCGCACAGGCGTTCACCAGCCAGCTTGCTGATGCCGTAGATGGTGGTCGGATCCATCACCGTGGTTTGCGGCGTGTTGACGGCCGGGGTGTTCGGGCCGAAGGCGGCGATCGACGAAGGCCAGAAGATGCGCAGCGGCTTGCCGACCACGCCGCGCTCACGCGCCACTTCCAGGATATTCAGCAGGCCGTCCATGTTCAGCGTCCAGGCTTTCAGCGGCGCCGCTTCGCCGGTGGCCGACAGCATCGCCGCCAGCTGGTAGACCTGGGTGATGCCCTCGTCGGTGACCAGCGCCGACAGCGCGACCTTATCCAGCACGTTGAGCGTGGTGTAGCGCGCCGCGTTGTACAGATTGGTCGGGCTGATGTCGGCGGCGATGACGTTCTGCGCGCCGTGCTGGGCGGCCAGCGCCTCTACCAGCTCGCTGCCGATCTGACCATTGGCGCCGATGACGAGGATGCGTTCTTGGGTATTCATATTATTGTTCCTGACGATTTTCATGTTTAGTTCTTCAGCAGGCCGAGCTCACGGCCCGCCTGTTCGAATGCTTTGAGCACGGTTTCCAGCTGCTCGCGGGTGTGGGCCGCGGACAGTTGGACACGCACACGCGCCTGGCCCATCGGGACCACGGGGTAGAAGAAGCCGCTGAGCAAAACGCCCAGCTCATACATTCGTGCCGCGAATTTCTGCGCGACTGGCGCATCGAACAACATGACAGGAACTACGGGGTGCGTACCCGGCTTGATGGTGAAGCCGATACGCTCGATCTCCTTGCGGAAGAAGGCGGTGTTTTCGTGCAGGCGGTCGCGCAGCTCGGTCGATTCCGACAGCTTTTTCAGCACGGCCAGCGAGGCGCCGGCGATCGACGGCGCCAGCGTGTTCGAGAACAGGTAAGGACGCGATTTCTGGCGCAGCATGTCGATCACTTCCTTGCGCGCCGAGGTGAAGCCGCCCATCGCGCCGCCCAGGGCCTTGCCCAGGGTGCCGGTGATGATGTCGATGCGGCCCATGACGTTGTGGTGCTCGTGGGTGCCGCGGCCGGTCGCGCCCATGAAGCCGGAGGCGTGGCACTCGTCGATCATCACCAATGCGCCGTATTTGTCGGCCAGGTCGCAGATCTTGTCCAGCTGGGCGATGGTGCCGTCCATCGAGAACACGCCGTCGGTGACGATGACTTTGTGGCGCTTGTCGGCGGCCGCTTGCAGCTGCGCTTCCAGGTCGGCCATGTCGTTGTGGGCGTAGCGGAAGCGCGCTGCCTTGCACAGGCGGATGCCGTCGATGATCGATGCGTGGTTCAGCGCGTCCGAGATGATGGCGTCGTTCTCGTCGAACAGCGGCTCGAACACGCCGCCGTTGGCGTCGAAGGCGGCAGCGTACAGGATGGTGTCTTCGGTGCCGAGGAACTTGGAGATCGCCTGCTCCAGCTGCTTGTGCACGGTCTGGGTGCCGCAGATGAAACGTACCGACGACAGGCCGTAACCATACTTCTCGGTCGCCTCGATGGAGGCTTGCGCCACCCATTCCTGGCCGGACAGGCCCAGGTAGTTGTTGGCGCACATATTGATCAGCATTCGACCATCTTCGCTCGTCACTTCCGCGCCCTGGCGCGAAGCCAGAACGCGCTCTGGCTTGTAGAGGCCCTGCTCGCCCAACTGGTCGAGGTTTTGCTGCAGGCCGCTGAAGAAGGTGGTTTTAGCTGGAATGGTCATGATGGGTCCCTGTGTGTGGTACGATTTCACCGCAATTACACTGCTTTATGCGAAATCCGTTATGTCGAACTCAAATTCAATATATCGAATTTTACAGAACGACAGTGCACTGCGCAAGCCATGCGCGCGCAGCGATTCACTTGAAATTTAGCCTATCTGCCGAATAAAACAATGAAAACACCCGTTTCGACGAATGCACCTCCAGAAGTCGGCGCCGCCCTGCAGCGGTTGCGCCTGGCCCGCGGCCTGACACTGGAAGATCTGTCGCGCATCGCCGGCGTCTCCAAGTCGATGCTGTCGCAGATCGAGCGTGAAAAGGCGAATCCGACCATCGCCATCACCTGGCGGCTGGCCAATGCGCTAGGCGTGCAGATCGGCGAGTTGCTGGCGACAGCCGAGCGGCAGACGGAGACCGTCCGCGTGATCGAGGCGCACGAAATCCCCACCCTGCCCGGCCATCACGCCGGCTATGTGCTGCGCATCCTGGGGCCGCTGGAACTGGCCAGCAAATATGAGTGGTATGAACTGACGCTGGCGCCGGGTGGCGAACTGGCCTCACAGGGCCATGATCCGGGCGCGCAGGAGCACCTGACGCTGCTGCACGGTTCGGTGGAGGTGGAGGTCGGCCCCGACAAGAAGAAGCTGAAGCTGGGCAGCACGGCGCGCTACCCGGGGGACCAGCAGCACATCATCCGCAACGTCGGCAAGACCGAGGCGAAGGCGCTGCTGGTGGTGATACACCGCTGATTACTTACCCCGCACCGCCAGGCGGGGTCTGACCCCATACGGGGTCAGACCCCTAAGCGGAACGGCATGCGTATCGCGAAGGCATACGGGTTCTACCAGTTCGATTCACGCTCCGGCGTGGAGCTGATGCGGTGGATCGACAGGTCGGCGCCCTGGAACTCTTCTTCCGGGTCCAGGCGCAGGCCCAGCGTGGCCTTCAGCACGCCGTAGATGGCAAAGCCGCCAGCCAGCGCGATGACCACGCCCAGCAAGGTGCCGCCCAGCTGCGCGGCCAACGATACGCCGCCGATGCCGCCCAGCGCCTTCTGGCCGAAGATTCCCGCCGCGACGCCACCCCAAGCGCCGCACAGGCCGTGCAACGGCCACACACCCAGCACGTCGTCGATCTTCCATTTGTTTTGCGCCAGCGTGAACATCCAGACAAACACCGCGCCCGCAATGCATCCGGTGGCCAGCGCGCCCAAAGGGTGCATCAGGTCGGAGCCCGCGCAGACGGCCACCAGGCCGGCCAGCGGGCCGTTGTAGGCAAAGCCGGGATCGTTCTTCCCCATCAGCAGCGCGACCAGCGTGCCGCCGACCATCGCCATCAGCGAGTTGACGGCGACCAGGCCGTTCATCTTGTCCAGCGCCTGCGCGCTCATGACGTTGAAGCCGAACCAGCCCACGGTTAAAATCCACGCGCCCAGGGCCAGGAAAGGAATCGACGACGGCGGATGGGCGGCGATGGCGCCGTTCTTCATATAGCGTCCGCGGCGTGCGCCCAGCAGCAGCACTGCCGGCAGCGCGATCCAGCCGCCCACCGCGTGCACCACCACCGAACCGGCGAAGTCGTGGAACTCGGCGCCGAATGCCGACGCCAGCCATTCCTGCACGCCGAAGCGGTGGTTCCAGACGATCCCCTCGAAGAAGGGATAGACCAGGCCGACCAGCAGCGCGGTGGCGATCAATTGCGGGTGGAAGCGCGCCCGTTCGGCGATCCCGCCCGAGATGATCGCCGGGATGGCGGCGGCAAACGTCAGCAGGAAGAAGAATTTGACCAGCTCATAGCCGTTCTTGGCGGCCAGCACCTCGGCCGAGGAGAAGAAATTGACGCCATACGCGATGCTGTAGCCAACGAAAAAGTAAGCGATCGTCGATACCGCGAAATCCACCAGGATCTTGACCAGCGCGTTGACCTGGTTTTTCTTGCGCACCGTGCCCAGTTCCAGAAACGCAAAGCCGGCATGCATGGCCAAAATCATGATGGCGCCAAGCAATATGAACAATGCGTCGGCGCCGTCTTTGTATCCACCCATCAAAATATCTCCCCAAAATAATGCAAAAATTGACAACGAGCACTGATAAAAGCAAGTTTCGTTCCAATTTGGTGCAAATTTTAAGTGCTTGATTTCAAGGTGTTTTTATTTTGTGCATGAAAATGCACCAAGGCCGTGCGCACCGAAATAAGGCGTCATTTTGGTGCGCACGGGATGGGCAGGTCAGATCGGTGCGCCGGGCGGGATAACCGGCATGGTGCGCAGTTTGACGCTGCGCGGATCGGCCAGGTAGGCGGTGATCAGCCCCGCCGCCTGCTTGCGGCTGTCGGCGGTGACGCCTTTGCCGGGGTTCTTCTGCAACCATTGCGCCAGCTCGCGCGCGGACTGGCGCACTTCCGCGTCGACCTGCGGATGCAGCTTGCCGCCATCGAGCAGATTCAAGGTGGCGTCGATCACCACCCAGTTGGCGGCCAGCTGCACCGCCTCGCCGCCGGCCACCGAGGCCGGCACCGACTCGCGCTTCCAGGTCTTCTGCAGCAGCAGCGACAGCACTTCCTGCACGCCCGGCTGCTGCGCATCGCGCGCGTGCTGCCAGGCGACGCGGTTGATGCGGGCCGGGTCGAGCAGGAAGCCGGCCGTCTGCGCGGCGCCCGCTTCGGCGATCGAGAACGCGTCGAACACGGTATCCATGCGGGTGGCGAAGTATTCGCGGCTGCGTTCATGGCCCATCGCCGGCGGCGTCAGGATATCGAGTACGCCGGCTGGCAGCGCAAGGTATTCGGCGCGCAGGCTGTCTGCCAGGCGGTTCAGGGCCTGGCGCTGGACGGCCGCCGGCGTCGCCTTGATGCCTGCCTTGGCCAGGCCGGCCTTGACATCGCCGCTGCTGGTGTAATCGAAATCGCCGCCGCCGACCAGGCGCGCCAGTGCTTCGCCCTGATAGCGTTGCAGCAGGTAGACCGGCACCAGCCGCGCCTCCAACTCGCCGATCTGGCGCGCATCGGGCAGCACGTCGACGGAGAAGGTTTGCAGCGCGCGCTGGCGCACGGCGCCCAGCTGGTCCCAGGTCTTGATCGAGTCCGGACCGAAGTCCCACAGCAGGCCATCGGGATGACTGGAGCCGGGCGAGCGGTCGTCCTGGTCGCTGGAGTACAGCATGCCGGCCGCGCGCGCGTCGGCGCGCAGCTTGGCCAGCGCGGCCTGCTCTTGCGCGCCGCTGCCGAAATCGCCGTAGATGTATTTGACGATGTAGTCGTCCCAAGGACCGACGCCGACGCCGTAGGCATCGGCGATATCGACGTTGCCCTTGGCGTCCAGCTTGAGGATGGGGTGCGGGTAGTCCATCACCGAGCCATTGCCCATGCGGCTGGCGGCGAAGTTGTGGGCGAAGCCCAGCGTGTGGCCGACTTCATGCGCGGCCAGCTGGCGCAGGCGCGCAAGCGCCATGGCCTCGGCCAGTTTCTGCTTGTCGGCCGGCGCGTTCTTGCCGTACGGTGCGAGCAGGCTTTCGGCGATCAGGATGTCCTGGCGCACGCGCTGGGAGCCGAGCGTGACGGCGCCCCGGATGATCTGGCCGGTGCGCGGATCGGCCAAAGCGTTCCCGTAGGACCAACCGCGCGTGGCGCGGTGCACCCAGTGGATCACGTTGTAGCGGACGTCCATCGCGTCCACGCCTTCTGGCAGCAGCTCGACGCGGTAGGCGTCCTTGAAGCCGGCCTTCTCGAAGGCGCTGGCCCACCAAGAAGCGCCGGCGATCAACGCCGAGCGCACCGGCTCCGGCGCGCCGCGATCGACGTAGTAGACGATAGGTTTCTTGACGGTGCTGACCGCCGCCGACGGATCGGTCTTCTCAAGGCGGTGCCGTACCTGCCAGTGCACGTCGATGCTGCTGGCGAGCGGCGTGGCGAAGTCGTAATAGCTGGCGTCGAAGCCGCCGGAATATGGATGGTAGCTGCGCGGCTGCCAGCCGCCTGCCTGTGCACCAGCCGCGGGCAGGCGTACCATGCTGATGCGCTGGCGCAGCGACAGGCTGCTGGCGTCGGCCGCGACCTGGCGCACGTACTCCGCTTGTCCGGGGCCGGCAAAGGTCAGCAGCGCTTCCAGTTCGACGTTGTCGGGGAAGGCTTTGGACTGCTCCGCCAGCACCGCGCTGCGCGCGGCATCGACCTGATATGCGCCCTGCTTGGCGGCAGTCAGCCGCGCGCCGACGCCGTGCCGGTCCGCCAGCAGGAAGCTGGAGAAGTCGATCAGATGACGTTCGCCTTCGCTGGCGAGAATTTCGCCCGACCACAGCACGCCGCTGGCGAACGATTCGGCGACGGCGGCGCGTTCGTCCTTGTCCGCCGAGGCGGCGATGAAATTGGTATTTTCCTGCACCAGGAACAGGCGCGCGCCGTGTCTCTCAAAATGCACCATGCGCATCTCGCCCGGCTGGCCGCGATCCAGGCCGACGTCGTTCGAGCCCAGTGCATAGGGCAAGGAGCTCAATAGCAGAAAGGGCTGGTCCAGCGCCGACACGGACAGCAGCACCCTGCCCTTGTCCGTATCGCGCCACAGGTCGATGAAGCCCGGCTGCGATTGCAGGCCGCGCGTGACATCGGCGATCTTCTTGACCGAAGGTGCGGGCGCACCTTCGGCGGTTGCCGCCAGCGCCGGCGCCACCGGCGCCATGCCCAGCATCAGGATGGCGCACAGCAGCGGCCCGGCGACTGGCGCGGCCCTCACTGCTGGCCTGCCGCTTTGACGGCTTCCGTAGCGCCATCCATCTTCAGCGCGCGACTCAGGAAGCCCCAGCGGTCCGCCACTTCCTCGATTTGCTTGGTGGTCGGCTTGCCGGCGCCGTGGCCCGCCTTGCTATCGATGCGGATCAGGATGGGCGCGGCGCCGGCCTGGTCGGCCTGCGCGGTCGCGGCGAACTTGAAGCTGTGCGCCGGCACCACGCGGTCGTCGTGGTCGGCGGTGGTTATCATGGTCGCCGGGTAGCAGGTGCCCTTCTTCAGATTGTGCAGCGGCGAATACTTGACCAACGCCTTGAACTCGTCGGCGTTGTCGGATGAACCGTAGTCCGACGTCCACGCCCAGCCGATGGTGAATTTATGGAAGCGCAGCATATCGAGCACGCCCACCTGCGGGATCGCCGCCGCGAACAAATCCGGACGCTGCGTCATCGCCGCGCCAACCAGCAGGCCGCCGTTGCTGCCGCCGCCGATGGACAGCTTGGCCGGCGACGTCACCTTGTTTGCGACCAGCCATTCGGCCGCGCCGATAAAGTCGTCGAACACGTTCTGCTTTTGCAGCTTGGTGCCGGCCGCATGCCACGATTCGCCGTACTCGCCGCCGCCGCGCAGGTTGGCCATCACGTAGACGCCGCCCATTTCCAGCCACGCCAGGTTGGCGACCGAGAACGATGGCGTCAGCGAGATATTGAAACCGCCGTAGCCGTACAGGTAGGTCGGATTGCTGCCATCGAGCTTCAGGCCTTTTTTCGAGACGATGAACATCGGCACCTTGGTGCCATCGCGGCTGGTGAAGAATTCCTGGCGGGTTTCAAACGCGCCCGGATCGAAGTCCACTTTCGGCTGGCGGTACACGCTGCTCTTGTTGGCCTTCAGGTCGTAGCGGTAGATGGTGGTCGGCGTGGTGAAGCTGGTGTACGAATAGAAGGTCTCCGCATCGCCGCGCTTGCCGCCGAAGCCGCCGGCCGAACCCAGGCCTGGCAGCTCGAGATCGTGCAGCGGTTTGCCTTTCAGGTCGAATACCTTGACCAGGCTGTGGGCGTCGCTCAGGTAGTCCACCAGCAGCTGGTTGTTGACGATCGACGCCGACACCATGGTGTTGGCGGTTTCCGGCACGATCTGCTTCCAGTTCAGCACACCCGGCTTGCGGGTGTCGATGGCGACGATGCGGCCACGCGGCGCATTGCGCTCGGTGCGGAACCAGAACACCATGCCGTCGTTGCCGATGAAGTTATACGACGCGTCGAAGTCCTCCAGCAGCGGCACCACCTTGGCGTCCTTGCGCGACAGGTCCTTGTAGTAGACGCGGTTCTTGTTCTCGGTGCCTTGCGAGGCGGTGATGATGAGGAAGCGGCCATCTTCGGTCACTTCGCCGCCGAAGCCCCAGTCCTTGTGGTCGGGACGGCCGTAGACCAGCGTGTCCGCGCTTTGCGGCGTGCCGATCTTGTGGAAGTACAGCTTCTGGAAGTAGTTGACGTCGGCCAGCTTGGTCGCTTCCTTCGGCTCGTCGTAGCGGCTGTAGAAGAAGCCGGAACCGTCGTGCAGCCATGCGGTGCTGGAGAACTTGACCCACTTGATGTGGTCCTCGATGTCCTTGCCGCTGTCGATGTCGCGTACCTTGATCTCGTTCCAGTCGGAGCCGGAAGCGGCGGTGCTGTAGGCGAGGTATTTGCCGTTCGGGCTCACCGCCAGGCCGGCCAGTGCGACGGTGCCGTCGGCGGCCAGCGTGTTCGGATCGAGCAGCATGCGCGGCACGTCGGCCAGCGTCTTCATCGTGTACAGCACGGACTGATTTTGCAGGCCATCGTTACGGCTGTAGAAATAGCGGCCGCCTTCCTTGAACGGCACGCTGAAGCGCTCGAAGTTCCACAGCTTGGTCAGGCGGGTCTTGATGGCGTCGCGGCCGGGAATCTGCGACAGGTAATCCTGCGTCAGCTTGTTCTGCGCGACGACCCAGGCGTGGGTCTCGTCGCTGTTGGCGTCTTCCAGCCAGCGGTAGGGATCCGCCACTTTGACGCCGTGATAGTCGTCGGTCTGGTCGACGGTGCGGGTGACAGGATAGTTCACGCCCGGCCCGGAGGCGGCGCAGGTTTGGGCGGAGGCGCTGTGCGCCATCAGGACGGCGGCGGCCAGTGCCGCGCATTTCAAATGCTTCATGCGAAAGTCCATAAAATCGAAGAATATTCGGAAGCGGCAGACCGGGCTACGGCGCCGCCGGGGATCAATGACACCAGTAACCACAACGCGTCACGCGGTCGATCATAGCTTGATTTGTGACAAATAAGCAATGATAGGAAAGCGGTATCGGCGTGTTTTATTCGGCGCGCAAAATAGTGTCCGTGCTGACGACACGCACGTCATGCATCTGGTTCAGGTATGCCTCCAGATAGCCTTTGTGCGACGCACCGACGACGACCAGGGTGCGGCCGCCCGGCTGCAAGGCGGACGCCTCGCGGATGTTAGAGGCCATGCGCAAATTGCGCGTTTCCCAGTAGCTGACGTAGCCGCGGCCGAAATGCTGGGGCGACGGCTCCTCCAGCGCGGCGCCGAAGTCACTGCGGAAGACCTGCTCCGCCGCCCCGGCGGCATTGAACGCGCGGTACATCGCCAGCACGCCGGCAGGTGTCGTCAACCCGGCGCGCAATGCATCATCCTGGCGCTTGCGCGTCGCATTGAACGGGTTATCCCACGCTTTCATGATCGCCGCGCCGTAGGCTTTTTCATCGGCGATGTTGGCGTCGGACGTATGGTCATCCATCGGGTACACCCGCTCATGCCCGCAGCGTGCCGCGAGCGGGGCAGCAATCAGATAATCCTCATTGCGTTTTTGACGCAGCTTGTCCAGGATCTCCACCAACTTGTCATTCAGGCCGTCGCCGGCGTGCCGCTCGTCGGCCGGCAGGCGTAGCCATTGCACCGTTGCGGAGGCGGGTTCGCCGGCCGCCAGGAACAGCGATGCCAGCTTGCGCCGCTGGCCTGCAGTCGGCGTCGCCGGCCAGGCGGCCAGCGTCCGCTCCACTTGCGCGGTGGCGGCGGGTACGTCAAGGCCGGTGGCGCTGGCGGCGGGCGCCGGGTCCCAACAATAAGACTTGACCGTGTCGTCGTAGCGCTCAGGGTAGCTGCGCAGGAAAGCGCACTGGGACCCGGACAGCGCCTCGATGGCGATGGCCTTGGGTTGCCAACTCGCGAGGCGGTCCATCAGTAGGCTCAGATTGGCGGGATCGAAGGACTTCGGCAATTGCGACAGATGGGCGGTGCCAAGCACCAGCAGCTCGTTCGGCTGCCCCCTTTGCAGCTTGAATGCGGCAGGAGTGAATGTCGGGCCGGGCGATTCAGCGGCGCCAACGTTACCGTTAAACACGGCAGCAACAAAGATACCGGCGAGCAGACGCTGCATGGAGCCTCCTGAAATAAATGGAATCGCGCTAGCTTAAGGAGACTGGGGAATGACGGAACAGACTATGCGACGTACCGCAGATTTAGCCGCCCGAAATGCAAATTTCCGGGATGGGGCAGCATCCGGGTCACCGAACATTCAGCCGCCCATATCGACTTCGCTGTAGGTCGGCGTCGCGTGGGCGATCGGCGCCTGCCACTTTTCCAGCCAGGCGATCAACTGGTCGCCGGGGATCGGACGGCTCATGAAGTAGCCCTGCCCCTGGTCGCAACCCAGATCGGCCAGCAGGCGCCATACGGCCTCGCTCTCGATGCCCTCGGCCACCACGCGCAAGCCCATGTTGTGGCCAAGGTCGATGGTGGAGCGGACGATCTTGGTGTCGCCGATGTCGTTCTCCATGTTCAGCACGAAGGACTTGTCGATCTTCAGCTCATTCACCGGCAGCCGCTTGAGGTAGGCCAGCGACGAATAGCCGGTGCCGAAATCGTCGATCGACAAATCGACGCCCATGGCGCTCAGGCGCTCCAGCGTGTGCTGGGCGCGCACCGGGTCGTCCATGATGGCGCTTTCGGTGATCTCCAGGCAGAACGAGCCGGGAGCGAGCTGGTAGCGCGCCAGCGTTTCGGCGAACTTGGCCGGCAGGTCCTGGTCCAGCAGGTCGCGGGTGGACAGGTTGACCGACACCTTGAGCGGATAGCCCTTGGCCGCCAGCTCCTGGCACAGCTCCGCCGACTTGTCCATCACCCAGCGCGTCAGCACGCGGATAAAGCCGGTCTGCTCGGCGAATGGAATGAACTCGTCGGGGAACACGTTGCCGCGCTCCGGGTGCACCCAGCGCACCAGCGATTCCATGCCCACCACCTCGCCGGTATCGAGCTTGATCTTCGGCTGCACGTGCAGGCGGAACTCGTTGCGTTCGATGGCGTTGCGCAGCTCCGTCAACAGCGACAGGCTCTTTTCGCTGGACTTGTCCATCGCCGCGTCGTACACCACGGCGCCGTCGTTGCGCTGCTTGGCGGCGTACATCGCCACTTCGGCCATGCTCAGCAAAGCCTCGCCGTCGTTGCCGTGCGCCGGGTAGCCGGCGATGCCCAGGCCTGCGCCGATGTCCACCGTCTGGTCCTCCAGCGACAGCGGCGTCTCCAGCGCCTGCAGGATCTCGGCCGCCACGCGCTGCGCGGAATCGAGGTCGGATGCCGGCAGCAGCACCGCGAATTCGTCGCCGCCCAGGCGCGCCACCTGCGCCGACGACTGCCGGCGATTGGCCAGCAACAGCTGCAGGCGGCCCGCCACCTGGCGCAGCAAGGCGTCGCCGAAGCTGTGGCCCATCACGTCGTTGACGTGCTTGAAGCGGTCCAGGTCCATCATCAGCACGAACACGGTTTCCTCGCGCCTGGCGGCATTGGCCAGCGCATCGTTCAGCAGCAGCACGAACTGCGCGCGGTTCGGCAGGTTGGTCAGCGTGTCCCAGTAGGCCAGGCGACGGATCTCCTGTTCGCGCTTGGCGATCCCCTCGCGCATGGCGTCGAAGGCATGCGCCAGCGCGCCGATTTCGTCTTCGCGGCTGGTGTCGATCTGCCCCTTGTAATCGCCCTGCTCCAGGCGCCTGGCGGTGACGGCCAGCTCGCTGATCGGCTGCGCGATGCGCTTGGCGGTGAATACGATGGCCAGCGCCGAGATCATGATGCCGCCCAGCGTCAGGCCGATCAGCCAGCGTTCGAGGCGGCCGTATTCGGCGGTCGCCTCGTCGATCGAGCGGGCCAGCAGGACGTTGGCGGTCTGGCCGCCATCCTGGCCGATCGCCAGCAGGCGCGCGCTGTACTGGCCGGCCGACAGCGTCAGGTCGAACGGGCCGACCGGCGTGCCGGGCAAGGTTTGCAGTTGGTCGACCACGCTCTGCGTCACCGGGGCGGAGAAGGTCGAGCCCACGGCCAGCCATTTGCCCTGGGCGTCGCGGGTCAGCACGGCGGTATCGAGCGCGCTGATTTCGCGCATGTCGCCGGCCAGTTGGCGGTCGATCGGGAAGGTCATGACGATCCAGCCGATCGTCCTCGGCGCCAGGATCGGCATGACGACGATCTGGTACGGCCGGTGCTCGACGATGGCGATGCCGCTGGCGCCCACAGAAGATTCGGCGGCATCGAGCATGCCGCCGACCTGCTTCTCCAGCGCCGCCGCCTGGCTGTTGTTGGTGGCGACGCTGATCTTGCGGTCGGCGTTGATCAGCATCGACAGCGAGGCCTTGATACGCTTGCCGCTGTTGTCCAGCGCGGAGAGGATGGTGCCGCGATCGTTCTCGTCGTTGTTGCCGATGGTGGCCACGAAGGCGGTGTCGCGCGCCAGCAGGCGGGCGCCGAAGCGCAGGTTTTGCGCGTTCTGGTCCAACAGGCGGCGGAACACCTTGGAGCCGTTGCCCAGTTCACTGCTGATCGACAGGCGCGCATTGTTGTCGATGCCGCGCTGGATCACCAGCAGGCCGATCACCTGCACGGCCACGATCAACACCAGGAACAGTGTGACGATACGGCTCTCCAGGCTGCGGAAGCGCATGCGCATGCTCGGCCTATCCCTTAAAGAGTGGTCGACGACGGGTCGTCGGCCACGATCGGTTTCATCGGCAGCTTGAAGGCGGCGCTGGCCGGCGCCTCGCCCGCCTTCACCGTCACCACCTGCTCCGGCGTGGCGCCGCCGACCGTGTTGTAGTGCCAGGCCTTGACCACGTACTTGCCGCCGGCCGGCAGCTCGATGCGGGCGGCGCCGGCGGCGTCGGTCTTGGCGAAATACGGCGTATCGACCACTTTGACATAGGCCAGCATCTTGTCATGGATATTGCAACCGAGCACCACCGTGCCCGCCTTGTCGAAGACCTGCGGCGAGGCCGACTGGCCGGAGTACAGCTTCTGGTCGAACTTGTGGGCCGGCGAGAACGAATAGATGTGGTGCCGGACCTTGTCGTTATTCGGGAAAAATATCTTGGCGCCGGTCTGCACCACGCTCACCAGGGGTACGAATTTCAAGCCCTTCTGCTCGATTTCCGCCGTGGCCGGCGCGCGCCCGCCGGCCGCGCCGCTTTCCGGCTCGACATAGACCACGGTGTCGGCCAGGGCCTTGCCGCCGGCGTCCTGCACCTGCACCGTGACGCCGGTGGCGCCCGCGCTTGCCGTGCTCAGCAATAACAAGGTCGACAGGGTCTGGCGGAGGGCGTGACGGTGCATGGGAAGCCTGGTCTCGATAGTTGTACAGCTTAGATTGTAGCGCGTGGGCAATAATCTACGGCGCGGTTTTTCACAGTATGCCGCAGATTATTTCCACACGTCATTATCCGGTCACAAAAGCACATTAAGATCGTACAGTTAAACCGACTTTTGGCAAGCACACACCGTGAATTCCGTACTCAGCCCCAACATCATCTATCTTCCGCCCAAGGCCGAGGACGAGGAGGCGGTCTTGCGCGCCCATCTGTACGACATCCTGGCGCGCCGACAGCTGAGCGCGCTGTTCCAGCCGATTGTACACATGCAGAGCGGCGACATCATCGCCTATGAAGGCTTGATACGGGGGCCGTCCGACAGCCCGCTGCATGCGCCGATGAATTTGTTCAAGGTGGCGCGCGCCAACGGCCTGACAGTCGAGGTCGAGCACCTGTGCCGGCGCGTGGTGCTGGAACGCTTTGCCGAGCTGGAACTGCCGGGCAAGCTGTTCCTCAACGTCAGCCCGGAATGCCTGATGCAGCGCGACGCGCCGCACGGCGAGACGCTGGAATACATCCATCAGATCGGCATCAATCCGGACCGCGTCATCATCGAGCTGACCGAGAACCAGCCGACCTACGACTACGAGCTGATGCGCGAAGCGGTGCTGCACTACCGTAACATGGGCTTCCAGATCGCCATCGACGACCTCGGCGAAGGCTTTTCCAGCCTGCGGCTGTGGTCGGAGCTGCGGCCCGAGTATGTCAAGATCGACATGCATTTCATCCAGGGCATCAACCACGATCCGGTCAAGCTGCAGTTCGTGCGCTCGATCCAGGAGATCGCCGAGAAGTCCAACACGCTGGTGATCGCCGAGGGCATCGAAACCCAGGCCGAGCTGCTGGTGCTGCGCGACGTTGGCGTCGCCTTCGGCCAGGGTTACCACCTGGGCCGGCCGCACGCCCAGCCGGCCCGCGCCGCGCCGGCCGAGGTGGTCAAGGCGCTGGCGCGCAACGGCGTGGCGGTCTATCCGCAGCGCGGCGCGGAAAAGAACGGCGCCAGCATCTACAAGCTGCTGCACCAGACCGACTCGGTGCCGTCCAGCATGAACAACAACGAGTTGTACGAAATCTTCGTGCGCCATCCCAAGCTGCTGATCATCCCGGTGGTGGACGACGGCGTGCCGCTGGGCCTGGTCAGCCGCTTCGACATGATCGAGCACTTCGCCCGTCCCTACCAGCGCGAGCTGTACGGCAAGAAGTCCTGCAAACAGTTCATGGACAGCAATGCGCTGATCGCCGACAAGGACACCAGCCTGCAAGACCTGAGCTTCCGCATGGTGCAGGCCGACGCGCAGCAGCTGTTCAACGGCTTCATCATCACCGACCAGGGGCGCTACCTGGGCATGGGCACCGGCCACGACCTGATGCGCGAGATCACGCAGATGCAGATCAACGCGGCGCGCTACGCCAATCCGCTGACCCAGCTGCCGGGCAACGTGCCGATCAACGAACACATCGACCGCCTGCTGGGAAGCGGCACGCGGTTCTGGGTCTGCTATTTCGATCTCGACCATTTCAAGCCGTTCAACGATGTCTACGGCTACCGCCGCGGCGACGACGTGATCCAGCTGACCGGCCGCCTGCTGAGCGAACGCACCGACGCCGACCGCGACTTCGTCGGCCACATCGGCGGCGACGACTTCATGATCCTGTTCCAGAGCGAAGACTGGGAAGAGCGCTGCAACGCCATCCTGGAAGCGTTCGAGCGGCAGGTGCAGGATTTCTACAGCATCGAGGACCGCGAGCGCGGCGGCTACATCAGCGAGGACCGGCAGGGAAAGAAAGTGTTTTACTCGCTGATGAGCTTGTCGATCGGCGCGATCCGCGTCGAACCGCACCAGTACTACACCCACCACCAGATCGCCACCGCTGCGGCGGAATCGAAGAAGCAAGCCAAGAAGATCCACGGCAACAGCCTGTTCGTGGACCGCCGCCAACCGCCCAACTGAGTAGTTCAGGCCGGGCGGACCTGCGTCGCATGGGCGGCCCGCCAGCGGCGCGCCTGTTCGGCGGCCGCTTCCCTCGCCTGGGGCGTCAGTTCCAGATCGGACTTCTTGCGGTTGCTGGCGACCGCCAGTTCGCTGGCCTCGGCGGCCAGCGTCAGCCACATGCAGGATTTTTCATCGTCGCGCGCCACGCCGCGCCCGCTGCCATACATGCCGCCCAGGTTGAACTGCGCCAATGCATGGCCCTGCTCGGCCGCCTTGCCATACCAGCTGACGGCCTGCTCCTCGTCGCGCGCCACGCCCAGGCCGTTGGCGTACATCACGCCCAGGTTGTTCTGCGCGCTGGCGTCGCCCTGTTCGGCCGCGCAGCGATACCAGGCCACCGCGCGCGCCTCGTCCTTGGCCACGCCGTGGCCGTTGGCATACATCACGCCGACATTGAACTGGGCGTTCGGCGCGCCCTGCTCGGCCGCCATGCGGTACCACTCCAGCGCCCGCTGTTCGTCGCGCGCCACGCCGCGTCCGCGCGCGTACATGCCGCCGAGGTTGTACTGGGCCAGCACATGGCCGGACTCGGCGGCGCGGCGGTACCAGGTGAAGGCCAGCTCGTCGTCGCGGTCCACGCCCTTGCCGTTGGCCAGCATGATGCCCAGATTAAATTGCGCGTCCGCGTCTTCCTGTTCCGCCGCCCGCAGCAGCCAGGCATAGGCGCGCAGCTGGTCCGCCACCACGCCCTGCCCCTCGGCGTAGGCCACGCCCACCAGCCGCTGGGCGACGGCGCACCCCTGCGCGGCGGCCTGCCGGAACCAGGCCAGCGCCTGCCCGTCGCTGCGCGCCACGCCGTGGCCGTGCTTGTACATCAAACCGAGATTGAGCTGGGCGCTGGCGTCGTTCTGCAGCGCCGCCTTGCGGAACCAGGCCAGCGCCAGCGGATAATTGCGGCGCACGCCCAGGCCGTGCACATAGGCCTCGCCCAGCAAAGTTTGCGCGCTGGCGACGCCCTGTTCGGAGGCGCGGTAGAACCACGACAAGGCGGTTTCGTCATTGCGCGCCACGCCGCGGCCCTTCTTGTACATCTGTCCCAGATTTTGCTGGGCCGAGACTTCGCCCTGCAGCGCGGCCGCGCGAAACCAGCGCACGGCTTCCTTGTCGCTATGGGCGACGCCGCGGCCGTTGAAGTACATCACGCCCAGGTGATTTTGCGCGAACGCCAGCCCTTGCTGGGCCGCCTTGGACATCCAGTAGAAGGCGCGGACCTCGTCGCGCGCCACGTCCTGCCCTTTTTTATAGACCAGGCCCAGATTGAACTGGGCGTAAGGATTGCCGCGCTCGGCCGCCTCCCGGTACCAGAGAAAAGTGTCGTAACCTGCCCTCGCCGAGCTTTGATTCTTCATGGTACACCTCTGGCCAACACCACAACATTGTTGGTTAAAGTGTAAAACGCGGCCCCGGCGCGGGTTTGACCGCGCTCAAACGAGTGATGATGAAATGTTATCGTTTCTAGTGATGGGATACCCGGCGCGCGCCGTCAGGCTTGGGGCCAAATGCATAGACGGCAATGGCTATTATCGTCAGGCACCAGACGATCAAGGCGCCCGATGGCAAATCGTAGAGCGTCGACAACACCAGCCCGCTCGCGTAGCCGGCGGCGCCGATCAGGTAAGCCAGCACCAGGCGTTTCTTGCCGACATAGTGACGCACCGCCAGGCCGGGAACGATCAGGCTGGTGAACACCAGGTACACGCCCACCAGCTGCACCGACGCCGTGACGGCCAGCGCGAAGATCAGGTAGAAACCCAGCCGGCTCAAGCGTTCGCGCAGGAAGTACAGCAGCCCGCAGATCACCACCGTGCCGACGGCCGGCAGCAGCAACTGCTCGTAGCGCACCCACAGGATCTGGCCCGCCAACAAGTCCTGCAAATGTTCGCCTCCGTGCGGATTGTGGGCCACCAGCAGCAGGCCCGCCGTCGCGGCCAGGATGAACATCACGCCGATCTGCGCTTCCTGCACTTCCGGCCAGCGTTTTTCAGTCCACGTCAGCAGCAGCGCGCCGAGCACGGCGGCAGCGGCGGCGGCGGCCTGCACCGCCCAGCTTTGCGGATCGAGCTCGGCGGCGCCGGCGATGATCACGCCCAGCGCCGCAATCTGCGCGATCGCCAGATCGATAAACACGATGCCGCGTTTGAGCACCTGCGCGCCCAGCGGCACGTGGGTCAGCAGCACCAGCAGGCCGGCCAGCAGGGCCGGCAGGATGATCATCAGATCGAGCGCTTCAGCGTTCATTTATTTGCATCCATCAAACGTTGCACAGTCGAATCGAACAGGCCGAACAAGTCCTTGCTCTTGTCGTCGCCGCCGACCGAGAACGGCAGCACCACCGCCGGAATCTTGGCGTGCTCGGACAGCCATTGCGAGGCGCGGCCGTCCTGGTAGGCGGCGCGTATCACCATCTTGGCCGGCGCCCGCTGCAACTGCGACAGCAGCTCGGACAAATGCGCCGCGCTCGGTTCCACGCCCGGCTTCGGTTCCAAGGTGCCGACCTGGTGCAGGCCCAGCCAGCCCATCAGGTACTCCATGTTCTTGTGGTGCTCGACCACGGCCACGCCTTTCAGCGGCGCCGCCTGCTTCTCCCACTTGAGCATGGCCGCATCCCAGCGCGCCGCAAAGTCCTTCTGGCGCGCCTGGTAGTAGGCGGCGTTGGCCGGGTCCAGCTCGGCCAGGCGCTTGGCCAGCGCCACCGCGACCAGCGCGATATTGTGCGGGTTCTGCTGGATGTGCGGATTGCCGGCGGCATGCACGTCGCCTTCGCTGCGGTCGACCTTGCCCGGCACGTCGAGGCGCGGCACGAAGGCGCCCGCCTCGAAGTTGCCCGGCTGGCCGGCGGCGATCTTGCTGTTGCCCGATTGCTGGACCAGCACCGGCAGCCAGCCCACTTCCAATTCCAGTCCGGTGCACACCAGCAGGTTGGCGTTGCGCGTGCGCGCGATCAGGCTCGGCCTCGCTTCGATGCGGTGCGGGTCCTGCAGCGCGTTGGTGGCGCTGGAGACCTTGACCTTATCGCCGCCGAGTTCGTTGGTCAGCGCTTCCCATTCCGGCTCGCAGGCCAGCACGTTGATGGCCGCGTGCGCCGACGTGGCCGCCACGCAGGCGGCGGCAACCAGCAGATGTTTGAGTGTGCGTTTCATGCCTGCTCCTTTAGAACGAGTGGGCAGCGTGCGTGCCCAGGCTCATGATGTATTGAAGGAAAATCTGGTTGTCGGTGACACCCGGACGGGACTGGTCGCGCGCCAGCTGCAAGCGCAGGCGCGAGAATTCGGACGGGCTGTAGTCGATCATGAAACTGCTGCGCGACGGATTGTACGCCTCGAGGATGGGCAGGTTGGCCCAGGCCAGCGCACCGCTGTCGATCAGGCCGATCCGCTGCGAGCCGGACGACAGCCGGTCGTAGCGCAGGCCCGCGCGCCAGGTCGGCATGAACTGGTAGACGCCTTGCAGGTACCAGCCCGACTGCACGCTGCGGTAGTTGCCGCTGGCCGCCGCGTCGGTCTCGACCGCGTAGTTCAGCGTGCCGCTTTCCTTGCGGCGGAAGTACTCGCCCTGCAGCTTGAAGTTGGTGTTGGTCGGGTTGCCGTTCGGCGCCCATTTGTAGATGGCGTCGGCGATCCACATATTGGACTTGCCGCTGAAGCTGTTGGTCAGGCCCTGGTCTTCGTAGGCGCGCTGCTCGGCGCCGGTGTGCAGGTAGGACACGCCTGCGCGGTAGCTGGACGAATTGCCGATGTCGTCGCCAAGATGGGCGAACACGCTGACGGCGCCGGCGTCGTTCTTGTTGCGGTCGTTGCCCGGGAAGGCCGTGCCGTTGCCGGCCTCCACACCGACCTCCAGGAACTGGTCGAGCGGCGCCAGCCACTTGGCTTGCACGCCGTCCGGCTTGTACTGGCCGCCGAGGAAGGCTTGATACGCCAGCGGCGCATCGACGAAGTCCCAGGTGTGGGCGTGCTGGCCGTTCAGGTAGCCGATAGCCGACAGGAAGCGGCCGGCCTTGATGTTCAGTCCGTTCTCCAGGCCGCGCGTCTGCACGAAGGCTTCTTCAACGCTGACTTCGTTTTCGCCGCTCAGCGAGAAGGTCAGCTGGCCGGCGAACTGCGGGTCGATATTGGCGGCCATGGTCAGCTCGGACTCGCCGAGGTTGAAGCCGCGCTTGCCCGGACCCACCTCGCCGCCGCTCGGCGCGAAGCCTTGCAGACGGTACTGGGATGGATCCTGCTTCAGGTTTTGCAGCGTGCCGCCCAGGATCATCGAGATGTTCGGGTTAAACAGATTGCTGGCCGGATTGGCGCCGCCGGTCGGCGCCGGCGCTGGCGGTGTTTCAACATAGGCGGCCACCGCAGGCGCGGCGCCGGCGGCCGGGGCCGACGACGGCGCCGGCGCGGCCGCACCGATCGCCGCGAGCTGCGCCTTGGCGGCGGCGTTGTCCGCCTGTGCCTGTTGCAAGCGCTGCTCCATCGCCTGCAAGCGCGCTTCGTAAGCTTGCTTCATCTGGCGGATCTCCGCGCGGATTTCGGCCAGTTCCTTCTGTTCTTTTTTATCTGCGGCGTAGGCTTGCGGGGCCGCCACGGCCACGCTCAAGGCGGCCATCATCACTTTGTGTTTCAACATGTCAAATCCTGTAGATAGCTACGATAAGCCGCACCTCTGCGCAAGCGGCAGCGGTGACGGATCAAGGGTGTGCGATCAGGACAGGACGGGCGGCGCTCGCGATCGGAAGCCGCAGACGGTGCGCCGGCAATCGAGCGGCGCGGGCGCGTGGGTGACGGCTACCGACGTATTGGCAGCCAGCGGGAAGGAATGAAAATGGGTGTTAGCGGCGGAGGCGATCTGCGCGAACGCCAGGCATTGCGCGCAATTGTGATCCAGCCCCAGCTTGGTGATACCGCTGCTGGCGTCTTCGTCCTGCTGCGCGGTGGCCTGCACCACGCCGGTCGCGGCCGAAGCGTGCGACAGCGCGTGCGAGTACCCCATCTGCTGGGAGAACACCAGCAGAAGCGACAGCAGCACATAAAAGAAGTTGCGGCGTATATTCACAAAATACCAACTATCGATACATCAGTGCCGGTATTGTAATGCGAGCTACCGGTTTTTAGCGTACTTTTTGTTTTTCGAGGAATTGGTGCACTTTGGCGGCCGCCAATTTGTTGATCGCCACCAGCAAGGTCGGATCGACGCCGGGGATGCCGTAAGTCGTACCGATGTGCTTGCCGATGTGGATCAGCACCTCCGCCGCCACTTCCGCGTCGGACTCGGCCCTGTGGGCCGCGCTCTTGAAACGAATGCCCAGCTCGCCGGACAGATTGCCCAGCTTGTAGCTCGACAATTTGGGGAACACGCGGCGCGACAATTTCAACGAACACACCAGCGATTGATAGCCGGGCGTCAGGCCCAGCCGGGCCGCCTCGGCGCGCAGGAATTTATCGTCGAAGCTGGCGTTGTGGGCGGACAGCGCGTCGCTGCCGATAAAGTCCAGCAGCTCCGGCACCACCTGCGACACCGGCGGTGCGCCGTCGACCATGGCCTGCGTGATGCCGGTCAGGCCGGTGATGAAGGACGGTATCCGCACATTGCAGTTAATCAGCGACACATAACGCTCGACCACCTTGCCGCCGACGATGCGCAACGCCGCCACCTCGGTGATGCGGTCGCCCATGTCGGGCGACAGGCCGGTGGTCTCGAAGTCGAGCATGACGATGGGTTGGTCGAGCATGGTGTTCCTTTTAAATTAGCCGAACTTGCGCACGGCATCCAGCGCCAGGCCGGCGCCGATACTACCGAACAGGTCGCCTTCGACCTTGCGCGCCGACGGCACCAGCGCGCCGATGCGCTCGCGCAGCATGCGCACGCCGCTGGAGCCGCCGGTGAAGAATACCGTATCCACGTCGGCGGGCGCCACACCGGCGTCGCGCAGCAGGCTCAGCACGGTGTTCTCGACCGAGCCGACCAGGTGGCCGATGGCGTCGTCGAACTGCGCGCGGTCCAGCTCCAGGGTCACCGGCGGCGACAGGCGGTCCAGCTCCAGCTGCACCTTGGCGGCGTCGGACAGGGCGATCTTGCCCTCCTCCGCCTTCATCGCCAGCCAGTGGCCGGCGCGCTGGTCGATCAGCTTTTGCAGGCGGCCCAGCTTTTCCTGCTCGGCCGAATCGCGCAGCAGGTCGGACAGCTGGGTCCACATTTTCTTGGTATAGGCCTGGTTGATGGTGTGCCAGGTCGCCAGGTTGAAGAAGTAGCTGGACGGCACTTCGCTGTTGTTGCGCAGGCGGCTGCCATAGCCCAGCAGCGGCATCACGGACGACAGGCTCAGGTATTTATCGAAGTCGGTGCCGCCGATATGCACGCCGCCATTGGCCAGGATATCGTCGCGGCGCTCGGTCCTGGTGGCGCGCTCGGGCGACAGGCGCACCAGCGAAAAGTCCGAGGTACCGCCGCCGATGTCGGCGATCAGCACCAGTTCTTCGCGGGTGATCTGCGACTCGTAGTCGAACGCCGCGGCGATCGGCTCGAACTGGAAGGCGATATCCTTGAAGCCGACGGAACGGGCCACCTCGGCCAGGGTATCCTCGGCCAGCTGGTCGTTTTCCTTGCTGTCGTCGATGAAATGGACGGGACGGCCGAACACGGCCGACGTGAACTGGCGCCCGGCCGACTGCTCGGCGCGGCGCTTCACTTCGCCGATGAATTGGGCCAGCAGCGAACGGAACGGCAGCGCGCGGCCGCCCACCTCGGTCTGACCGTCGATCAGACTGGTCCCGAGCAAACTCTTCATGGAGCGCATCAGGCGCCCCTCGTAGCCGGCCAGATATTCGGCCAGTGCTGCACGTCCGAAGGTGACTTCTTCGTCCTCGGCGTTGAAGAAAACCACCGACGGCAAGGTAGTCTTGCCGTCTTCCAGTCCCAACATCACCGGGTGTCCGGGACGCACCCAGCCCACCGTGGAATTTGACGTGCCAAAATCGACGCCGCAAGCAATGGCCATGTCGACCCTTCACGTGAATAAAGGGGCGTTATCTTATCAGAAAACCCCGACTTTCAGGAAAAATTGCAGCGGGACCACACCCGACCAAATATTTCTTGAAAGAAAATCGATTATTATTGCTATCGAGTAAGATTTTGATTATGCTGGTTTGATCAATAGAGATGCCAGCAACACCACGCACGTAACGAGACGATGACCAAATCCAAGCCGACAATCGAAGTCAGCGCGACTGAACACAAAGCCAGCATTGCCCGTGAAGCCCGCCGCGTCACCTCATATGACGTGGCGCTGGTGGCCGGCGTGTCGCAATCGGCGGTGTCGCGCTGCTTCAAGCCGGGCGCCAGCGTGTCCAAGTCCACCCATGCGCGGGTGATGAAGGCCGCCGCGCTGCTGGACTACATCCCCAATGCCGCCGCGCGCAGCCTGATCACGCGCCGCTCCAACATGGTCGCGGTGCTGATCACCAACCAGGCCAACCTGTATTACCCGGAACTGCTGGCCGAACTGAGCCAGCAACTGACCACGCTGGGCAAGCGCGTGCTGCTGTTCCCGCTGGCGCGCGAGTCCGATGTCGACCGCGTGCTGGCCGATGTCTGGCAATTCCAGGTCGACGGCGTGATCGCCGCCGCCCGCCTGTCGGACGAACACCTGGCCGAATTTGAACGCCGCCACATGCCGCTGGTGCTGTTCAACCGCACCCAGCGCGACCAGTCGGTCAACACTGTCACCTGCGACCACCTGGAAGCGGGCCGCATGCTGGTCTCGCGGCTGGCCGCCGCCGGCCACCGCCGTTTCGGCATCATCGGCGGCACCGCCGATTCCAGCGTCGCCAGCGAGCGCCACCGCGGCGCCTGCGAACGGCTGGCCGAACTGGGCCTGCCGCCGCCGGTCGTGGTGCCGGGCGAGTACGACTACAAGAGCGGCGCCGCCGGCCTGAAAGCGCTGATCGTACAGATGGGCGGCGTGCCCGACGCCATCATCTGCGGCAGCGACGTCATGGCCATCGGCTGCCTCGACTGCGCCCGCCATGAGCTGGGCATCGACGTGCCGGGCCAGCTGTCGGTGGCCGGCTTCGACGCGGTCGAGCCGTCCAACTGGCTGAGCTACAACCTGACCACGCTGCGCCAGCCCATGCCCAAGATGGCCAGCGCGGCGGCCAGCCTGCTGTGCACCGTCATCGACAGCCGCGAATCCCAGGTCGAACGGCGCGTCTTCAGCGCCCAGTTCATCGAAGGCGCCACCGCGCGCCTGCGTCCCAAGCCGGCCGCGCCGTCCGCGACGCTGGCGTCCGCCACCGGCATCCGCGTGCCGGCCGCTATAATGTAGTGCATGACCGATGCAAATCCTCCCCGCTTCACTCCGCAAGGCCTGACCCCGACTCCCGAGCAGACCGCCATCCAGCTGGCGCAGCACAAGGTGGTGCTGGTGGACGCCAACGCCGGAGCCGCCAAGACCACCACGCTGGCGATCCGCATCGGCGAGGCGCTGGCGCGCAAGCTGGCGCCGGAACAGATCCTGGCGCTGACCTTCACGCCGGAGGCGCGCGACGTCATGCGCCAGCGCCTGCTCGACGTGGGCGTGCCGCACGCGCTGGCCAGCCGGGTCGCCGTGCTGACCTTCGAGGATTTCGCCGGCCAGCAACTGGACCGCATCGACGGCGACAACCTGCGCCAGTGCGCCGAGGCGCGCCAGCTGAAGGACTACGCTCTGGCCGCGATCGACCGCGTCGGCGAACGCTACGCCGGCCGCCTGGACGGCCTGAACCTGCAAACCCACAGCATCGCGCTGGCCCAGTTCCTCGACGTGCAGCTGCAACTGAAGGCGACCATGGCGCTGGCCGCCGACGTCGAATACATGGGCGCCGAGGAAATCGCCGAGTTGATGGGCGTGCCGCTGACCGACTACCTGACCACGGTTGAATACGAAACGCTGCGCCTGGACGGCGGCGCCGGCGCGGTGTTCCGCGGCCCGTTCGACGCCACCTACGACCTGGCCAGCAACCTGCAGGCCGGCGCGCGCCTGGCCGAGCACTTCCCCGACTACCGGCTGGTGCTGTGCGACGAGCTGCACGACCTGAACGAAGCGGCGTTCCTGATCCTCGATGCGCTGATCGCCAGGCCGCAATGCTACTTCGTCGGCGCCGGCGACAAGGACCAGGTGATCCACGCCAAGCTGGGCGCCAGCGACGAATACCTGAACCGCCGCTTCGCCCAGAACTATCCGAAGCTGGTGCGCTACCCGCTGACCTACAGCTACCGCCATGGCCCGCACCTGGCCTACGCGATGGCCGAGTTCAAGCAGAAGGCGGTGGAGTCCAGCCTGCCGCTGCACACGCAGATCCGCCACGCGCACTACGACGACAGCGCCGGCTGCGCGCAGCAGGCCGTCGCCGCGATCCAGCAATGGAAGGCGGACGGCCATGCGCTCGACGGCTGCGCCATCCTGATACGCGACCGCCATCAATCGATGGCCATCGAGAACGCGCTGATCGAAGCCGACATCGACTACCGCACGCCCGCCATGGCCGGCTATCTGCAGCGCGACGAGATCCTGTTCCTGCGCGGCCTGCTGGCGATCGCGCTCAAGGACTTCGGCGCCGTCAAGACCGAGCAGGTGCGCACCGCGATCGTCGACGCCATGACCGCCTTCAGCGAGATGCGCTTCTCGGCGCGCCGCATGGACAACTTCAAGGCGCAGATCATCAAGGACCCGGCGCTGCTGGGTGAACTGTTCCTGATCGAAGACGAGCGGCGCGACGGCGATGAGCCGAACTACCGCGACGTCGCCAGCCAGGCCACCAAGAAGGCCGTCATCGACACCATCGCCTGGCTGTCCGGCGTCGATCCGGCCACGCCGGCGGCGGCCGTGCTGGCGGAAGTGTGCGAGCGCGTCAAGCTGGTGGCGACCGCGCGCCGCATCTTCGTGCGGCCATATGAGGCGGGCGTGGTCAACAAATCCGTGGCCGGCCTGCTGGAATCGGCGGCCGCCTCCGGCCATACGCTGGCCCAGTTCTGGGCCGCGCTCAACGCCCGCGAAGCCTTCGTGCGCCGCAAGCGCGAACGCAAGGCGGTGCTGATCGAATGCGTGGCCAACGCCAAGGGCAAGGAGTTCGACCACGTGATCCTGCCCTTCCTGCAGGCGGACGAATTCCCGCATCCGACGCAGCCCAAGGCCGAGGAGGAAAACCTGTTCTACGTCGGCGCCACCCGCGCGCGCGCGCGCCTGACGCTGCTCTCGCCCACCGACGCGGCGCTGCGCAGCGGCTTCATCGCGCAGATGCGCCTGCCGAAATCGGCCGCCGCCGCCGACGCCGCCATCGTCCGCAACCAGGCCACACCGGCAGCGGCGGCCTCGGCGCCGCCTGCGCGCCAGTACCTGACCGCCACCTATCACGAGAAGGACCAGGTCAAGGCGCTGGGCGCGCAGTTCGACATCACGCGCCGCGCCTGGTTTGTCGAAGCGGGCAAGGATTTGGCCCCGTTCGCGCCTTGGATAAAAAAATAATGCAGTATGTTAATTTTTCTGAGGGAAACCCTTATATAATGTCGGTCGCGGCTGGTGTCCAGGCCTCACACCCCATGCATGTCCAAAAAACCAATTCGGGAGCATTTCCATGAAAGCACAACAAAAATTTCTGCTGGCAGCCTGCGCACTGGCTGTCCTGAGCGCTTGCAGCACCCCAGCCCCAGTCGTTGCTCCGGCACCAGCTGAGCCAGTCAAAGTGGCGCCGGCGCCAGCCCCGGCCCCAGCAGTGACCAAGCCAGTCGCCGTGTCCCTGCCAGCCTACCTGGACCCAAACAGCTCGATCTACAAAACCCGCAGCGTGTTCTTCGACTTCGACAAGTACACCGTCAAGCCTGAATTCAACGCCCTGGTTGCCGATCACGGCAAATTCCTGTCGGCCAATCCTAACGTCTCGGTCAAAGTCGAAGGCAACACCGACGAACGCGGCGGCGCCGAGTACAACCTGGCCCTGGGCCAGAAGCGCGCTCAAGCCGTGATCACCGCCCTGAAGGTACAAGGCGTGAAAGACGGCCAGATGGAAGCCATCAGCTACGGCAAAGAAAAAGCCACCGGCAGCGACGACGCAGCCCGCGCACAGAACCGTCGCGCAGACATCGTCTACCCAAGCAAGTAATCGCTCCTCGAACGCCCGGCCGCAAGCCGGGCGTTTTTCATTGGGCATCGGGTTTTAAGCTATGCAGTCCAAACACAATATCCGCCGGGCCTTCCGCAAGGAATTCAGCGACTGGCGCGTCTGGGGCGCACGCAGCCTCGTGGTCGCGTTCGCCGCTGCGGCAGGTCTGGTGGTGGTCGGTTTCACCTGGCTGTCCGAGCATGCGTTCGACCAGTTCCTCGCGCTGTGCGGCCACTACTGGTGGGCACCGCTGCTGTGGACGCCGCTGGCGACCGCCGCCATCGTCTGGCTGACGCGGCGCTACGCGGCCGGCGCCGGCGGCTCCGGCATCCCGCAGGTGATGGCCGCGCTGGAACCGGCCGTCGCCCCCGAGCACCTGGGATTTTTTGTCTCGCTGCGCCTGAGCGCGGCGAAGGTAGCGCTGACGGCGGCCGGCTTCCTGGCCGGGCTGTCGCTGGGTCGCGAAGGTCCATCGGTGCAAGTGGCGGCCGGCGTCATGCTGGCGGCGCGCCGCTGGCTGCCTGAGCGTAGCGCCGTCAGCGCCCATGGCCTGCTGGTGGCCGGCGGCGCGGCCGGCATCGCCGCCGCCTTCAATACGCCGCTGGCCGGCGTCATGTTCGCCATCGAAGAACTGTCGCGCACACCCGAACAGCGCAGCAGCGGACTGCTGATGGCGGCCATCGTACTGGCCGGATTGATGGCGGTCTCCGTCAACGGCAACGCCACTTACTTCGGCATCATTCATGCGGCGGGCATCGACCTGTCGCTGGTGCTGCCCGGCTTGCTTGTGACGCTGTTGAGCGGCCTGGCGGGCGGCCTGTTCTCGCGCCTGTTGCTGGCCTCGCTGGGCGGCAGCTCGCGGGACTGGTTCAGCCGGGTGCGGCTGCGCCGGCCGGTGCTGTTTGCCGCCGCTTGCGGCCTGGCGGTGGCGGGCATCGGCCTGCTGTCCGGCGGCGCCGTGTTCGGCAGCGGCTACAGCCATACGCGCGACATGCTGGCCGGCTCCGACCACTCGCCCGCGATTTTCTTCTTTTTCAAGTTCATCGCCACCTGGCTGACGGCCTGGTCCGGCGCGCCGGCCGGCATCTTCGCGCCGTCGCTGGCGATCGGCGCGGCGTTGGGCAACGATGTCGCGCAGCTGCTCAACTATCCCCAGGCGAGTGCGCTGATCGCGCTGGGCATGGTAGGCTTCCTTGCGGCAGCCACGCAAGCGCCGCTGACCTCCTTTATCATCGTAATGGAAATGGTCGACGGTCATGCGATGGTGCTCAGTCTGATGGCTTGCGCGATGGTGGCGCGCACCATTTCTCACGTTTTAAGTCCACCGTTGTACGCGAACCTGGCCCAGGTGCAGATACAACGTTTGCCCCCGGTGCACTCTCCCTAATGGGGGCTGCGCGAGCCGCCGCAGTTCGTTAAGCTGCAAGTTTCCATACACTCCCAACAACTGTTGAAGGATCCTCATGAAGAACTTGACCACGGCAGCCGGCGCACCGGTCGTTGACAACCAAAACACCCAGACCGCCGGCCCGCACGGCCCGGTCCTGCTGCAAGACGTGTGGCACCTGGAAAAGCTGGCCCACTTCGCGCGCGAGGTCATCCCTGAACGCCGCATGCACGCCAAGGGCTCGGGCGCCTTCGGCACCTTCACCGTCAGCCACGACATCAGCAAGTACACCCGCGCGGCGCTGTTCTCCGAAGTCGGCAAGCAGACCGATATCTTCATGCGCTTCTCCACCGTGGCCGGCGAACGCGGCGCCGCCGATGCGGAACGCGACATCCGCGGCTTCGCCGTCAAGTTCTACACCGAGCAAGGCAACTGGGACGTGGTCGGCAACAACACGCCGGTGTTCTTCTTCCGCGATCCGCTCAAGTTCCCGGACCTGAACCACGCCGTCAAGCGCGATCCCAAGACCAACCTGCGCAGCGCAGAAAACAACTGGGACTTCTGGACCCTGCTGCCCGAAGCCCTGCACCAGATCACCATCGTCATGAGCGACCGCGGCATCCCTAAGGGCTACCGCAACATGCACGGCTTCGGCAGCCACACCTTCAGCTTCATCAGCCCGGCCAACGAGCGCTTCTGGGTCAAGTTCCACTTCGTCTGCCAGCAGGGCATCGCCAACTTCAGCGACGCCGAAGCCACCGAGGTGGTGGGCCGCGACCGTGAAAGCTCGCAGCGCGACCTGTTCGACGCCATCGAACGCAAGGACTTCCCGCGCTGGAAACTGGCGGTGCAGATCATGCCGGAGAACGAAGCGTCCAAGGTGCCCTACAATCCGTTCGACCTGACCAAGATCTGGCCGCACAAGGACTACCCGCTGATCGACGTCGGCGTGCTGGAACTGAACCGCAATCCCGAAAACTATTTCGCCGAGGTCGAACAGGCGGCCTTCTCGCCGGCCAACGTGGTCCCGGGCGTCAGCTTCTCGCCGGACAAGATGCTGCAATCGCGCCTGTTCTCGTATGGCGACGCGGCGCGCTACCGCCTGGGGGTGAACCATCACGCGATTCCGGTCAACGCGCCCAAGTGCCCGTTCCACAGCTTCCACCGCGACGGCGCCATGCGCACCGACGGCAATCACGGCGCCGCCACCTCGTATGAGCCGAACAGCCGCGGCGAATGGCAGCAGCAGCCGCAGTTCGCCGAACCGCCGCTGTCGCTGGAAGGCGCGGCAGGCCACTGGGACCACCGCGTCGACACCGACTACTACTCGCAACCGGGCAATCTGTTCCGCCTGCTGACGGCCGAGAAGAAGCAGCTGCTGTTCGAGAACACGGCGCGCGCGATCCATGGCGTATCGAAGCCGGTGCAGCAACGTCACATCGACCACTGCACCCAGGCCGATCCGGCCTACGGCGCCGGCGTGGCGGCGGCGATCGCCGCGCTTGAAAGTAAATAAAACAATCTTGCAGAAACAATAAACATCGGTAAAATGGGGCACCCGGTTGTCCCGTTTTCTTGCCCCTTTTCCGATGCCCTCCCTTCTACTCCGCCGGGCCATGTGCGCCCTGCTGCTATGCCACTGCGCCGCCCGCGCGCAGACCGTCGCCTGGCTGTGGGATGAAGCCCTGCTGCCCGCATGGTCGACGCCCGAAGCGGCAGTCCTGCAACGCCATATCCTGCTGACCGGCGACACCGCCCGCACCCGTCCGCGCATGCGCCAGCCCGCGATGCCGGGCGCCACGCGGGTCACGCCGGTGCTGCATGTGGAAGTCAGCACCGTCAATCCGCCGCAGGATATGGAGGCCAGCCGCGCGATGATCGTGCGGGCGCTGCTCGATGCGGCGGCCGCCAGCAGCTCCGGCTGGGTGCAGCTGGACATGGAGGCCAAGCCCTCGCAGCGCGAGTTCTATCGTTCATTGGTCAAGCAGCTGCGCGGCGCGCTGCCGCCGCAAATCAAACTGAGTGTGACCGCGCTGGCATGGTGGTGCCGCTCGCCGGCCTGGCTGGACGGACTGGCCGCCGACGAGGTGGTGCCGATGTTCTTCCGCATGGGCAGGGACAGCGCCAGCATGCGCGCCATCGTCGAACAATCGCCCGCCACGCTGCACGCCAGCTGCCGCGCGGACAGCGCAGGATTCTCTCCGCAAGAACCGTTCACACCGCAAGTCGCGGCCCGCTATCGCAAAACCTATTGGTTCGACCGCCACGCGTGGAAGCGCGCGGGCGCGGACCTGTCGCCGCTTTCAAGGAGCTCTCCATGACCACACTACTTCGTCCACTCACCATCGCCGCGGCGCTGCTGGCCTGCGCCGACGCCGGCGCCAGCGGCGGCGGCGCGTGGGATTCCTACGTCAACCGCAGCGGCCCCGATATCGCGTTGAACCGCTACCAGGGCGGAGAGCTGGGCATCGTGATGCCGAGCTATGAACGGATGTACATGTACACCGCCTGGCGCAGCGTGCTGCTCGGCGCCGACGGCTTGAAAGCGGCGCCCAATCCGCAAGGCGGCTTGCTGCGCGCCATCGGCAGCCGCAATGGCGGTTGGGTCGATGCGGCCGAGGGCAAGAAGGTCTATGCCGCGTGGCAGGCGGCCGTCAACGGCGCGTTGAAGCAGGCGCCGGTCGCGCCCAACGACGACGACAGCATGGCTAATGGCTATCTGACTTGCCCGCTGGGCAGCTATACCTTCGCCACCGCCACGCTGAACGACCTGGCGCGCCGCAGCGACGCCACGCCGGCCCGCCTGAACGCCTGGGTGACGACACAGCGCCAGGTTTTCAAGTTCTGCGGCGACGACGCGGAAGCGCAGCGCAATCGCTTCGACGGAACCAAACGCGTGATTCCGCCGCCGGTCGAACTGCCGGCCACGGAAGCGCTGTACTGGCGCCAGATGCAGCAGTATCAATTGGCGTCGGCCGCCTTCTACGGCGAGAACTACGCGCTGAGCGGCAGCCTGTTCGCCAGGATCGGCGCCACCGACAAGCATCCGCTGCGCCATTGGGGCGAGTATCTGAGCCTGCGCTCGCAGGCGCGCGCCGCCGTGTTTGTGCCCGGGCCGAATCCGGAGCAGGCGATCTGGCAGGAGCGGCTCGACGCGCGGCGCGAAGGTCCGGCCGCCGCTGCCGCACGCCTGGCGGCGGCGCAGAAAAAGCTGGCCGCCATCCAGGCCGGCGCCGATCATATCCTCGCCAATCCGGAGCTGTCGTCGCTGCATGAAGCCAGCCGCGCCATCGTGCGCAGCATGCAGGTGCGGCTGACGCCATCGCTGCGCTTCGCGGAACTGAGCAAGCTGCTGGACGATCCGCGCGCCAATCCCTATCTGGACGATCATCTGGGCGACTGGCGCGTGCTGGCCAACGATATGCTGCAAGCGCCGGTCGCCGAGCAGGCCGACGCCCGCCCCGCCCTGCGCAACAGCGCCGGCTTTATCGACTGGATGCAGACCGTCCAGCAATGCCAGGAGTACCAGGCCAAGCCCGGCTGCGAGGTGGAGCGTGCGCACGCGGTCGAACAGTGGAACCGCTACGCCAGGGAAGGCAACAAGGCGCAGGCGCGCGTGTGGCTGCTGGCGGCCGTCCTGCTGTCCGAGAAGATGACGCCGGAACTGGAGAAGGCCGCGCTGCAAGCGCCTGCCGCCACGCCCGAGTACCTGACCATGCGTTACGCGCTGACCCGCCACTACCGCCTGAGCAAGCAGGCCGACAAGGCCCGCTCGATTGCCGATGGCGTGTTGACCGGACCAGCGCTGGCCACCAACAACTCCACCAGCGTGCGCAACCAGTTCCTGCAAGAGCGCTTTGCGGTGGCATCGTCGCCGGCGGACGCCGCCAACTATCTGCTGCGCGCATCGAGCCGCGATCTCGATCCCGATACCGGCGAGCTGTCCAAGGCCAGCGAGGAAGCCGGCGCTGCCCCTGCCCGCGTGGACATCGCCGCCGACGGCATCCGTTGGCTCAACAGCGGCTTGTCCACCGCCGACCTGTCGGCGCTGGCCGCGAACACCAAGCTGCCCAAAGCCTTGCGCGTGCAGATCGCCGTCTCCACATGGATGCGCGCCGACCTGCTGGGCCAGGACGAGGCGGCGTTGAGCGCAGCCCTGCAGGTCGAACAGAACGCGCCGGCGCTGACGGCGGTGATGCAGAAGTACCGCAAACTGGCAGGCACGCCGGAGCACCACTCCTGGATGCTGGTGAACGCCTTGAAATACGGCCTGTCGCCGATGTACAGCTACTCTAGCGCCGACATCGCCGCGCGCGCGCCGGACGACACCCTGGCCGACATGTGGTGCAAGGTGCCGGCCAAGGCGGGTGCAAGCTACGGCGAAAACACCGAAGCGGAACACTCGCCGCCGATGCCGGACCTCGGCAACATCGGCGCCCGCGACCAGGAACTGGCGCAGTTGTCCCGCCTGAAAACCGCCACCGGCTACCTCGGCGATTTCGTCATGCAGCGCGCCACCGCCGTGCCGAACGATCCGGAACTGCCGTGGCTGCTGTACGTGACGGTGCAGTCGACGCGCGGCGGCTGCCTGGACGCCGATTCCAAGACCCTGTCGAAGAGCGCCTTCACGCTGCTGCACAAGCGCTACAAGAACAACGAGTGGGCGCGCAAGACTCCGTATTTCTATTGAGTGGGATCAAACGCGGGAACGGGCATAGGATTAGCCTGACGAATCTGGAGGCGCGCCATGCAAACCCTGGTCCAATCCCGCAAACACCCGAGCTACGACGACGATCTGGCGCTGTGGATAGACGCACAAATCCAACTGCTGCTGGATCGCAGGTTCTCCGAGCTGGACATGGAGAACCTGGTCGAGGAGCTCGAGGGCATGAAAAAACAATACGAGCACGAACTGGACAGCCGGCTGACTGTGCTCATCATGCATCTGCTCAAGTGCCAGTTTCAAAAAGACTATCCGCAAAACAAATGGCGGTCGACGTTGATCGAGCAACGTTATCGCATCTCACGTTTGCTGAAGACCAGTCCCAGCATGCGGAAGAAAGTCCCGCAGTTTGCCGCTGAGTGCTATCCCATCGCCCGCCGCCGTGCTGCCGAGGAGACCGGCTTGAACGAGGAGGACTTTCCACCCAGCCTGCCCTATTCCATCGAGCAACTGCTGGATCAGGATTTCACGCCGTAACCGCGACACCTGCGCGCTGCAGCAGTTGCTCGCAGCGCTGCGACAGATGCCGGACTTGCAAGACCTTGCCCGCCTTGGCATAGCGCTCGTGCAGCGTGGACACCGCCACCACCGCCGAGTGATCGACCAGCCGCAGATGACGGCAATCCAGCACCACCGTTGACGGATCGTCCTGCACATTGAACAGGTCATTGAAGTGCGCGATCGAGGCAAAGAACAAGGTGCCATGCGGGGTATAGCGTCGGATGCCGTCGGCGTCGCGGGCGACGTCGGCGCGTATGTCGCGCGCGTGGCGCCAGGCGAAACTGAGCGCCGCGATCACTATCCCGCACAACACAGCTACCGCCAGGTCGGTCGCCACGGTGATGGCGGTGACCAGCACGATCAGCAAGGCGTCGTGGCGCGGCACCTTGCCCAACACCCGCAGCGAGCCCCAGGCGAAGGTCTGCTGCGCCACCACGAACATCACACCCACCAGCGCCGCCAGCGGAATGCGTTCGATCAGCGGCGACAGAAACAATATAAACAGTAAAATCATTATCCCGGCCACAGTGCCGGACACCCGCGTACGGCCGCCGGAACCCAGGTTGATCATGGTCTGGCCGATCATCGCGCATCCGCCCATGCCGCCGAACAGGCCGGACACCACGTTGGCCGCGCCCAGCGCCACGCATTCACGATCCGGCAGGCCGCGCGTTTCCGTGATTTCGTCGGTCAGGTTAAACGTCAGCAGGGTTTCCAGCAGCCCGACCAGCGCCATCAGCACGGCATACGGCAGCACGATGCGCAGGGTTTCCATCGTCATCGGCACGACGGGGATCTGCCACGCCGGCAGGCCGCCGGCGATATGCGCCATGTCGCCCAGCGTGCGCGCCGGCAGATGCAGCAACTGCGCCACCAGGCCCACGCCGACGATGGCAACCAGCGCCGGCGGCACCGCCCTGGTCAGGCGCGGCAGCATATAGACGATCAACATGGTCAGCGCCACCAGGCCGCCCATCCACATCAACGCATCACCGTGCATCCACTGCCCGCCGATCTTAAAGTGCTGCAACTGCGACCAAGCAATCACGATCGCCAGGCCGTTGACGAAGCCCAGCATCACCGGATGCGGAACCAGGCTGACCAGCTTGCCCAGCCGCAGCAAGCCAAACAACAGCATGATGAGGCCGCTCAACACCACCGTCGCCAGAAAATACAGCACGCCATGCCGGGCGACCAGCGCCACGATCACCACCGCCATCGACCCGGCCGCGCCGGAAATCATGCCGGGCCGGCCTCCGAACACCGCCGTGATCGTACAAATGAAAAAAGCCCCATACAGGCCGACCAGCGGATTGAGCTGCGCAACCAGGGCGAAAGCGATGCATTCCGGCACAAGCGCGAACGACGTGGTCAAGCCCGCCAACGTGTTCCTGGAAAGATTAGTTGTCCACATGGAAAGAATTTAAAACTATAAGTGATGCAAAACCGCAACAGAGCGCGCATTTTACACGTCCATATTTGATTTCTCGTCGTCATGGGTGAAATGGCGCACATTCAATCGTCGGCGAGCCGGGCAGAATGGCATGGCATACTATTTAACCCTAGCCAGCGTCACCGCCACCATGACCACACTGACATCTGCCACCTACGCCCTGCAAAGACAGAAAATCGCCGTGGAAAGGACGCTGTATGCGCGCTCGGCGGAGGAGTCTCAGCTGGCGGCCCGCTGGGCGCGTGCCTGGCACAAGTTAGTCCAGCGCAAACTGGATCAAGCCGAAGCCATGTCGCCAACATTGCGCATGGACTACACGGGTTTCAGCATGCAACCCGCACCGCCGCGAGTGCTGCACTAATCAGAAGGTGGCGCGCAATTGCAGGTATGCCGTGCGCGGCGAACCCACCATGCGGCCGGCGTTGCCGTCGACGTTGCGCGTATAGTAGCGCTTGTCGGCGATATTGTTGATGCCGGCCATCACTTCATAGCCCGGCTTGCCCGGCATCTTCCAGCTTAACTGCGCATTCCACAGACGGAAACCCGGCACGATGCCGTTGCTGCCGTTCGCCGCTTCCGGCACGGTGTTGGCCGTGTCCGAATACTGCTTGCTTTGATGCGTGGTCGACAGATTGGCCGACCATGAGCCGACCTGGTAGCGCGCGCCCAGCGTGTCGGTGTTGCGCGAGTAGAACGGCACGTCCAGGCCCGCCGTGTCGCCCGAATCCTGGATCGCCTTGGTGTAGGTGTAGTTCGCGTAGACGTTCAAGCCGGCCAGCGCGCCGCCGTCGCCGAAAGTATAGTCGGCCGCCGTCTCGATGCCGTCATGATTGGTCGCGCCCAGGTTGCGGAACACGGCGGGCGTCGTGCCCGGCACCTGCAGGATCTGGTTATCGAACTTGAGCTTGAAGGCGGTGACTTCGGCGTTCACCGCGCCGGTTTTCCAGCGCGCGCCCAGCTCCGCCGTCTTGGCCAGCTCCGGCTTGAGCGGATTGGTTGGCGTCTGCGAGTTGAGCTGTGTGTTCTGCACCGGCCCGAACGAGGTCGTGTAGTTGGCGAATACGGTCAACGCGCGGTTCACCAGATACGCCACGTTCAGCGACGGCAGCGCCTTGTTGTTGTCGGTCTCGAACACCGACTTGGCGCTCACGTCCTTGCGCTCCGACTTGATGTGCTCGTAACGCAGCCCCGGGGTGATGCGCCATGCGCCCACGGCGATGCGGTCGTCGACGTACACGGCATGCGCGTCGGTGCTGTTGACAAAGGTTGATATGACACCGTTGGCGCCGGTCTTCACGGTCTGGATGTAGCTGTTGTCGTCGCCCCGCTCGCGCAGGTAGCGGTAGCCGGCCGTGACGTCGTGCGTCAGGCCGCCGGCGGCGAAGCGCTGCGTGTAGCGCGGCTCGATGCCCAGCACTTCATAGTTGCGCGGCTGCCTGGTCAGCTGCGTCCTGGCCGCATTGATCAACGCGCTTTGACGGAAGCTGTCGCTGTAGTACGCCTTGACCTCGAATTCCTGCGTGGCCGACAAAGTGTTCAAATAGCCGACGTCGGCGCTGCGTCGGTCGCCGCTCCAGTAGTCGGTGGGCCGCGTGTTCTGGAACGGATCGGCGTCGTACTGCGCCACGGTCAGCCCGCCCGGCGTGCGCGAATTCACTTCGTAGTAGGACAGCTTGGCGTTCAGCTCGCTATGCGGATTCAGCGGATAACGGAACTTCACGGCCAGGTCGTTGACCTTTTCATCGCTGCCGGCGCGCCACTCGCTGCCGGCCATGCCCGAGTACAGCACCGCCACGCCCAGCCCACCCTCCTGCTGGCTGCCGACGAAGGCGCTGTACTGGCGATTCTGGCCGCCGTTGTTGAAGTCGTTGTAGCGGAACGACGCATCGCCGCTGACGCCCGGCGTATCGGGTATCGAGCGGCTGCGGAAGTTGATGATGCCGCCGACGTTCTGCGGACCATAACGCACCGCGCCGCCGCCGCGCACCACGTCGATCGATTCGATATTGTTCAGGCTGACCGGCGCGAACGACAGCTGCGGCTGGCCGTACGGCGCCACCGCCAGCGGTATCCCGTCCAGCAGCACCGTGGAACGCGGCGAGTAGCGCCCCGTCAGGCCGCGCACGCCGATGTTGAGCGAGATGGCGCTGCCGGCGGTGCCGGAATTGTCGGTGGACTGCACGCCCGGAATGCGCCGCATCACGTCGCCGATGTCGGCGGCGCCGCTGTTGGCTATGTCTTCCTTCTTCAGCACGGTGCGGGCGCCGGCGAAATTCTTGACGCTGTTCTGCAAGCCCGAGCCCAGCCAGCTGCCGGCCACCTGGATCGACTCCATCGGCGCGGCGGCCTCCTGCGCGTGGGTGGACAGCGCCAACAAGGAGGCGGCAACGGCGATCAGCGTGCGTTGGAACGGGATGGTGGTCAGCGGCATGGAGTAGGTGCGGTGATGTATCAACAACGCAAATGATAACACTTCTCATTCTCAAATGTAAGTGAGAGTATTTGTTATAATTGCCGCCATGTTCAAACTGGCAAAACGTCGAACGCTGCACATCTGGATCGCCATGCTGGCCGTCCTGTTCAGTGCGCTTGCGCCGACGGTTTCGCGCGCGCTGACGCCGGCCTCGCCGTATGGCTACGCCGAGATCTGCTCGGTCGACGCCGCCAGGAAGTCCCCCTCCCCGGCCAGCAAGGTCATGGAGCACTGTGCGTATTGCGTCACGCACGGCGGCAGTTTCGCGCTGCCGCCGCAATCCATGGCCAGTTTCGCCGTCATCGGCGGCCATGACTACTACCCACCGCTGTTCTACAGCGCGCCAAGGCCCCTGCATAGCTGGAGCGCCGCCAAACCGCGCGGACCGCCCGCACGTTCCTGATCGTCTGTCGTACCCGCTGCCGCCCGCCGCGCCCCCGTGCGTGTGCGGGCGGCGGTCATCATCCCAACATCAGGAACACCATGAAACCGACCATGTCCCCATTGGCGCTGGCGCTGCTTGCCGCCTTCTCCACCTTCGCCTGCGCGCAGGACGCGCCCTTCCATCAACTGGGCACCGTGACCATCACCGGCAACCGTCCGACGTCGCTGCCGACCCAGATCCCGACCACGATCGAAGGCATCACCCAGGCCGAAATCGAACGCACCATCAACGCCACCGACGCCGAAGATGCGTTGAAATACCTCCCCAGCCTGCTGGTGCGCAAGCGCTACATCGGCGACTACAATCACGCCGTGCTGTCCACCCGCGCCTCCGGCACCGGCAACAGCGCGCGCTCGATGGTGTACGCCGACGGCATCCTGCTGTCCAACTACCTGGGCAACGGCGCCAGCTTCGCGCCGCGCTGGGGCATGGTCAGCCCAGAGCAGATCGAACGGGTCGATGTGCTGTATGGCCCCTTCTCCGCAGCCTACGGCGGCAACTCGGTGGGCGCGGTGGTCGATTACGTGACCCGCATGCCCACCAAGTTCGAAGCCCACGCCAAGCTGACGCTGACGCACCAACCCTTCGAGCTGTATAACACCAGTACCAGTTACCAGGGCAGGCAGGCCAGCATCTCGCTGGGCGACCGCCAAGGCGGCTGGTCGTGGTTTGTGGACGTCAGCCGCACCGACAGCGAAGGCCAGCCGCTGACCTTCCCGACCCGGGCGCCCGGCGCCGGCAAGCCAGGCAACGCCGGCATCGCCGTCACCGGCGCGGTGGCGGGACTGGACCGCAACAACAAGGACTGGTTCATCCTCGGCACCGCTACCCAGTACCACACGGTGCAGGACCAGTTCAAAGGCAAGCTGGCCTACGACATCTCGCCGACGCTGCGCGCCACCTACACCTTCGGCGTGTGGCGCAACGACTCCGAGGGACGCCCGGACACCTATCTGCGCGACGCTACGGGCCGCCCGATCTACAGCGGCGCCGTCAACATCGCCGGCCGCAGCTACGCGCTGGCGCCGACGGACTTCAACCTGTCGAACGAAAATATCCAGCACGTGATGCACGGCCTGACCTTCAAGTCCAACACCAAGGGCGTGTTCGACTGGGAAGTGGCGGCCAGCCTGTACGACTACGACAAGGACCAGCTGCGCGCCGCCACCGTCGAAATGCCGGGCGCATTGGCGGGCGGCGCGGGCCGCATCGTCAACCAGGGCGGCACCGGCTGGAACACCTTGTCCGCCAAGGGCGTATGGCGTCCGGCCCCGGCGCACGTGGCGGAATTCGGCTACCAGCGCGAGGCGTATAAATTGTCCAGCATCGAGAACGCCGCCAGCAGCTGGATGGACGGAGCACCCGGCGACCGCAATGCCGCCTTCACCGGCAAGACCGAAACCAACAGCCTGTACGCGCAAGACAGCTGGAAGTTCGCGCCGCGCTGGAAGACGGTGCTGGGTATGCGCTACGAGCGCTGGAGCGCGCACGACGGCGCCACCTCCAACCGCAGCGTGACCGCGCGGCACCCGGAGCGCAGCGAGAACTACCTGTCGCCAAAGGCCGCGCTGGCATTCCAGGCCAGCGACGACTGGGTCTTGAAAGCTTCGTTGGGCCGCGCCGTGCGCATGCCGACGGTGTCCGAGCTTTACCAGGGCGGCATCAACGCCGCCGGCGACTTGATCAACAACGATCCAAACCTGAAGCCGGAAAAATCCTGGACCACCGAACTGACAGCCGAGCGCAGGCTGGCCAACGGCCTGCTGCGCCTTACCGCTTTCGGCGAACGCACCAGGGACGCGCTGTACTCGCAGACCAACGTACTGGCCGGATCGTCGGTCAGCACCATCCAGAACCTCGACCGCATCAACACCAAAGGGCTGGAAGCGGCCTACACGGAGGACGACGTCTGGGTGCGCGGACTGGCGCTGAGCTCCAGCGTGACCTGGACCGATTCGAAGATCGCCCGCAACGACAAGTTCCCGGCCAGCGTGGGCAAGTGGCAGCCGCGCATTCCGGAATGGCGCGCCACAGGCGTGGCCAGCTACGCCGTCAACGACCAGCTCTCGCTGACGCTGGCCGCGCGCTACAGCGGCAGCCAGTATTCGACGCTCGATAACACGGACGTCAACGGCTTCGCCTACATGGGCGGCAGCAAATACTTCACGACCGACGTGCGCGCGCGCTACCGCATCAACCGCCAGTGGAGCGCGGCGATCGGCATCGATAACCTGAACAACTACAAGTACTGGAACTTCCACCCGTATCCGCAACGGACCTACGTGGCTGAATTGAAGTTCGATCTCTAAGCCAGCCCACCGCGGGCGCAATCGTTTTTTTCGATTGCGTCTGCTCCAACATTTAAACATTCATGTGATATACTTCTTTACGTCGAAACCACACATGGACCGCAAAATGCTCAGCACCGAACAAAAATCCATCATCAGCGCCACCGTCCCCATCCTGGAACAAGGCGGCGAAGCCCTGACCCGTCATTTCTACCTGACGCTGTTCCGCGACTTCCCGCAGGTGAAGCCGATCTTCAACCAAGCCAACCAGGCAGACGGCAACCAGCAGCGCGCGCTGGCCAACGCGGTGCTGATGTACGCGAAAAATATCGACCGGCTGGAGCAACTGGGCCCGCTGGTATCGACCATCGTCAACAAGCACGTGTCGCTGCAAATCCAGCGCGAGCACTATCCGATGGTCGGCGCGTCGCTGCTGAAGGCGATCCGCGAAGTGCTGGGCGCCGACGTCGCCACCGATGCGGTCATCGATGCATGGGGTGCGGCCTACGGCCAGTTGGCCGATATCCTGGCCGGCGCGGAGCAAAGCGTCTACGAGAAGAACGAGGCGGCAGAAGGCGGCTGGAGCGGCGCGCGCGAATTCAAGGTGGTATCGAAGATCGCCGAAAGCGATGAAGTCACCTCCTTCGTCATGCAGCCGGTCGACGGCGGCAAGGTGGTGGCGCATGCGCCGGGCCAGTACATCGGCTTGCTGATCGACGTGAACGGCGCAGAACAACGCCGCCAGTATTCGCTGTCCGCCGCCAGCAACGGCAGCAGCTACCGCATCAGCGTCAAGCGTGAGCCGGGTGGCGCGGTGTCCAACTTCCTGCACGACCACGTCAACGTCGGCGACAGTTTGAAACTGGTGCCGCCGTCGGGCGACTTCACGCTGGCCGACAGCGACAAGCCGCTGGTGCTGATCAGCGGCGGCGTCGGCATCACGCCGACGCTGGCGATGCTGACGGCTGCGCTGGGCACCGGGCGCACCATCCACTTCATCCACGCGGCCCGCAACGCCAGCGTGCACGCCTTCCGCGACCACATCGACACGCTGGCGGCGCAACACCCGCAGCTGCAACGCTTCTACTGCTACGAAGCGGCCAACGACAGCGGCCCGCAGCCGCACGCCACCGGCTACATCGGCCAGCAGCAGCTTAACGCCTGGCTGCCGGAGACGCGCGACGTCGACGCCTACTTCCTCGGCCCCACGCCGTTCATGAAGGCGATCAAGTCGCACCTGCTGGAGCTGGGCGTGCCGCAATCGCAAACCTACTACGAGTTCTTCGGTCCTGCCGAAGCACTGGGCTGACCAGGCCATCCCGTGATCAAGGCGCGCAACTGCGGTTCAGGCACCGGACGGCTATACAGATAGCCCTGATAGCGCCGGCAGCCCAGTTCCTCCAGCAGCGCGCGCTGCGCCTGCGTTTCGACGCCCTCCGCGATCACGTCCAGTTGCAGGCTGCGCGCCATCGCAATGATGGTCCGCACGATGACCTGGTCGCTGCTGTCGCTGGCCAGGTCGCGCACAAAGGACTGGTCGATCTTCAGTTGGCTCAACGGCAGGCGCTTCAGGTATTGCAGTGAAGAGTAGCCGGTGCCGAAATCGTCGAGCGAGAAACGCACACCGATCTCCTTGAGCTCCTGCATGCACGCGATGGTTTCCTCGATCTTATCCAGCAGCACACCCTCGGTCAATTCCAGCTTCAGCAAGCGCGGATCGATGCCATGCCGGTCTACCGCCATGCGCACCTCCCTGCCGAAATCCGGCTGATGGAATTGCTGCGCGCTGACGTTGATCGCCAAGACCAGGTGCGCCATCGGGGGCGCCGCCTGCCAGGCCGCGAGCTGCGCACACGCCGCGTCCAGCACCCAGCTGCCTATCGCCAGTATCAGCCCCGTTTCTTCAGCCAGCGGAATGAAACTGGCTGGCGAAACCGTCGTGCCATCGCTGTGGATCCAGCGTATCAGCGCCTCGGCGCCGCGCGCCTTGCCGTGCTGGTCGACCTGCACCTGGTAATACAACGCGAATTGATGGCATTCGATCGCGTGCCGCAAATCGCTTTCCATTTGCGCCCGCTCACTGATGCGGTCCTGCATCCGCCGGTCGAAGAAACGCATGCCGTTGCGGCCGGCCTGCTTGGCTTGATACATGGCGATATCGGCCTGCATCAACAGGTCGTGCGGCTGCGGCGGCTCGCCGTTGTGGAACAGGGTCGCGCCGATACTCGGCGTGCTGCGGCAGTGATGCGTCCCCAGTTCGTAAGGCCGGTTCAACGCGGCCAGTATCTTGACTCCCAGCGACTCCACTTCGGCTGCCGCCTCCAGTGCGCCGCTGCTTAGCCCCTCCACCAGCACCACGAATTCATCGCCGCCCAGGCGCGCGACGGTGTCGCCTTTGCGCAGGCTCGATTGCAAGCGCTCCGCCACCTGCGACAGCAGCAGGTCGCCGACGTTGTGGCCCAGCGTGTCGTTCAGGATCTTGAAGTTATCCAGGTCGATGAACATCAGCGCGCAATAGCGGTCATGCTGGCTGCTGGCGGCCAGCACCTGCCGCAGCCGGTCCAGCAGCAGGCGGCGGTTGGGCAGGCGTGTCAGCGGGTCGTAGAACGCCAGGCTGCGAATTTCGTCGTTGGCGGCCTTGCTGAGCGTGATGTCGGTCAGCGCGGCGACGTAGTTGGTGATCTCGCCGTCGTCGTCGCGCACGGCGGTGATGCTCAGGTGCTCTGGGTAGACCTCGCCGTTCTTGCGGCGGTTCCATATCTCCCCTTCCCAGATCCCGTCACGCGCGATGGCGGCCCACATCACGGCATAGAAGTCCGGCACGTGGCGCCCGGAGCTCAATAGCTTGGGGGTTTGTCCGACCACCTCCTCGCTGCTGTAGCCGGTGATGCGGACGAAGGCCTGGTTGACCCGCACGATGCGGCCGCGCGCGTCGGTCACCATCATGCCCTGCGCGGCTTCAAACACCGTGGCGGCAAGACGCAGCGCCGCGTTGGGGTCGGTGGCGGCCACATGGGCCGGTGCGCACGCGCTCAGGGAAGGTGACATGGAGAACCTTAGTTACAGACAATGGAGTAAGCGAAGGTTACTGATCCTCATCAAGAAAATAATTGATCTGGATCAAAGAAATTGCAGTTGCAGGTCACTACCATGAACTAATCGTCCAGAAAAGAAGAGTAGGAAATCATGATTAACTCCATCGAACGCAACAATTGCGCCGAGTGCGAGCATCGTATGACGTGCGTCGGCGCCGCCGCCGGCAATCGGGACGCCAGCCAGCGCATACGCATCGCCCGCCACGCCACCCTGTACAAGGCCGGCGATGCGGTCAGCGATCACATTTTCAACATCCGCTCCGGCAGCTTCAAGGTTTTGCGCGCCGCCGCCCAGCAGCCGGCGCACATCATCGGCTTCGCGCTGGCGCCGGATTTCCTCGGCCTCGACGCGCTGGATCGCGAGCGGCACGCCAACACCGTCATCGCGCTGGAGGACAGCGAAGTATGCAGCATCAACTGGAACCGGCATGGGTTCGAGGGCCGCCGCCGGCCGGTGATGCGCGCCAGCCTGCACGCCCTGCTCAGCCGCGAGATCCGCCGCGAACAGCGCGCCGCCCTCATGCTGCGCAACACCCAGGCCGAGCAGCGCATGGCCGACCTGCTGCTGTCGCTGTCGCAACGCCGCGTCGAATACGGCCATGTGGCCGAGCAGTTCCGGCTGCCGATGTCGCGCTGCGATATCGCCAGCTACCTGGGCGTGACCGCAGAATGCGTCAGCCGCCTGCTGCTGCAGTTCCGGCAGCGCGCCCTGTTCGAGCTGCGGCGCAGGGACATCAAACTGCTGGACCTGTCGGCGCTGCACCGCATGGCGATCGGCAACGCTGCGGAACCGGCGATGGTGGCGTCATGACCGCGCTGGAACTGGACCAATGCCGGCTTGGCACCCAGAAGCAACTGGCGCGCGGCGAGCACCTGTTCGAGATGGGCGCAGAGGCCGGCGGCGAACTGCATTTTGTCCGCGCAGGCCACTTGAAGATATACCAGCCCGGCGCCGACGGCGTACAGCGCATCATCGACTTCACGCGTCCGGGCGACTGGTTGGGTGTCGATACCATAGGCGAACAGCGCCGGCACGCCTCCGCCCTGGCATTGACCGACTGCCAGGTAGACGTGGTGCAGTACCGGCACCTGGCCGAGTTGATGGACGAGGAGCCATACAGCTGCGACCTGTTCAGCGCGATGCTGAGCCGCGAGATCGACCGCCAGCAGCTGGCCGCCGCCATCCTGCGCAGCGCCGGCGCCTGCCAGCGTATCGTGATGTTCCTGCTGCAGCGCGCGGGGCCGGCGCCGCAAGCGCCGATGCTGGAGACCCACTCGCCGCTGCCGATGTCGCGCCAGGACATCAGCGACTACCTCGGCCTGACCCCGGCCACCGTCAGCCGCACGCTCAGCTCCCTCAAGCGCAACGGCTGGATATCGCTGGGTCAGCGCGGCTTTATCGTGCAATCCCGTCCGGCGCTGGAACGGTTGGCGGCCGGCGCGCCGCTGGCCATCGCGCCCCACGCCGCCTGACGCGGCGTCACACCGCCGACTTGGGGCGGCGCCTGCGGGTGGTGATGCTCTCGCGGTTCAGGCCCCAGTTGTCGGTCTCCACTTCATCGATGATGACGAAGGTGGTGGCCGGGTCCTTGTCCAGCACGCGGGCCAGCAAGTCGGTCACGCCCTCGATCAGCTCCAGCTTCTGGGCCGCCGTTACGCCTTCCTTGGTCACGCGGATGTTCACATATGGCATGGTGATGCTCCTTCAGGTTTCTGGTTGCGGCGTTCAGCGACGCCATGCGGATCACTATACTGACGACTCGTCCGTTGATAAATGAGGCGCGATGCAAGATAATTGATACACAATGTAATCAATGAGGCCGACATGAAGCGCAATTTCGACGACATCCTGCTGGGCAGCATAGAGCTGTTCTGCTTTGCGGCGGAACTGGGCAGCTTTACCGCAGCCGCCACCGCGGCCAGCGTGACGCCGGCCGCCGTCAGCCGCTCCATCGCCAGGCTGGAGGAGCGGCTGGGCGTGCGCCTGTTCGTGCGCACCACGCGCCAGATCCGATTGACGGACGGTGGTCGCAGCTATTTCGAACAATGCCGGCAGGCGCTGTCGCTGCTGACGGACGCCGAGCGCCAGGTCACGGGCGGCCAGGCCAAGCCGGCCGGCGCGCTGCGCATCAGCGCGCCGACGCCGTATGCGCATTACCGCCTGCTGCCGCTGTTGGGAGAGTTCCGCCGGAAGTACCCGGAGGTCACGCTGGATATCCACGTCAGCAACCGCAATATCGACTTCGCCGACGAGGGCTACGACCTGGCGATACGCGGCCGCGCGCCGGCCGACTCCAACCTCATCGCGCGCAAGCTGGAAGATGCGGAGCTGGTGCTGGTCGCCTCGCCCGCCTACCTGAAGCGCCACGGCAAGCCGCGCAAGCTGGAAGACCTGCACCAGCACGAATGCATACAGTTCGAGCTCCCCAGCACCGGCAAGCGCATTCCGTGGCAGTTCATGCGGGACGGCGCGGCGATCGACATGCCCACCAGCGGCGGCTTGTGCTGCTCGGAGGACGTGCTGGGCATCGTCACGCTGGCGCGCGCGGGCGCGGGGCTGGTGCAAACCTACCGCTACATCATCGAACAGGACCTGGCGCGCGGCGACCTGGTCGAACTGCTGCCGCACCACGGCGGCACATCACGGCCCTTTATCCTGCTGTATCCGCACGCGCGCCACCTGTCGCTGCGGGTGCGCACCTTTGTCGACTTCCTGGTGGCCAAGCTTCCGGGGCGCTAGGCCAGGCTGTCCGCGAAGGCGCTGCGGGCGGGATGGTGCAGCACGTCCTTGCGCCACACCAGCAGGGTTTCGACCTGGGCCACGTGCGGCGGCAGCGTGTGCTGGCGTATGGTCCTGGCCAGCTTGCGCTGGTTGAGCACTTCCTTCGGCATCAGCGCCACGCCCATGCCGGCGGCCACGCAGCCGATGATCGCTTCGAACGTGCCGAATTCCGACACCCGCGCCGGCGCCACGCCGCCCTCGGCAAACCAGGCCTCCAACCGGCGGCGGTAGGTGCAGCCGGTGCGGAACACCAGCAGGTTGCGCCGCGCCAGCTCCTGCGGCGACGTCACCGGCGGATGGCCGTGGCAGGTGATCAGCACCAGCTCCTCTTCAAACACCGGCAGCTGCTCGAGCTCCGCGTGCTGCACGGGGCCTGCGACCAGGGCCACGTCCAGCCTGTGCTTGAGGACTCCGTCCAGCAGCTGGTCGGTGGGCGCGGTGTCCAGTATCAAATCCACCTGCGGGTGCTTGCGGCTGAAGGCGGCCAGTACTTGCGGCAGGCGCGCCGCCGCCGTGGTCTCCATCGATCCGATACGCAACTGGCCGGACGGTTTCTGATCCGGCCGCATGGCGGCCTGCGCCTCCTCCGCCAATTGCAGCAGGCGATCGGCATAGGCCAGCAGGCGCGAACCTTCGACGGTGATCTGCAGCTTGCGGCCGGAGCGATGGAACAGCGGCACGCCCAGCGATTCCTCCAGCTGCGTCAAGCGCGCCGATACGTTGGACTGGACGCGGTTCAGCCGCGAGGCGGCCAGCGTGACGCTGCCCTCTTCGGCGACCGCTTTAAAGATGCGCAAGGCGGAGAGTTCCATGGTCGATTCTTAAAATGAGATAGGTGACTTCATTATTATTCATTTTTTGAAATAGTCAAACCATCCTATAGTGCAGTCATGAAAACCGACCGCGCCCCCTCCCTGGCCATCCTGCTCGCCTGCAGCTTCGCCTTCATCATCGTCCAGCTGGACGTCACCATCGTCAACGTCGCCCTGCCGCAGATCGGCCGCGAGCTCGGGGCGGACGTGACCGACCTGCAATGGGTGGTGGACGCCTACACGCTGGGTTTCGCCGTGTTCCTGCTGTCGGCCGGCGCGCTGGGCGACAAGTTCGGCTCGCGCCGCACCTTCCTGACCGGCTTCGCGCTGTTCACGGCTGCCTCGCTGGCCTGCGCGATGGCGCCCGGCGCCACCGCCCTCAATATCGCCCGCGCCCTGCAAGGCGCCGGCGCCGCGCTGCTGGTGCCCAGTTCACTGGCCATCCTGAACGCCACCTACGCCGACGACAAAGCCATGCTGGCCAAGGCGATCGCCTGGTGGACCGCCTCCGGCGGCATGTCGATCGCGGCCGGACCGGTGCTGGGCGGCCTGCTGCTGTCGGTGGCGGGCTGGCGCAGCATCTTCTGGGTCAATATCCCGATCTGCGTCGTTGGTTTCTGGCTGACCTGCCGCGTGGTGCCAGCCCTGGCCGGCCGCGATCCGCACCGCTCGCTGGACCTGGCGGGCCAACTGCTGGCCATCGTCGCGCTGACCGGCTTGATCGGCGCCGTCATCGAATTCGAGTCCCTGGGCTGGTCGCACTGGATGGTGCGCGGCGGGCTGGCGGCGGCAGTGGTGGCGGGCGCGCTGTTCATCCGCGTCGAGTCGCGCAGCCAGTCGCCGATGCTGCCGCTGGCGCTGTTCCGTGGCGCGCCCTTCTCCGGCGCGGTGCTGTTCGGCGTGCTGATGAATTTTTCCTACTACGGCGTGATCTTCGTGCTCAGCTTCTACCTGCAAAAAGTACGCGGCTTCGGCGTGCTGCACGCGGGGCTGGTGTTCCTGCCGCTGACGGCCACCTTCATCCTGTCCAACATCGTCAGCGGCTGGATGGCGCCGCGCACCGGGCTGCGCACGCCGATGATACTGGGCGCCGCGATCGGCGCCAGCGGCTACGCGCTGCTGGGCTGGTGGGGCATCTCGAGCGACGCCACCTTCCTGCAGATGCTGCCCGGACTGGCGCTGATCCCGGCCGGCATGGGCCTGGCCGTGCCGGCGATGACCACGTCCATCCTGTCCGGCGTGGAGCGGCGCCAGGCCGGCACCGCCTCGGCGGTGCTGAACACGGCGCGCCAGGTGGGCGGCGCGGTGGGCGTGGCGATCTTCGGCGCGCTGGTGGCGGGCAACCGCGACATCCTCAGCGGAATCCAGCTGGCGATGGGAGTGTCGAGCGTACTGCTGTTGCTGGCGGCGCTGCTGGCGTTTGCGTGTATCCGCCGGCCGGCGCCGGCGCCGCGTCGAGCCGTTGCGGACTGTCCTGGATAGACGGCGGCGACAGGCAGTTGTCGCACCGGCAGCAGCGCTCGAAATCCGGCGGGCGGTCGCCGAAGTAATCCAGCAACAGCTTCCAGCGGCAATAGCCGCTTTGGGCATACGACACCATCTGGTCCAGGCCCTGGCGGTCGCGCTCATGCTTGTCGACGTAGACCTGCGCCATCCGCTCGAATTCCGCGGCCTTGGGCGTACCGCCGGCCAGCACATAAGCCAGTTTGCGGTTGCGCTTCAACAGCTTGCCATCCTTGAGCATTTTCAGGCAGATCTTCAGCTGACCGCCGGGCGTTTGCTCCAGCAGCGACCGCAGCTCCACCTCCGTGAACGACGCCTGGCCCAGCGCCATCGCCGCCTCATGGACGGCTTTCAGTTCGTCGGCCGACGGATAATGCTTGCTCAGGAAGTACTGTTGCAGGCGCTTGTCCGCGTGGTAGTACAGCAGCGTGCATTCGGCGTCGAGTCCATCGCGGCCGGCGCGGCCGGATTCCTGGTAGTAGGCTTCCAGATTGGCCGGCACCTGCAGATGGATGACGAAGCGGGTGTCGGGCTTGTCGATGCCCATGCCGAAAGCGTTGGTCGCCACCATCACGCGGCGCTCGCCGCTCATGAACAGGTTCTGGTTTTCGCTGCGTTCGGCGGCGCGCAGCTTGCCGTGGTAGAGGGTCGCGCTCTCGCCGGCCTGTTGCAGCAACTCGTGCATCTCTTCGGCCGCCTTGACGGTGGCCGCATAGATGATGCCGACGCCGGCACTTTCGCGCGCCAGCTGCAACGCGGTCGCGTACTGCTCTTCCGGATTGGTCACCTGGCGCACGCGGTAGTTCAAGTTCGGCCGGTAGATGCCGGTGTTGATCACCTCCAGGCGCGGACGGCCAAGCTGCCGGCGGATATCGGCGATCACTTCCTCGGTCGCGGTGGCGGTCAGCGCCAGCAGTTGCGGATTGCCCAGCGCGTCGAGCGCCGCGCCGATCTCCAGGTAGGCCGGACGGAAATCATGGCCCCACTGCGAAATGCAGTGCGCCTCGTCGACCACCACCAGCGAGACGTTGCTGCGCTTGAGCAGCGCCAGGAAATCCGGCGTCAGCAGCCGCTCCGGCGTGCAGAAGATCACGTCCTTTTCGGCGCGGTGGATCGCATCCAGCGCGGCCGCTTCGTCGCCGCGCGACAGACTGCTGTTGATCTGGGCCGCGCTGGCGATGCCGCCGTCCTCCAACTTCTCGGCCTGATCCTTCATCAACGATATCAACGGCGACACCACCACCGTCGCGCCGTCGAGCAGGCAGGCCGGGAGCTGGTAGCACAGCGACTTGCCGCTGCCGGTCGGCATGACGGCCAGCGTGTCGCGTCCCGCCAACACACTCTCGATGACACGACGCTGGCCGTCGCGCAGGGCCTCCATGCCAAATACCTTGCGCAACACGTCGGCGATCTGCTTCTTTTGCCTGGTTTGAGGGCTTGCCATCTCACTCTCCGGTCAGCGGTATGCACCGCAGTGCAAGCAGCTTAGCCAGCGGCGTGCCGGCGGTATGTACGCCAGCGCACCTCGATCGCAAACGACTGGGATGTTCCGGCCCGGACGCGCGGTCCCGCCGGGCGTGCAAATCTGTCATACTGGCGTTTTTTCGCTGGCATGAATAGATGGACCCGAGACGAGAACACGTGCGCCGCTTGCTACAGGTGGACGCCCACATCAGCGACATGGATGGTCGAAACAACACCGTTACGCAAATCATCGACATTTCCCGCATGGGCGTAGCCTTCCTCAGCGACCACCCGCTGCCGACAGACACCAACTACGTGCTGACGTTCTGCTTTCCCGGCAGTTCCATCCAAAACAAAGTCACGCTGACGGTGCTGCACAGCGCCCTGATCGGAACCCACGGCCGCTATCGCAACGGCGCGCGCTTCCTGGCCATCCCCGACCAGGCGGCCGAGTTGATCTTCGAATACCTCACCAGCGCGCCCGAAGCCTGACACAGCTAGGGCGCAAGCCAAGCGGCTGCCCGTTGCAACGCGCGCCGCCATTGCGCCATCTGATGTTCACGCTGGTCGCTCCCCATGGCCGGTTCGAAGCGACGCTGCACCACCCAGTGCGACTCCAGCTCATCAATACCCTGCCAGTATCCCACGCCCAAGCCCGCCAGCTGCGCCGCGCCCAGCGCCGTAGTTTCGGTATTCTGCGGCCGCACCACGGGCACGCCCAGCAAATCCGCTTGCAACTGCATCAACATATCGCTGCGCGCTCCGCCGCCGTCCACGCGCAGCTCGGTCAGCGCCAGGCCGGCATCGCTCTCGATCGCGGCCAGCACATCGACGTTCTGGCAGGCGATGCCCTCCAGCGCGGCGCGTGCGATGTGGGCCTTGCCCGAACCCCGGCTCAGCCCGAGGACGGCGCCACGGGCGAACGGATCCCAGTGCGGCGCCCCCAGCCCGGTGAACGCCGGCACCAGCACGACGCCGCCGGCGTCCGGCACGGTCGCGGCCAACGCGTCCACCTGCGCCACGTCGTCAACGATACCCAGGCCGTCGCGCAACCATTGCAGCGTGGCCCCGGCCATGAAGACGCTGCCCTCCAGCAGATAACTGGTCTGCTTCCCCCGGGTCCAGCCCAGCGTCGACAACAGCTTGTGGCGCGATACCACCGGTGTGTCGCCCACGTTCATCAGCATGAAACTGCCGGTGCCGAAGGTGTTCTTGGCGCTGCCGCGGGTGCGGCACGCCTGGCCGAAGGTGGCGGCCTGCTGGTCGCCGGCGATGCCGGCCAGCGGCACCGGGCTGCCCAGTATCTCCGGCAAAGTGAACGCCACCACCCCGCTGCTGTCCACTACCTGCGGCAGCACCGCCGCCGGGATGTCGAACAGGGCCAGCAAATCCGCATCCCATGCTGCGCTGTGCAGATTGAACAACATGGTGCGCGAGGCATTGCCCGCGTCCGTGATGTGCGCGCCGGTGAGCTTCCAGGCCAGCCATGAATCGACCGTGCCGAATGCCAGCTCGCCGCGCTCCGCGCGCCGGCGCGCACCGGGTATGTGCTCCAGCATCCACTTCAGCTTGGTCGCCGAAAAGTAGGCGTCGATGACCAGCCCTGTCTTGTCGCGCACCCAGTCTTCGAGCCCGTCGCGGCGCAGGCTTTCGCAATAGTCGGCGGTGCGCCGGTCCTGCCAGACGATGGCGTTCATCAGCGGATGGCCGGTGGCGCGGTCCCACAGCAGCGCGGTCTCGCGCTGGTTGGCGATGCCGATGGCGGCCACTTGGGTCGGCGCCACGCCCTGCTGCGCCAGCACCTGCCGCATCACCGTGAGTTGTGATTTCCAGAGCTCCCGTGGACAATGCTCGACCCAGCCCGGCTGCGGAAATATCTGCCGGAACTCCTGCTGCGCCATGCCGGCCGGCCGCCCCGCGCGGTCGAACAGCGCCGCGCGCGAGCTGGATGTGCCCTGGTCCAAGGCCAGTATGTAGTCATGCATGGCGCAGCATCCATTCACTGAGCGCGGCGACAGCTGCCGGCCCGACGCGCAGGCCTAGCTTGGTGCGGCGCCACAGCACGTCGTCCGCGCCGCGTGCCCATTCCGCATCGATCAGATAGCGGACTTCACGCTCATACAGGTCCGCCGCGAAATGCCGGCCCATGCAGGCGATCGAATCGCACCCCTCCAGCAAACGGTGGATGCGGCTGCCGTAGGCATGGGCGTAGCGCGTCACCAGGCGCGCCGGCAGCCAGCCGTAGCGGCGCTGCGCATCGCGCACGAACAGGCCAAACCCGGTCACCGAGCGGTTATCGGGAAGCTTGCCGTGTATGTCGCCGCCGGGCAGGCACGCCCCGGCGGTCCACGCCTTGCCCGAAGCCCCGATGACGGCGGCAACCCGGTCGACCGCCTCCTCGGCCAGCTTGCGGTAGGTGGTGATTTTTCCGCCGAAGACGGACAGCACAGGCGCCGTATCGTCGTCCAGCAGCAGCTGATAGTCGCGCGTGACGGCCTTGGCGTCGCCGGCGCCGTCGTCCACCAGCGGGCGCACGCCGGCGTAGCTCCACACCACGTCGGCCGGCCGCACCGGTAGCTTGAAGTAGACGCTGCCAAGCTCGCACAGATACGCCACTTCCTCGGGGCTGATTTCAACCTTGCCCATGTCGCCCTCGTAATCAAGGTCGGTGGTGCCGATCAGCGTGTAGTCGCCCTGGTAGGGAATCGCGAACACTATGCGGCCGTCCGCATGCTGGAAGATATAGGCATCATCGTGCGCGAACAGGCGCTTGACGACGATATGGCTGCCCTTCACCAGCCGCAGGCCGCCCTTCGCTGCGGGGACGGCGCGTTGGCGCAACCTCATCGCCCACGAGCCGCCGGCGTTGACCAGGCAGCGCGCGCGCACGCCCGTGATCGGGCCGTCCGCGCCGCGCAGCGTCGCCACCCAGAGTCCCTCAACCGGCGCCAGGGCGATACATTCGGTACGGGTCAGCACGCGGGCGCCCCGCTCCGCCGCATCGATGACGTTGGCGACCACCAGCCGCGCATCATCAACGGCGGCGTCGAAATAGGTGAAGCCGCGCCGGTACGCGGATTTGAGCGGCGCCCCCGCCGTGTGCCGGCGCAAGTCGATGCCCTGCGAGCCGCCCAGCAGCTTGCGCGACGCCAGATGATCGTACAGGAACAAGCCGGCGCGCAGCATCCACGCTGGCCGCAAGCCCGGCGCATGCGGCATCACGAAGCGCAGCGGCGCTATCAGGTGCGGCGCGCTGCGCATCAGCACCTCGCGCTCGATCAGTGCTTTTCGCACCAGGCCGAATTCGTAGTACTGCAGGTAGCGCAGGCCGCCGTGTATCAGTTTGGAGGACGCCGACGAGGTGTGCGAGGCCAGGTCGTCCTTCTCGCATAACACCACCGACATGCCGCGTCCGGCCGCATCGCGGGCGATACCGGCGCCATTGATGCCGCCGCCGATCACCAGCACATCGCAATCAAGAACGGTAGGATTCAAATGCTGGTACTCCGTGGACGCAAGGAATCAAGCAGCATGGCGCCGAATGCATGCCCTCCCACCGCCGTCTGCCCACCGTCGATCGGCAGGACCACGCCGTTGATGTAGTCGGCGGCGCCGCTGGCGAGGAACAGGGCCAGCGCCGCGATTTCCTCGCGCGCGCCGGCGCGGCCGGAAGGAATGCTGTCCAGCAGCCGGTCCCAGCTCCGTTGTCCATCCGGCGCCAGGCGCCGCATGCCTTCGGTGTCGCCGACCGGCCCGGGCGCGATGCCGACGCAGCGTATGCCCTGCGCGCCCCACTCCACGGCCAGGGTCCGCATCAGCATGTCGATACCCGCCTTGGCGGCGCAGACGTGGCTTTGCGTGGCGGTCGGCATGGTCGACTGTACCGCGGATATCGCCAGCACCAGGCCGCCCGGCTTGGCCAGGTGGGCATGGGCGGCGTGCACGGTGTTGAAGGTCCCGATCAAATCGATATCGATCACCGTGCGAAAGCCCTTGGACGACATGTCCAGCGCCGGGGCGACAAAATTGCCGGCGGCGCCGGCGACCACGATATCCAGGCGCCCGAACTCGCGCTGCGCCGCCAGCAGCGCCGCCGCGACCTGATCGTAGTCGCGCACGTCGGCGGACAGGCCGATGGCGCGGCCACCGGCGGCATTGATGGCGTCCGCGGCGCGCTGCGCCTTGGCCAGGTCGCGGCCGACGATGGTCACGGCGGCGCCGGCGCCGGCCATGTGCTCGGCGATGCACTGGTTGATGCCGCTGCCGCCGCCGGTGATGAAGGCCGCTTTGCCTTCCAGCAGATTGGGCTGAAACACGTTTCTCATAGTTCTCCTGTCACCCTGGCCAGCCAGGCCAGCAAATTGGCGATGACTTCATCGCGGTTGGTTTCATTCAGCACTTCATGGCGCGCGCCACCGTAGACATGGGTGGAGACGTCGCGCATGCCCGCTGCGCGCAGCCGCGCCACCAGCGGATCGAACCACGCCAGCATGCCGTTGACCGGATCGCGGTCGCCTGTGAACAGGTACATCGGCAGATCCTTCGGCATGCGCGCCAGCTGCGCCGGATCGGCGGTGCGCAGCCCGACATCGAAGATCGAGAACAGCGAGGCATCCGTCAACGGGAAGGCGCACAGCGGATCGGCGATGTAGGCCGCCGGCACCGCCGGATCGCGGCTTAGCCAATCCACCGGCGACTGCGCGTCCGGCACCGTGGCGTTGGCCGCTTCCACCGTCCAGCCGGAGACGCGCGGGTCCAGCAGCTCCAGCGCGGTGGTGCCGGACAGGGCCACCGCATCCAGCAGGCCGGCGTGATCGAGCAGGTAGACCTGCGCGGCCATGGAGCCCATGCTATGCGCCAGCATCACCATCGGCAGGCCGGGATAGCGGTCCTCCGCATGGCGCGTCACCCGCACCATGTCGTCCACCAGCCCCTGGAATCCGCGCGGGCCAAAGTCGCCCAGCGTTCCGTGTTCACGCGCCAGGTTACCGTGGCCGCGATGTTCGCTGGCGTAGACCACGTAGCCGGCATCCACCAACGCCTCGGCCACGTGCTGGTAGCGCATCGAGTGCTCGGCCATGCCATGCACGATCTGGATGATGGCGCGCGGCCTGGTTCGCCCCTGCCAGCAGATTACTTCGATGGCGTGGCCATCGCCGGCCGTCAGCGTGAGCCGTTGTTCCTGTATCGTCATTGCGCGCTCCCTTAGAATCGGACCGAGGCTTCGATGCCGTAACGGCGAGGATACGGCACCGTGGTGAAGCGGGTCGCGGAAGTCGGATCGAGCACGATGCCGGTGGCGACCTGGTTGTCGGTCAGGTTCTTGCCGTAGATCGCGTACTCGTACTTTTTGGAGGGACTGGTCAGCGAAATGCGGGCGCCGACGTCGCGCGACTGTCCCACGCGCGACGGCTGGGTGTTGGCCGCGACGAAATACTGCTCGGCCACCAGCGTGGCGTCGGCGTGGAAGTTGAGCGACCAGGCGCCGGCCGGAACGCGGTAGTCCCCTGCGGCGTTGGCGGTATAGCGCGGCGCTTCGATCATGCGCTTGCCGGACAGGTCGACGCCGTTCAGCACCAGTTCGCGGTAGCTGGCGTTCAGCAGACCGACGCCGGTGGACAGGCGCAGGCTGCGGCTCGGCGCGTAGACCGCCTCGATCTCGGCGCCGGTGATGCGCGACGAGCCGGCGTTGACCAGCTGCTGGGTGCCGATGCCCACCACGTTCAGGAACTGCTGGTTCTTGAAGTTGTACAGGAAGGCCGACGCGTTCAGCGTCAGCTTGCGGTCGAACATTTGGGTCTTGACGCCGGCCTCGAAGGAATTCAGGTCCTCCGGCTTGGCCACATTCAGGTCCGCCACATTGGTCAGGGCGCCACCGTTGAAGGCGCTGCTGCGGTAACCGCGTGCGTAGTGGCCGAACACCATGACGTCCCTGGTCAGCTGCGCGCTCATGCCGATGCGGCCGGTCGGCTTGCCGTCGTTGTAGTTCAGTTGCGCCTGTGGCGGCACCACCGGATCGACCTTGAAGTTGTTCAGGCGTCCCTCGTCGCGGGTGTAGCGCAGGCCGCCGTACATGGTCACGATCTTGCTCAGCTCATAGGTGCCGTCCAGGTAGGCCGCATACGAGCGGCGCTGCTGGTTGTAGCTCTGGCGCAGGATGGGCAGCACCGGCGGGCCGCCAAAGATGGTGTAGGTGGTGCCGATATCGATGTCGTCGCGCTGGTGATACAGGCCGGCGATCAGCTGGAACGGGCCGTCGAGGGACGTGGTGAAGCGCAGATCCTGGCTGATCTCGCGCGTCTTCGAGGCGAAGTCGATGTGCAGCAGCGGATCGATGGTGCCGTCGGCATCCACCAGGTTGGCGAAGCGGCCATTGACGTAGGAGGTAATCGAAGTAAAGGTGCCGAGGTCCGTATTCTTGTTGACGGTCAGGTAGCCGCCGCTGCCGCGCACTTCGATATCGCCGGAGCGGTCGGTCGCCACCTGGCGCGACGACAGCGGCTGCCCGGTATAGGGATTGATGCGGGGATCGCGGCCGTTGGCATTGAGCCCGCCAGGCCCGCTGCCCTGGTTGACGGCGCCCACCGCTTCCGGGTTGTTGTTCACGCCGAACAGGCGCAAGCTGCCGTTCCAGCCGTCGCCGTCCTTGTAGGCCAGCGTCAGGCGGGCCGCCTTGCGGTCGATGTTCGACAGGTCGTGGCCGGCCGGGTTGACGTTCTCGATATAACCGTCCGAATGGGCGGCGGTGAAGGCGAAACGCGCGCTGAGGCGGTCGTCGATCAGCGGCACCTCGAGCGCGCCCTTGGCCTCCTTCAGATTGTGGCTGCCGTAGCCCACCGTCAGGTCGCCGTTCTGGCGGAAGCTGGGTTTTTTCGATATGAAGTTGACCGCACCCGCCGTGGTGTTCTTGCCGAACAGCGTGCCCTGTGGACCACGCAGCACCTCGACCCGTTCAACGTCGAAGATCTGCGCGCCCCCCAGGAACGGCGCGCCCACATACACCTCGTCGAAGAAGATGCCGGTCGGTGAAATGGCGTTCAGGTTGAATTCCGGCGTGGAGATGCCGCGCAACGAAAACTTGGGCTGCGATTCGTCGCCCAGCACCGACACGCGCAGGTTGGCCACCTGTCGTGCGATCTCGGTGCCGGTGTCGATCTTGGCGCTCTTCATGGAATCGGCAGTGATGGCGCTGACCGACACCGGCACCTCCTGCAACAGCTGCTCGCGCTTCTGCGCCGTGACGACGACGCGGGCGGTGTCGCCCTGCTCGTCGGCTTGTTGGGCTTGTGCGGATACGGCCAGGCCCAGCACGGCCACGGTCCCGCAGAGTTCTTTCGAATAACGCATACATGTCTCCTTCTTTATGATTGTTTTGGTTCCCCCGGCTGCACTGCACGCGTCCGCGCCACGGGGGCTGGCGGGCGCGTTTGATCGGGTTATCGGCCGCTGGCGGGCAGGCGGTGGTCGCGGAACTGCTCGCGGATGTGGTTCTTCAGCACCTTGCCGGTCGGGCCTATGGGCAGCGCATCGACGAACACCACGTCGTCGGGCGTCCACCAGCGGGCGATTTTTCCTTCGTAGTAGCCAAGCAGCGTTTCGCGGTCCAGCGTGGCGCCAGGCTCGCGCACCACCACCAGCAAGGGACGTTCATCCCACTTCGGATGGCTGATGCCTATGCACGCCGCCAGCCGCACCGCATCGTGGGTCATGGCGATGTTTTCCAGTTCGATGGAACCTATCCATTCGCCGCCGGACTTGATGACATCCTTGCTGCGGTCGGTGATGCGCATATAGCCGTCGGCGTCGATCACCGCCACGTCGCCGCTCGGGAACCAGCCGTCGCGCAAGGCGCCGCCGGGGGCTTGCTTGAAATAGGAATCGAGCACCCACGGCCCGCGCATCATCAGGTGGCCGCTGCTCTCGCCGTCCCACGGCAATTCGGCGCCGTCGTCGTCGATGATCTTCATGTCGACGCCAAACAGCACATGGCCTTGCGCCTGCAGCACGCGGCGCTGTTCCGCCGGCGGCAGCGCCAGGTGCTGCGCCTGCAAGGTGCAGGTGGTGGCCACCGGCGACAGCTCCGTCATGCCGAAGGCGTGCACCACCTCGATGCCGTAGTCGTCGCGGAAGGCGTCGCTCATCGCCGGCGGACAGGCCGAGCCGCCGATGACGGTGCGCGCAAAAGTGGAAAACCGCAGGCCGTTGGCGCGCACATGATCCAATAAGCCCATCCAGATGGTCGGCACGCCGGCCGAGAAGGTCACACCCTCCTGCTCCATCAGCTGATAGAGGGAACAACCGTCCAGCGCGCACCCCGGCAGCACCAGCTTGGCCCCGGCCAGCGCACAGGTATAGGGCAAGCCCCAGGCGTTGACATGAAACATGGGCACCACCGGCATGACGCAATCGCGCGCCGACAGGTTCAGCGCGTCCGGCATCACCGACGCATAGGAATGCAGGATGGTCGAGCGGTGCGAATACAGCACGCCTTTCGGATGGCCGGTGGTGCCGGAGGTGTAGCACAGGCTGGAGGCGGCGTCCTCGTCGAACACCGGCCAGGTGTAGTCGTCGCCGTGGGCGCCGATCAACTCCTCGTACGTCATCACCGAAGTATCCGGCGGCAGGTCGGCGCGGCAGCCCAGCATGATGAAGGCCTTCACCGATGGGCAGAGCGGCGCGATGGCGGCGATCAGCGGCAGGAAGGAGCGCTCGAAGAACACCAGCTGGTCGTCGGCGTCGTTGATGATCCAGGCCAGCTGCTCCGGATGCAGGCGCGGATTCACCGTATGCAGCACCGCACCGGAACCTGACACCGCGTAGTACAGCTCCAGGTGGCGATAGCCGTTCCAGGCCAGCGTGGCGACCCGCTCCCCCATGCGTACACCCAGCGCCGACAAGGCGTTGGCCATGCGCCGCGTGCGGGTGTGGCAGTCGCGCCACGTGTAGCGGTGCAGGCTGCCGTCCTCGTTGCGGCTGACGATCTCGCGCTGGCCGAAATAGCGGTCCGCGTGCCGCAGCAGCGACGAGATCAACAAAGGGCGGCGCATCATCTGCCCGGGTACCGGGCTATTGCATTCTTCTACCATCACGTCTCCATGCCTGCCATAATGGAATCCACTGTAGGCCGGAGCGCTCCTTGCGTCTTTGCCGCAGAAGCCAGCTTATTGTTCGAAGAAGACAGCGGCGCCAAAAGCCGCGGATATGCAACAGGAGACCACATGAATCAACCCACCACGTCGGGCGCTTGGCTGAACGGCATATGGGATTTGCTCACCACCATAGGCATGGACCCGCGCAGCATCTTTGCCGCCGCCGGCATCGACACCGCCGCCATGCAGGATCCGCACCGGCGCATCGACAGCGACCAACTGAGCACGCTGTGGAACCTTATCACCGCGGCATCCGGCAACGAGGCCATCGCGCTGGAGTCGCCGGACAGCCCGCGCCCCGCCACGCTGGACCTGCTGGCCTATACCATGATGACGGCGCCGACGATGGGCGCCGCCTTGCAGCGCTTTATGCGCTACATCCGTATCATCAGCGACGCCGCCGTCTTCACCATGGAGGACGATCCGCGCGGCGGCCAGTGGCTGCGCCTTGCCATCACCGGCGGCAGCGTGCCGGTGCCGCGCCAGCGCTGTGAGTTCGTCCTGATTACGATCCTGAATATCTGCCGCTGGATCGCCGGCCGCAGCATCAACCCGATCGGCATAGAGCTGGTGCACGCGGAGCCGGGCAGCACGCAGGCGCACGCGCGCGCCTTCGCCGGCCCCCTGCGCTTCAATGCGCCCAGCAACGGCATCCTGTTCGCGACGGCGGACCTGGACGCGCCGCTGCCGGCCTCCAATCCGCGCCTGGCCGAGCTTCATGAACGCTACGCCGCCGAATTCCTCCAGCAGATGGACAAGGACAAGCTGACAGCACGCGTGCGCGAACTGATCGTGCGCAGCCTGCCGGACGGCGATCCCCCGCGCGCCGCGGCGGCGGCGGCCCTGCACATCAGCGAGCGCACCTTGCAGCGCCGCCTGCAGGACGAAGGGACGTCGTTCCAGCAGTTGTTGGACGATACCCGGCGCGACATGGCGCGCCAATATCTGGCACAGGAGCAGATCGTGCTGGGGCAGATCGCCTTCATGCTGGGCTTTGCCGACCAGAGCACCTTCTGCCGCGCGTGCCAGCGCTGGTTCACCGCCTCGCCCGGGCAGTACCGGCGGCAGCTGACCTGCCAGGCCGCCGTTTTGTAACGCACTGTATTGGTAAGTATCGGCCCGCGTCGGCCGTGCTATGATTTTCCGCTTGTGTCACCTCGCGGAAAAGCCCAGGATGTGGATCGTTCAAATCGCCTTGCGGCGCCCTTACACCTTCATCGTGATGGCGCTGCTGATACTGTTGTCCACGCCGCTGGTGCTGACCAAGATGGCGACCGACATTTTCCCGGAAATTAACATCCCGGTCGTCAGCGTCATCTGGCAGTACGGCGGTTTGTCGGCGCAGGAGATGGGCCAGCGCGTCGCCAACTCGACGGAGCGCAGCCTGACCACCACGGTCAACGACATCGAGCATATCGAGTCGCAGTCGCTGGCCGGATCGTCGGTCATCAAGATCTTCTTCCAGCCGGAAGCCAATATCCAGACCGCGATCGCGCAGGTGGTGGCGATCTCGCAAGCGCAGCTGCGCCAACTGCCGCCGGGGATGCAGCCGCCGCTGATCATCAAGTACTCCGCCTCCAGCATCCCGGTGATCCAGCTTGGCCTTTCCAGTCCGTCGATGACCGAGCAGGCGATGTTCGACACCGCCGTCAACTTCCTGCGTCCGCAGCTGGTCACCATCCCCGGCGCGGCCGTGCCCTACCCTTATGGCGGCAAATCGCGCCTGGTGTCGGTGGACCTGGACACCAGGGCGCTGCAAGCCAAGGGGCTGACGCCGACCGACGTGGTGGCCGCCGTCAACGCGCAAAACCTGATCCTGCCGTCCGGCACCGCCAAGATAGGCGGCACCGAATTCAACGTCAGCATGAACGGCTCGCCAGACACCATCGCGGGCCTGAACCAGCTGCCGGTGCTGAGCAAGAACGGCAGCATCACCTACCTGTCCGAAGTGGCGCGCGTGCGTGACGGTTTCTCGCCCCAAACGAACATCGTGCGCCAGAACGGCGAGCGCGGCGTGCTGCTGTCGGTGCTGAAGAACGGCGGCTCGTCGACGCTGGACATCGTCAACACCCTCAAGGGCCTGCTGCCGAAGGCGATGCAGTCGCTGCCGGCGGAACTGAAGATCACGCCGCTGTTCGACCAGTCGCTGTTCGTCAAGGCCGCGATCAGCGGCGTGGTGCGCGAGGCCATCATCGCCGCCGCGCTGACCGCCGCCATGATCCTGCTGTTCCTCGGGAACTGGCGCAGCACCTGCATCATCGCCGTGTCGATCCCGCTGTCCATCCTGTCGTCCATCCTGGTGCTGTACATGCTGGGCGAGACCATCAACATCATGACGCTGGGCGGCCTGGCGCTGGCGGTCGGCATCCTGGTGGACGACGCCACCGTCACCATCGAGAACATCGAGCGCCACCTGCACCAGGGCTCGGACCTGCACCAGGCGATCATGGAAGGCGCCGGCGAGATCGCCGTGCCGGCGCTGGTGTCCACGCTATGCATCTGCATCGTGTTCGTGCCGATGTTCTTCCTGACCGGCGTGGCGCGCTACCTGTTCGTGCCGCTGGCCGAGGCGGTGGTGTTCGCGATGATCGCCTCCTACATCCTTTCGCGCACGCTGGTGCCGACCATGGTCATGCTGATGATGGACCATGCGCCGTCGCCGGCCGACGCGAAACCGAACCTGCTGCAACGGGTCTACCTGCGCTTCGACGCCGCGTTCGAGCGCTTCCGCGGCGGCTACATCATCATCCTTTCCACGCTGCTGACGCACCGCAAGCGCTTCGGCGGCGCCTTCCTGCTGTTCTGCGTTCTGTCGCTCGGACTGGTGTTCGCCATCGGCCGCGACTTCTTCCCGAGCGTGGATTCGGGCCAGATCCGCCTGCACATGCGCATGCCGACCGGCACCCGTATCGAGGAGACCGCGCGCGTCACCGACGAAGTGGAGAAGGTCATCCGCGAGGTGATCCCGAAGGACCAGCTGCAAACCATCCTCGACAACCTCGGCACGCCGTACAGCAGCATCAATCTCTCGTACAGCAACGCCGGCACCATCGGCACGCTGGATGCGGAGATATTGATGTCGCTGCACGAGGACCATCGCCCGTCGAAGGTCTATATCGACCAGCTGCGGCGCGAACTGCCCCGGCGCTTTCCCGGCGTGGAGTTCTTCTTCCAGCCGGCCGATATCGTCACGCAGATCCTCAACTTCGGCCAGCCGGCGGCGGTCGACATCCAGATCGCCGGCAAGGATTTGGCCAGCAACTACCAGCTTGCCGCGCAGCTGATGAAGCAAATCAAACAGGTGCACGGCGCGGTCGATGTCCACATCCAGCAGCGTATGGATCTGCCGACGCTGGGCCTGAACATGGACCGCGTCAAGATGAAGCAACTGGGTCTGAATCCCATCGACGTGGCGCAGAACCTGCTGGTGACGCTGTCCGGCAGCGCGGTGACGCAGCCGGCGTTCTGGCTCAATCCGGGCAACGGCGTGGTGTACAGCGTGGCGGTGCAATCGCCGCAATACCGCATCGACGACCTCGATGCGCTGCTGCGCACGCCGGTACGCGGCGCCGGCACGCCTGGCGCGGCGGGCGACGGCACCGGCGCCACCCAGCAGTTGAGCAGCCTGGTGACGGTGTCGCCGTCGACGCAGCCGGCCATCGTCTCGCACTACAACCTGACGCCGGTGATCGATATCTTCGTCAGCGTCGAAGGCCGCGACCTGGGCGCCACCTCGGCGGATATCCAGAAGCTGGTGGATCAGATGAGCACCAAGCTACCGCGCGGCAGCAAGATCGACCTGCGCGGCCAGGTCGAGACCATGCACTCGTCCTTCGTCGGCCTGGGCGTCGGCCTGCTGATGGCGATCGTGCTGGTGTACCTGCTGATCGTGGTGAACTTCCAGTCCTGGGTGGACCCGTTCATCATCATCACCGCGCTGCCGGCGGCGCTGGCGGGCATCGCCTGGATGCTGTTCCTGACCGGGACCACGCTCAGCGTGCCGGCGTTGACCGGCGCCATCATGACGATGGGCGTGGCCACCGCGAACTCGATCCTGATGGTGTCGTTCGCGCGCCAGCGCCTCAACGACGGCCTGCCGCCGCTGTCGGCCGCGCTGGAAGCCGGCGCCACGCGCATCCGGCCAGTGCTGATGACGGCGCTGGCCATGATCATCGGCATGGTGCCGATGGCGATCGGCATGGGTGAAGGCGCGGAACAGAACGCGCCGCTGGGCCGCGCCGTCATCGGCGGCCTGCTGTTCGCCACCGTGTCCACTTTGCTGTTCGTGCCGATCGTCTTTGCCGGCGTCCACCGCTACCTGGAGCACCGCGCCGCGCGCCGGTTGCCGTCCACGCCTGCCGTCGCAGAAGGGAATACCTGACATGTCCGAAAACCGTCACGCCAAGCTTGGCATCCATCACACCCCGGAGGATGGCGCGCACCACCATCCGCATCGCGGGCCTATCCTCAGGCGCGCCAAGCTGGCCGGCCTGGTCGCCGTCGTCTTGCTGCTGGCGGGCGGCGCCGCCACGCTGGTGCAGCGCGCGGTGCATGCGAACGCGCTGGCGGCGGCCACCACCGAATTGAACCAGCAGTATGTGCTCGTCACCAGCGCCAAGGCGGCGCCGGGGGGCGAGCCGCTGTCGCTACCCGGCACGCTGCAAGGCATCATCGAATCCCCCATCTACGCGCGCAGCAGCGGCTATGTGCTGCGTTGGACCAGGGACATCGGCGCGCGCGTGAACAAGGGCGACGTGCTGGCGGAGATCGATACGCCGGAAGTGGACCAGCAGCTGTCGCAAGCCGTGGCGGCGCGCCAGCAGGCGGCGGCCAGCCTGGAACTGGCGAAAAGCTCGGCCGAGCGCTGGGAAGCCTTGCGCAAGAAGGACGCCGTCACGCAGCAGGAGCTCAATGAGCGCAGCAGCGCCTACACACAGGCGCAGGCCAACCTGGCGGCGGCCGACGCCAATGTGCGCCGCTTGCAGAAGACCGAAGAGTTCAAGCGCGTCGTCGCGCCGTTTTCCGGCGTGATCACCAGCCGCTCGGTGGACGTCGGCGACTTGATCAACGGCGGCAACGGCGGCGCGGACCGGGCGCTGTTCCGGCTGGCGCAGGTGGATCCGCTGCGTGTGTACGTGTATGTACCGCAGACCTACGCCCAGCGCATCAAGATCGGCGACCATGTCACGGTGACGCAGGCCGAGCTGACGGGCCAGAAGTTCAGCGGAACCGTGGTGCGCACGGCGGGCGCCATCGACGCGGCCACGCGCACCATGCAGATCGAGATCAACCTGCCGAACAAGGACAACGCGCTGCTGGCCGGCTCCTATGTGCAGGTGGCCTTGCCGCTCAGCGGCAGTTCCAATGCGCTGCTGGTGCCGTCCAACGTGCTGTTGTTCCGGCCGGAAGGGCCGCGGGTGGCGGTGGTGGGCGGCGACGGCAAGGTCAAGCTGCAAGCCATCACGCTGGGGCACGACCTGGGTAACAAGATGGAGGTGCTGAGCGGACTGACAACGGCCGAGCGGCTGGTGGTCAATCCGGCGGATTCGCTGGCGGATGGCGATGTGGTGTCGGTCAAGCAGGCCAAGGCCGATGCCGGCGCCGGCGCGGCCGGGAAAGCGTCGCAATGAGCATGCGCCGCCCACCCGCAGCGTACGGCATGATGGCCGCCGCGCTGCTATTGGCCGGCTGCGCCGGCGCGCCGGTCTACGAAAAACCGGCCATCGATCTGCCTGCGATGTGGCAATCATCCACCCCGTTCCGCGCCGGCGCACCGGACGACGCCGGATTGAAGGGCAACTGGTGGGAAGTGTTCGGCGATGCGCAGCTGAACCAGCTGGCGCAACAGACGCTGACGCACAACCAAAGCCTGGCCGGCGCCGCCGCGCGGCTGGAGCAGGCGCGGTCCCAAGTGACTGTCAGCTCGGCCGGACTGTTCCCGCAGGCCGGCCTGCAAGCCGGCGCGGCGCGGCAGAAGACGTCGGCCAACCGTCCGCTGGCCGCGTACAACAGCACCAATCAATCGGTGGTGCAGGATAATTACCAGCTGGGCTTTGCGGCCAGCTACGAGGCCGATTTGTTCGGCCGCGTGCGCAGCGGCGTGCAAAGCGCGCGCGCCGCCGCCGGGCAGGCCGCAGCCGACTTCGAGAACGTGCGCCTGGTGCTGTGCTCCGAACTGGCCGCCGACTATTTCAACCTGCGCGAGCTGGATGCCGAAATCGACGTGCTCAAGCAAGGCATCGTGTTGCAGCAGAAGGCCTACGATTTCATCGAAGCCCGGCATGAACTGGGCGCGGCCACCGGCCTCGATCTGGCGCAACAACAGTCGCTGCTGGACGCCAGCAAGACGCAGCTGGAACTGCTGCTCAGCCAGCGCGCGCAATACGAACACGCCATCGCCACGCTGACCGGCACCCCGGCGCCCTCCTTCAAGCTGCCGCCCGCCGTGGTGGCGCTGACGCCGCCGTCGCTGCCGGTCGGCCTGCCCTCGGATGTGCTGCAACGGCGGCCGGACGTGGCCGCCGCCGAGCGCGCGGTGGCCGCCGCCAACGCCAACATCGGCGTCGCCCGCGCCGCCTGGTTCCCGTCGGTGATGCTGCAATCGAGCGGCGGCTGGGACAGCAGCCAGATGAGCAAGCTGCTGCAAGCGCCGAGCCTGGTGTGGTCGCTCGGCGCGGCCGTCACGCAAAGCCTGTTCGACGCCGGCAAGAGCGACGCCACCGTGGCCATCGCCCAGGCCGGCTACACCGGCGTAGTCGCCACCTACCGGCAGAGCGTGCTGGTGGCGATGCAGGAGGTGGAGGACGGCATGTCCGGCCTGGCCGCGCTGGGCCGCGCCCATGCGCTGTCCGATGCCAGCGTGCGCAGCTCGCAGCGGGTGCTGGAGCTGGCCAACGACCGCTACGCCGGCGGCGTCGAAACCTATTTCGACGTCATCACCGCCCAGCAGACGCTGCTTGCCAACCAGCGCCTGGCCGTGCAGATACGCGGCAAGCAGATGGTCGGCTCGGTCTACCTGGTCAAGGCGCTGGGCGGCGGCTGGAAGGCGCCGCCGCCCTGAAGCGCCGCTACCAGCCCAGGTCCCGCAGCAGCGGGAAGCTCAGGTCGCGCGGAGGTGCGACATCATGCGTCAGGTCGCCGTTGATGGCCGGCTCCATCAGCTGATTCGGGAACGCGCTGGTGTCATAGTGCGATACCGACGATCCCGGCTGGTTGGGATTGGGCGCGTACATCAGCACGCGGCCGGCCGCATCGGCGCCGGCGCGCAGCGCCAGGTTCACGCCGAGGTTGGCAAAGACGCCGGAGTGCTTGCGCGAGCGCGTCGCCAGCGCCGCCTTGAGCCGCTTGCCATCGTCCAGCGTGATGCGCACGGCCGGGATCACGATGCTCGGGTCGGTGCCGCCCAGGCCGGGCGGCGGCGCGCCGGCCACGTTGTCGACGATGACGACGCCGATGGCGCCGGCGTCCTGCGCATTCTTGACCTTGATCACGAATGTGCAGCTGCCGCGATCGATCAGCGCGATCTTGCCGCCGACCGCCAGCGCATTGATCGGCGATAAGGGATCGCAGGCCAGGCCGCGGTCCGGCGCGGTGTCGACCACCGGCATCACCTCTCCCGTCACGCCGGGGTTGGCCAGCGGCGGCCCGAAGCTGGCGGTGCCGACCTGGACGACGCCGGCGACGCCGGCCGGCGCCAGCACCGTCAGCGCCGGCGCGCCCTGTTGCAGCACCGTCTGCGCGGCCTGGTTGACGATGAGGCCATTCCACACCAGCTTGCCGGACTTGAGGGCCGACGCCGCGCGCTCGGCGTCGCTCATGTCCTTCCACAGCTTGCCGGTGCTGGTGTCGAGCAGGAAGTAGTCCCAGATGCTGGGGACGCCGTCCAGTTGTTCGCCGGTGCCGTCATCGGTATAGGTCTGGAAGCCGAGGCCGTGGCCGAACTCGTGTTCCAGCACCGTCACCAGATCGATTTGAGCGCCATGATTGCTGTCCAGGCCAAGATAGAACGGCGAGCCGGTCAGGCAGCCCGGCTGCCCCAGGTTGACGTTGAAGCGGGCGCGGATGTCCGCCGTCGCTGGGTCGACGTCGGCGCCGACCAGCTTGTTCGTTTCCGCCTTGCTGAACCAGGCGTTGGCGCGCGGCGCGCCGGGGAAATCCCGGAACACTTCGAGCGCCCCGGCGGAACCGAGCACCGCGCCGCCGCCGTCGCACGGCAGCGCCTCCCAGGTCGCCAGGATGCGGATCGGCACCGTGCTGGTCAGCGTGGCGCCCCAGGTGTTGGCCGCCGCCTGGAAAGCGTTGAGCCGTTGCGCGCCCAGCGTGGTGCCGGTGTTGCCGCCGACCGGCGACGCCGGCGCGGGGTCGTTGAAGCCGACGCCGGCGGGGTCGCCGTTGACGATGGTGATGGTTGCGGCGGACCAGCTTGCCGACGAGACCAGCAGCGTCATCGCTGCGATGAAGGTAGGCAGGACGCGCTTCATTTTTGTTCTCCTTGGGCGGCCGACTCTTTGCGCGTGGTCGCATATTGGATGGTGGCCTCGTCGAGCACCCGGCCGACGCCTCCGCGCGGCAGGTAAATCGGCTTGGCCGCTGCGGCGCGTGATTTCGCGGCGATGCGGCCGGTGCGTATAGCCGCGTCCAGTGCGGCGGCCTGCTCCGGGGTCGGACTCGTCAGCTGGCCGGTCACGGGGTCTTTGTAGGCTTTGAACCCGGCATCCTGGGCCGCAGCTTGCGGCTGCACGGGCTGGGCAACGACGGTCACGTGCGGGAAGGTCATCAGGCCGTTGTCCGGTGGGGTCTGGGCCGCCGCCAGGCTAGCCACGGACAGGCTGGACAACGCCAGCCACCGCTGCGGCCGGCGCAGGCGCAGCACGCCGCTCATCGCGCAGAAACCGAGCAGCGTCAGCGCGATCGTGCCCGGTTCGGGTATCGCGGTCGGGCTCGCGTTGACGACCACCGTATCGATGCCGACAAAGTCACCATTGAGGCTGGTGTCGTTCACCACGTAACGGAAGGCGAATCGTCCGCTGGCCGGCGCGGTCAAGCCGCCGACGCTCAAGGAATGTCCGACCCAGCCCGTGTCCGCGGCGGAACTGAACGCACCGAGCAGAGCAAAGTCGCCGGTGGACGTTGGACTGGCGCCGACGTTGGCGCTGGCGCCGGCCGTGCTGAGATAGACTTCCACGGTATCCAGAACGCCCTCGCCCAACAGCCGCAAGGCGAAGTTGAGCGACTCGCCGTTGGACAAGGCCAGCTCCGGCGTCAGCAGCCAGTTGCTGAGCGCGCCGCCGAAGGCCGCGTTATTGAGATTGGCCGCGATGTAGGAATCGGCCGGACCGGCGGCTGCGGGAAATATCGCAGGCTGTCCCTGGAACCACGATGTGCTGCCGGGCGGCGAGCTGTTGTTCACCAGCACCCAGCCATTGGCGGGCAGCGTCGCGATGTTGTTGAAGCTTTCGCTCAACAACGGCGCGGCGGAGGTGGAGGCGGTAAAACCAGCGGCGACTGCGAACAGCCCCGCCCAGCGTTTAATCAAGTCCATGTCTATCCCCATGATGAGAAGGTGGAATCGGATAACCTCGTTCGTACGGCTCAACTTGCCTTGATTAGATCGATCCCGTACTCGGCAGTTCCCGCGACATGAAAAAAAAATCCGGCGCGAGGCCGGATAGTTTGGGGAAATCTTTCCGCTCAGATGGTCAGCTGACGGTGGTGGCGATCACCATCCCCGCCTTCAATGTCAACGTCACCGGCGTCTTCTCGGCGATTTCGGCCATGCGGTTTTTTTGTTCGGCGTCCAGCGTGCCGGTGAGGGTCAACGTGCGCTTGACCATCATGGCGCCGTCGTCGCCGTGGCTCAGGTGCAGGCCGACATCGACCGCGTCCAGCGGCCACTGCTTGCGGTCCGAATACATGCGCAGCGTGATGGCGGTGCATGCGCCCAGGCCCGCCAGCACGAAATCGTAGGGCGCCGGGCCGGTGTCGCGGCCGCCGTTGCGCTCCGGTTCATCGCCGACCAGCGTATGGCCGCTGACCTCGATGGTGGTTTGATAGCTGTCCTTGCCGATATGTGCGGTGCCGCGTGCCATGTGATCCTCCTGTGTGAAGGCCGCTATTTTAGCCCGCGCCTCCGCCCATAAGTAAAGTATTGTAAATAGCAATCATTCTTACTTTGGTTCAAATGTAAAATATCAACCTTTCAACGACGAACTCGCGGCGCCGATGCATCGGCCCGACTCACCATGCACAAGATATTCCTGACCGCCTGCCTCGCCGCGCCGCTGACCGCCCTCGCCCAAACCTCGCCCGCCCCTGAAAAACCGGACGCCAAGCCGACCACCGCGGCCAAGCCCAAGGAAGCGGCGCCGGTGGTGCCGTCGGTCACGGTGGCCGGCGAGCGGCCGACCAACCGCATCGACCGCCAGGTGTACGACGTCAAGTCCGACATCAGCAGCAGCAACGGCACCGCCGCCGACGCGCTGAACAATGTGCCGTCGGTGGCGGTCGATCCGGACGGCACCGTCACGCTGCGCGGCAGCAGCAATGTGCAGATCCTGGTTGACGGCAAGCCGTCCGCCATGCTGCAGGGCGATAACCGCGGCCCGACGCTGCAGGCGATGAACGCCGACGATATCGAGTCCGTCGAAGTGATCAACAATCCCGGCGCGCAGTTCGGCAACGAGGCCGGCGGCGGCCCCATCCTCAATCTGGTGATGCGCCGCAACCGCAAGCCGGGCGGCTTTGCCAACGTCAACGCCAACGCCGGTTACGCCGGCCGCTACAACAGCGCCGCGTCGGGCAGCTACAACGAGGGACCGTGGGGCTTCCAGGGCGGCGTCAACGTGCGCCACGACGGCCGCAACTCCACCGCCGTGGTCAGCCGCGACCGCCTCGATCCGGTCACCGGCGCCTTCGTCCACAGCAGCCAGAGCTCGTCCGGCGCCGGCCTGAACGACATGGGCGGCGTGAACGGCACCGTCAGCTACAACCTGGACCAGAACGACACGCTGACCGCGAGCGCCAACTACATGGGCCGCGGCAACGACCAACGCGGCATCGACCACTACGTCAACGGCGCCACCGCCGGCTTCCCCGCCACCGACTACGTGCGCACCACCGCGCGCGAGGGCGACGCCAAGAACTTCAGCTGGGGCGGACGCTACGACCACAAGGGCCAGCTGCCGAACGAGACGCTGAAGATCGACCTGCGCGTCTCGGCCTCCGAGAACGACAGCAACAGCGCCTACGCCAACGACTACGCCATCGGCAACCTGCCGGACAGCCGCGCCCACCAGCGCAACGACAACAGCAGCCACATCGTCGACTTCACCGGCGACTACGAGCGGCCGTTGGCCGGCGGCAGCCTCAAGGCGGGCTACAAGGTCGCCACCAACAAGAACAACTTCGACACGCTGTACACCGACATCGATCCGCTGAGCTCGGTGGCCGTGGTCAACCCGGCGCGCAGCAACCGCTTCGACCTGGAGGAAACCGTGGTCGCGCTGTACGGCTCCTACCAGTTGAAGCTGAACGACAGTTGGGGCGTGCTGGGCGGCCTGCGCACCGAGTACACCGGCTTGGATGTCCACCAGATCACCAGCGGCGTCGAGGCCAGGAAGCACTACACCAACCTGATCCCGAGCTTGTTCGCCACCTACAAGGCGAGCGAGACGGCCAACATGCGCTTCGCCTACGCGCGCCGCATCCGCCGCCCGAACGCCAACGACCTCAATCCCTACGTGGTGTACCGCGACGAGTTCAACGTCTCGTCCGGCAATCCGATGCTCAAGCCGACCAAGACCGACTCCTTCGAAGTGGGCTACGAAACCAAGGTCGGCGCGCTGGAAACCAATCTGCGCGGCTACTACCGCAAGGATACCGATGCCATCGTCGACTATCGCACCTTCATCGCCAACAACGTGCTGCTGACCACGCGCCAGAACGGCGAAGGCAGTCATGCGAGCGGCTTGGAATTCACCGTCAGCGGCAAGCTGACGCCGTCGCTGACGCTGAACTCCAGCGGCAACCTGGCGCGCAGCCAGCAGACCACGCAGGACGACAGCGGCGCGCTGGTCACCCGCAGCGCCAACTCGCTGAGCGGCCGCGTGCGCCTGAACTACGCGGTTAGCGCGGCGACGCAAGTGCAGATGGCCTTGCAGATGCAGGGCAAGACGCTGTCCGGCCAAGGCTACCGCTCGCCCAACAACACCTTCAACCTGAGCGTGCGCCAGGCCGTGACACCGCGTCTGAGCCTGGTGGGCACGGTCACCGACCTGTTCAGCACCAACAAGATGGAGACCGTCATCAACAGCGCGACATTGCGCGAGACCAGCACCCGCCGCTTCGACGGCCGGGTGTTTTACCTGGGGCTGTCCTACCGCCTGGGCGGCGCCGCCACGGCGGCCGACTCGCACAACGAGCCGCGCTTCGGCCCGCCGCCAGGCGTAGGCCCAGGCGGCCCCGGCCGCGGCGGCCCGTCGGAAGGCTAATTTACAACGGGGTCAGATCTGACATTCGGACACGAACTCTGCCGTAACCATCATTACGGCAGAGCTCGTGTCCGAATGTCAGATCTGACCCCGGGTTGTTTTACTTCATCACCGCCACTTTTTCGCGCCTGGCGTTGCGGAAGGTGTAGATCGTCAGCACGCCGTCCTTGACGTCGCCGCGCGCATCGAAGGTGATGTTGCCGGTCACGCCCTTGTGGGTGATCCCGGCCAGCGCCGGCAGATACTTGGCCGGCTCCGGCGAACCAGCCTTCTGCATCGCCTCGACCATCGTCATCAGCGCGTCGTAGGCGTAAGGCGCGTAGGTCTCGACGTCGATGCCGAATTTCTTCTTGTAGGCCACGCGGAAATTGGCCATGCCCTTTTCCTGCGACGGCTCGACCCCGCCCGCCTCGGCACAGATCACCTGGCCGTCGCTCATGGCGTCGCCCGCCAGGCGCGGCACCGAATCCGAACACATGCCGTCGCCACCCATGAACTTGATCGGGATCGCCAACGCCTTCATCTGGCGCAGCATCGGCCCGGCTACGGCGTCCATGCCGCCGAAGAACACCATATCCGGCTTGGTCGCCTTGATGGCGGTCAGGATGGCGCTGAAGTCGGTGGACTTGTCGGTGGTGAACTGGGTCGACACCACGGTCGTCCCCGACGCGCCGCCGGCGCGCTTGACGTTCTTGACGAATTCATCGACCAGGCCCTTGCCGTAGGCGGTGCGGTCGTCGATCACGGCGATGCGCCTGGCCTTGACGTTCTGCATCGCATAGCGCGCCAGCGCGGCGCCCAGCTGCTCGTCGTTGGCGATGTTGCGGAACGCGGTCTCGTAACGCTGGCGCGTGTACTGCGGATTGGTGGCCGACGGCGAGATCTGCGGAATGCCGGCGTCGTGGTAAATGCGCGATGCCGGTATCGTCGTGCCCGAGGTCTCGTGGCCGATCACGCCGTTGACCCTGGCGTCCACCAGCTTCTGCGCGGCGGTGGTGCCCTGCTTGGGATCGGCGGCGTCGTCTTCCGCCTGCAACACGATCTTGTACTTTTTCCCGCCGATGACCACGCCCTTGGCGTTGAGCTCGTCGACCGCCATGCGGGCGCCGTTTTCATTGTCCTTGCCCAGATGGGCGATCGGCCCCGAAGTCGCCGCCACATGGCCGATCGTGACGATCGCTTCCGCCTGCGCGGCGCCGCTGGCAACGAAGGCCAGCGCAAGCGCCTGGCCACATGTTTTTGTTGTTAATCGCATAAGATTATTGAGGCGTCCTCATTGGTTAAGTGAACAAGGATACCACCAGGCAAATATGTATGCAGTCGTGCGTACTGACTTCCCTATCTGAAGTAAAATAACAAATCGAAACATTTGCCATAGAGACACTTTGCATGGAAACATCACAACGCATCGCCCGCTCCACGCCGCTGGCGACCACCGCAATGCACGGACGGGTCGACGCCATGAAGGCGCGCGGCGAGGACGTGATTGATTTTTCCATCGCCATCTCGCATTTCCAGGCGCCGGAAAGCGTGCTGCAAGCGGTGCGCGACGGCTTGCAGCAACCCTCCCTGGCCTACACCGCGGTCGGCGGCGACGCCGGCATCCGCGCCCGCCTGGCCGCCAAGGTCACCAGCGAAAACGGCATCGCCGCCGGCGCCAGCGAAATCATCGTCACCAACGGCGCCAAGCAGGCCTTGTATCAGGCGCTGTACGTGATGGCCGATCCGGGCGACGCCGTCATCATCTTCAAGCCGCACTGGCCGGCCTACGTCACCACCTGCAGGCTGTTGGGACTGGAGCCGGTGCTGGTCGACCTGCCGGCCAGCGTCAGCGCCGAATTCCTCGACAGCCTGCCGCCGGCCAAAATCCTGATCATCAACAATCCGCACAACCCCACCGGCGGCGTGCTGCGGGCCGACGAAGTCGAACGCATCGCCGGCTGGCTCAAACGCACCGGCACCCGCGCCATCGTCGACGAGAGCTACGAAAAGCTGATCTTCGACGGCGTCCATACCAGCCTGGCAGCGCGGCCGGACTGGCAGCAGATCGGCATCGTCACCCTGTATTCCGCCTCGCAAAGCTACGCGATGATGGGCTGGCGCGCCGGCTTCGCGGTGGCGCCGCCCCACATCGTCACCGCCATGGAGACGCTGCAAGGCCCGATCACCGCCGCCGCGCCCATGCTGATCCAGCTGGCGCTGGCCTCCGCCTTCGAATCGGGCGAGCCGACGGCGATGCTGGACGAATACCGCCTGCGCCGCGACCTGGTGCTGGACATGGTGCACGGCCTGCCCTGGATGCGCATGCACTGCCCGGCATCCGGCCCCTATCTGTGGGGCGACGTCTCGGCGCTGACCATGGACACCAGACAGTTCGCCGAACAGCTGCTGAACCAGCACTCGGTGGCGCTGATGCCGGGCGACGCCTTGGGTGCGCCGGGCTTTATCCGCATCGGTTATATTTCGGACGACATCGCCACGCTGCGGCGCGGCGTGCAAGCGATTATCCGCTATGGCAACGCACGTTACAGGGCCCGTTAAGCACCCAGCATGGCCTTTCTTCTCTTTCAACTCAATAGCTTGCGCAGCCGCCTGATCCTGCTGGTGGCGCTGGCGATCGCGCCCATCGCGGTGATGACGCTGGTCAGCGGCGTGCGCGAACGCCAGCACGCGGTGCAGGTGGCGGAAGAGAACCTGCAACGCCTGACCAACCTGGCCGCCGCCAACGAAGCGCAGTCGATCGAGGGCGCGCGCCAGATCCTGCGCGACCTGGCCAGCATTCCCGACCTGACCGGCGACCAGCAGCATTGCAGCCGCCTGCTGGCCAATATCCAGCAGCAGAACCCCGACTACGCCAACCTTGGCCTGATCCAGCTGAACGGCGATGTCACCTGCAGCGCCATCCCCTCGTCGACGCCGGTCAACCTGTCGGACCGCTCGCACTTCCGCCGCGCCGTGCACCTGCGCCGCTTCGTGGCCGGCGGCTACGTGTTCGGCCGCGTGATCCAGAAGCACACCGTCAACCTCACCTACCCGCTGTTGGGCGAAGGCGACAAGGTCAAGGCCGTGGTGTTCGCCGCACTGGACCTGACCAAGCTCGATCGCTTCGTGGCCGACATCAAGCTGCCGCCAGGATCGCTGCTGCTCACCTCCGACTCGGAAGGCAGGATCATTTCGCGCAAGCCCAATCCGGACCAGTGGTTCGGCCAGATGGTATGGCCAGAAATGCGGGCCGCCATGGCCGGAGAGCCGGGCAAGCCGGTGCTGCTGACCGGACCGGATGGCATCGAACGGCTGCACCGCTTCGCCCGCGTCGGCAACAACGGCTTGTCCGACTACACCGTCACCATCGGCATTCCGGCCGACGACATCATCGCCGCCGCCCGCCACGACCAGTTGCTCGACATGTCGGCGCTGGCCGTCACGGTGGCGCTGGCGCTGCTGGCGGCCTGGTTTGTCGGCGACGTGCTGGTGCTGCGCCGGGTCAAGCGCCTGGCCACCACCGCCAACAGCATCGCCTCCGGCACGCTGGGCGCGCGCAGCGGCATCGTCTACGGCAACGAGGAAATCAGCGAACTGGCGCGGGCGCTGGACGCGATGGCCGAGGCCTTGCAGCAGAAGGAACTGCAGCACCTGAAGGCGGAAAGCCAGCTGCGCCTGGCCGACCAGCGCAAGGATGAATTCCTGGCGATGCTGGCGCACGAACTGCGCAATCCGCTGGCGCCGATCAGCGCCGGCGCGCAGCTGCTGCAAAGCGGCCACGCCACCGCCGCGGCGGTCGAGCGCACGGCCAGCATCATCGTCCGCCAGGTGCACCACATGACGCGCCTGGTCGACGACCTGCTCGACGTTTCGCGGGTGACCCGCGGGCTGGTGACGGTGACGCGCGTGCCGCTCAACGTGGCCGACGTGGTGGCCGACGCCGTCGAACAGGCGGAGCCGCTGTTCAAGAACAAGCATCAGCATTTCGAACTGTCGCTGCCCGAGGTGCCGCAGCAGGTCGACGGCGACCACAAACGGCTGGTGCAGGTGCTGGTCAATGTGCTCAACAACGCCGCCAAATACACCCCGGTCGACGGCACGATCAAGTTGTCGGTGCATGGCGGGGACGGCGTGGTGCGGCTGGTGGTCAGCGATTCCGGCATCGGCATGGCGGCGGAACTGCGCGCCCGCGTGTTCGAGTTGTTCGCCCAGGCCGACCGCAATCCGGACCGTTCGCAAGGCGGGCTGGGACTGGGCCTGGCGCTGGTCAAATCGCTGGTGGAACTGCATGGCGGCAGCGTCGCCGCCGACAGTCCGGGCGAGCAGCAAGGCAGCACCTTCACCATCTCGCTGCCTGGCGGTCCTGGCCAGCACGTACCGGCGGCGCCGGGACGGTTCGCCGCCGGCGCCGCCAGGCTGCGCGTGCTGGTGGTGGACGACAATGTCGACGCCGCACAAACGCTGCAACTGCTGCTCGACGCATCCGGCCACGAAGTGCTGGTCGCCCATACCGCGCTGGAGGCGCTGGAGATCGCCCAGCGCATGTCGCCGGAACTATGCCTGCTCGATATCGGCCTGCCCGACATCAGCGGCAACGAGCTGGCGCGCGGCCTGCGCGAGCTGCCGCAAACCGCCCACGCCACGCTGGTGGCGGTGACCGGCTACGGTCGCCGCGAAGACCGCGACCTGGCCAGCGAGGCGGGTTTCGACCACTATTTCGTCAAGCCGGTCGATGTCGAAGCGCTGTTGGCGTTGATCGCCAAACTGTCCGCCGCTACAGTCCACTAGTCCCACGACCTGGCGATACGTTCCAGCTCTCCGCTTTTTTCCAGCGTCTGCAAGGCCGCGCGCAGGCGTTCAACCACCGCCGGATCGACCTGTTTGCCGACCACGAAATGCAACGGGCTGACGGCCATTACGGTCGGCAGGATCTTGAATTTGGCGGCCATGCCTGAGCGGTCCAGCACCGCCTGCAAACCCGGCGTCCGATGGAAGAAGAAGCGGCCGCGGTGGGCCAGCAGCTTTTGCAAGTTGAGCTTCGGGTCGGCGGCGCCGGCGTCGATCTGCGCCACGCCGGCCGACTCCAGCACCGTCACGCCGGCGAAGCCGCGGTTGGCCAGCACCACATTGTCCGGGGCCAGCTTGCGCAGGTCGTCCCAATTGGCGATCAGCGCCGCGTCGTCGCTGCGGGCGATCAGGTAGTACCGGATCGAGAACAGCGGCGGTCCGACAAACACGTATTTCTTGTCCCGTTCCGGCGAATGCGAGAGCCCGCAGGAAGCATCCTGCACGCCGCGGTCCATGGCGGAGTAAATGCGCGGCAAGGGCTGCCAGACCTGGTCGCCGGTGAATTTCAGGCCGGGATCGAGCTTTTCGACAGCCCGCATGATGTCGATGCAGATGCCGACCACGCGCGCGCCGGTGGCGTCGGCGCTCTGGAATTTGGGCTCGGTGCCCTGCTGCGCCGCAGTACGGATTTCGGTCGCGGCGATACTGGCCCCGGCCGTCGCCAGCAAGGACAGCATCGCACTCAGTACCACAACCCTGGTCGGCACACGTAGCATCGCCCCATTGTAGCGCGAGCTTGCGGCGTCGTCACCAATTGCCGGCGACGCGGGGGTCTCACTCAGAACTGGATGGTTTTCAGCCGCCTGGTTTTGCCGTAGTGTTCATCGAAGCCGTACACCTCGATACGCACCTTGCCGCTGGCGTGTACCTTGACCAGCGCCCAGGCGTAAGCCCGGTCCTGCGGATTGCGGCTGTCCCCGGCCTTGGCGCTGAACGGCGAGCCGCCGGAGCCCACCATCACCTGCCACGCCTTGCCGCCGTCGGCGCGCGCCGGCTGCCGCGCGTTGAAGATGTGCTGATGGCCGCAGAAATAGGCGCCGCCGTATTCTTCCATCACCTGCCAGAAGGCCTTGGCGTTGTCCGGATAGATGTCCATGCCGTCCGCTTCCACGCCGTGCTTGAAGTAGTAGGTGTAGGCCGGCTTGTGGCCGAACACGAAGAAGCGCCTGGCGCCGCGCGCCCTGGCCTGGCGGAAGTCCTGCGCCAGCCAGTGTGCCGGGCCGTGGCCGTCGTTGCCCACCGGGTCGGTGTCGATGACGGCGAAGTGGCTGCCGCCGGTGTCGAAGGAGAACGTCAATTGCGACTGGCTGGTCCGGTTGCCATCCGGCCCGCCCACCGGCGGCGCGTTGCCGGCGTCGAAGGCGCTGGCCTCGATGCCGGTGACGGCCTTCCAGCGGGCGGTGTCCAGTATCAGGTCGCCCATGCTCTCGCGCCACAGCTCCTCGTTTTCAAGACGGGCGATCTTGGTGGTCTTGCCGGCGGCGTCCTTCTCCTTGAACTGCATTTCATGGTTGCCGGTCACCGGCACCACGTAGGTGCCGCTTTCCATCAGGCCCGCCGTCATGCCGCGCCAGTAGGCATACTGGCGGGCGATCGCGCTCTTGTCGGCGGTGTAGCCCATGATCATGTCGCCGTTGAAGAACAAGGCCTTCGGCCTGGCGGCCTGGATCTCGCGCAGGATGCGCGACAAGGCGCGGGTGTTTTGCAGGTAGACCTTGTCCTGCGCCGTTTCGGCACTGGTCGGATCGGCTCGCGAGTCGCCCACGGTGGCGAACGACATCACCACCGGGTCGGACGCAGCCAGCGCGACGCCCTGCCCTGACACCAGCGCCGCGCAACACAGCAGGGTCGATATGCGCATGCGAGCCGCCTTAGAAATCGGCATTGAGCGACACCGTCCAGCTACGCTCTGGCACAAAGGTGTACTGGTCGAACGCCGCGCCCTTGCTGTTCGCGCTGATCGACGTCGCGTCCTGTTTGTTGAAGACGTTGTTGACGCCGACCTGCACCTTGAGCATCTTGACCACGCCGCCCATGCGCCAGCGATAGCCGGCCGTGAAGTCGGTCACCGTGTAGGCGCCGATCTGGTAGGCGGCCGGTTCGCCGTCCTTGGCGTACTGGCTGCCGTTGGTCTTGGCGATCAGCGAGCCATACAGGCCATGGTCCTTGTACAGCAAGCCCAGTGCGGCGGTCGATTTCGGCACCTTGGCGATTTGCAGGCCTGTGTCCTTGGCCTCGGCCTTGTTGACCGAACCGTTGGCGTGCAGCGAGAAGCCGCTGCCGACATAATACGTCGCCGCGCCTTCGATGCCCTTGTAGATCACGCCGCCCTGGTTGTAGTACACCAGGTCATTGCCGGCGCCGGTGGAGGCGATCTTGTTGTTGAAATCGATATAGTAGATGTCCGCATCGAAGGTCAGGTTGCCCGACTGGTGCACGGTGCCCAGCTGGTAGTTGGTGGAGGTCTGCGGCTTGGGCGTGCTCAGGTTCGGGTTATTCACGTAGAACATCGACAGGTCCGGCACCAGGAAGCCGCGCGCCACCTGGGCGTAGGCCGACCATTCCCTGTTGACGGCGTAGTTCGCGGTCAGGAACGGCAAGGTGGTGTTGTAGGTCTGGTCGGCCCTGGTCGGAATGCGCGTGCCCTGGTTGACCACCGCATCCAGCGAGCGCTTGAAGTTGACGTACTTGAGGCCCGGCGTCACGGTCCATTGCGGCGCCACCGCCCATTCGAATTCGACGAAGGGCTGATACTGCTTCCACGACGAGTTCTGGTTGTAGGAGACGTCCTTCGGCGCTGTCGCTTCCTTCGGGTTCGGCACGTTCAACGTCCAGTCCAGATCGAAGGTGTGGCGTTCTGTGTCCGAGTTCTCCAGCCACACGCCCGCGCGCAGCAGGCCCGCTTGCAGCTGCCTGGTCAGCTTGAAGATGTCGCCGTTGACGCGGTAGGAATTGAGCTTGTTGTAGCCGGGGACGTTCTTGTTGCCGGCCGCGCCGGACTTGGTGCCGTTGGCGGTGGCGCCGCTGGCGTCCTGGCCGGAGAAGGTGTTGTTGTCGTAGGCGTAGGTGTAGAGCGTGTTGTCGATCGCCCAGCCGCCGTCCAGCTGCGATTGCAGGCGGATGTATTCGAAGTCGGTGCGCTTGTCGTTGTAGTTGTAGCCGTAGTAGTTCTGGCTGGCCTTGTCGTTGTTGAGCGAGTAGTTTTTACCGTACAGCGCGACCTGGGCCAGCGTGACGCCGGCCTTGTCCGGCACGAAGCTGTGGATCTTGTTATAGGTCGAGAACACGGTCAGCATGGTGTCCTTGCCCAGCGATTTCTGGAACTTGAACTGGTAGTTGTCTTCCTTGACGCCGCTGTAGGTCTGGTAGCCGTCGCTGGTCAGGCGCGAGGCGTTGAACATCATGCGCGCATCCCCGAACTGCTCCAGCTGGCCGGAGTCGATCTCCGCGCCGAGGATCTTGGTGTTCCAGGAACCGTAGGTGGCGTAAGGCGAAAAGCGGAATTCGGTGGCCAGCTCCTTCGAGAACAGGTTGATCGAACCGCCGAAGGTGGCTTGTCCCAGGTTGCTGGCGTTGCCCGGTCCGCGCTCGATCACCATGCCGCCGATGATACGGGCCGGGAAGTAGGAGGTCGAGTGGTGGGTGGGATTGTTGGTGTCGCCGAAGGGAATGCCGTCGTAGGTGATGTTGTACTCGCCGTCCTGGAAGCCGCGCAGCGTGACCTTCGATTCGCCCAGCCCCGGGCCGTTGGAGGACAGGCCGGAGCCCACGCTCGGTGCGATGCGCGCGACGGCGTTGAAGTCCGCCAGCGGCGTGACCGCCTGCTCGATGAAGGTCGCGGTGATGACGGACTGCGGCTGCGTCGCCTTCAACGAGGCCTGCACCGGCGCGCGGTTGGCGGCGTTGGAGCCGGTGATCACCACGCGGCTTTTGATCGCTTCCGAATCCAGCGCGGTATTCGATACCGGCACATCCTCGATGGCCGGCGCCACGGTTTGCCCGTGCACGCTGCCGGACATCAGGGCCAACGCGGCCAGAACGTGGGCCGACATCGTCGACAAGATCAAGTGCTGCTTCGGATTCTTCATATCTCTTTCCAGTTTGCGGGGGTGTGAAAACCGGAAAGTCTAAGAACCAATTATGACAACATCATGAATCGCATTGATACGCCGCCGCCCGTACAAAGGCCAAATAGCGCACGGCGGCGATTCTAGCAGAGCACAAATTAACGCAGAATTAAACCCTGCGCATGAATAAAATTAATAATCATTGTTTATCCCGGAGGAAAAATAAACCACAAACGCCTCGCCGGATTGGCATAAAACCAACCCTTCATGGATAATGCGAATTGTTGTCATTCCCATTTACTAACAAACGCATGCTTAAACACTATTCCCGCGCCGCCCTCCTTCCGGCCGCGCTGCTGCTGGCCAGCCTGGCCGCGTGCAGCGGCGGCGGTGGCTCCACCACGCCGACGCCGACGCCCACGCCGACGCCGCCCGCCGTTGAAGCAGGCCTGAGCCCGGCCGCCCAACTGGGCGAACTGATTTTCAAGGACCAGTCGCTGTCGGCCTCCGGCAAGCAGTCGTGCGCCACCTGCCACAGCCCGGACAACGCCCACGGCCCGACCAACCAGCTGTCGGCCCAGCTGGGCGGCGCCAACGGCGATGTGCAGGGCTTCCGCGCAGCGCCGTCGCTGCGCTACCTGAACCAGAACCCGGCCTTCTTCTTCGCCAAGGACGGCACGCCAACCGGCGGCATCGACCGCGACGGCCGCGCGCAAAGCCTGGCGGAACAGGCCGAGCGCCCCTTCCTGGCGCAGCACGAAATGGCCAATGCCAGCAAGCAGGACGTGATCGACAAACTGAAGAAAGCCCCGTACGTCGAACAGTTCCGCGCGCAATTCGGCGCCGCGATCCTGGACAACGCCGAACAGGCCTTCAGCCGCATGACCTTCGCGCTGCAAAAATATCAGTTGGAGGACGAGAGCTTCCACCCCTTCGATTCCAAGTACGACCAGTTCCTGGCCGGTAAAGTGAAGCTGTCCGACCAGGAACTGCGCGGCCTTGCGCTGTTCAACGATCCGTCCAAAGGCAATTGCATCGGCTGCCACACCAGCGCGCGCGGGGCCGACGGCGCACCGCCGCTGTTCACCGACTTCACCTTCGACAATCTCGGCGTGCCGCGCAACAGCAAGCTGGCGGCGACCGCCGATCCGGCCTACTTCGACCTTGGCCTGTGCGGCCCTGACCGCACCGACCTGGCCGCGCGCACCGACTTGTGCGGCGCCTTCAAAGTGCCGACCTTGCGCAACGTCGCCACGCGCCGGGCCTTCTTCCACAACGGCGCCTTCGACAACCTGAAGGACGTCGTGGCCTTCTACGTGCGGCGCGACACCAACCCGGAAGAGTGGTACCCCACCGGCGCCGACGGCGTGGTGCAGAAGTTTAACGACCTGCCGCCGCAGTACCGCAAGAACGTCAACACCACCGAAGTGCCCTACAACCGCCAGCCCGGCATGGCGCCATCGCTGTCGCCGGGCGAGATCGACGATGTCGTCAAATTCCTCGGCACGCTGACCGACGGCTACAAGACCAACCCTTAATCGCAGAGACCTGAATATGAACAAGCACCTGATCGCCACCGCCCTCGCCGCCGCCTTCCTCGGCGCGCCTTTCGCCGCCACCGCGGGCGAGGCGGAACTCTTGGCCCGCATCGACAAGATGGCCGCCGAACTGGAACAGCTGAAGGCCGAACTGAAAGCCAGCGTTAAGAAGACCGAAGCCGTGGAACAACGCCAGCAGGCGCTGGCTTCGGCGCCGCCACCGGCCGCCGCGCGCGTTACCGCGCCGGTGTCGCTGGCCGCGGTTGAAGTACCGTCGGCGCCGGCCACCATCTTCGGCGCCTACGGCGAAATCAACTACAACCGTCCAAGCAAGAACGCCAGCGCCGCGCAGGCCGACGTGCGCCGCGCCGTGATCGGCATCGAGCACCGCTTCGACCCGAAGACCAAGATGGTCGCCGAATTCGAATGGGAGCACGCCGTCGTCTCGGCCGACGACAAGGGCGAGAGCGAGGTCGAACAGCTGTATGTCGAACGCGAATTCGGCAACGGCATGCGCAGCAAGGTCGGCCTGTACCTGATTCCCATGGGCCTGCTGAACACCAACCACGAGCCGACCGCCTACTACGGCGTCGAGCGCAACTTCGTCGAGACGGCGATCATCCCGTCGACCTGGCGCGAAGTGGGCGTGAGCCTGTCCGGCGACACCGCCTACGGCCTGACCTGGGACACCGGCGTCACCACCGGCTTCGACCTGGGCAAATGGGACGCCGCCGGCAGCGACGGCCGCGAATCGCCGCTGGGCTCCATCCACCAGGAAGGCCAGCAGGCCAAGTCGCGCGACCTGAGCGTGCACGCGGCGTTGAACTGGCGCGGCGTGCCGGGCCTGCTGGTGGGCGGCTCCGTCTTCACCGGCAAGGCCGGCCACAAGGCCGACGGCTTCACCGCCAACGACGCCCGCATCACCATGGTCGACCTGCACACCCGCTACACGCCGGGCCGCTGGGACTTGTCGGCGTTGTACGCGCGCGGCCAGATCAGCAACACCGAAGCGCTCAACGAGACGCTGGTCGGCAATCCGACGCCGGTGCCGAAGAGCTTTGCCGGCTGGTATACCCAGGCCGCCTACCGCCTGCTGCAGGTGGGCGACTACACGCTCAGTCCTTTCGCCCGCTACGAGCAGTTCAACACCGCCAAGAGCTACGCCGCCGTGCCGCAGGGCCTGGGCGTGGCCGCGTCGCCGGACGAGAAAGTCAGCACCGTCGGCGCCAACCTGAAGGTGGGCGAAGGCGTGGTGCTGAAGGCCGACTATCAGTGGTTCAAGGAGGACAAATCGCGCGACCGCCTGAACCTGGGCATGGGCTTCTCGTACTGATATGCGCTACCAACACTGGATACCACTGGCGGCATGCGCCGCCGGCGCGCCGGCCTTCGCCGCGCAATACCTGAACGCGGAACAGGCGCAGAAGCTGATGTTCCCGGAAGCGACCGCGTTCCGCGAGCAGGACGTGGCGCTGTCGCTGCCGCAGATGCAGCAGGTGGAAAAGCTGGCGGGGCTGCCGGCGCGCTCGGTCAACTGGCGCGTGGTGGGCGCCTACAGCGGCGACAAGCTGCTGGGCTACATGGTGCTCGACGACGTGATCGGCAAGTTCGAGCTGATCTCGTATGCGGTCGGCCTCAATCCCGACGCCACCGTGCGCCAGGTCGAGATCCTGACCTACCGCGAAAGCCACGGCGGCGAAATCCGCCTGCCGGCCTGGCGCCGCCAGTTCACCGGCAAGTCGGCGCAAACGGGCGGCCTGGCGGTGGGCGACGGCATCGCCAACATCAGCGGCGCCACCCTCTCCTGCACCCACCTGACCGACGGCGTGCGGCGCATCGCCGCCGTCGCCCAGGTGGCGCTGAAAAAATGATGCGGCGCGCCCAGCCCTGGCTGGGCACCCTGGTCGACATCACGGCGGACGGCGATCCGCAGGCGGCGGCGCAGGCGATCACGCGGGCGTTCGCCGAGGTCGCGCTGGTGCATCGGCTGATGAGTTTTCACGACGCCGCCAGCGACATCTCGCGCCTGAACCGCGCCGCGCCGGACGACGTGCTGGAGCTGCATCCGCACACCTGGCGGGTGCTGCAACTGGCGGCGCGGATGGCCGGACTGTCGCAGGGCCTGTTCAACATCGCCTGCGCGCCGCGGCTGGTGGACTGGCTCTGCCTGCCGCGCCCGAACGATGGCGGGATCCCCGCGTATCAGCCATCGCTGGCCGTCTACCGCTGCGAGCCGGAACCGCTGGTGCGCAAGCTGGCGCACGGCTGGGTGGATGTGGGCGGCATCGCCAAGGGCTACGCGGTCGATCTGGCGGTGGAAGCCCTGCGGCACGCCGGCGCCGCCGGCGGCTGCGTCAACGCGGGCGGCGATCTGCGCTGCTTCGGCGGCCGCGATTGGCCGGTCGCCGTGCGCGATCCGCTGGCGCCGGGGCGCGCCGCCGCGCAAGTGCTGCTGCGGGATGAGGCGCTGGCCACATCGGCCGCCTACTTCTCGGCGCGCCAGCATGACGGCCGCCGGGTCAGCGCGCTGGTCGACGGCCGTAGCGGCGAGCCGCTGGTGGGCTCCATCAGCGTATCGGTGCGCGCCCGGCGCTGCGCCGTGGCCGACGCGCTGACCAAGGTGGTGCTGGCCAGCGGCGATGCGCAACACCCTGCGCTGGCCGCATCGCAGGCCTCAGCGTTTATAATCTGAGCGATGCATACACACCGTCACCGTCCCCACGTCAACCTGCGCGTCGAGCGCTGGCACCGCCGCTGCATCTACGCCAGCTTTGCCGCCCTGCTGCTCAGCGGCGCCGCCTGGCTGCTGGCGCGCTATTTCTTCCGCCCCGTCGGGCAATTCGGCGAAACCATCAACCCGCTCGAACCGTGGTCGATGAAGCTGCACGGCGCCGCCGCGATGGTGATGCTGTTCTTCCTCGGCAGCCTGATGAACGCGCATATCCGCCGCGCGATCAAGGCCGCCCGCAACCTGCGCACCGGCTGGAGCATGATCGCCGCCATGCTGGCGCTGACCGCCAGCGGCTTCGGCCTGTACTACCTGGCGGGCGAGAGCGACCGGCCCGTGTGGTCGTCGGTGCATTGGGTGGTGGGCCTTGCCACCGCCCTGCTGTTCGTGCTGCACGTGCTGCTCGGCCGCCGCGCCGTGCAGCACCCGTAGGGGCGGCGCTAGCCTGCCTTGGCCGCTTCGGCGAGATCGAGGCCGCTCACTTGCAGTGCGATGGCGAGCGCGGTGTCGGCCGTGGCCAGGTGGGCGTGGAACCACGGCAGCACCAGGCCGACAGCCGCCCGGCCGCTCTTGATTTCCCCCGCTTCCAGCTGATGCAAAGTGGCCAGCACGCGGGCGTGCTGCTCGCGATGGCTGCGCAGCGCCGGGTAGTCGATCGCCTCCATCAGCGCTTCCTCGTGGCGGAAATCATCCTCCAGGCATTCGATCAGTTGCGCCAGGCCGGCGCTGAAGTCCTCGTCCTTGCAGTGCGACAGCAGTTTGATCTGTTCCGCCAGCGCCTCGTGCGCTTCGTCGAACAGCGGTATGCCCAGCGCCATGTCCGGGGTCCAACCGGTATTGTCCATAGTATCCTCGTGGTCGATCGGGCCGGCGCACGATGCGCCGCCAACAAAGACTATGGGCGCGCGCAGCGACTAAATCCATGATCCAGATCAAATTAAACCCAGCGGCGGCTGGCGGGCGGCCAGCCATTGCTGCAACTGCTCGGCCGGCACTGCCTGGCTGAACAAAAAACCCTGGTAGCGATGACAGCCCAGCTGCTCCAGCAGGCCGCGCTGCTCGAAGCTTTCCACGCCTTCCGCAATCACGTCCAGGCCCAGGCTGCGCGACATGGCGATGATGGTCGTTACGATGGCCTGGTCGTTGCTGTTGCTGGCCAGCTCGTTGACGAAGGAACGGTCGATCTTCAGCTGGCTCAGCGGCAAGCGCCGCAGATATTGCAGCGAGGAGTAGCCGGTGCCGAAGTCGTCCAGCGAGAAGTGCACACCGATCTTGCGCAGCCGCTCCATCGTGACGATGATCTGCTCGATATTCTCCAGCAGCAGGCCCTCGGTCAGCTCCAGCTTCAGGCGCGACGGGTCGACGCCGTGGCGCCGAATCAGCGCTTGCACCTGCTCGAAAAAATCCCGTTGATGGATCTGCGCCGCGCTGACATTCACCGCCATCACCAGCTGCGCCATGTGCGGCTGGTCTTGCCATTGCCGCAGCTGGGCGCAAGCCGTATCCATCACCCACTGGCCGATCGGCAGGATCAGGCTGGCTTCTTCCGCCACCGGAATGAAGCGGGCCGGCGACATGAGGCTACCGTCCGCCTGGGGCCAGCGTATCAGCGCTTCCGCGCCGACCACCTGTCCCTGCTCGTCGACCTGGGGTTGGTAGTACAGTGCGAAGCGCTGCTCAGCGATCGCCCGCCGCAACGCCTCCTCCAGCCGGGCCCGGGTGCTGATCTTGTCCTGCATTTTCTGGTCGAAGAAACGCATGCCGTTGCGGCCCGCCTGCTTGGCCTGGTACATGGCGATGTCGGCCTGCATCAGCAATTCCTCCGGATGGGCCGGCCAGCCGCCCTGGAACAAGGTCGCGCCCATGCTCGGCGTGCTGTGGCACAGATGGCTGCCCAGCAGGTACGGACGATTCAGCCCGGCCAGGATCTTCGAGCCGAGTTGCTCGGCCTGGGCCGCCGCCGCCGGCTCGTTGCAGCCCAGCCCCTCCAGCAGCACGACGAATTCATCGCCGCCCAGGCGGGCCACGGTGTCGCCTTGCCGCAGGCATTCCTGCAAGCGCTCGGCCACCTGTTGCAGCAGCAGGTCGCCGACGCTGTGGCCGAGCGTATCGTTGAGCGTCTTGAAGTTGTCGAGGTCGATGAACATCAGCGCGCCGTACCGGTCGTGCAGCTTGCTGGCGTCGAGCACCTGGCGCAAGCGCTCCAGCAGCAGGCGGCGGTTGGGCAGGCCGGTCAGCGGATCGTAGAACGCCAGGCTGCGGATCTCGTCGCTGGCGGCCTTGCTCTGGGTGACGTCGGTCAGCGCCGCGACGTAGTTGCAGATGCGGCCACTGCCGTCGCGCACCGAGGTGATGCTCAGGTATTCGGGATAGACCTCGCCGTTCTTGCGGCGGTTCCAGATTTCGCCGGACCAGCTGCCGTGTTCGCCGATTTCGGCCCACATCGCCCGGTAGAATTCGGCGTCGTGGCGGCCGGAGCTGAGCATGCGCGGTGTGCGCCCCACCGCCTCGTCCATCGGATAGCCGGTGATGCGGGTGAAGGCCTGGTTGACCTTGAGGATGATCCCGCGGCTGTCGGTGACCATCATGCCCTCGTTCGATTCGAAGGCGGTGGCGGCCACGCGCAGGTCGGCCTCGGCCTGATAACGCTCGGTGATGTCCTCGTGCGCCACCACCGCGCCCGGCCAGCCATAGGCCATAGGCGACACCGCCATGCGGAACCAGCGCTGTTCGGTCGGCGTATGGCAGGGGTATTCCATCTGGAATTGATCGCGCTCACCGGCCAGCACGGCGCTGATGCCGACCTCGGCTTCGGCCGCGCCTTCGGCCCCGAGGCCGACGGCCTCGCGGCACAGCGTCAGGTAGTTGCGGCCGATGTCGGTGGCCAGGGTCGGCCGTCCCGGCCGGCTCCGCGTGGCGGCGACCTGGCGCCACGCGCCGTTGACGGCCAGGATGGTGCCGTCCGCGCCCAGCACGGCGATCTGCTCGCGCACGGCGTCCAGCACGGCGCAGGCAAAGCTGTGGCAAACCCCGGCGGCCGCGGCGCGCTGCGGTGGCGCCGGGCCTTGCTGGACGTTAGTCGCGGGGCAGGAAAAGTCGCACGACGCGCCGCCGGCGGACGGTGAATACAGCAGTGGCTGGTGGTGGGTCATGGCAATGCCTCGCAGAGAGCTGATTTCTACAAGAATACTGATTCAAATCAATAAAAGATTTGACTGAGATCAAGTTTCTGGCATCGAGGAAAGGCTCACGGCACCGGCAGCCAACGACCAGGAGCAACCCACACCAAAGCCGTCATATTGATCGGAATAGCGCAAAATTTGACTGGATTGGTCACTCACGGACGTGCATAGCCCTCTATAATTTCGTCACTTCCTTCAACTTTTATAGAAGATCTCCCAGCCATGAAACTGACCAGCACCAGTTTTTCCAACCACCAGCCCATCCCTGGCGAGTTCGCCTTTGCCGTCATCGCCCCGGACACCCACATCACCCTGTCCACCAATCGCAACCCGCAACTGGCGTGGGACGAGGTGCCGGCCGGCACCCTGTCGTTCGTGCTGATCTGCCACGATCCCGACGTGCCGAGCCGCGGCGACGACGTCAACCAGGAAGGCCGTGAAGTCCCGGCCAGCCTGCCGCGCGTCGACTTCTTCCACTGGCTGCTGCTCGACATCCCGGGCGCCACGCGCGCCATCGCCGCCGGCAGCCACAGCGACGGCGTCACGCCGCGCGGCAAGTCCGGGCCCGAGGCGGCGGACGGCATGAAGCACGGCATCAACGACTACAGCAACTGGTTCGCCGGCGACGCCCAGATGAGCGGCAACTACTACGGCTACGACGGTCCTTGCCCACCGTGGAACGATAGCCTGCTGCACCATTACGTCTTCACGCTGTATGCGCTCGACATCCCGGCGCTGCCGCAAGACCTGCCGCTGGACGGTGCGGCCATCCGCGGCGCGATCGCCGGCCATGTGCTGGGCGAAGCCACCCTCACCGGCACCTACACGCTCAATCCCAAGCTGCTCTGACGATGGACAACGGCCAGTGGACCGCGCCCTCCGGCATGCCGATCGCCCGGCGCGGCCTGTGCATGCTGGCGCAGCCATGCCTGCGGCAGCCGCAGCGCGCCAGTCGCTTCCGCTTCATGGAGGCGACCATCGTGCTGGTCAAATCGGGCAGCCTCAGCCTGGATACCGGCGAGGCGCAAGCGCTGGTGGAAGGACCGTCCGCATTGATGGCGGTGGCCCAGAACGTCTGCGCGGACCTGGTCAAGCTGCCTGGCGGCGATGAGTTGAGGTTTCGTTCGCTGTTGCTCGCCATTGCACCGGAAGTGCTGCGCGAATTTTACAAGCGCTATGACCAGGACCAGCTTCCCCCTGCACCGGTAGCCTCATGGCGGGCAACGCCTCTCGATGACGATCTGGCGGACAGTTTGGATCACTGCATCCGTAGTGTGGACGCTGCGGGCGTCAGCGAACGGGTGCTGATGCACAGGCTGGTCGGCTTGCTGCTGGCCCTGGCGGAACGCGGCATCGTGTTTGCGCGCCCCGCCAGCCAGAACATCGGCGATCTGCTCACCAGCCTGCTGAGCGACGCGCCCGGCCAGCAGTGGACCGCCGCCAAGGCCGGCCGGGCGTTGGCGATGAGCGAGGCCACCCTCAGGCGGCGCCTGGCGGCCCAGCATCTGCGTTTTGAAACCCTGCTGCTGGAGGTGCGCATGCACCACGCCATGGGCCTGCTGCAAACCACCGGATGGAGCATCCCGCTGGTTGCCGAAGCCTGCGGCTACCAGGCGCACGCGCGCTTTTCGTTGCGGTTCCGCGAGCGCTTCGGCTGCCCGCCCTCGCACGTGCGCTGAGGATCACTTGCCTTCCGGCGGTTCCCACAATTCGACCTTGTTGCCGTCGGGGTCCACCACCCAGCCGAACTTGCCGTACTCCGATTCGTCGACCTTGTCCAGGACCTGGCAGCCTTCGGCCCGCAGCGCGGCCAACAGGCCATGCAGGTCGGCGACCCGATAGTTGATCATGAAACTGGCCGTGCTGGGAGCGAAGTAATCGGTGTCGGCCTTGAAAGCATTCCACGCCGTGGTGCCGGTGCCGCTGGGATTATCCGGGCCGGACCAGCGGAACGCCACGCCGCCCCATTGGCTAACCTCCAGACCGAGATGGACCCGATACCACTCGGTCAGCGCCTTGGGGTCGGGAGATTTGAAGAACACACCGCCTATGCCGGTGACACGTTTCATTTGAGGCTCCTGGGATAATTGACAAGCAGCTATTGCCTCAATCATATCACTCCCACAGTGTCAACTTCTTGTCGACGTCGGCAGTTATGCCGGCGTGATGATGCCATCCAGCTGACGGACGGCGTCCGGCGGCAGTGTCAGATCGGCAGCGGCGGCATTTTGACGCAGGTGGGCGACGGATGAGGTGCCGGGAATCAGCAGGATGTTCTGCGAACGTTGCAGCAGCCAGGCCAGCGCTGTCTGCATGGGCGTGGCGCCCAGCTGCGCGGCGACCTCGGACAGGATAGCCGATTGCAGCGGCGAGAATCCACCAAGCGGGAAAAACGGCACATAGGCGATGCCGTCTTTTGCCAGCTCGTCGATCAGTGCGTCGTCGTGGCGGTGGACCAGGTTGTATTGATTCTGCACACAGACAATCGGGGCGATGCCGCGCGCCTGCCTCACTTGCTGCACGGTCGCATTGCTCAAGCCAATGTGACGTATCAGGCCGCGTTGCCGCAGTTCCGCCAGTGCGGTGATCTGGGCTTCGATGTCGCCTTCCGCCGGCCCCATGACGTCAAACATGAGACGCATGTTCACCACATCCAGTCGTTCCAGGCCCAGGTTGCGCAGGTTGTCATGCACCGCTGCTTCCAGCGCCTTCGGCGATTGGGCCGGCAGCCAGGAGGCGTCGGCGCCGCGCGAGGCGCCGATCTTGGTGACGATCACCAGATCGTCCGCGTAAGGATGCAGCGCTTCGCGGATCAGCTGGTTAGTGACATGGGGGCCGTAGAAGTCGCTGGTGTCGATGTGATTGATGCCCAGCGCAACCAGCTCCCGCAGCACCGCCAGCGCTTCTTCGCGGTTCTTGGGTGGGCCAAAGACGTGCGGGCCCGTAAGCTGCATGGCGCCATAGCCCATGCGGTTGACAGCCAGATCGCCGAGTTGAAAGGTGTTCAAAATATGCTCCTGAAGGATGGGTTGGTGAACACAGTCTAGGCGCGAAAACTTTGTGCGACAATACCTCGCAATGGCACAACTTGTGCCGAATACAGGACAATAACCGATGGCTGATCTGCAGGATATCGGCGCCTTCGTCGCGGTCGCCAAACACGGCGGCTTTCGCGGCGCCGCGCGCATGACGGGCAATAGCGCGTCACAACTGAGCGAAGCGGTGCGACGGCTGGAGGCCGGCCTAGGCGTGCGCCTGCTGAACCGCACCACCCGCAGCGTGGCCACCACCGACGCCGGCCAGCGCTTGCTGGAGCAACTGATGCCGGCGCTGGGCGCGGTCGAATCGGCGCTGGATGTGGTGAACGGTTTTCGCGACCGTCCGGCTGGCAGATTGCGGCTCAACGTGCCGCTCAGCGTATCGAAACTGATCCTGCCGCGCATCATTCCGCCGTTTATCGCCGCGTATCCGGACATCTGCCTGGAGATCATCGTCGATGACAGCTTTGTCGATCTGCAGCGCTCCGGCTGCGATGCCGGCGTCCGCTACGAAGAACACATGGAGCTGGATATGGTGGCGATTCCGATTGGACCGCGCCGGCAACGTTTTGCGCTGGCAGCGTCGCCAGACTATCTGCGGCAGCACGGCCTGCCCAAGCGGCCGGAAGACCTGCTGAAACATAGCTGCTTGCGCGGGCGCTTTTCCAGCGGCGCCATGCCGGATTGGGAATTCGAGCACAAAGGCAAGAAAGTCGTCATCAAGCCGGCCGGCCCGTTGATCGTCAATCTGGGCGCCGGCGCCGACTTGAAGGTGGATGCGGCGTTGGCCGGCAGCGGCCTGGTGTATCTGTTTGAAGACTGGCTGAAGCCGTACATGGCGCGCGGTGAGTTGGAGCCGGTGCTGGAGCGCTGGTGGCCAGCCTTTAACGGTCCCTCGCTGTACTATCCAGGCCGGCGCTATCTGCCAGCGCCGCTGCGCGCGTTTGCGGATTTTATCCCGACCATGCGCTGGTAGCGCCTGGAAAGTGCTGGCGGTGTGAATGCTGATACCGAAGTTCCGGCAAACCCGCCAAATGGCACCTTGCCGGAACTGACCCCAAGCGCAGGAACTGACCCCAAGCGCAACAATCCGCGCGCCTGCGTTGTGCAGTACGGGATGCTGCACTGAGCCGCCGCCAACGCTCAGCCGGGGAGTATTGTCGCCTGCGGAATAGTCTATTGCGCCGTACGCGCATTCCCCTGGCGCGGCGCCGGACTTATATTGGCGTCTTTCCCCCAACCACAGGAGTACCACATGAACATTCTGAAATCCTTGCTGAGCGCTGCCGCGTTTGTACTTGCCTTTGCCGGCATGACTGCGGCCAAGGCCGAAACGCCACGCGACAACGTGGTCGGCGCCGCCGGCTATGACTTGACCTCCTACTTCACCCAGGAAAAACCACAGCGCGGCAACGGCCACCACGTGGCCATGGTGGACGGCGTGACCTATCTGTTTGCCAGCGACGACAACAAGAAGATGTTCGAAGCCTCGCCTTCCAAGTTCCTGCCGCAGTACGGCGGCTACTGCGCGTTCGGCGCCTCCATCGGCAAGAAGTTCGTGGCCGATCCGGATGTGTATGACATCGTCGAAGGCAAGCTGTACCTGAACCTGGACAGCAAGATCCGCGGCCTGTGGTCGGCCGACATTCCCGGCCGCATCAAGACCGCCGATGCGAACTGGAAGACCATCGCCAGCAAAAAGCCTGCCGATCTGTAAGCAGGCCGACAGCGCCGGGCGCCGGCGCTGTCGCCCCCGCTCTCAATAAATCGACGGGTCGCCGCGCAGGCGGCTGACCATCAGATCGACGAAGCTGCGCAGCTTGGCCGAAGCGTGGCGCCCCTCGCGGTGGATGATATGGATGGGCAGACGCGGCGGCTCGAACTCGTCGAGCACGGTCACCAGCGCGCCCGAGGCAAGCAGGGCCGCCGCCTGATAGGACATCAGGCGCGTCAAGCCGTAGCCGTCGCGTGCGGCCTCCATGGCCGCGTCGTTGGTATTGACCGTCAGGCGCGGCTTGATCCGGACCCCAGCCAGCGCGCCGTCGAGCGCGAATTTCCATTCGACGCCCGGCGTCACGCCGGTCGCGGCGACCACGGTGTGCTGCGCCAGCTCGGCCGGCGTGCGCGGCGTGCCGTGCTGTTCCAGATAGGCCGGCGCCGCGCAGACGACGCGCCGCACTTCACCGACCCGGACCGCGTTCATGCCGGAGTCCGGCAATTCGCCGATGCGCACCCCGGCATCGAAGCCCTCTTCGAGCAGATTGACCACCCGGTCCAGGAACACGGCGGACACCTCCATGCCCGGATGGCGCCGCAAGTACTCCAAGATGCCGGGCAGGATGAACATCTTCCCGAACAGGACCGGCGCCGTGACGGCCAGGTGGCCGCGCGGTTCGGCGCTGATGCCCGCCGCCGCCTCGTCGGCGGCGTCGGCCTCGGCGATGATGCGGCGCGCATCGTCGAGATAGCGTTGTCCCGCTTCGGTGACCCGCACAAAGCGCGTGTTCCGGTTCAGCAGCTTGACACCGAGCCGGGTTTCGAGCGCGGCAATCGCGCGCGTGGCCGCGGGGGCCGATATGCCCAGCCGGCGCGCCCCGCCGGCGAAGCTTGCTTCCTCGCCGACGGCGACGAAAACGGTCATCAAATAGAGTCGGTCCATGCTATGTCGTTCTGAAAAATCGTTTTCGATCCAGGATCCACCGGACGCGCCCGCCGGTATGGCAGCTGCCGACTATAGCAGAAACGTTCACGCGGGCGCTCGCGACGCTGTCAGGAATGGCTGGCGCGCGGCGACCAAACCACTTCCCCCAAGGCGGGGCCAACAGGATAGACGACAATGAAACTGTACACCCTGGCGCTGTGCGCCTGCCTGCCCCTGCTGCTGTCGCCGGTACGAGCCGCGGGCATCGACCCGGCGGATGATTTTGCAAGCCTTCCCCTGCCGCAGGCGATCCGCACCCAGGTTGGTGCCGGCAGCCGCGCCGTGGTGGTGTTTGAAGACGCATATTGTCCCTACTGCCGCGCGTTGCACCAGACGCTGGGCCAGTCCGGCGATGTGGTGGTCTTCACCTTCCTGCTGGGTGTGCTCAACCCCGACTCGCGGACCAAGGCGGACCGGATCTGGTGCGCACCCGACCCGGCCCGCGCGCTGGCCCGCTGGTTCCAGGCGCATGAAGTGACTGCCGCTGTGGCTGGCTGCAGCGCGCCGGTCGATTCCTTGCGCATCCTTGCCGATCACTTGCACGTGCGGGCGACGCCTACGCTCTTGTTTGCCGATGGCAGCGTGCACGCGGGCGCGATTTCGGCGGCAGAATTGGAACGGCGCCTGAGGGCGGCGGCCGCGCGATGATCATACGGGAACGTGCGGATACACGAACAAGAAAGTGCCGCATGCCTTCACTAGTGATGGCAATACGACCGAACTATCTATTGCGTAGCACAGGCGTTGGCGAAGAATACAAACAGGAAAAATCATCCGAACTTTTCCGTACTCTTCATGCCAACAAGAAAAAAGGCCCGCATAGAATTGACGCAGGCCTTTGATTTTCCTCCTGAATTCCGGTTGACTCCGTACTCGCCTCCAAATTTTCACCGGCAACACGTCGAGCAGCAGGAATGCGCTACAAGTCTGCCAGCGGTATGTCGGCGCCAGCGGTGCCTGCTTCAAGCGCCGTAATGAGGATGTTCAAGTCGTGCTCCATGCGTGCCAGCGTCCCGGCGTCCAAAGTCGCCAGCGCATCGGGCAGAACGCCGGCAAAGGGCGCCGGGGCGCTGTCGAGACGTACTTCCCCCGCAGGCAACAAGGTGACGGTAACGGCGCGCCGGTCGGCTCCGTTCCGGTCCATCGCGATCAATCCCTGAGCCGCCAGGCTCTTGAGCAGATTGCTGGCCGTCGTCTGGTGCACGTCGAGCGCGCGGGCCAGCTCGCCGACGCTGATGCCGGGCCGTTGCTGGACCACACTGAGCGCCCACAGCTGGGAGCCGCCGATACCAGCGGTCTTCTCGACATTGCGAAAATGGGTCTTGACCGCGTTGAAAACGACACGAAATTGCCTCAGCACTCTGGTGGAAGATGAAGATTCGGCAGCACCGGTTTGAACGGCAAACTTCTTTTCGGTTGGATTGTTGGATTGCATGACCGAATGATAGTCGAAAAGAGCCAGCCCCGCCGTCTTGCGCGCCGAAGCAGCGGTCAATCGCCTGCGCCGCGTTGCGGCCAGTTTTTTTCCAGTATGGCCCACAGAATCAGGCCATAAGAAAGCAGCCGCACCAGATAGTGGTATGGCGAATCCTCGTGAGCTTCGCCATCCCAGGCCGAATAGATCCTGTGCCCCGCCTCCACCAGGAACGAGAGGGCGAAATACAGAAAGAAACGTTGCCCGGAACTGCGCCAGAAACGTAAAAAGAACAAGGCGATCACGCAGGAGGCCATGGCAATGGCGCCGGTCAGGAAATTGATCATGGTTGCCTCACTTGTTCTCGTAAATCAGGCCGTACAGCAGCAGCAGCAGCGCCACCAGGGCGCTGGCCAACCGCAGGGGCAACAGGTCCACTTGCAGAAACACCAGCTTGTCGAGCACCAGCAGAACATTGTTGACCGACATGCCGATGAAGCACAGGCCGCTCCAGAACAGCAAGCGGACCCCGTTGCGCCGGTAGCTGGTGAGCAGCATCCACGCGCAGGCCAGCGAGGTGAGCGTGCAGAGTCCATAGATGGTTTGCGCCATGTCAAACGTCCTTTCGCCAGGTGAAGGCGTCCACAAATTGCTGGGCTTGCCTATCGGTTTTGGAATGTATCAGCCCCGCGATGGCGACCAGATTTGACGCATAGGCCAGCGCCAGGCGGTCGATCATGGCCGCCAGCTCGGGACGGCGCGGCCAGTAACGATAAGTGACGCTGTCGTGCGTCTTGCTGCTGGCCAGCGCGCCAATCTTGCAGAGCTCGTCAAGCAGCTTGCGCGCCGCCCGCTCGGCCACGTAAAGCCGCTGCGCGACGACGGCGCTATCCCACTCTTGCTCGGGCATGGAGCGCAGCAGCAGCAAGGCCTCCAGGTGTGGCACCGACGCCACGCTGGTCAGAATGAAACGCCGCAGATCGTCGGGCAGCGGCATCGACGTCATGGCCCGCCCCCCGAAAAATCGCGCAGATCGACCGCCCGCTGGCTGAACACCTCGCTTGCGTGGCGGGCCAGGTCGTTCATGCCGTAGCCGGCGGCCAGTTGCCGCGTGAGCCAGCGCGCCTGGCCACCGTCGCGCAGCAACTGCTCGATCTGGGTGCGCGCGCTGCCGAAGCCGGGATCGTCGGACTTCGGCGCCAGCCGGGCCATGTCGGCGTTGATCACCTCGGCGATGGTGCATGAGCGCCCGCTCTCGGGATCGATCCAGACGCCGTCGATGCCGTCGCGCGCGGCGTTGAAGCGGTTCCAGGTGTACAGCTCGGGGCCGTCGTCGGTGGGCCAGCGGCCGGGCTGGCGATAGGCCTCGATGCACAGCGCGCGCGCGTAGCAGGCCAGCGCGGCCGCGTAGGAAGGATGCAGCGGCGTGTCCAGCACGCGCAGCTCGATGGTGCCGAATTCCGGCTTGGGCCGCACGTCCCAATAAAAGTCCTTGATGCTGCCGACGATGCCCAGGCCGGCTAGGCGGTCGAAATGCCGCTCAAACTGGCTCCAGCTGCGGATGTGGGCCGGCATGGTGCCGCTCATCGGAAACGCCCCGACCACGTTGCTGCGCGCGCTGCAAAAGCCTGAATTCTCGCCCTGCCAGCAAGGCGAATTGGCCGACAGCGCGATGAACAGCGGCGCGCGCTGGGTGAGCCAGGCGCACAGCCGGATCGCCTCGTCGCCGCTCGGCACGCCCACATGGACATGCATGCCGAACACGGTAAACAACTTGGCCAGGTAGCCGAACTTCCTGGCCGAGGCGCGATAGCGGTCCTTCGGATAGATGCGCTGATCGCTCCAGCGCTGGAACGGATGGGCGCCGCCGCCGGCGATCACGGCGCCGACCGCGAACGCCGCCTGTTCCACGCTGCGCCGGATTTCCTCCAGTTCGGCCGCGGCCTGCTGGTAGTTTTCCAGCACCGAGCTGGCCACCTCCAGCATCGAGGTGGTGATTTCCGGCGTGGCGATCCAGCGCTTGTCCTGGCGGTCCAGCAGACGCAAAATATCCGGCGCCGCCGGCAGCAGGTCGAACGTCAGGCGGTCCAGCACCATCAACTCGAGCTCGATTCCCATCGTACCCAGGCGTGATTGGCTGAACGGCGGCAGATAGGCCGGCCCCTGCCCTGCCACCGCCGCCGCCTGCGCGTCGGCCATTGCTTGATCAGCCATGCGTATCCTCCTCGTGCTGTTCGCCGGCGAGCCGCAGTCCAAACCACGTCAGTCCCGGCGCGACCAGCACATTGAGCGCCAACAACGCCGCCATGATCTGGCTGGCGCCTTCGCTCAGGCCGGGATAGCCGACCATCGAATTGTCCACCATCAGGGCGCCGAAACTCACCAGCGAGCACATCGATACCGCCAGGGCGTTCTTCTTGGGCCGGCTCCAGGCCGGCGCCGGCGCCAGCGCGACGCGGGTCACCGCGATGCGCGCCGCAAACAGCAGCAGCGCCACACCCAGCGCCTGCCAGTGCAGCAACTGCTGCAGCTGCACCAGCGACGACGACATCATGAACAGCAGCGCGTAGCCGATGTCCTGGCCGGTGCGCAGCTCGGCCTGAAAAACATTATCGCGTTTTTCTGCGTTGCGCAGCAACACCCCCATCAACAACAGCGACAGCAGCGCGCTGGCGGCGCTGACCGAACACAGGCCCAGGTCCATCAGCAGCGCAGCCAGCAACATGCCCGGCCGCATGCGCGCGCGCGCCCGGCTGAAGCGTGTCGCCAGCGCGTACAAGCCGTAGCACAGCAGCGCGATCGCGACTCCGCCGCCCAGCCGGCCCAGCTGTTGCGCCAATTCGGCGCCGTAGCTGGTCAGTACGCCGCCGTCGCGCGACTTCAGCCACGCCAGCGTCGGCACCAGCACCAGCAACGCCACGACGTTGCCCAGGCCGACAAAATTGGCGCCGGCAAACACGGTCACGCCGCTGGCGTCGGCGTCGGAGACCATCGACGCGTAAATGATCGGGCTGGAGGCGATCAACATGGCCGCCATGAAGCCGGCCTCGCTCCAGCTAATCCCGCACACCACCAGCAGCGCGCAGGCGACTGCGCCGCGCAGCACGCAGGCCAGCAGCAGGCTCGCGCCCTGGCGCCGGCTGCGCCACAGCCAGGCCAGGTCCATCTTGCGGCCGAACTCGAACAGTACCAGGGCGGTGGCGGCGTTGAACAATTCCTGGAATTGCGTGGCCACGGCGGTGTCGATCAGGCCCAGGCCGCTCACGCCGAGCGCCAGGCCGGCGATCACCGCCCCGTACAACTTCGGCAGGCCGCGCGACTCCAGCGCCAGGCCGAGCATCTGCGCCAGCAGCAGTCCCGCGCCCAGCAGCGCCAACGGCGAAGCGAGCCACAACGGCCACGGGATCAGTTCAGCGTTCATGATCGGCCGTCCATAGCGCCGCCAGCGCCGCCATCTCGCGGTCGAGCAGCGATACTGCCCTGGTCTCAGCCGCCGAGCCGGCGGGCGCCATCAACCCCACTTCCAACCGCGCGCGCAGCGGCGCCTGGCCGGTTTTTCCCTGCAGCCACAGCCGGCCCACCAGCATTTGCCCGCGCCGGGCGATCGCGGCATAGGTGGCGCTGCGCTGCTGCGGCACGGACGGCAGCATCAAATGGAACGGCGCCGGCCAGGTCGCGCCCGGTGCGGCGCGCGCCAGCTGCACCTGGATCGCGGCCCGCTGTTCCAGCCGGCTGTCCTCGCGCGCGAAAGGCAGGGGCATGGCCGGATCGTCGCGCTGATCCGCCTCCAGCAGGCGCAGGCATTGATGCTCGCCCTGCCACACCAGCGCCGGCCCGACCCGCTCGGCCGGCCGGCCGCGCACATGGCGCCGCCACAGCTCCTGCAACGGCGAGGCGACGGCGTCCTCTTGCGCGTCGCTAGCCGCGAGCACGTCGCGCCGCAGGTCTTGCCAGCGCTGTTGCTCCCAGGCGCGCGTCGCGGCGCGTTCGGGCGGTGTCCAGCGCCACTCGGTGGCAACCCAGCCGCCATCACCGGCCTGGGCCAGCAACACCAGGCGCCGGGCACCGTCACCATCCTCGCCTGGCGGCGCCCAGCCTTGGCGGCGCCAGCGGGCCTTCCAGATCGGCCAGGGCGTCGCACCGGCCAGGGCGGCACGCCAGTGCCACCAATTTGCCGGCGCGCTCAGGCAGGACGACACGCCGGGGGCGTCCGCCACCCAGCGGTGCATGACCAGCCTGCCCCGCCATGCGCATTGGGCCGGCATGACCAGCCAAGCGGCGGGCGGCGCGCTGTCCTGTTGATCGCAGAACACCGGCCGGCCATGCGCCAAGGTGGCAAATGATCGAACCGCCGGCGGCAGATCGGCGCCGGCCCCGGGCGGCGTCGCCGCCCACAGGCGGGTCGCGCTCAGGCAAAACAACAGCCCGGCGATGCCGCGCCGCCGGCGCGCACAACGGATTGAAATTGTTGATGGGTACATTTGACAAATTATATTGCACCAAAGTATATTTGTACAAATGTAGTTTTCAGCGACGTATTCAGCAGCGCCTGCAAAGGCCTTGATCCTCGTACCGGCGAGGATTTTTTTTTAGCCCCCCCCCTCCTGACATGATAAACAAACACAATACCGCCGCGGCGTTCAACCGGGAATTTCGCAATTGGCGGATCTGGGCCACCCGCGCGCTGGTGATGGCGGCGGCCGTGGCCGCCGGGCTGGCGGTCACCGGATTCACCTGGCTGGGCGAACAGGCGCTGTCGCTGTTCATGCAGGCGTTCCACGTCAAACCGTGGCTGGCGCTGCTGTGGACCCCGCTGTGCACGGCCGCCATCGTCTGGATCACACGGCGCCACTTCAGCGCCGCCGCCGGCTCGGGGATACCGCAGGTGATGGCGGCGCTGGACCCGCTGGCGCCGCCCCAGGCGACCGGACGGCTGGTCTCGTTCAAGCTCAGCCTGGCGAAGGTCGGGTTGACCACCTGGGGCTTGCTGGCCGGCCTGTCGCTCGGGCGCGAAGGACCGTCGGTGCAGGTGGCCGCCGGCATCATGCTGACGGTGCGCAGCTGGCTGCCGGAGCGCTCGTCGGTCAGCACCCACGGCCTGCTGGTGGCCGGCGGCGCGGCCGGCATCGCAGCGGCGTTCAACACGCCGCTGGCCGGGGTCATGTTCGCCATCGAGGAACTGTCGCGCACGCCGGAACAGCGCAGCAGCGGCCTGCTGATGTCGGCCATCGTGCTGGCCGGGCTGATCGCTGTCTCGGTCTACGGCAACGCCACCTACTTCGGCATCATTCACGCCAGCGGCATCGACCTGTCGCTGCTGCTGCCCGGCGCGCTGGTAGCGCTGGCCAGCGGCCTGGCCGGCGGACTGTTCTCGCGCTTGCTGCAGGCGTCGCTGGGCGGCCACGCCGGCGACGCGCTGTCGCGCCTGCGGCGCGCCCGGCCGGTGCTGTTTGCCGCGCTGTGCGGCCTGCTGGTGGCGGTGATCGGGGTGGTGTCGGCCGGCGCCACCTTCGGCAGCGGCTACAGCCACACACGCGACATGGTGGCCGGCAGGGAAAGCATGCCGGCGCTGTTCCTGCTGCTGAAGTTTGTCGCCACCTGGCTCACCACCTGGTCGGGCGTGCCGGCCGGGATCTTCGCGCCCTCGCTCGCGATCGGCGCCGCGCTCGGCAACGATATCGCGCAGTTGCTGCACTCGCCGCATACGACGGCCTTGATCGCGCTGGGCATGGTCGGCTTCCTGGCCGCCGCCACCCAGGCGCCGCTGACCTCCTTCATCATCGTCATGGAAATGGTCGACGGCCACGCGATGGTGCTCAGCCTGATGGCCTGCGCGATGGTGGCCCGTACCGTCTCCCACGTGATCAGCGCGCCGTTGTACACGGTGCTGGCGCAACAGCAGCTGGTCAACGCAAGCGCTCTTGCGCCGCGCGACGCCGCGCCGGCTGCGAGCGGCGACGACGACCGTTAAATGGCGGGCCGCTGCCCGCTCCGGGCGCATTGGAAGAATGCGCAATATATGCTAAAGTGCAACAAAGGGTGATCGCGCCGCACGGCGCGACAGGATGTGCGATGGTCGGGCCGCCACGCGGTTAAGCCACGTCCATGCATGCCAAACATCACCCCTGCTGTTGCCGGGCCGGTTCCAGAACAGCGATTCCGGCCGCCCCGCCTCGCCTTCCTCGCCAATATATCAAGCCATTCACCGCATTCGCCGGGATGGGCCGCCCGTTGTCAGACCAGCGCAAGCCGGTCACTTTCATCCGTGGAAAATAAAAAATGCTCATGTCACTGATAGTCGTCTTCGTCATCGCCTATGCCGCCATCGCGCTGGAGCACCCGATCGGCGTCAACAAGTCCGCCTCGGCCCTGGTCGGCGCCGGCCTGCTGTGGACCATCTACGCCTTGGGCGGCGCTGAACCGCAGCTGGTCGCGGAAAAGCTCGACGAGACGGTGGTGGCGACCGCCCAGATCGTCTTCTTCCTGATGGGCGCCATGGCCATCGTCGAGGTGATCGACTCCCATCACGGCTTCGAGGTCATCACGTCACGCATCAAGACCACCAGACTGACGTCGCTGATGTGGCTGGTCGGCCTGGTCGCCTTCTTCCTCAGCGCCGTGCTCGACAATTTGACCACTGCCATCGTCATGATTTCGCTGTCGAAGAAGCTGCTCGACAAGGCCGAGGACCGGCTCTACTTCGCCGGCATGATCGTGCTGGCGGCCAACGCGGGCGGCGCCTGGTCGCCGATCGGCGACGTCACCACCACCATGTTGTGGATCGGCGGTCAGGTGTCCAGCACCGGCATTGTGCTGTCGCTGCTGATTCCGTCGCTGGTCAACATGATCGTGCCATTAGCGATCTCGGCTTTTGTATTGCGCGGCCGCACCTTTACGGCCCCAGTGCCAAGCGGCGGCGACGTCCACGCGACCAGCGCGTCCGAAAAGACGCTGATGCTGACGCTGGGTATCGGCATACTGGTGGCCGTGCCGGTGTTCAAGACGGTGACGCACCTGCCGCCCTTCATGGGCATCCTGTTCGGCCTCGGTTTGCTGTGGCTGGCGGGCGAGTTGATCCACCGGAACAAGGATGTCGAGCGCAAGGAAGCCTTGTCGCTGACCAGCGCGCTGCAGCGGATCGACATGGGCGCCATTGTGTTCTTCATCGGCATCCTGCTGGCGGTGGCCACGCTCGAACATACTCATATCCTGCAGTCGCTGGCCATATGGCTGGACCGCGTCATCGGCCGCCAGGACGTCATCGTCGTCATGCTGGGCTTGCTGAGCGCGATCGTCGACAACGTGCCGCTGGTGGCGGCCTCGATGGGCATGTACAGCATGGCGCAGTTCCCAACCGATCACTTCCTGTGGCATTTCATCGCCTATTGCGCCGGCACCGGCGGATCGATCCTGATCATCGGTTCGGCGGCCGGCGTGGCCGCGATGAGCCTGGAGAAAATCCAGTTTATCTGGTACTTGCGCAAGATGAGCGGACTCGCCCTGATCGGCTATCTTGCCGGCGCCGGCGCCTATGTGGTGCAGTACGGGATGCTGCATTGAGCTGCTGGACGGCGCCTCCCATGCGGCAATCGAGCATTGCAAGGCCTGCGGGCTATGGTACCGGCGGCGTCCGCTCAAAACCGCCATCGAACCGAGGCGGCCAGGCTGCGCTCGATCTGCCGGCGGCCTTCCCCCAACAGCAAGCGCGCGTCCCGCGTGCTGTCGATGGCCGTCAGCTCGGCCACCACCGCCACCGCATCCGACACATTGATGCTGTAGGCTTGCGCCAGCGCACGGCCACGCTCCGAATTAGCGTCCTCCGGCAAAATGTCGTGCTCACCGGTGCGGAAGCGGTCATAGCGCAACGCCAGAGTTCCCGGGCCAAGCTGCCGGCTGATGAGCGCAAACCACGCCCGGAAATCAAGCGCGACCGCGGTCGCGCCCATCAAGGTATCGCCACGCATCAGCTGCGCCCGCGCTTCCCCGCCGTAACCCAGCCGCAGCACCATGCTGGCGTGATCGAGCCGTGTGCGCCAGCCATACTGGCCGTGCTTTACTTCCAGCGGATCAGCGCGGTTGTCATACCGCAACCATGCGAGCTCGGCCACCTCACCGTAGCGGTAGTTCGCCGCCAGGTAGTAGCCGGCGCGGCCATCGATCTCCCGGAACGGATGGACGACGCGATCCTGTTTCGGGATGGGGCCGTCCGCACGGTACACCGGCAAATCGGGCAGGCGCACGGCTTCATTGCGCCCCGCGATCAGATCCCCTAACCGAGCAAGCACCCAATGAAGTCGCTTGTACACGTACCGAATTCCTCCGTTTAAAAGAATGCTCATCATCCAGCGCCGTGAACCAGGAACCGCCGCTCCTCGACAGCGGAGCACTGTCGTGGGCCTGCTGACTACTAACGTATCGATCACCCGAAAGGGCAAGTATGCGTAATGCGCTGCATGAGTATCGCTGTACAAAACTCAACCAATATTTGATATATTTACAATGGTTTTACTACGATCAACCACGCTACATTACTAACGGAGCATTCTATGTTTGTCGTCCTTCTCAAATTTTCCGATAACAAGAGCCGCGCGTCCGACTTCATGCTGGCGCACAATGAATGGATCAAGCGTGGCATCGACGACGGTAAGTTCCTGCTCGTAGGCAGCATTAAACCTGGTGCGGGCGGCGCCATCCTCGCCGTCGACAGTTCGCTGGCTGCGCTGCAGGAGCGCGTCAATGCCGACCCATTCGTCGTTGAAAACATTGTCAGTGCCGAGATCCTTGAGATCGCACCCGGCAAATGGGACGAGCGTCTCGCATTTTTGGCCGATTGACATCGGCACTGCCGTTCGCGGCGCCGACGCCAGATGATGGCCACGCGCGCGCGACAAGCGCGTCCGATAAAACTCTGATCCTGACGCGGAGTATCGGCATACGCGTGGTGGTGCCGGTGTCCAACACGATGACGCACCAGCCGTCTTTCATGTCATCTTGTCCGGTCTCGATCTGCTGTGGCGGGTATCAGCATCCTGCTGGCGGTTCGCTGCATTTAAATCGCCATCTCATCCGGACTACCCCGATAAAGAACGCTTTAATGTGAATGGCCATATTAAAGGAATCTTTCAATGCCAGGAGGATCGGAAGCGAAAAGCGCGGGTGATTGGTGATTGGGAATACAACCGAACAATCCACTGGATAGCGCACACGTTGCCGAAGAATACAAACAGGAAAAAATCTCCGTACTTTTCCGTACTCTTCATGCCAGCAAGAAAAAAGGCCCGCGTCAGATTGACGCAGGCCTTTGATTTTCTTACTGAATTCTGGTGGGAAGTGCAAGTTTCGAACTTGCGACCCCTGCAGTGTGAATGCAGTGCTCTACCCCTGAGCTAACCTCCCGAAGCGGGGCGAATTATCGCATACAACCTGCCCGCAGGGGAAGGCCATAGGCGAAAATTCTATCGATCTTTTACGCGGCGGCCGGTGGAGTGACCGTCGCGGTCCAGATGCACTGGCCTTTGACGGCCTTGTCTAGCCCGGCCAAGGTGGCCGCATGCGCGGCCAGCTCGTCGTCCGAGGCCGGCAGGAAGATGATGTCGGCCAGCGGCACCGGCTCCAGCAGCTCGGCGCCGGCCACCACTTCCTCTTCCGCATCCATGCCCAGGCTGTTTTGCCCGCGCGTCATCGACAGGTAGACGTCGGCCAGCAATTCCGCATCGAGCAGCGCGCCGTGCAGCTTGCGGTGCGAGTTCGACACGCCGTAGCGGTCGCACAGCGCGTCGAGCGAGTTGCGCTTGCCCGGATGCAGTTCCTTGGCCTGCACCAGCGTGTCGATCACGCCGCCGATGTGGCTGGAAAAGTCAGGCAGGTTCAACAGCTTGAATTCGTGATTCAGGAAACCCAGATCGAACGGCGCGTTGTGAATGATGACCTCGGCGCCCTGGATGTAGGCGCGCAGATCTTCGACGATCTGGTGGAATTTCGGCTTATCGCTCAGGAACTCCGTGGTCAGGCCGTGGACGTTCAGCGCGCCCTCTTCCGACTCGCGTTCCGGATTGATGTAGACGTGGAAGTTATTCCCCGTCAGCATGCGGTTGTTCAGCTCGACGCAACCGATCTCGATGACGCGGTTGCCCAGCTTGGGGTTGATACCGGTGGTTTCGGTATCGAGTACGATTTGGCGCATAGTGTTCTGTGGTGGCTACATCTGAACGGAAGAGTATAACAGGCCGGCGCCGCTCAACGGCCGCGTGCCAGTTCGACGCCGCGATTGGCCAGCATGTCGGCCCGTTCGTTGCCCGGATGGCCGTTGTGGCCGCGCACCCAGCGCCATTCGACGGTGTGCATGGCTTGCGCGGCGTCCAGCGCGCGCCACAGGTCTTCGTTCTTGACCGGCTCCCTGGCCGCCGTCTTCCAGCCGCGCGCCTTCCAGCCGTGTATCCATTCGCTGATACCTTTTTGCACATACTGGCTGTCGGTGTGCAGCGTGACCATGCATGGACGCTTGAGCGCGTTCAACGCTTCGATCACCGCCTGCAATTCCATGCGGTTATTGGTGGTGTCGCGGGTGCCGCCGCAAATTTCCTTCTCGGCGCCCTCGGCCACCAGGAACGCGCCCCAGCCGCCGAGGCCTGGATTACCCTTGCACGCGCCATCCGTAAAAATTTCAACCTTATCCATCCTGCTGTTCCCGCCTTTTATTTGTTGCCGGCACGACCGCGGGGGCCGACGCCGTTTTTTTGGTCCAAGCCGGACCGATCAAATGCATGCCTTTCACGCGCTTGATCGCCTGCACGATATAGACGCCGCCCAAGTACGGCCACCAGCGCGGCCCGGCATTATCCATGAATGCGTAGCGATGCAGCCACTTTTCTGTGCGGCAGGCCGGCGCATAGCAACCGAAGTGACTCTGGCTGGCGCCCATATTCAATAATTTTAACCAGTCTTTCATGCGCGGCATAGAGATCAGCTCCTCCGTGCGCGGCAGGAAGGAGGTGCCGCCGACGCGCCGCAGCACGTGGCGCGCGCCCCACAGGCTGGCCGGGTTGAAGCCGCAGATGATGACCTGCCCTTCCGGGATCAGCACCCGCTCGACCTCGCGCAACACCTGGTGCGGATCGGTGGAAAATTCCAGCACATGCGGCAGCACCACCAGATCAATTGATTGCGAAGCGAACGGCAGCTCGGTGCAATCGAGCGTCAACGAAACCGGTCGCTGTCCGGCATCGGTGACGGCGCGCACTTTGCGGTCGACCAGCAGCTTGTACGGCATGCGGTTGGCGGCCAGTGCATCGATTTGAGGCATGCCGATCTGCACCGCGTTGTATCCGAAGATATCAGCTGTTAAATTATCGAGACAGGTTTGTTCCCACTCACGCAAGTACACACCGGCGGGCGTTTGCAGCCAGCCTTCCAGCGCTATAATGGATTTCTCAGATCCTGCCTTGTCCATGCCTAGCCTTTTTGCGATCCAATGACCAATTCATCTACTCAAGCACTCAGCGTTCTGACGGTTCCCGCGTTCCACGACAACTATCTGTGGCTGATCCATGACGGCGTCCACGCCGTCGCCGTCGACCCCGGTGACGCCAAGCCCATTCGGGCTGCGCTCGAAGCGAACGGGCTCAAGCTCACCGCCATTCTACTCACCCATCACCATGCTGACCATATTGGCGGCGTCCCTGAATTATTACAGCATTATCAGGTTCCCGTTTATGGTCCGCGCAACGAGACCATTGCCGCGGTCACTTTGCCGGTCGGCGAAGGCAAGGTGTTCGACGTGCCCGGCCTGCCGCTGCGGCTGTCGGTGCTCGACGTACCCGGCCACACCATGGGCCACATCGCCTACGTGCGCGAAGCGTCCGCCGACGCGCCGACCTGGCTGTTCTGCGGCGACACGCTGTTTGCCGGCGGCTGCGGCCGCCTGTTCGAAGGCACGCCGGCCCAGATGATCAGCTCACTGGGCAAACTGGCCGCACTGCCAGATGATACCAAGGTCTACTGCGCCCACGAATATACGCTATCGAACCTGCGCTTCGCGCGCGTGGTAGAGCCGGACAACGTGGCCTTGCAGGAACGGGTGAAAGTGGAGACCGACAAGCGCGAGCACAACCTGCCGACGGTGCCGAGCACGATAGGCGTGGAAAAGGCGACCAATCCCTTCCTGCGCTACCGCGAACCGGCCATCGCCGAACAATTGGTGCAGGCCGGACGGCTGGACCGCATCGATACGCCGCTGGCCACCTTCACCGCGCTGCGCTTGTGGAAAAACGACTTCTGATGAAAAACGGCCCTTGCGGGCCGTTGGTTTTTCTTAGATCGGTTTCTTAGATCTCTTCGTACAGTGGCAGCGTCAGGAACTCCGCGAACTCGGTCGAGGTCGACATCTCTTCGAAAATGTGACCGGCGCGCACGTAGGTCGGACCGTCGCCGCCCGGCGCATCGCGCTGCACTTTGACCAGTTCTTCCTTGATCATCGCGCGCACCATGTCGGCGGTCACTTTGCGGCCGCCTTCCAGCACGCCCTTGTCCGAACGGATCCACTGCCACACTTGCGAACGGCTGATTTCCGCCGTGGCCGCATCTTCCATCAGGTTGTGGATAGGCACGCAACCGTTACCGGCCAGCCAGCTGCCCAGGTAGTGGATGCCGACGTTGATGTTGTAGCGCAGGCCCGCTTCGGTGATCGGCGCTTCCGGCTTGAAGTCCAGCAGTTGCGCGGCGCTCACGTCGATGTCCGGACGTTGCTTGTCGATCTGGTTAGGCTTGTCGCCCAACACCTTGGTGAACTCGGTCATCGCCAGTTCCACCAGGCCCGGGTGGGCGACCCAGCCGCCGTCGTAGCCGTCGGTGGCGTCGCGCGCCTTGTCGTTGCGCACGCCGCCCATGGCGACTTCGTTTTTCTCCGGATCGTTCTTGATCGGAATCAGCGCGGCCATGCCGCCGATCGCCGGCGCGTTGCGCTTGTGGCAGGTCTTCAACAGCAGCAAGGCGTAGGCGCGCATGAACGGCGCGGTCATCGTCACCTTGGCGCGGTCGGCCAGGCAGAAATCCTTGTCCAGCTTGAACTTCTTGATGCACGAGAAGATGTAGTCCCAACGGCCGGCGTTCAGGCCCGAGCTGTGCTCGCGCAGTTCGTACAGGATCTCATCCATCTCGAAGGCGGCCAGGATGGTTTCGATCAGCACGGTGGCCTTGATCGTGCCCTGCGGCAGGCCCAGTTCGTTTTGCGTCATCACGAAGATGTCGTTCCACACGCGCGCTTCCAGGTGCGATTCCATCTTCGGCAGGTAGAAGTAAGGACCGGCGCCGCGCGCCAGCTGCTCTTTGGCGTTGTGGAACATGAACAGCGCGAAGTCGAAGATGCCGCCGGAGATGCGCTTGCCGTCGACCAGCACATGCTTCTCGTCCAGGTGCCAGCCGCGCGGGCGCACCACCAGCGTGGCGATCTTGTCGTTCAGCTTGTAGGACTTGCCGTTCTGCTCCAGCGAAATGGTGCGGCGCACGGCGTCGAACATATTGATCTGGCCGGTGATCTGGTTGTCCCAGTTCGGCGTGTTCGAATCTTCGAAGTCGGTCATGTAGCTGTCGGCGCCCGAGTTGAAGGCGTTGATGACCATCTTGCGCTCGACCGGGCCGGTGATTTCCACGCGGCGGCATTCCAGCGCCTTCGGAATCGGCGCGATCTTCCAGTCGCCGGCGCGGATGTGCGCGGTCTCGGCCAGGAAGTCGGGACGCTCGCCGGCGTCCAGGCGCTTGGCGCGCTCGACGCGCACGGCCAGCAGTTGTTGACGGCGAGCTTCGAACTCGCGGGTCAGCTTGACCACCAGCGACAGTGCCTCGGTGGTCAGGATGTTTTCGTAGCCAGGCTTGATCTCGCCCGTGATTTCCATGCCTGCCGGCAGATTGATGGTGGACTGCGTCATGAGGTCTCTCCGAAAGAAAATATTAACTACAAGATCAAATTATAAGCACTGGCCTTCTTGTTGCACGTTGATTCTTTTAGTGTGCAGACTCAGTTACGCCTTGATATGTTTTACAGTATATTCACTAATAAGTTATGCAAACGAGACTAAAAATCACATCATCTATGCGTTTTTATCACAAATGACGGGCTAGGCTTTCCATGGGTCAATTCAGACAGATTTCAACCTTCGTAGAAGTAGTGTCCAAGGGCAGCCTGTCGGCCGCCGCGCGGGCCGAGGGCATCGCGCCCGCCATGATAGGCCGCCGCCTGGACGCGCTGGAAAGCCGCCTGGGTGTGAAACTTTTGCAACGCACCACGCGCAAACTGGCGCTGACCAACGAGGGCGCGGCCTTCCTGGAGGATTGCCAGCGCATCCTGGCGGAACTGGAAGAAGCGGAAACCGCCGTCGCCGAACGTAGCGCGCACGCCACGGGGCACCTGATGATCTCGGCGCCGGCCGGTTTCGGACGCCAGCACGTGGCGCCGCTGATCCCCTCCTTCCTGGCCGAGCATCGCGACGTCAGCGTCACGCTCAACATGAGCGACCGCGTGGTCGACATCGTCGGCGAAGGCATCGACGTCGCGATCCGCATCGCCAGCCTGTCCGATTCCAACCTGGTCAGCGTCAAGCTGGCCGACAACGAACGGGTGGTGGTGGCCGCGCCCTCCTACCTCAAACGCCACGGCGAGCCGAAAACACTGGCCGACCTGGCCAAGCACAACTGCCTGGCGATCAGCAGCGAAGGCAGCCAGCGCGGCTGGACTTTCCGCGACAACGGCAAGAACGTGGTGATGAAGGTTGGCGGCAACATGGGCAGCAACGACGGCCAGGTGCTGCACGACTGGGCGCTGGCCGGCAAAGGCCTGGCGTGGCGCTCGATGTGGGAAGTCGGGAATGAGATCGAAGCGGGCAAGCTACAAACCGTGCTCAACGAGCACGCCGCGCCTGGCAACGACATTTACGCGGTGTTCGCGCAGCGCCGGCACTTGCCGCTGCGGATACGCGCCTTCGTGGATTTCCTGCGGCACACGTATGCGCAGCCGGACTACTGGCGCAAATCCTGGAAATGATGCCGTTTGGGCAGCCCGCATGAACGTGCGGGCGAAAACGCGGGCGAAAAAAAATCCTCGGATACCGAGGATTTCTTTATTTCGTTAGATTCAGCGTATTAGATTGGCTGAATGTTCGAAGCTTGCTTGCCCTTAGGACCAGCGGTCACTTCAAAAGAAACACGTTGGTTCTCTTGCAGCGACTTGAAGCCTGCGGACTGAATCGCCGAGAAGTGAGCGAACAGATCTTCGCCGCCTTCGTCAGGGGTGATAAAGCCGAAGCCCTTCGAATCATTGAACCATTTTACGATACCAGTTGCCATTACAATTCCTATTTCAGTTAAGTTGGGCTTGCGCCCGTGATATCGTTTGAGGCAAGAAAGAAATGACAGACTAACTGCACTACTCTTGAATCTAAACGATCCCGCATTATACCCATTTACGAGAGAAAAGCACGTTTTCACGAAAATAAATGCAAAGCAATTCTTTTTTTGGTAGAAAACAGCCTAAAAGATAACTTTCCATCGCTCAACGCTCGTTATTCCGGGCGTATGTAACACTCTAGACAAGTTAATAGTACGCGACTTGAGCTGGATCAAGCGCACGCTTATTCATAAGTTGTTGCTTGCGCGTCACGGGCGGCCCATTTCAGCAGCTGTTCCACCTCAGGGATCACCTCAGGCCAGCCGGTGTGCTCGGCCAAAACGCCGCGCACCATGTGTTCGATGCGCCGCGCCTGTTGCCCGAACATGGCAAAACCGAAGGTCCCGGCCGATCCGGCCACGCCGTGCAACAATTCGTGCAGCTGATGCAGCTGCGCATCCGGCGGCAGCTGCCCCCCGAAAGCCTGGCAGGCGGCGAGCGCCTGGGTGATCTGCTCCAGCGTGCCCGGCACGGTCGCGGCGAATTTCTCGCTCAACGCCGCCAGTCGGGCGCGGAAGGCTGGATCCTCGGGCATCGCCATGATGATTACTTGGTCCCGAAGATGCGGTCGCCGGCATCGCCCAAACCTGGGACGATGTAAGCGTGGTCGTTCAGGTGCGAATCCAGCGAGGCGCAGTAGATCTTCACACCAGGATGGGCTTTCTGGAACACTTCGATGCCTTCCGGCGCCGCCACCAGCGCCAGGAAGATGATCTGCTCGTCGGTCACGCCGCGTTTTTTCAGCACATCCACCGCGTGCACGGCCGAATTACCGGTCGCCACCATCGGGTCGCACAGGATGAAGGTACGTTCCACCGTGTCCGGCAGGCGCACCAGGTATTCCACCGGCTGGTGGGTTTCCGGGTCGCGGAACACGCCGATGTGGCCCACGCGGGCCGACGGCACCAGGTCCAGCAGGCCGTCGCTCATGCCGATGCCGGCGCGCAGGATAGGAACGATGGCCAGCTTGCGGCCGGCGATGACCGGTGCGTCTATGGTCATCAAAGGGGTTTCAATGGTGCGGGTGGTCAGCGGCAGATCGCGCGTGATCTCGTAACCCATCAGCAGCGTGATTTCCTTGAGCAGGTCGCGGAAGGTACGGGTCGACGTATCCTTGGCGCGCATGTGGCTCAGTTTATGTTGGATCAGCGGGTGGTCGGTGATGAACAGGTTAGGAAAGCGCGGATCTTGTTTCATTGTTTGCTCTTTTTAGTCGGTATGTACCGCCCATTATACTAGGCCTCAGGCCCCAGAAACATGGCGACCGCCTCCTCCGCTATCTGGTCCAGGTTCGATCCCTGGCCCGGCTTGTACCACAACACGCTGTAGTTGATGGCGCCCATCAGCAGCAGGCGGGCGACCGCGCTGTCGCTGCGCAGCAGGCCGGCGGCCGACAGTTCGTTCACCACGTCCTGCCACAGCTGATCGTAGCGGTCGCGCAGCACCTGCACGCGTTCGCGCAGCTCGGGCGTCAGGCGGCGCCAGTCGTACAGCAGCACCGGGATGAAGTCGTGGCCCTCACCCAGCACGATTTCCAGATGCGCGCGCACCAGCGCCTGGAACTTGGCGCGCGGCGGCAGTTCGCCTGCGGCGATCTGCTCGGCGGCCGGCAGCCCCGCCACCAGGCCCTCCTCCATCACTGCGGCGAGGATCTCCTGCTTGCTCTTGAAGTGATAGAACGGACTGCCCGAGCGCATGCCGACGGCATCGGCGATGTCGCGCGTGGTGGTGCCGTCGAAGCCGCGCTCGCGGAACAGACGCGCTGCCACGCGCACCAGATCGGCGCGGCGGTTGTCGACAGGAGCTGTATTCGTCATAACTATTTATCCAATTTATTCAACCTGTTTATTCAACCAGCGCCCGCGCCAGTATCGCGGCGCAATCGACGCCCGCCGGCAAGCGTCCGAACGCGCCGCCGGGTTCGCGCGCCAGCCGCGATGCGACAAACGCCGCCGACACATACGCCGGCGCATGCCGCAGCAGCAGGCCTGCCTGCACCGCCAGTACGACACGCTCGGCCAGCACGCGGGCGCCGAATTCGTCGGACTGCGGTTGATCGAGATCGGCCAGCAAGGCTTGCGTGTAGCGGACATAGTCGGCATCGGACTCGCCGGCCAGCGCCAGCTCGGTCGCCAACGCTGCGCGCGCGGCAGGAGTTTTGCCGAAGGCGCGCAGCAAGTCAAGGCACATGACGTTGCCGGAGCCTTCCCAGATCGAATTGACGGGCAGTTCGCGGTACAGGCGCGCCAGCGGGCCGTCCTCCACATAGCCGCTGCCGCCGATGACCTCCATCGCCTCCGCGCCAAAGGCCGGGCCGCGTTTGCAGATCCAGTATTTTCCGGCCGGCGTCAGGATGCGCGCCAGCAGCGCCTGCGCCGGATCATCACCCTGGTCGAAGCAGCGCGCCAGCCGCATGCCGAAGGCGGTCGCCGCTTCCGATTCCAGCGCCAGGTCGGCCAGCACGTTCTGCATCAGCGGCTGCTCGGACAGCGGACGGCCAAATGCCGAGCGTCCGCGCGCGTGATGCAGCGCGTGCGTCAACGCGGCGCGCATGGTGCCCGCGCTACCCAGCACGCAATCGAGGCGGGTGTGGCTGCCCATTTCCAGTATCGTCGGGATGCCGCGCCCCGGCTTGCCGATCAACCAGCCGTAGGCGCCGGTGAACTCCACTTCCGAAGAAGCATTCGAGCGGTTGCCCAGTTTGTCCTTCAGGCGCTGCACGCGGATCTGGTTGCGGCTGCCGTCCGGCAGGTAGCGCGGCAGGAAGAAGCACGACAAGCCCGCGCTGCCCGCGTCGTCGGTCTGCGCCAGGATCAGATGCGCATCGCTCTGCGGCGCCGAGAAGAACCATTTGTGGCCGACGATGCGGTACACATCCTCGCCCTCGTCGCCGAACATCGCGCGCGCCTCGGCCGGCAGCACCGGCTCGGCACGGGTGGTGTTGGAGCGCACGTCGGAACCGCCCTGCTTTTCCGTCATGCCCATGCCGATGATGGCGCCGCGCTTTTGCTCCACCGGCAGCGAGCGCGGATCGTATTGCATCGACAGGATTTTCGGCAGCCACTTGGCGGCGATCTTCGGCGCCTGCTTCAGCGCCGGCACCGATGCATACGTCATCGTCACCGGACATTGCGAGCCGTTCTCCAATTGGCCGAACAGCATGTAGCGCGCCGCCCGCGCGACCTGCGCGCCAGGGCCGCCCAGCCACGGCGACGCGTGAGCGCCGTTCTCGATCAACAGCGTCATCAAACTATGCCAGGCCGGATGGAACTCCACCTCGTCCACGCGCTTGCCGCCGCGGTCGAAGTTGTGCAGCTTGGGCGAGTGCAGATTGGCCAGACGCGCCAGATCGAGCACCTCGGCCCGGCCCAGCTGCGCACCCAGTGCGTGCAGCGATTCGGCAGCTTCGGCGCCGCCCTCGCGCAGCAAGGCCTCCTGCAAGGCCGGATCGGCCGCATACAGGTTGATGTTTTCAAGCGGCGCAACCGTGTTGCGCACTTCATGCGTGTCGAATGGATTCATTTCTTCTCCTTCTTGGGCAGGATGCCCATCTGCTTGGCGATGATGCCCAACATGACTTCATCGGCGCCGCCAGCGATCGACATCAGCCGGCCGTCGCGGAACATGCGCGCCACGCGGTTCTCCCAGCTGTAGCCCATGCCGCCCCAGAACTGCATGCACGCATCGGGCACCACGCGCAGCAGGCGCCCGGCCTTCAGCTTGCACATCGAGGCCAGCTCCGTCACATCCTGCCCGCTAATATATAGCTGCCCGGCGCGATAGGTCAGCGCGCGCAGGCTCTCCACTTCCGTCTTCAATTCCGCCAGCTTGAAATGGACATGCTGGTTGTCCAGCAGCCGGCCGCCGTAAATCGCCCGTTCGCGCGCCCATTCCACCGTCAGGTCGATGCAGTTGGCCAGCGCCTGCACCGCGTTGGCGGCGGCCCACAGCCGCTCCTCCTGGAACTGCAACATCTGGTAGACGAAGCCCTGCCCCTCCTCGCCGATGGCATGACGCTGCGGCACCCGCACCTCGTCGAAGTAAATCAGGCCGGTGTCGGAGGCGTTCATGCCGATCTTGCGGATCTTCTTGCCGACCGAGACGCCCGGCGTATCCATCGGCACCATCACCAGCGTCTTGTTCTTGTGCGCCGGGCCGTCGGAGGTGTTGACCAGCACGCACATCCAGTCGGCCTGCAAGCTGTTGGTGATCCACATCTTGCTGCCGTTGATGATGTAGTCGCCGCCGTCCTTGCGGGCGTGGGTCTTGATAGCCGCCACGTCCGATCCCGCATGCGCTTCCGACACGCCGACGCAGCCCACCATCTCGCCGCTGATGGCCGGCGCCAGGAATTCGCGGCACAAGGCATCCGAACCGAAACGCGCCAGGGCCGGCGTGCACATGTCAGTCTGCACGCCGATCGCCATCGGGATGGCGCCGCAATCGACGTGGCCCAAGGTCTCGGCCATGGCCATCGAATACGAATAATCGAGGCCCAGGCCGCCATACTCGACCGGCTTGGTCAAACCCAGCAAACCGAGCTCGCCCATTTTCCGGAACAGGGCGTGGGCCGGAAATATGCCGGCTTCCTCCCACTCATCCACATGCGGATTGATTTCGCTCTCGATGAAGCGCTTCAGTGTGCGTTGTAATTCCTGATGTTCGTGGCTGTCAAACATGGTCTGTCCCCTTATTATCAGGTCAGACTAGCGCAAATACCGACGCGAAGCAAGCAGTTGCTTTGTTGTCGTTTGCACTCTATGATGTTCGTCCAGATAAGGAGATTCCATGACCGAAGCCTATGTGTACGAGGCCATCCGCACCCCGCGCGGCAAGGGCAAGAAAGACGGCAGTTTGCACAGCGTGAAGCCGATCACGCTGCTGTCCGGCCTGATGCGCGAGCTGCAATCGCGCCACAAACTCGACACCGCGCTGATCGACGACGTCGTGCTCGGCTGCGTCACGCCGGTCGGCGACCAGGGCGCCGACATCGCCAAGATCGCCGCGCTGGCGGCCGGCTGGGACTGGAAAGTGGCGGGCGTACAACTGAACCGTTTCTGCGCCTCGGGCCTGGAAGCGGTCAACCTGGCGGCGCAGAAAGTGCGCTCCGGCTGGGAAGATCTGGTGGTGGCCGGCGGCGTCGAGTCGATGTCGCGCGTGGCCATGGGCTCGGACGGCGGCGCCTGGGCGCTCGACCCGGAAACCAGCCTCAACACAGACTTCCTGCCGCAAGGCATAGGCGCCGACCTGATTGCCATGCTGGACGGCTACAGCCGCGAACAGGTCGACGCCTACGCCATGCGCTCGCAGCAAAAGGCGGCGGCCGCCCGCGCCGCCGGCCGCTTCCGCTCGGTGGTGCCGGTGCTGGACCAGAACGGCGTGCTGATCCTGGCCGAAGACGAATTCATCAAGCCCAACACCACCATCGAAACGCTGAGCGGGCTCAAGCCCTCCTTCGAAGCGGCCGGCCGGATGGGCTTCGACAGCGTGGCCCTGCGCAAATATCCGCAACTGGCGCGGGTCGACCATATTCATACGGCCGGCAACTCGTCCGGCATCGTCGACGGCGCCGCGCTGGCGCTGATCGGCAGCAAGGCCGCCGGCAACCGGCTCGGCCTGAAGCCGCGCGCGCGCGTGCTGGCCACCGCCGTCACCGGTACCGATCCGACCATCATGCTGACCGGCCCCGCCCCGGCCGCCCGCAAGGCGCTGCTGAAGGCCGGGCTGGACATCGCCGACATCGACCTGTTCGAAGTCAACGAAGCCTTCGCCTCGGTGGTCATGCGCTTCATGACCGAGCTGGGCGTGCCGGAAGAAAAGGTCAACGTCAACGGCGGCGCCATCGCGCTCGGCCACCCGCTGGGCGCGACCGGCTGCATGCTGCTCGGCACCCTGCTGGACGAACTGGAAGCCCGCGAACTCAAGCGCGGCCTGATTACCTTGTGCGTCGGCGGTGGCATGGGCATCGCCACCATCATCGAACGCGTGTGAACGGAACGACATGATCATGATCACCACCCATCAAAACGGCGACGCCGTCACCGTCATGCTGGCCGCGCGCGCCATCAATCCGCTGAGCCGGCTGTTCCAGCGCGAGCTGGCGGCCCTGATCGACAAGCTGGAAGCCAAGCGCAACGAGCTGCACGGCGTCATCGTCGGCTTCCACGCCGACGCCGGCGACTCCGACCACGAAGTGGAGCACCTGATGTCGCTGACAACGGCCCAGGCCGGCGATTGCATGCATATGCTGGGCGCCTACAACGCGTTGCTGCGGCGGCTGGAATGCCTGGGCATCCCGGTGATCGCCACGCTGAGCGGCGCCGTCAGCGGCCATGCGCTGGGCGTGGCGCTGGCCTGCCATCACCGCATCGGCCTGGAAGACGCCACCTTCAGCCTGCCGCAGGTGCATCTGGGCGTGGCGCCGGTGGCCGGCGAAATCGCCCGCAGCGTGCGCCTGGCCGGCTTGCAGGCCGCCATGCCGCTGCTGCTGGAAGGCGCGACCTTGACGGCCGACCAGGCGCTGCGCGCCGGCCTGCTGCACGCCGTGGCCGCCGATGAAGAGGAAGTCGCCGAGCTGGTGCACGGCGTCATGGCGGCCGACGCCCCGGCCGTGCAGCCGTGGGACGTCAAGGGCTTTCGCCTGCCGGGCGGCGCGCTCGCCTCCGCGCCGGTGCAGACCCTGCTGCAAGTGGCGCCCGCCATGCTGCGCGAGCGCACCGGCGGCCATGCGCCCGCGCCGGAAGCCATCCTGTGCGCCATGGTGGAAGGCCTGCAGGTGGACTTCGACAGCGCACTGCTGATCGAAAGCCGATATTTCTGCCAGACGGCGATCAGCCCCGTGGCCCGCAACCTGATGCGCCTGAGCCAGATCCGCGCCGACCTGTCATCCAAAGCGGCGCTGGAATTGGCCGCCGCGCTGCACCGGCGCTACGCCGACGAGGTACAAGCGCTGCGGTCCGAATCGGTGCCGGAAGCGCTGCTGCGCAACGCCGTGCGCGCCGCCGGCCTGCCGCCACCGCCCGACGCTGGCGCCATCGCAGTCCGCACCGATGACGCGGCGCCCACGCCGGCACCCGGCCTGGCCGACATCCGCGACCGCCTGTTGTATGCGCTGTCCCTCACCGCACAGGATCAAGTAGAACGGGGCGCCGTCGGCAGCGACGAGGCCGACCTGATTTCCGTGCGCCTGCTCGGATTCCCGGCCCACACCGGCGGCGCCGTCCACTTTGTCCAGCATGTCGGCCCGCAGCACTATGCAAAACGCATTGCCGAGCTCGGCACGCGCTTCGCCTGAACCGCCCCGCACGGCTGCCCGAAACAGCCGTGTTTTCCCCTCTGCCGAGCCGATTTTTTAGCCCAACTCAATAGAAAACTGTAAAAGTCACCCGGATGTTGTCATTTTTCATGTAATTCCACTCTCATCAGTGATACATTGCGTTCTGGTTTTGCAAGATTCGCGCAGCCACGTTACATGTATAAAATGAAAGATTAGATCCTCGCGATGTTTTCCAGTATCCCAGCCCCATCCCCGCGTCATGAATTGGATAACCTCATGGAAGAGGCGGGCGATATTGTTTTCCGCCTGAATCAGCTGGGGCAGATACTGTTTGCCAGCAAACGCGCGGTCTCCCTGATCGCCAGTCAGGCACCGCTGGCCGGCGACACGCTGCCGCGCCTGATGTCGCTGGACGACCAGGCGCCGATGGCCACCCTGCTGGCCGAAGTGGGCGCATCGGGCCAGTCCCGCCTGCTGGAAGCGCGCATCAAGACGCCGGACGCCGAGATCTGGCACGAGCTGCGGGTGTCCTGCTACGCCAACCAGCATGGCGCCAGCGAGCTGCTGGTGGTCGGCCGCGACATGACGGTGCAGCACGCCACCGAAGAGCGGCTGCGCCACATGGCCACCCACGACGCCCTGACCGAACTGCCCAACCGCCTGCTGCTGTCGGACCGCATGCGCATGGTGATCGCCAACGCGCGCCGCTCCGGACAAGGCTTCTCGGTCGCCACCATCGGCCTGGACGGTTTCAAGAAAGTCAACGACGGCCTCGGCCATCCGATCGGCGACGCCGTGCTGCGCACCGCCGCCGCCCGCCTGCGCAAGACCCTGCGCGACAGCGACACCCTGGCCCGCGTCGGCGGCGACGAGTTTGTCGCCGTGCTGCCCGGCACCGCCACCGAGGCGCAGATCAAGCTGGTCACCGGCCGCCTGATCGCCACCTTGCAGTCGCCGTTTGAAATCGACAACCACACGATCTATGTCGGCGCCTCGGTCGGCGTGGCGGTCTATCCGCAGCACGCCGAGGACGAGGTGCGGCTGGTCGCGCTGGCCGACGCCGCCATGTCGCGCGCCAAGGAAACCGGCAAGGCCCGTTGCGTGGTCTACAGCCAGTCCCAGTCCGGCCCGCCGGAGCACGATATTTCGCTGGAAGCGGCAATGTTCCAGGCGGTGCGCGAGGGCGAGTTCCTGCTGTACTACCAGCCCATCGTCGACGCCCGCACGCGCGAGATCCAGGGCTTCGAAACGCTGATGCGCTGGAAGCATCCGACCCTGGGCATGGTGCCGCCGGCGCGCTTCATCCCGATCGCCGAAACCAACGGGCTCATCAACTTGCTGGGCGCCTGGGCCTTGAAGGCCGCCTGCGTGCAGCTGAAACAGTTCGAAGAGGTGGCCAAGCGCAGCCTGTACATCTCTGTTAATATCAGCCCGCGGCAATTCCGCAACGATAAATTTCTCGACGTGCTGGACGATGCGATCGCCTTCTCCGGCCTACTTGGTGAGCAATTGGTTTTAGAAATCACAGAAGGCACTTTGATGATCGACCCGGTGCATGCCGAGTCCATCCTGTCCAAGATGGCGGAGCGCAACGCCCGCATCGCGATTGACGATTTCGGCACCGGCTATTCTTCGCTGGCCTACCTGAAGCGCTTCCCCATTTCCGTGCTGAAGATCGACCGCACCTTCATCCGCGACCTGCCCGGCTCGCAAAAGGACGGCGCCATCTGCAACGCCGTGCTCGACCTGGCCAAGCACCTCGACTTGTCGGTGGTGGCCGAGGGTGTGGAAACCGAAGGCCAGATGGAATACCTGGAACATCGCGGCTGCCAGTACATCCAGGGCTACCTGACCGGCAAGCCGATGGCCGCCAACGTGGCCATGGCCGCGCTCAAGGAAAGCATCCACGTCAAAGTGGTGCCAGCCGAACTGCGCCAGGTGGCGCAATGACGGCGCGCTTCACCGCCAGCACCCCGCTGGGCGACGCCACGCTGGCGACGCTGTGGGACTGCACCCGCCGCCGCGGCGACATGCCCGGCTTCGCCAAGGCCATCACCGCCATCCTGGGCGCGATGCGCGGCGAGGACGACCAGGAATTCAACATGACCCGCACCGTGCTGTCCGACCCGGTGCTGACGCAGAAGGTGCTGCGGCTGGCCAACAGCGGCATGTATTCGGCCTTCGGCCAGCACGTCAACACCGTCTCCAAGGCGGTGCTGGTGCTGGGCACGGAGGCCATCGGCCACCTGGCGCTGGGCCTGAAGCTGATCGAGGAACTGGCCGCCGGTTCGCCCGACGCCACCGTCGCCCACATCGAAATGGAAAAGGCCGTGCTGGCCGGGATCGTGGCGCAGCAGATCGCCTACACGGCCGAAAGCCGCCACGGCGAGGAAGCCGTGGTGTGCTCGATGCTGCACACGCTGGGCCGCATGATGATGACCTTCTACATGCCGGAACGCTGGCACGAATTGCAGCACGCGGCCGACCAGGCAGGCCGTCACATCGACGACGTCGCGCCTGAAATGCTGGGCCTGGCGATGGAAGAAATCGGCCACGCCGCCGCCCTGCACTGGGGCCTGCCCGGCACGCTGGTGAACGGCATGCGCAAGGTCGCGCCGCCGGCGCCGGGCGCCGAAGTGAGCACCTCCGACTGGATCGCCGGCCTGTCGACGATGTCGGCGCTGTGCGCGGAATCGCTGTGGCACGACGATCCGGACGGCGCGGCCGTGGTCAAGCAACTGACCGAGGCTTATTCCTCCATGCTGGGCGTGGAGCCGGACAACCTGATGCACGCCATCGAGCAGGCCAAGGTGGTGGCGGCGGCCGACCTGACCATCGCGCCGCTGTCGCGCCCCGCCGAACGCCGCGCCAAGGCGCTGGCCAAGACGCGCCAGCGCGCCGCCGGCAACAAGATCCTGCTCAGCGGCCTGGCCGACATGCGCGACATGCTGGAGACGGCCAACCCCGGCCAGATGGTGCAGATCGCGCTGGAAACCGTGTACAAAGGCCTGGACTTCTCGCGCGCGGTGGCGTTTGTGCGCAACCGCAAGGACAACCAGTACACCGCCAAGATCAGCTTCGGCGAAGGCAGCAAGGAGCTGCTGCCGGCGCTGACCTTCGACGACGCCTACGAACCGAACGTGTTCCACGCGGCCCTGAACAGCGACCGCGTGATCTTCATCGAAAACGCCCGCGACGCCAAGTTCGCCGCCAAGCTGCCGTTGTGGTGGAAGAGTTCCTTGTCCGAAGCGCGCAGCTTCGTGATCCTGCCGCTGTCGGCGAACGGCCAGCCGGCCGGCTTCCTGTACGGCGACTGGGACGATTCCTTCCCGCCGATCCAGCTGAGCCAGACCGAGTTCTCGCTGTTGAACGACATGCGCGCGCTGGTGGTCAAGGCGGTGGAACGCCGCCACAAGCAGGAAGCCGTCTCCACCCGCAATTAATAGCTGTCGCGCTGCTGCCAGCGGTAGGACAGCACGGCAGCCAGCGCGGAGCCCAGCACCAGCACCGCCGCCACGTAGTACACCGACTGCGGCCCCGCCCTCTCCCACCACTGCGCCAGGAACAAGCCGCCCAGCGAGCCGCCGACGCCATACGAAATGCTCATGTACAGCGCCTGGCCGCGCGCCTGCAAGGGGCCGGAGAACCAGCGCTGCAAAGTCATCACGCACGACGAGTGATGCAGCGCGAACGTGGCCGCATGCAGCACCTGCGCCACGATCAGCAACCACAGCACCTGCGGGCCGAAACCGATCATCAGGAAGCGCACCAGCGCCGCCGCCAGCGTCACGTACATCATCACCTTGGCGCCCCAGCGCTTGAACAGCGGCGCCTGGAAGTAAAACAGCAGCACCTCGGCCAGCACGCCCAGCGACCACATGGCGCCGATCACGGTCTTGCTGTAGCCGGCGCGTTCAAGGTAGAGCGAATAGAAGGTGTACAGCGACGTGTGGGCCGCCACCATCAGCGCGGTCGAGGCGAAGAAGGCGATCACCTCGCGCCGGCGCAGCAGCGACATCAACGGCGGCGGCGCCACCTTGTGCACGCGGCGCGGCACGTCCTGCAGGCGGAACGCGGCGCCGATGGTCAGCACCAGCAGCGCGGCGGCCACCCACGGCAGCGCGACGATGCCGTAGTGTTCCAGCGCGTACGAGGCCAGCGTGACCGAGACGATGAAGCCGATCGAACCCCACATACGGATGCGGCCATAGAAGGTCAGGTCGCCGCGCATCTCGGACAGCATCAGCGCTTCGCAGATCGGCGCCTGGCCGCTGGTAAACAGGTTCAGCACGATCATCGCCAGCATGAAGTGGGAGAAGGTGCTGCCGAAGAAGAAGCCGGAGAATCCCACCAGCGCGGCAAAGCCGGCCATGCGCAGCACCAGCACGCGGCGGTCGTAATGATCGGCGACGTAGCCCCAGACGTTGGGGCCGACGATGCGCAGCACCTGGGTCATCGACATCAGCACGCCGATCTGCGCCACCGTCATGCCTTTATCGGCAAAGAACAGCGTGGCGTAGGTGGTCCAGGTTCCCGCGTGCGCGTAGTAGCAAAACAGGAATAAGGCGAAGCTGAAGGCTTGTACCGGCACCGCTTAACGCGAGGTGGTGGGCGTCGCGGGCGGCGCGATGTTCGGCGTCGTCACATGGACGTCGCCGCACTGCGCGCGGTGCATCAGCGCGTGGTCCATCAGCACCAGCGCCAGCATGGCCTCGGCGATCGGCGTGGCGCGGATGCCGACGCACGGATCGTGGCGACCGAAGGTCTCGACCATCACCCGATTGCCGTCCTTGTCGATCGACTGGCGCGGCGTGCGGATCGACGAGGTCGGCTTGATGGCAATCGACACCGTGATGTCCTGGCCGGTCGAAATGCCGCCCAACACGCCGCCGGCGTTGTTGCCGATGAAGCCGGTCGGCGTCAGCGAGTCGCCGTGCACGGAACCCTTCTGCGCCACCGACTTGAAGCCGGCGCCGATTTCCACGCCCTTGACGGCGTTAATGCCCATCATCGCGTAGGCGATGTCGGCGTCGAGCTTGTCGTAGATGGGCTGGCCCAGGCCCACCGGAATGTTCTGGGCGATGACGTCGATGCGCGCGCCGATCGAATCGCCGGCCTTGCGCAGCTCGTCCATCGCCTCTTCCATGCGGGCGATCAGGTCGGCGTCGCCGCTGGCCGCGAAGAACGGGTTGTCGTGCACGTGGATCCAGTCCTGGAACGGCACTTCGATCTCGCCGAGCTGGCTCATGCAACCTTTGAAGACGGTGCCGTATTGCTGGTTCAGCCATTTCTTGGCGATGGCAGCGGCGCCGACCACCGGCGCCGTCAGACGCGCCGACGAGCGGCCGCCGCCGCGCGGATCGCGGACGCCGTATTTGTGCCAGTACGTGTAATCTGCATGGCCGGGGCGGAAACTCTCGGCAATATTGCCGTAGTCCTTGCTGCGCTGGTCCTCGTTGCGGATCAGCAGCGCGATCGGCGTGCCAGTGGTGACACCCAGGTACACGCCCGACAGGATTTCCACCGTGTCCGGCTCCTTGCGCTGCGTCACGTGGCGCGACGTGCCCGGCTTGCGGCGGTCCAGTTCCGGCTGGATATCCGCTTCCGACAAAGGCAGTCCCGGTGGGCAGCCATCGATCACACAACCAATCGCGGGACCGTGCGACTCACCAAAGGTAGTAACTGAAAACAATTTGCCAAATGTATTGCCGGACATAGGAAGAGAATCTTTGGAAAAAGGTGGAAAGTACCCAATTCTACCAGTCGGCGGCGATTGCCGTCGTGTCGGCATAATAATTTCCAAAGCACAAGTTTCCATTGGTAAAATATCATTCTTTCGTTGAAAGCATGGCAAACTTGCACACCAGTATGCAACGTTCTGTGTAAACCGCGGGAAATCCGCATTCTTTTTAACAATTCGCTATATACTTGAACTCAAGAACACCGAGAAATCCTGGAGAAGCTACACATGCCCCCACCGATCACACCCCTTGAGCAATCCAAGGACGATCAAGACGATCTGGTATTCTTAGAAGAGCATCCGACGGCGCCCGCGGTACCGGGCGCCCGCAACGTTTGGCGGGTCATGATCATCGACGACGATGAAGACGTGCATTCGACCACCACCTTTGCGCTCGGTAACCTCGACATGCAGCAGCGCCCGCTCGAATTCGTGCATGCGTATTCAGCTGGGCAGGCGCGCGAACTGTTAAAACACGAAGCCGAAATCGCCGTGATCCTGCTCGATGTGGTGATGGAGCAGGACGACGCCGGCCTGCACCTGGTGCGCTACATCCGCGAAACGCTGAACCTGGCCGACGTGCGCATCATCCTGCGCACCGGGCAGCCCGGCTATGCGCCGGAGATCGACGCCATCCGCGATTTCGACATCAACGACTACAAGACCAAGTCCGAGCTGACCCGCATCAAGTTGTTCACCACGGTGACGGCGGCGATCCGCTCCTATGAACAAATCCGCAAGATCAACGACAGCCGCCGTGGCCTGAACCAGATCGTCCACGCCAGCACCCAGCTGATGTCGCTGCACGGCGTGCAGAACTTCGCCTCCGGCGTGCTGGCGCAGATCGCCGACCTGCTCGGCCAGGACGGCAACGGCGTGCTGTGCGTGCAGGAATGCCCGGAAGACGGCTGCCACAAGCTGATGGTGATGGCCACCATCGGCAACTACCGCCACCTCGACAACGCCACCCTGTGCGACCAGGACCACAAGCCGGTGTACGACGCCATGGAGCTGACCCTGGGCCAGCGCCGCAACATCTACGGCCCGGACTTCATCACGCTGTACTTCGCCGGCAAAGCCAGCCGCGACTTCGTCGCCTACCTCGACGTCGGCCGCGCGCCGACCGAGATCGACGAGCGCCTGCTGGAAGTGTTCTGCTCCAACGTGGCCGTCGGCCTGGACAACGTGGAACTGGTCACGCACCTGCACAACGCCGCCTTCTACGACCAGCTGTCCAAGCTGCCCAACCGCACCCGCCTGGTCGAGATCCTGGACGCCACGCTGGCCGGCCCCGCGCGCGACGAGGCCACGCTGTCGCTGGTTGATCTGGATCACTTTGCCGAGACCAACGACGCGCTGGGCCACCAGTTCGGCGACATGCTGCTGGTGGCCGTCGCCGGCCGTCTGCAAACCCAGCTGGGCGACCAGCTGACGGTGGCGCGCATCGGCGGCGATATCTTCTGCGTGCTGGGCGACTCCTCGCAAGTGAACCCGGCCAATATCCTGGCGCTGTTTGCCCACCCGTTCAGCATCGACGGCCAGGACGTGCAGCTGTCGGCCACCCTGGGCCTGGTGCGCCTGGGCGAGCACGAAGGCAGCGGCGCCGACGCCCTCAAGGACGCCGACATCGCGCTCAAGCGCGCCAAGTCGCAGCAGCGCGCCGGCCACTTCTATTTCTCGCGCTCGATGGGCGTGGAGATCCGCGAACGGGTGCGCATGATGCATGCGCTGCGCACCGCCTTCGGCCAGAACCAGTTGTTCGTGGTGTACCAGCCGCAGATCGACCTGGCCACGCGCCGGCCGGTGGGCGCCGAGGCGCTGCTGCGCTGGCAAACGCCGGACGGCAAGTTCATCTCGCCCGACCGTTTCATCCCGATCGCCGAGTATTCCGGCCTGATCATCGACCTGGGCGAATGGGTGATGCGCACCGCCTGCCGCGAGCTGGTGGACCTGCGCAAGGCCGGGCATACGAACTTCATGATGTCGATTAACGTCTCGCAGGTGCAGTTCCGCCATCCGCACTTCCTGGAAATGCTGCGCAAGGCGCTGGAAGACACCGGCGCCCCGCCGGAGTTCGTGGAACTGGAGATCACCGAGTCGATGGCGATGGAAGAGCCGGACCTGCTGATCAAGATGCTGGGCCAGATCAAGCAGACCGGTGTCAGCATCGCGATCGACGATTTCGGCACCGGTTTCTCGTCGCTGTCCTACCTGCAGCGGCTGCAGATCGACCGTCTGAAGATCGACCGCGCCTTCGTCACCGAGATCACCGGCTCCGCGCGCGGCAGCAGCATCGCCGAGATGGTGATCCAGCTGGGCCGCAACCTGGGCCTGGCCGTGATCGCGGAAGGCGTGGAAGACGAGCGCCAGGCGCAGATACTGCAAGCGCTGGGCTGTCCGCTGGCGCAGGGCTTCCTGTTCGCACGGCCGATGACGGCGACAGCGCTCAACGGTTGGCTCAGCAACGACGCGCTGGAAGGCGCGGCCTAATAAAAAACGCCATCCTCGGATGGCGTCTTCATTTGTACGGAGCCCGGATTAATCGGCTTGGTCCGCCGTCTCGGCCGGCCAGTCGCGGATATACGCTTTCAGCATCTTGTTCTCGAAGCTCTGCGCTTCCAGCACCGCGCGGGCGACGTCGTAGAACGAAATCACGCCGAGGATGGTTTTGGCGTTCATCACCGGCAGATAGCGCGCGTGCTTTTCCAGCATGATGCGGCGCACCTCATTGACCTCGGTATCCGGGGTCACGGTGATCGGGTGGTCGTCCATATGCTTGCGCACCGAGCCCGCGCCGACCGTGCCGGCGTTTTCGTGCAGCGCGCGCAGCACTTCGCGGAAGGTCAGCATGCCGGCCAACTCGCCGAATTCCATGACCACGAGCGAGCCGATGTCTTTTTCCGCCATCGTATTAGCGGCGTCCGCCAACGGCTGGTCAGGCGAAATAGTGTAGAGAATGCTGCCTTTAACCTGAAGAATTTCGGAGACTTTCATTTTGGGCCGTCCTGTCCGCTGATATAGGCTGTGTGAATGGGGGTTCTAATTATTGTAGCCTTATAGCGAATGTAGCGTATGCCCGGCAAAAAATCCAGCGCTCTGGATAAGCAAATCGCAACATTTTTACAGTGCTGTTGCCAAGTTGCGATTCAGGGTAGGATGCCGGGCATTCCTATCACTCCAACGAGACCTTATGAGCGGACCCAAATATCCCGGCTTTGACACCCTCGCGCTGCACGCCGGCGCGGCGCCCGACCCCGCCACCGGCGCACGCGCCACGCCGGTCTACTTCACCTCATCCTTTGCCTTCAAGGACTCCGACCACGCCGCCTCGCTGTTCAACATGGAACGCGCCGGCCACGTCTACTCCCGCATCTCGAACCCGACCAACGCGGTGCTGGAGGAACGCATCGCCGCGCTGGAAGGCGGCGTGGCCGGCATCGCCACCGCCAGCGGCCAGGCCGCGATGCACCTCGGCCTGGCCACCATCGCCGGCGCCGGCTCGCACATCGTCGCCTCGCGCGCGCTGTACGGCGGCTCGCACAATATGCTGGCCTACACGCTCAAGCGCTTCGGCATCGACACCACCTTCGTCGACCCGCGCGACCTCGACGCCTGGCGCGCCGCGATCCGGCCCAACACCAAGGTGCTGTTCGCGGAAACGCTGGGCAATCCCGGTCTGGACGTACTCGATATCGAAGCCGTCGCCGCCATCGCGCACGAGCAGCACCTGCCGCTGATGATGGACTCCACCTTCACCACGCCCTACCTGCTCAAGCCCTTCGAGCACGGCGCCGACCTGGTGTTCCACTCGGCGACCAAGTTCCTGTGCGGGCATGGCACCGCCATCGGCGGCCTGCTGGTGGACGGCGGCACCTTCGACTGGCAAGCGGCCTATGAAAAAACCGGCCGTTTCGCCGAACTGTGCGAGCCGTACGACGGCTTCCACGGCATGGTGTTCACCGAAGAGTCCACGGTGGCGGCGTTCGCGCTGCGCGCCCGCCGCGAAGGCCTGCGCGACTTCGGCGCCGTCATGAGCCCGCACAACGCCTTCGCCGTGCTGCAAGGCGTGGAGACGCTGGGCCTGCGCATGGACCGGCACGTGGCCAACACCCGCAAGGTGGTCGAGTTCCTGCTGTCGAATCCCGCCGTGGAGTCGGTGTCCTACCCCGAGCTGCCGTCGCACCCGGACTACGAGCTGGCCAAGCGCCTGCTGCCCAAAGGCTGCGGCGCCGTGTTCTCCTTCAACCTGAAGGGCGATCGCGCCGCCGGCCGCCGTTTCGTCGACAGCCTGAAAGTGTTCTCGCACCTGGCCAACGTCGGCGACGCCAAATCGCTGGCGATCCATCCCGCCTCCACCACCCACTTCCGCGTGCCGGCCGACCAGTTGGCGGCATCCGGTATCACCGAAGGCACGATGCGGCTGTCGGTGGGATTGGAGGACGTGGACGATTTGATCGAAGACCTGGCGCGCGGCCTGAAGCTGTCGCAGAAAGGAGCATGACATGCTGCTGACCGTACAAGGCGTGGACGCCTACTGCTACACCGGCGGCAAGCCATTCAACGCCGCCCTGCCGACGGTGGTCTTCATCCACGGCGCGCAAAACGATCATTCGGTGTGGATTTTGCAGACCCGCTATTTCGCCCATCACGGCTACAGCGTGCTGGCGGTGGACCTGCCGGGCCACGGCCGCAGCAAGGGCGCGGCCAAGACCAGCGTGCCCGAACTGGCCGACTGGCTGCTGCAAGTGCTGGACGCCGCCGGCGTGCAGAAAGCCGCGCTGTTCGGCCACAGCATGGGGTCGTTGATCGCGCTGGAAGCCTCGCACAAGGCGCCGGAGCGCGTGACGCATCTGGGCATGATAGGTTCGACCTACCCGATGAAGGTCTCGGACGCGCTGCTGGAAACCTCGCGCACCGATGAGCAAAACGCCATCGACATGGTCAACATCTGGTCGCACTCGTCGATCGCGCAAAAGCCGTCGTGCCCAGGGCCGGGCTTCAACACCATGGGCGGCTCGCGCCGGCTGATGCAGCGCATCTCGCAGATCAATCCGCAGCAGGTGTTTTACACCGACTTCTCGGCCTGTAACGCCTACGCCAACGGCGAAGCGGCGGCGCAGGCGGTGCGCTGCCCAACCCTGTTCCTGTTCGGCGCGCGCGACATGATGACGCCGCCCAAATCCACCAAGCTGCTGACCTCCACCATCAGCCACGGGAAAGTGGTGACGGTGGACAGCGGCCACTCACTGATGAGCGAGCAGCCGGACGCGGTGCTGGACGCCTTGTTCAGTTTCGCCAGCAGCTAAAACTTGACGAAGCAGGAATCCCGCTGCAATTTCGAGTATTCAGCGGTATTCCCAAAACGTTCGCTTTAGGTACGACGAGCCGCGCCGAGACTATCCATCACTCGCGACAAAAAAAAAGCGTGAGCATAGTGCACAAGGTCCTTCCTAGTCACTTAGCGCATGCCATCCTGCCACAATCTCAGATCTCCCTACATCACGGCGTCTCGCAAGATTGCGCTCCGGTGGCTCCGCATGCCCATCAAGCTCAATGAAGACTCGCTTGCGCGCAAGAATAAAAAATGTTAGGGCTTGGCGCAATTGACGTGTTCGCAAAACAACTTTTCGGTTGTGGATCGTTAAGGTATTATCAAGCAGATCTATTACCAACAATCAAAAATTAACGATCAAGATGGCTTTGGGGCTCGAATGCACAAAGTTCAGACAGGGGAACTAGATTGGCAAAGCGTCGTAAGGAAAGTTCCAGCCTCGCCGGCACCATCGTAATCATCGCGGCCGCATTAGCTGTCTTGGCAAAACTCGTCGTCGACTATTGGCCATTTTTTGTCGCCGCAGTCGTCGCCTATCTAATTTACCGGCTCTACCGTCACTCGCAACGAGCCCACGAACGCCAGTGCCCGCCCGTTCAGCCGATGCAAAATCCTTCGAACGTAGCACAAGCGAACACGCATGACATGGCATCACGAACATGGAGTGCAAGACCTGCCGGCCAGCCTCAGTCGCGTCCCCAACCGGGTACAGCCACGGAATGGATTGAAGACGATGAACTTCGATCGTTTGGCTCTGCTGAAACTCGTGCGCGCGTGAGTGATTACAAAATTCCTCCGGCGCCAGAACAATTTAAGTCAGCGCGTTGGTTGGGTAAATCTGAATCCTTCGTGGTCGCCGGAATTGAGATACGCGGAGGTCTAATTTACGTAGGACCAACGCTCACAACCGTTCATGGCGGCGTAGAGCCATCGTTGATTGACCCACGTAAACCCGTCGCGAAGAACGGCCACTACACCGAACGACACACGAACTACTGGCCCAGTTATTCGGACATTTCGCCTCAAGCACGTCGGGCCTATCTACTCTGGTTGGCAGACGGCAGAAGCGCACCAGACGCCGATATCGGCTATGTCTTCCTTTATTTTTACGGACTTGAACGCCGGATAATCTTAGACATTCTTGGAGAAAAGCAGGCACAGGATGAACTTCCCGAAATAGCTCGTGAGTTAAAGCGCCTATACGCCACCTATGCCATCAACTCTGGCTCCTTCAAGATGTACTGTGGGCAGTTGATAGAAATTATCGACGCCACAAATCAATCCTCGAAGCTATACGAAGGCGAACTTGGCAACCTTCCCGCCTCCTTCGGCTTGCCGCTTCCACTACGACTTGCAATTGGCCAAGCAGTTCGTGACGGCATCCCCATACCAGTGCACCTCGCTTTAGCCTGGGCTGAACGAGACCCCGCGATTGCGAGGAGAACCCCAGTACAAAGGTGCGCTGAAGAGTTCAAGAAGCTGTTCGTAAGCGAGTACGCGAAAGCATTCGGCCAAGGATTAAAAATCGCACCGAATAAGACCAAGCTGAAATTGAGTTATCGCCCGGCCTCTAGCGGCTTCATGGGCTCAAACAGCGTGGACATGAAGTTCGGTGACACCCCGGACGTAACAGCACTCACAGCTCCGGTCAAAAAGCTACAAGCAATTGTGGACTCCTGCACTAAGGTACTTGAACCCTACAGCCGATATCTCGCACGCAATCCCGATGGTAAACAGGACCTTGAAGCGGTGCTTACCCTGCCCTTCGAGTTCTGGCCAGACACGTCTCGCAAAGCCATCGAAGACATCAAGATCAAGGTCTCAAATGGCCTGCTACTTCTGAGCTTTAAAGAACTGTTCACAACCTTCAAGGCAACGGGCGAGCCTACCAAAGACAAGCAACAAGCCCTCGCAAGTGCTCTAGAAGCGGAAGGAATTGGTATCGAGCCTGACGTTCTTAGCAGCATCCGAGCAAGCAAACCCGAAGATCCTCTCGTGCTTTTTGAGACCAGTGTGCGAGCACAGGACGTAAGGGATAATCCTGCCTACAAAGTTGCCAAGATTAGCGTCGAACTCGCTGCGGCCGTTGCGCACGCAGATGGCGATTTCTCGGACAGCGAACTGGCTCACCTCTATCTCTACATCGATAAGTGGGACCATCTCAACGCTCAATCGCGGCAGCGCCTAAAAGCATACGGACGGATGCTGGCAAACAGTTCAGTCGCGCTCTCGACGATCAAGAAAAAAGTTGAACAGCTAGACAAACAGACTCGTGAAGCAATTGCGGCGTTCGCCGCCGCAATGGTTTTGGCTGACGGGGTCGCATTGCCTGAAGAAGTCAAACTTCTGGAGAAGATATACCTTCAGCTCGGCCTCGAAAGAACTACTGCGTACAGCGACATTCATTCCGCGCATGCCGGCGCCTTATCGCAATCGCAGCCATCCAACTTGAGTGGAGAGCGCGTGGCAACCGGTTTCGCATTGGACCCATTGAAGATTGCGGCGCTTAAAGAGTCGAGCGACAAAATTGCACAACGTCTCGCGGATATCTTTGTAGAAGAAACAGCACCAGTATCAACAGTACAGGAAGCACCTGCAGAACCACAGCATTCAAATACTATACTCGGACTAGACGACGCTCATAGCGCCTTCGCCCGCTTGCTCATGTCCCGGCTGACCTGGGATAGGGCCGAGCTTCTTGATGCGGCGCAGGACTTGAACATTATGCTAGATGGCGCACTAGAAAAATTGAATGAGGCAAGCCTCGATGAACTGGATACGACGTTCACAGAGGGTGATGATCCAGTAGAAATCAATGCAGAACTGATAGAAAGCATGGCGCAATGAGCACAACACCAATCCGTCCAAAGGACCGAGACGCGGTCATTCAGTCCCTGCGAGCTGGGGTTTCACCACGACATGGACAGCATTTAATTCAGGTGGGGCGAAATCACGAAATCGAAACGCTTATTCAAGATATTGATCGCATCGCAGATGGGGGCTCAACTATTCGCTTCGTCATCGGCGAATACGGCGCTGGCAAGACGTTCTTTCTCAATCTCGTACGAGCAGTTGCGATGGAGCGCAAGCTCGTTACCGCAAATGCTGACCTAAATCCTGACCGACGCCTCCACGCCACCGGTGGCCAAGCCAGGTCTCTATTCGCGGAATTGATGCGCAATCTATCGACAAGAACAAAACCCGATGGCGGCGCCATGAACGGAATCGTTGAGCGTTTCGTCGCGAATGCAAAAACGGAGGCACTCTCCGCAGGCACGACTACCGAGCTGGTTATTCGTTCGAAACTGGAACACCTAACCGAAATGGTCAATGGCTTCGATTTTGCTGAAGTCGTTTCTTGCTACTGCAGAGGATTTGACGAAGGCAACGAACAGCTTAAGTCAGACGCGATTCGCTGGCTCCGCGGCGAATTCTCTACCCGCACCGATGCTCGCCAAGCGCTAGGCGTACGCACAATAGTCGACGACGCTTCGTTCTACGACCAACTAAAACTATTTGCCCGGTTTGTACGCCTGGCAGGATATTCAGGATTTGTCGTATGCCTGGATGAGCTGGTTAATCTCTACAAGCTGTCCAACACACAGGCGCGCAATGCAAATTACGAACAAATCCTTCGCATTCTCAACGACTCGCTTCAAGGTTCAGCTGAAGGGTTGGGCTTCATCCTCGGAGGTACACCAGAATTTTTGATGGATACACGCAGAGGCCTGTACAGCTATCCTGCTCTTCAAAGTAGGCTTGCCGAAAATTCTTTTGCGAAATCTGGGCTTGTCGATTTTAGCGGCCCAGTAATCCGACTGGCTAGTTTATCGCCTGAGGACTTCTACGTCATGCTTCTGAAACTTCGGAACGTCTACGCTTTCGGCTTGCCGGAAAAATACCTACTTCCCGATGAGGCCATCGCTCCATTCATGACGCATTGCGCACGCCGCTTGGGTGATAGCTACTTCCGCACACCACGCACAACGATTACCGCATTCATCAATCTGCTTGCAGTTCTTGAGCAAAATCCTGGTCAGGACTGGAGACCGCTAATTGACGTGGTCGAAGTGGAGCCAGACACTGCCGGCAGTGCGGATGCCGAAGTGGATGCAGACGACGAGCTCGCCAGCTTTAAGATGTAAACAATGAGTCAGCAATCATCGTCTTTTGAACTACTTGATGAGCGCATTCGGCGTTGGATTTGGTCCGCAGGCTGGGAGGAGCTACGAGAAGCTCAAGAACGCGCAATTCCCGCCATCCTCCCTGGAGACCACGATGTAATAGTCGCAGCAGCAACAGCTGCCGGCAAGACAGAAGCAGCAATGCTGCCAGTCCTTACACATCTTCTTCAGCTTGAGGACCCGAATGGTTTGGTGATTTATATCAGTCCTTTGAAAGCACTAATCAACGATCAGTTTGGCAGGTTAGAACCTCTTTGTGACGCGCTTGAACTTCCTGTTTGGCCTTGGCATGGCGACATCTCATCCTCCTCGAAGTCGCGCTTTCTAAAGCTTCCTTCCGGCATATTGCTAATTACACCTGAGTCGCTTGAGGCGCTATTGTGCAACAAAGGATTTTCCGCGCCTGTTCTGTTCTCCAACCTCAAATACATCGTCGTCGATGAGCTACACGCATTCATCGGTAGCGAGCGAGGGAAGCAACTGCAATCGTTGATGCACCGAATAGAGCTTGCAGCAAATAGGAACGTTCCTCGCATCGGTCTGTCTGCCACCCTGGGGGATATGCGCCTGGCCGCGTATTTCCTGCGACCGCACTCAGAAGATAAAGTCGAAATTATCGAGTCGAAGTCGGAAGGTGGCGAGCTAAAGCTTGTGGTAAAGGGATTTATCGAAATGGAGCCCAAGAAGGATTTTGATGAGGAAATTTCTGAATCGCAGGCTACCTTTTCAATCACAACACATCTCTTTAAAACTTTAATAGGGTCCAACAATCTCGTCTTTCCAAACAGCCGCTCGAAGGTGGAGCATTACACATACGGGCTCCAAAAGCTATGCGAAGAGAATGGAAGACCAAATGAATTTTGGCCCCATCACGGAAATCTCTCAAAAGAAATTCGAGAAGAAACCGAATCGGCGCTGAAAAACAAGGAGCGCCACGCTACGGCAGTTTGTACAAACACGTTAGAACTAGGCATCGATATCGGTGCAGTAAAGAGCATCGCTCAAATCGGCTCTCCCCCGTCGGTTGCAAGCATGCGCCAACGGCTCGGAAGGTCCGGACGCCGGAAGGGTGAACCGGCCATACTGCGAGCATATGCGGTTGAATTAGAGCTGACGGAGAGGTCACATGTTCTAACACAACTGCGCGAGGGTATCTTCGAACTAACCGCGATGATTAGCCTCCTATTGGAAGGTTGGTTTGAGCCGCCGAGAGCGCATGGACAGCATCTGTCCACGTTTGTGCAGCAGTTGCTTTCGCTGATTGCTCAACGCGGAGGTATCACCGCCGCAGATGCCTATCGAACGCTATGCAATACAGGCCCATTTGAGTCTGTTTCGAAAAGCGACTTCATAGAGTTGCTATCGCATTTAGGAGCGACGGAAATTCTGCAACAGGAATCGTCCGGCGTCCTTTTGCACGGACCTCTAGGTTCTAAGTTGGTCAACCACTATTCGTTTTACGCCGCGTTCAGCTCCGAAGAGGAGTTCCGTGTCGTGGCCGGCAGCAAGACCTTGGGCTCGATACCAGTCTCTAGCGCTATTAGCGTCGGAGACTTCATCCTATTCGCAGCGAAAACCTGGCGGGTAGACGAAGTAGATGACGAGTCCAAGTCCATCTTTGTTACGCATCACAAAACAGGCAAGGCGCCCCCCTTCAACAGCCCAGGCGGAGCTACCCACGACCGAGTCCGCCAACGCATGCAGGAGCTTTACGAGAGTTCTCAGGAGTTGACCTTTCTGGATGAAACAGCTAAACGGCTGACGACCGAAGGACGCAACGCATATCTCCGTTTTTCGCTAGGTACGAACCTGTTCGTTAGCGCTGGGAGCTCGCACCTATTCTTCACTTGGCTGGGAGACGCAAAGAACGAAGCGCTCGCGATGATGCTTCGTACAAAAGGACTTAGCGTCTCGTTAGTCGGCCCCGCGCTTGAAATCTACGGGGATGAGAATTCGGCCGACGATGCCATTGCGTACCTCAAGGGCATTGCTGCATTGCCGGCGCCGTCAGCGAATACTCTCCTCGCTGAGGCCCATAATTTGACACAAGAGAAGTGGGATTGGACTCTCCCCGAACGCCTACTACAGAATTCCTTCGCGAGTCTGAAACTGGATATTGAAGGCGCACATGAATGGTTAAAGACACAGCCTTTTTTTGTACCTTCAGCAGTGTCGTCGCAACCGGCTGGGGTTAGCCTATGATATCGGCCATACCCTTGGCATAAAGTTCGGCCAGCTCTCGAACTTTTCGCAAGCGCTCATTTGCAGGTAGTCTCAACAACCGGTGCTGACTTTCATGAACGTCAAGACGCGTATCAAAGGGCTTGCCCGCCAACAGTTCCGCCGGCGAGAGCTCATTGATATCGTCAACTGCCCCCACCCAGAATGCATGAATTTCGCTACACGGCTGGTTCTCAAGTTGGTGGAGCACTGGTTCGATCAGCTCGGGTACCGGTGCGATAAATTGCCATGCCGGGAACGCCCTGCTGGTACTGCGTCCCCTAGGCGCAATAAAGTAAAACCGCCCATTTTCAGCAGCCCGATACAACGTGGCCTGTGAAAGTGATACCAACCCCTGCGATATAACATCCGAAGCCTTGAGCTTGGCGGCAGGTAGCTTGACGCCAACGAAGATACTCGTTAGCGACGCGCGCGCTTCGCTCAATGCTTGCATAGCAAGCACAATCACTTTCTCACGATCGCGGCCCCGAGCAAGAGCTTTCAATCGCCCCTCGACAAGCTGTGCGAACTGATCAAGCAGGCGCTCAACAGCATCTGGATGAATTGGGATACGCTCACGTTCTCTAGTTTTTACCGTGTTTACCAAGAGAACTCCTTAAGCAACTACTCCACTAAATGATCTGAGCTTAGTAGGCTTTCTTAAGATTCTCAAGATTCAGTTTTGCGGGAACTTGAAGCGGATGATGCGGTTCGCGCCCTGCATCACGATGCCGCGATAACGGCGGCGGTAGATCACGATACCGGTAGTGGTGGCCAGAACCACCACGATCAGCGTCACCAGATCGGTGTCGCCATGCGTGACCACGGCGCGCTGCGCCGAGTGCATGGTCGAGGCCTCGAACTTCTTGCCGACGTATTTGGCGCCGATTACCAGCTCCTCGGCGTTGATGCTGTTGACCAGGTACAGGCCAAAGCCGCCCGGATGCACCGTCATCTTGCCGTCGCGGTAGACGAAGGAGCGGCGCTCGTCGCCGATGCGGATGCTGCCGACCACATGGCCGGCGGCGTTGATGGCGGTGGCGAAGCTGTTGCCGTAGCCGATCATCGCGCCCAGGTCGACCATCTTTTTTCCATCGTGGACAAAGGCGTGCCAGCGGCGGTCCGGCGTCTCGGATGAACCGACCACCACGCCGGAATCGTTGACGGCGGTGGCGCCGCTGGAGCGTCCGCCCAGCGTGCCCAACTCCTTCATGCCGACGCCGGGCCGGTAGATAAAGGCGCGGCGATAGCCGTCCGACAGCGCCGCCGTGCCGACGATCACGCCGTCGGTGTTGACGCCGGCCGCGTAGCTGATGTTGCCGCCCAGGGTACCCAGATCGACCAGCGGGCCGTCGCCATTGACGCCGGTGGAGAAAGCGTGGAAGTAGCCGTCGCTGGTGTCGGCGAAGCCCACCGCCTGGCCGGAGCGACTGATGCCGGTGCCGTAGCTGCTGCTGCCGCCCAGCGTGCCGAGGTCACGCATCGCCAGGCCGGCGCGGGCGACGAAGGCGCGCCAGTGGCGGGCGCCGTCCATTGCCGAGCCGACGACGTCGCCGCCGATGTTGATGCCGGTGGTGAAGGAGTCGCTGCCGCCGAGGGTGCCCAGTTCAACCAGGCGCTTACTCCACAGCACCGCGCGCTGGCGGCCGTTCTCTTCCTCGATGATGCCGGCCACCTGGCCCGATGCGTTGATATCGACCGCGATACTGGCCTCGTTGCCACGCTCGCCCAAACCCGGCGGGTGCAATTGCTGGGCGGAAGACGCCACGCCGGCAAAACCTAACAAGATCAACGCAATCGGCATTCTCAGCATGACATCTCCCAGTTGATTTTTATGAATGCCAATTCTATAACGATAGCCGGACGCTCAGCAACTGTCGCTATCCATCGACTGATACAGCATGAGTCTGTCGCCATGGCCTTGTGCCTTGCGCCCGCCGCGCCGCGCTTCTAGACTGGTGCCACGTCCACACTGAGAATTGCCAACCATGACCGAACTCCTGCCCTTGATGAGCTATTGCCTGGTGATGTCGGCCACGCCCGGACCAAACAACGTCATGCTCGCCACCACCGGCGCCAACTTCGGCGGCCGCGGCGCGCTGCCCGCCATCATGGGCATCCAGGCCGGCTTGTTCGTGCAAACCATGCTCATGTGCGTGGGCTTGGGCAGCGTCTTCCTGGCCTATCCCTTGGCGCAACAAGCGCTGCGTATCGCGGGATCGCTGTACCTGGTGTTCCTGGCCTGGAAGCTCAGCGGCGCCACGGTGAGCGGCGCGCAAGCACCCAAGGCGGTGTCGTTTGCCCAGGCCGCGACATTTCAGGCGCTCAATCCCAAGAGCTGGGTGAAGGCCGTAACGGTCGCATCGGTGTTCATGCCGGAGGGGCACGGCACGCTCGCCAGCGCGCTGCTGGTGTCGGTGATCGGCACGCTGGTCGGCGCGCCTTGCAACGCCATGTGGGCCTTGTTCGGCGTGTCGATCCGCCGCTTCCTGCAAGATCCACGCAAGCAGCGCCTGTTCAATTTGACGATGGCCGCCATCTTGCTCGTGCTCGCCGTGATGTTTTTACGCTAGACTCTCGCCATGTTCGCCATCGACCGCTCCTCTCCCATCGCCCTGTCCACGCAGATTGAAGCCAAGCTGCGCCATATGGTCGAGAGCCGGGCGCTGGCTGGCGGCGCCAAACTGATGTCGATACGCCAGCTCGCCACCCAGCTGGCGGTCAGCACCAACACCGTCGTGGTGGCCTATGACAGGCTGGTCGCAGCCGGCGTCATCGATTCCCACGGCACGGCGGGTTTCTTTGTGAGCACGACCAACGGCGCCGGCAAGTCGATTCCCGATGAGGTCGCGCTGGAAGCGGGCGTGGAGCAGGAACCGGTCTGGTTGGCGCAGCAGGCAAACGACCAGCGTGCCGGCATCTTATTGGCCAGCAGCGGCGCGTTGCCGCCGACCTGGCTGCAAGACGCGGTCCCGGCCACCGCCGTGCAACGGGCCTTGACGCGCAGCGCCGCCGGCATGGCCTCGCGCTGTCCGCCCCAGGGGCTGCCGGAACTGCGCGAGCACATCGCGCTGCTGTTGCGCGGCATCGGCATCGCCGCGGACGCCGGCCACATCCTCACCACGTTTGGCGGCACCCACGCAATCGACTTGATTTGCCGGAGTTTTTTGCAGCCTGGCGACACCGTGCTGGTGGAAGACCCCGGCTATTTCCTGATGTTTGGCCGCCTGCGCCAGGATGGCATACGGCTGGTGCCCATCAAGCGCCGGCCCGAAGGCCTCGACCTCGATGAACTGGAAGCCGCCTGCCGCGAGCATCGCCCCCGCCTGCTGTTCGTGCAAACGGCTTTGCACAACCCGACCGGATGGAGCAGCAGCGCCGCCAATCTGCACAAGGTATTGATGCTGGCGCAGCAGCATGGCTTCCTGATTGCCGAAGACGACGTGCACGGTCATTTCCAGCAAGGCCACAGCACCCGGCTGGCCGCCATGGCCGGGCTCGACGGCGTGATTTACTACTCCAGCTTTTGCAAGGCGCTCAGTCCCGCCCTGCGGATGGGCTATCTCGCCGCCGCCCCCGCCTTGCTCAAAGTGCTGATGCGGTCCAAGATCCACTCCATCATGACGATGCCGGCGCTGAACGAATATGTGCTGCTGGAAGTCCTCAGGGCCGGCAACCTGCGCAAACACCTGGACCGCATGCAGCGCAAGATCATGGCGGCGCGCAACGCCAGCACGCAGCAATTGAGCGCGGCGGGCGTGCTGTTCGAGCAGCCCGGCGACGCCGGCATCTTCTTGTGGGGCACGATGCCCGAAGGTCTGGACGTCGACCTGCTGGTGCAGGACGCCTACCGCAACAACATCCTGCTGATGCGCGGCGCCGCCTTCTCGGCCAATGACACGCCCGACCAGCACATCCGCTTCAACGTCGCGTTCAGCCAGCATCCACGCCTGAGCAGCTACCTGCAACAGCGTTTGCAGGCCGTGGCAGGAGCGCGCTCAAGCCTGGCGCGCGCCAGCGGCATGGCGAGCTCGAAGGACTAGCGACAGTCGATCGGCCCGAAGTGATCGGCCAGGGACTTGCCCAGGCCCGCTTCGACCGCCGATTCCACTTCCCGTGCCAGCGACGCCGCTTCGCGCGCCACTTGCTGGTCGCGCTCATCGTCGCTGTCGCTGACCACGCCGGCATTGATCGGCAGGCCGGAGAACACGAACAGGCGATAGACTTCGGCCAGCGTCAGCTTCTCCACATTGGCCAGGATGACCCAGTGATCGCCGCCGTCGCTGACGCGCTTACCCCACTGCACCCGCTGCGGCGCTTCGACCTTGACGCGTCCGACCCAGCCCGCGATCATCATTTTTTCCAGCAGCGTGTCCATCTCGTCAAAGCCCAGCCGGGTGCGCGCGCGGATCGCGCCCGCGCTCACCAGCGCGGTGTCGCCGCATTTGCAGGCCACATGCAGCACCCGCAGGATCGCCATCGCGTCGACGAATTCGCCGCCCGGCTGCGCCTCGTGCCACCAGCGCTCGTACTTCACCACCGGCAGCGCGGCCACCAGCAGCGCGCCGAACAGTGTAATCAGCCACGATACATAGACCCACAACAGGAACAGCGGCAGCGCCGCCAGCGCGCCATAGATCTTCGAATACGTCGGGAACTGGGTGATGAAGACCGCGAAGCCGCGCTTGGCCACCTCGAACGCCAGGCCGGCCACCAGGCCGCCCCAGGCGCCGTCGTGCCAGTCGACATCGCGGTTCGGCACCGCCACATACAGCAGCGTGAAGCCGGCCGTGGTCAGCGCCAGCGACAGCACCGTATAAATCAGCGCGCCGACCACCGGCACGTCGCCGATCAAATCGCTGGTGGCCATGAAGACCTGCCCCGACAGCGTCAGCGACACGCCGATCAGCAAGGGGCCGAGCGTGATGATGGCCCAGTAGACCAGGATGCGCTTGGTCCAGCGCCGCTCGGCGCGCACCCGCCAGATGCGGTTGAACACCCGCTCGATCAGGTTCATCATCGCGATCGACGTGAAGATCAGCGCCACCGCGCCCACCGCCGACAGCCGCGTGGCCTTGGAGGCGAACATGGTCAGGTAGTTGAGGATGGTGGTGGAAATCGACTTCGGCATCACGCTTTGCACGAAGTAGGCTTCCAGCGAACTGCGGAAGGAGTTAAACAGCGGGAAAGTGGTGAAGATCGCCAGCGCGATCGTCAACAGCGGCACCAGCGCGAACACCGTGGTAAAAGTGAGGCTGCCGGCCACTTGCGGCAGGCTTTCCTCGCGCAGGCGGCGTTGGGCAAACAGGAACAGGTCCCGCACTTCGGGCCAGGTCAGCGACCGCATTGTGTCTATCCCGCCACGGCAGCTGCGGGAAACATACTGGAAAACCGGATGAATATATTTTTCGTACATGGGCGATAATCGAAATACAAGGGCGGCAGCGATGCCACCCGCTAAAGCGCCCTATAATACCGCCGATGAACCAAGCTAATCTGATTATTCTCGTATTGTTTTACTCCCGTCACGGCGCCACGCGCAAATTGGCAGAGTTGATCGCCCAGGGCGTGGAAAGCGTTCCGGGCTGCGATGCGCGCCTGCGCACGGTGCCAGCCGTGTCGACCGTGACCGAAGCCACCGAGCCGGACGTGCCGGCCGACGGCGCGCCCTATGTCGAGCTGGACGACTTGGCCGAATGCGCGGGCCTGGCCGTGGGTTCGCCCACCCGCTTCGGCAACATGGCGTCGGCGATGAAGTATTTTTGGGACGGCACGGCCGCCCAATGGCTGTCCGGCGCGCTGGCCGGCAAGCCTGCGTGCGTGTTCACGTCCACCGGCAGCCTGCACGGCGGCCAGGAATCGACGCTGCTGTCGATGATGATACCGCTGTTCCACCACGGCCTGATGGTGCTCGGCCTGCCCTACACCAACCCGGAACTGATGACCACCTCCAGCGGCGGCACGCCCTACGGCGCCAGCCACTGGTCCGGACTTGACGGCAAGAAGACCATCACGGAAGATGAAAAACGCCTGGCCATCGCGCTGGGCCGGCGCCTGGCCGAAACGGCCGTCAAACTGCGCGCCGTCGCTTGAACGGGGACGCATGATGGAAAACACGATGCAAAAGTATTTTCACTGGGGCGCCATCGGCAGCCTGGCGACGCTGATTGTCTGGTGCGTGCTGTGGGAGATGGTGCTGGCGCCGCTGAAACCTGGCGGCTCCTGGCTGGTGCTGAAGGCCCTGCCGCTGCTGCTGCCGCTGTACGGCGTGTGGAAGCGCGACATCTACACCTTGCAGTGGACCTCGATGATGATCCTGCTGTACTTCACCGAAGGCGTGGTGCGCGGCTGGAGCGACAAGGGCACGCTGTCCGCATGGCTGGCCTGGGGCGAGGCGCTGATCGTCTGCATCTACTTCGTCTGCGCTGTGATGTATCTGCGTCCGTATAAAAAAGCGGCGAAGAAGCTGGCCAAGGAATTGCTGGACAAGGTCAAGGTCAACACCGTCAAATGATGGACTTCCTCACCCACTGCCGCTCCGTGGTGGGCGATGCCTTTGTACTCGACACGCCCGCCGACATGGCGCCCTTCCTCACCGATTGGCGCGGACGCTTTACCGGCAAGGCGCTGGCCGTGCTGCGGCCGGCGTCGGCGGATCAGGTGGCGGCGCTGGTGCGCGCGTGCGCGCAGTGGCGCGTGGCCTTGGTGCCGCAGGGCGGCAATACGGGGCTGGTGCTCGGCAGCGTGCCGGACGCCAGCGGCGACGCCGTCGTGCTGTCGCTGGCGCGGCTGAACACCATCCGCCAGGTCGATCCCGTCAACCGCACCATGACCGTGGACGCGGGCTGCATCCTCCAGCAGGTGCAGGAAGCCGCAGCCGCTGCGGGCTGCCTGTTCCCGCTGTCGCTGGCGGCGGAAGGCAGCTGCACCATCGGCGGCAACCTGTCCACCAACGCCGGCGGCACGGCGGTTCTCCGCTACGGCAATACGCGCGAACTGTGCCTCGGCCTGGAAGTCGTCACACCGCAAGGCGATATCTGGAGCGGCTTGCGCGGCCTGCGCAAGGACAATACCGGCTACGACCTGCGCGACCTGTTCATCGGCGCCGAAGGCACGCTGGGCATCATCACCGGCGCGGTGCTCAAGCTTTATCCGCAGCCCAAGGCCAGCATCACCGCGCTGGCCGCGCTGCCCTCGCCCGCCCACGCGCTGCAATTACTGAACCTGATGCAGGACCATTGCGGCTCCAGCCTGACCGGCTTCGAGCTGATGTCGCGCTACTGCCTGGAGCTGGTGTCGCAGCAGTTCCCGTCGCTGCCCAAGCCGTTCGCGGCGCCCCATCCACAGTACGTGCTGCTGGAATTGTCGAGCAGCGAATCGGAGCAGCATGCCGTCGGCCTGCTGGAACAGGCGATCGGCGCGGCGCTGGAGCGCGACGTCATCAGCGATGCGGTGGTGGCCAGCTCGGTGGCGCAATCGGCCGGGCTGTGGCAACTGCGCGAACACATCCCGCTGGCGCAGGCCAAGGCCGGCAAGAACATCAAGCACGATATCTCGCTGCCGGTATCGAGCATCGCCGACTTCATCGCGGCCACCGGCCCCTTGCTGGAAGCGGCCTTTCCCGGCTGCCAGCTGGTGTGCTTCGGCCATCTGGGCGACGGCAACCTGCACTACAACGTGGCGCCGCCGGACGGCATCTCCAACGAAGACTTTTTGGCCAACCAGGACAAGGTCAATCGCGTGGTGCACGACAGCGTGGTCGGTTTCGGCGGTTCGATTTCGGCGGAACACGGCATCGGCGCCCTGAAACGGGACGAACTGGCGCACTATAAATCGGCGGTGGAACTGAACATGATGCGGGCCATCAAAGCGGCGCTGGACCCGCTGGGTATCATGAATCCCGGGAAAATTCTGTGATCGGGACTGTCATGAACATTGATCTTCGCCTGTCTTGCGCTGTACTGCTGTGGGCCGTGGCGCTGACTGCGCACGGCCAGGGCGTCAACAAATGCACCGTCGACGGCAAGGTCAGTTACAGCGATATGCCTTGCCCTGCCAACGCGGCGTCCTCGACGACGCTGGCGGTGCCGGTCGCGCCGGCGGTGGATCCCGCAGCGGCGGCCGATCTGGCGCGGCAGCGCAAGGAGGCGGCAAAACTGGAAAAGGCCCGTCACCAGCACGAGGACCAGGATGCACGCGCCGCCGACAAGGCCGCGCAGGCCGCAGCCGCGCAGCACAAGCGATGCGGCAAACTCAAACTGAACAAGCGATGGGCCGACGAAGACGTGGCCCGTGCCTCCCTTCCCAATCTCGATAACGCCAAGCTGCGCGCCAAACGCGCCGGCGACACCCTGGCGCTGGAGTGTCCGAAGTAATGTCTGATGCTATGCCTGAGCCGATATCCGCGGCAAAACCAGCCGCACCGGCGCCGATCCGGGACACGGCTGCGATGGGCCGCTTGTCACGCTGGCTGTTGCTGGGCGAATGGCGCGCGCATCCGCTGCGCGCACTGGTGGCGATTGCCGCGATTGCGGTCGGCATCTCGCTCGGCTTCGCCATCCATCTGATCAACGCCGCCGCCTTCAACGAATTCTCTTCCGCCATCAAGGGCTTGTCCGGCGTGGCCGACGTCCAGGTGCGCGGCACCGAGCCGTTCTTCGACGAAGCCATCTACCCCGTGCTGGCGCAGCGCGCCGGCGTGGCCGTGGCGTCGCCGGTGCTGGAGTTCGACGCTTCCGTGCCCGGCGAGTCGACCGCGCTGAAGATCCTGGGCGTCGACGCCTTCCGCGCCAGTTTCATCTCGTCCGACCTGGTCGGCGTGCCCGCCGAAGACCACCCGACCGACATCCTGGCCGACGACACCCTGTTCCTGTCGACGGCGGCGCAACAATGGCTCAAGCCCGCCAAGGGCGCGCAGCTGACGCTGCAAGTGGGCGTGGGCGAACTGAAACTGCGCGTGGCCGGTGCACTGCAACGCGCCCGCGCCGGCCAGCGCATCGGCGTGATGGACCTGGGCGCGGCGCAATGGCGCTTCGAAAAGCTGGGCCAACTGTCCCGCATCGACCTCAAACTGCGCGACGGCGTCAATCGCGACGCCTTCAAAGCCGAGCTGGAACAACAACTGCAACATGACTACCCCGGCCGCTTCCGCGTCAACCAGCCCAACGACGAAGACCAGAACAACCGCAACGAAGGGATGAGCCGCGCCTATCGCGTCAACCTGACCGTGCTGGCGCTGGTCGCTCTGTTCACCGGCGCCTTCCTGGTGTTCTCCACCCAGGCCTTGTCGGTGATACGCCGCCGCAGCCAGTTCGCGCTGCTGCGCGTATTGGGCATGGACCGCAAGCACCTGCTGCGCCAGATCCTGATCGAAGGCCTGAGCCTGGGCGTGGCCGGATCGGCCATCGGCATCGCCGCTGGTTATGGCATGGCCGCCGCCGCGTTGCACTTCATGGGCGCCGACCTGGGTGCGGGCTTCTTCTCCGGCGTGCGGCCGCAGGTGCAGTTCACGCCGGTCGCCGCAACGATCTACTTCGCGCTCGGCGTCGTCGTGGCCTTGCTGGGTTGCGCCGCGCCGGCGCTGGACGCGGCCCGCGCCAAGCCTGCCGTCGCGCTCAAATCCGGTACCGAGGAAGCGGCGATGTCGGGCCTGTCCAAGGCCTGGCCGGCGCTCGCCTGCATCGCGCTGGCCGCGCTGCTGTCGCAAGCGCCGCCGATATTTGAGCTGCCCTTGTTCGGCTACCTGTCGATAGCGCTGCTGCTGGTCGGCGCGATCGCGCTGATGCCGCGCCTGGCCGCCATCGTGTTCCGGGTGGCGCACCAGCGCTGGAGCGCCGCCACCGCCGGCAAACCCGGGGCCTCGCCGGTGATCACGCTGACGCTGTCGCGTCTCGCCAACGCTTCCAGCCAGGCCGGCATCGCGCTGGGCGGCGTGCTGTCCAGCTTCAGCCTGATGGTGGCGATGGCGATCATGGTCGCCAGTTTCCGCGTGTCGCTGGACGACTGGCTGCAACACATCCTGCCGGCGGATATCTACGTCAGCACCACCAGCGCCGGCACCACCGCCGGACTGCGGCCGCAGGAGCAGGCCACCATCGCCGCCCTGCCCGGCGTCGCCAGCGCCGACTTCCTGCGCGTGCGCGCCATCTCGCTGGCGTCGGCCCGGCCGCCGGTCGCGCTGATGGCGCGTAACGTGGACCCGGCCGATCCCGGCAAAACCTTGGCCATCGTCGGCGCCACGCAGGTGCCAGGCCCCGGCGCCCCGCCGCCGGTGTGGATATCGGAAGCGATGGTCGATTTGTACGGCATGAGCGTCGGCCAGCGCATCGAACTGCCGTTGAACGGCAAACTGCACGCCTTCCAGGTGGCCGGCGTGTGGCGCGACTACGCCCGCCCGACCGGCTCGATCCAGATGCGGCTGGGCGACTACCGCGCCATCACCGGCGACATGGACGCCAGCAACGCCGCGCTGTGGCTGAAGCCCGGCGCCAAGGCCGCCGATACCGAACGCGCCATGAAGCGCCTGCCGTTCGCCGCCGCGCTGACGACCACCGCGCCGTCCGAGATCCGCGCGATGAGCATGAAAATCTTCGACCGCAGCTTCGCCATCACTTATTTGCTGGAGGCGATCGCCATCGTCATCGGACTGTTCGGCGTGGCCGCCACCTTCTCGGCGCAGACGCTGGCGCGGGCCAAGGAGTTCGGCATGCTGCGCCACGTCGGCGTCACGCGGCGCCAGATCCTGTCGATACTGGCCATCGAAGGCGGCGCCCTGACGGGGCTGGGCATCGTCACCGGCTTCGTGCTGGGCTGGGTCATCAGCCTGATACTGGTTTTCGTGGTCAACCCGCAGTCCTTCCACTGGACCATGCAGCTGCACTTGCCGTGGCCTTTGCTGGCCATCGTGGCGGGCCTGCTGCTGGCCGCCTCCGCGCTGACGGCGCTGCTGGCCGGCCGCCAATCGTTGTCGGGCGGGCCGATACGCGCAGTCAGGGAGGACTGGTAATGAATCTGATCCAACGTTGCGCAGCCGCGCTGGCGCTGCTGGCGGCATGCTCGGCCCACGCGGCGGAGCCGGTGTTCAAGGCGGTTGCGCCGCTGGCGCCCGGCGCCTCGCTGAGCTTCCCGGCGGACTTCGGCGCCCATCCCGACTACAAGACCGAATGGTGGTACGTCACCGGCTGGCTGAACACGGCCGACGGCAAGCCGCTGGGCTTCCAGGTCACCTTCTTCCGCAGCGCCACCCAGCACGACCGCGCCAATCCCAGCCAGTTCGCCCCCAAGCAGCTGATCATCGGCCACGCGGCCGTCTCCGACCCGGCCAACGGCAAGCTGCTGCACGACCAGCGCAGCGCGCGCGAGGGTTTTGGCCTGTCCTATGTCAAGGTCGGCGACACCGACGTCAAGCTCGAAGACTGGCGCATGACCCGCGCCGCCGACGGCAGCTACCAGGTGCACCTCGACGCCGCCAGCTTCAAACTGGAGCTGAAACTGACGCCATCGCAGCCGGTGCTGCTGCAGGGCGACCGCGGTTATTCCCGCAAGGGCGCGCAGCTTTCCGACAGCAGCTACTACTACAGCCAGCCACAATTGACCACCACCGGCACCGTCACCCGCGCCGGCCAGGCGGTCGCCGTCACTGGCGCCAGCTGGCTCGATCACGAATGGTCCACCCGCTACGTCGCCGCCGATGCCGCCGGCTGGGACTGGATAGGCGCCAATCTCACCGATGGCGGTGCGCTGATGGCTTTCCAGATGCGCAGCAAGACAGGTGCTAAACTATGGTCGCACGCGACATGGCGCGATGCATCCGGTAAGATCACGCAGTTCTCCCCGGACCAGGTCAGCTTTACCCCGCAAAGACGGTGGCGTTCACCCCGCACCAATGCCGAGTATCCCGTCGCGACCCAGCTCACCACCGGCAGCACCGTGTGGCAGGTCGTCCCTTTGCAGGATGACCAGGAGCTCGACTCGCGGCGTTCCGTCGGCGCAGTGTACTGGGAGGGCGCGGTAGCGCTGGAGCGGGACGGCAAACCGGCCGGCCGGGCCTATCTGGAAATGACCGGCTATGTAGGACCGATCAAGTTTTAGCAGCACCGAACAATTTAACATCGCCCGAATCGTCAACAAAGAATACTTACAAACAGCAGCCACACGATGACCAACAGCACCACCGCCAGCACCCAGTCCGCAACCGCCCCCAACACAGCAAGGGAAGCCAAGAAAGGCAGTCTAGCCACCCTGCGCGGACTCACGCCTTTCCTGCTGCCGTACAAGCGCCAGTTCGTCCTCGCCGGTATCGCGCTGGTGGTCGCCGCCTGCTCCACGCTGGCGATACCCGCCGCCTTCAAGCAGATGATCGACCTGGGCTTCGGCGGCGCCGGCACCAAGAGCATCCAGCACGTCGACCTGGTGTTCCTGGCGCTGTTTGGCGTCGCCACCGTGCTGGCCCTTGCCACGGCGGCCCGCTTCTACACGGTCTCCTGGCTCGGCGAGCGCGTCACCGCCGACATCCGCAGCGCCGTCTACAAACACGTCGTCACCCAGAGTCCCGAGTTTTTCGAGACCACCCAGACCGGCGAAGTCCTGTCCCGCATCACCACCGACACCACGCTGATCCAGGCCGTTGTCGGCACCAGCATCTCGATGGCGCTGCGTAACGTGCTGCTGTTCATCGGCGGCCTGGTGATGCTGTTCGTGACCAGCGCCAAGCTGTCGGCCATCATCATCGGCCTGCTGATCCTGACCGTGCTGCCGATCGTGATGTTCGGCCGCCGCGTGCGCAAGCTGTCGCGCGATTCGCAGGACCGCATCGCCGACGCCTCCGCCATGGCCGGCGAAATCCTCAACGCCATGCCGACGGTGCAGGCCTTCACCCACGAGAAGATCGAATCGGACCGCTTCGGCGCCTCGGTCGAAGGCGCGTTCGGCACCGCCATGCGCCGCATCCGCGCGCGCGCGCTGCTGACCATGATCGCCATCGTGCTGGTGTTCGGCACCATCGTGTTCGTGCTGTGGCTGGGCGCGCACGCTGTGCTCAACGGCGACATGACCGGTGGCGATCTCGGTCAATTCATCCTGTACGCGTCCATCGTGGCCGGCGCCATCGGCGCCCTGTCCGAAGTGATGGGCGAGGCGCAGCGCGCCGCCGGCGCCACCGAGCGCCTGCTGGAACTGATGTCGGTCAAGTCGAACATCCAGTCGCCGGCCATGCCGCTGGCGCTGCCGCCGCGCGCCGCCAACGGCGCGGCACTGAGCCTGCAGGACGTGTCGTTCAGCTACCCGTCGCGTCCCGACACGGCGGCGCTGGGCCATCTGTCGCTGGATATCAAGCCGGGTGAAACGGTGGCCGTGGTCGGCCCTTCCGGCGCCGGCAAGACCACGTTGTTCCAGCTGTTCCTGCGCTTCTACGATCCGCAGAGCGGCAGCATCAAGCTCGATGGCGTCGACATCACCAAGCTCGATCTGCACACGCTGCGCGACGCCATCGGCATCGTGCCGCAGGATACGGTGATCTTCTCGGCCGATGCGATGGAAAACATCCGCTACGGCCGCGCCGGCGCCACCGACGAGGAAGTGATCCAGGCCGCCAAGCTGGCCGCCGCCCACGAATTCATCGAACGCCTGCCGCAGGGCTATCAATCCTTCCTGGGCGAGCGCGGCGTGCGGCTGTCCGGCGGCCAGCGCCAGCGCATCGCCATCGCCCGCGCACTGCTGAAAAACCCGCCGCTGCTGCTGCTCGACGAAGCCACCAGCGCGCTGGATGCGGAGTCCGAGCGCCTGGTACAGAAGGCGCTGGAAGCGGCGATGGTCGGCCGCACCACCGTCATCATCGCGCACCGCCTGGCGACGGTGCAGCGCGCCGACCGCATCATCGTGATGGAAGACGGCCGCATCGTCGAAACCGGCACCCACTCGTCGCTGGTGGCGCTGGGCGGCATCTACGCCAACTTGGCTGCGCTGCAATTCCACAACGTCCACGTGGAACATTAATCAATTCATAAGCACGGCCGGCGCCGCCGGCCTTAGCATGCGTTATCTTATTTTCAAGGGTGCGCCATGCTGTACAAACTTTTGTTCAACATTGAACGCGTAGCGCGGGACTACATGATCGTGGTCGCCGTGTTCGGCGCACTATGGATATGGTGGCGCTATCGCCCCGGTGGACGGCAGCGCCTGCAGGCGAAACCGATCGGCGTACCGCAGGTCCGGCGCGAAGTCCTGACCTCCATCCTCAGCATCGTGGTGATAGGCAGCGTCATGCCGGTGGCTTTTGCATTGGGCCTCGGCCAGCACACCCACTTCTACCAGAGCGTGCACGCCTATGGTCGCGGATGGGGCTTTATCGCCGCCATGGTGGTGCTGATGATGCTGATCCAGGACACCTGGTTCTACTGGACGCACCGGCTGATGCACCACCGCCGCCTGTTCCGCTGGGCGCACCGCACCCACCACCTCTCCACCAACACCGGCCCATGGTCCACCTACTCGATCAGCCCATTGGAGGCGGTGATCGACAGCGGCGCCAGCATCGTCATACTGCTGGTGCTGCCGGTCACGTTCTGGTCGCTGATCATCTTCACGTGGATTAATACGGCCTTCGCGGTGTACACGCACCTGGGCTACGAGCTGTTCCCGCGCGCGCTGTCGAAGCACTGGCTGGGCCGCTGGATCAACACCTCCACGGCCCACAACACCCACCATGCGCGGGGACGCTACAACTACAGTTGGTACTTCCTGTTCTGGGACCGGATGATGGGCACGCTGTCGCCGGACTACGACGAACACTATCGTAAAGCCGGTTTTTCAGCCCCGGAGGCAAAAAGCCGGTAACATTCTCCCTTTCAGGAGAACGCCTTGACCGACGCCGAACTGCGGCTCAGCTGCACAACCCACCTTCCCGGCCATCGCCAGCCCTCGCCCGCCCAACAGTTCGGGGCGATGTCCGCATGGTGCGAGGCCAACGGCGTGGCGCACGATACCTACGGCAGCGGCACGCTGATACAGGACTTCGAGCAGAAGGTCGCCACGCTGCTGGGCTTTGAAGCGGCGTTGTTCTGCATCTCCGGCACGATGGCCCAGGCCACCGCGCTGCGCATCGCCTGCTCGGAGCGCGGCAGCCGGCTGGTGGCGCTGCATCCGACCTCGCACATTCTGCGCCATGAGCGTGGCAACCATCAGCTGCTCGACCATTTCCAGGCTATGCAGATCGGCGACCCGCACCGCCCGTGGACGCTGGAAGAGCTGAAAGGCATCCCGGACAAGCTGGGCGCCGCCATGCTGGAGCTGCCGATGCGCGAGATCGGCGGCCAGTGTCCAAGCTGGCACGATCTGGAGGCCATCAAGGCCTACTGCCGCGAACTGTCCATCCACCTGCACCTGGACGGCGCGCGCTTGTTCGAGACCGCCGCCGCATATGGCTGCCCGGCCGCCGAGATTGCAGCCGGTTTCGATTCGGTCTACATCTCGATGTACAAGGGCATAGGCGGCATGGGCGGCGCCATGCTGCTGGGGAGCGAAGCGTTTGTCGCCAAGGCCCAGGAGTGGTTCCGCCGCCAGGGCGGGAACGTCTACCAGCGCACGCCGTACGTGGTGGCCGCCGCGATGCAGTTCGATGCGCGGATGGCGGCGATGCCGAACTACTTCCGCCGCACCGAGTGGCTCTATGAAGTTCTGCGCGACTACCCGCAGCTGACGCCGAATCCCGCCCGTCCGCAAGCAAGCATGCTGCACCTGCACCTGCCGGTCAGCCGCGAGCGCGCCAACGAGATCCGCAACCGCATCGCCGAGCAGCATGGCGTGTGGCTGTTCAATGGCGCCAGCCACGCCGCGCTGCCGGGTCGCAGCTCGGTGGAGCTTTATATCGGCGACAACCTGCTCAACATGCCGGACCAGCGCGTACGCGAGATCCTGACCCTGTGGTCGGACGCGATGTCCAACTAATTCCTGCACAAGCCGGTGCAACCGGCTACACTGCGCCCTCTTTTTCGCGCATCTTTCAAATTGACTGCATACATCATGACCTTCCAAGCCCTCGGCCTGATCGACCCCATACAGCGCACGCTGGAGACGCTGGGCTACAAACAGCCCACGCCCGTCCAGAAGCAAGCCATTCCCGCCGTACTGGCAGGCCGCGACCTGATGGCGGCGGCGCAGACCGGCACCGGCAAGACGGCGGGCTTCGCCCTGCCCATCCTGCAGCGCCTGACCATGGACGGCATGACCGCTCCGAAGGCGATCCGCTGCCTGGTGCTGGTGCCGACGCGCGAACTGGCCGAACAGGTCTACGAGAGCTTCCGCAGCTACGGCGGCAACCTGCCGCTGAAATCGGCCGTGGCCTATGGCGGCGTGCCGATCGAGCCGCAGATCACCAAACTGCGCAAGGGCCTGGACGTGCTCGTGGCCACGCCGGGCCGACTGATCGACCTGCACGACCAGGGCGCGATCAGCTTCGCCATGCTGCAAACGCTGGTGCTCGATGAAGCGGACCGTATGCTGGACCTGGGCTTCGAGCGCGACCTGGACATCCTGCTGGCGGCCCTGCCCAAGCAGCGCCAGACCTTGCTGTTTTCGGCCACCTTCTCCGATGAGATCCGCAAACTGGCCGCCGGCATGCTCAAGGATCCGGTGTCGATCCAGGTCAGCGCCAGCAATACCGCCACCAAGACCGTCAAGCAGTGGCTGATCCCGACCGACAAGCGCCGCAAGCCGGAACTGCTGCTGCACCTGCTGAAGAAGCTGAACTGGGGCCAGGTGCTGGTCTTCGTCAAGACCCGCAAGGGCGTCGAGACGCTGATGACGACCTTGCAGGAACACGGCATTTCCGCCGATTCCATCCACGGCGACAAAACCCAGCCGGCCCGCCTGCGCGCGCTGGCCCGCTTCAAGAACGCCGAAGTGCAGCTGCTGGTGGCCACCGACGTCGCCGCGCGCGGCCTGGATATCCAGGCGCTGCCGCAGGTGGTCAACTTCGACCTGCCGACCGTGGCCGAGGACTACATCCACCGCATCGGCCGCACCGGCCGCGCCGGCATGGAGGGCGAAGCCGTCTCGCTGGTCTGCGCCGACGAAGTCGATATGCTGAAGGCCATCGAAACACTGACCCGCCAGGTCATCCATCGCATTGAGGAGCCGGGCTTCGAGGCCGACCACCGCGTACCGGAGACCGGTCCGAAAGGCGTGGCGGCAGCATTGGCCAAGAAAGCCGCAGCGGAAGCGCCGGCCAAGAAGAAGCGCCCATTCACCGGTCCTGCCGGCGGCAAGGCGGCGACTGGCAGCTCTGCCACGGGCGGCGTTGCGGCGGGCGGCAAGCCAGCAGTGACGGCCCGTCCGGCCGGCGGCGATGCGTCGCTGGGCACGTGGACGCCACCGGCGCCTTCGGGCAAACCACCCGGCGGCGCACGCTCGGCAGGCGGCAAACCGGCCGCAGGCCGCATCTACGGCGGCAAGCCAGCGGCGGCAGCGCCCAAGGGAGCGGTCGTGGTCACCGGCGGACGTGGCGCCAAGTCGCTGGCGCGGACCGCAGGCAAGGCCGCCGCAAAGCCGGGCGGCCGCAAGACCGGCCCAAGCTGAGCGCCTGGGCGGCCATGTGCTTTCATGCGCGCCGCCTGATAAAATAGCCATCTTTCCGGGCCGTCGCGGCCCGTGCACCATGTTGGAGAATTGAATGCAGCAATACCAGGAACTGATCCAGACCGTCCTCGATACGGGCAGCTGGCAAGACAACCGCACCGGCATCCGCACCCTGAGCGTGCCGGGCGCGATGATGCGCTTCGACCTGCTGAACGACGGCTTCCCCGCCGTGACGACCAAAAAACTGGCATTCAAATCCGTGGTCGGCGAACTGTGCGCCTTCCTGCGCGCCTCCAGCAGCGCCGCCGACTTCCGCGCGCTGGGCTGCAAGGTCTGGGACCAGAACGCCAACGAGAACAAGCAGTGGCTGGACAATCCGTACCGCCTCGGCGAAGACGACCTGGGTCCGGTCTACGGCGTGCAATGGCGCCAATGGCCGGGCTTCAAACTGATCGCCGTCGACCAGCCGGCGCAGATCGCCGACGCGCAAAAGAACGGCTTCCGTCTGATCTCGCAGATCGAAGACCAAGGCGTGACCAAGGTCCTGCTGCACAAGGCGATCGACCAGCTGCGCGAATGCCTGGACACCATCGTCAACAATCCGGGCAGCCGCCGCATCCTTTTCCACGGCTGGAATCCTGCGGTACTGGACTCGGTCGCGCTGCCTGCCTGCCACCTGCTGTACCAGTTCATTCCGAATCCAGCCACGCGCGAGCTGTCGATGTGCCTCTACGTCCGCTCCAACGACCTGGGTCTGGGCACGCCGTTCAACCTCGCGGAAGGCGCCGCGCTGATGCACCTGGTCGGCCGTCTGACCGGCTACACGCCGCGCTGGTTCACCTACTTCATCGGTGACGCGCATATCTACGAAAACCACATGGACATGGTCAAGGAACAGCTGACCCGCACGCCGTTCCCAGCGCCGCAGTTCCGCATCTCCGACCGCGTGCCGGATTTCGCCAAGACCGGCAAGTACGAGCCGGAATGGCTGGAAAAAGTCGAGCCGTCGGACTTCTCGCTGGAAGGCTACCAGCACCACGCGCCGATCACGGCACCGATGGCGGTATGACGCAACTGGACTTCATCCCCGGCACGCTGTGCGACGAAAGGATGTGGTCCCGTTTGACGCCGTTGCTGGGCAGCGGCTTCGCGTTCAACTACGTCCCGCTGCACAAGGCGCGCACACGCTTGGAGATGCAGGAGCTGATCGCGGCGCACAGCGCGCCGTCGGCGCACCTGGTGGCGTTCTCGCTGGGCGCCTATCTCGCCATCGAGTACGCGCTGCTGCATCCCGAGCGCGTGCAGTCGCTGGTGCTGATCGCAAATTCGGCGCGCGGCCTGAGCGAAACCGAGATACAAACCCGCCGCCGCATCATCCCCATGTTGAAGAACAATGCCTACACCGGCATGACGCGCATGCGCCTGCGCGAGCTGCTGCATGAGACGCATCTCGGCGACCAGTCCATCATCGACATCATCCAGCAGATGGCGCTGGACCTGGGCAAGGATGTTCTGCTGGCGCAGTTCACCGCTTCGATGGAGCGGCCGGACCTGATGGAGCGGCTGACGGAAATCACCTGCCCGGTGCTGATCGTCGGCGCAACGGGCGACCAACTGGTCGACCCGGCCCACCTTCGCGAGATGCAGCGCCACCTGCCCGACGCCCGCCTGAACCTTCACGACGACACCGGCCATATGATCCCGCTGGAGGCCCCGCAAACGCTGGCCGCCGACATACTGGCGTTCCATCACGCCGCATGAAACGACTCGCCCTCGCCGCCATCGCGTTCTATCGACGCCACCTGTCGCGGTTAAAGGGCTTTTCCTGCGCGTTCAGCGTCTACACCGGCCGCGATAGCTGCTCCGCTTACGGCCAGCGCGTCATCGCCAGGCATGGCCTGGTCCTCGGCCTGATGCTGCTGAACCGCCGCATGAACGCCTGCGGCGACAAGCATCGCCAGCATCGCCCGCCGGCGATGCGCGCCATGAGCGCGCGCCACCGTGCGCAGGCCGGTTTTTGCGACCCGTCCTGCGACCTGCCCGACCTGTCCTGCGTCGGAGACGCCTGCGATATCGCCTCATGCGCGGGCGACATCGGCAATTGCGACATCAGAGGTTGCCGCGACCAAGGGCGCAACCGCAAGAACAAAGACCCTTATGTACGCGTCTACCCTACGGAGGGACTGGAATAACTCAGGCCTTGACGATCAGCGTGCCGGACATCTCCTCATGGCCGCTGCCGCAGAAGTTATCGCATAAAAAACCGAACTGCCCGGCCTCCTCCGGCTTCAGTTTCACCCGCACGGGTTTGCCGATCACCAGATCGGCGCGGATCTTGAAGTCCGGCAGGCTGAAGCCGTGCGGGAAGTCCAGCGCCGTCAGTTCCAGCACCACCGCCTCGCCCTTCTTCAATTCGATCACGTTCGGCGCGTAGCGGAACTTGCGGGCCTCGATCTTGATGACCCGCTCCTTCGCCTTGGCCTGCACCGCGCCCAGGGCGACCAGCGCCAACGGCGCGCACATCAGCATTCTACGTTTGCTCAACATGTTGATTTATCCTTTCATCGCTGGGAATTCGGTGATCTGATACGCCACCGGCTTCATCTCTGCCTCCACCTCGCGGAAGCCCAGACCCTTGCCGGGAGCTGCGGGGTCCCACGGCAGCGGCGTGCGCTTGTCCTGCGAACCCGGCGCCGGCAGCGGGAAGATCAGCGACTTGGCCGCGTGATGCGCGATGTGGCCGCTCATATGGTGATTCTCTTGGTGGATATGGCCATAGAACACCGTGACGTTCGAATACGGCATCAGCAGCGCCATCGCCTGCTCGCCGTCGCGCGTGGCCCAGTCCCATTTCGGCGCCAGATCGAACAAAGGCCGGTGCGTCAGCACGACGATGCGCGCGTCCTGCGCCTGTTTCGCCAGATCGGCCTTCAGCCACGCCAGTTGCGCCTCGCCGATGCGCGCGCCGGGGTCGGAGACGTTGTCGATGGCGATGAAGTGCACGCCCTTGTGATCGAAGCTGTAGTGCGTGGGCCCGAAGAACTCCTGGAACGCCGCGCCGTTGTCGAGCGAAGCGTCGTGCTCGCCCGCCAGGAAGTGCACGTCCTTGACCTTCAGGCCGCCCACGATCTGCTTGAACTCCGCCATGCGCCGGCGGCGCTCGGCCGCGTCGTCGGTGGTGTGGGTCAGGTCGCCGGTGAAGACGATGAAATCGGGCGGCGTCGTCAGCGCATTGACGCTCTCCACCGCCTGCCTGAGCGTGTTCTGCGCCTCCGGATTGGCCGGGCCCTTGTAGCCCCAGTGCGAGTCGGACAGCTGCACAAAGTAGAAATCCTCGTAGCCGGCGGCGGCCATGGCCTTGCCGTACAAGCCGGACATGAAGACGGCGCCGCCGCCCACTGCGCCCAGCCTTAAAAATCCTCTGCGATCGATCATGATGTACTCCGTGGTGTGGTTATCAGGACGTCGCCGCGACATGGCATAATCGGCAAGCGACGGTCGTACCGGCTAAAACCCGGATCACGGCCCGGATATTCCCGATTATTTTTTTATTTCTCAGGCGGGAATAAAACCGCACCGGACGGAGTCTTCATCCACTGGACCACTGCAATGGATAAGTTTTTGGGCGACGACGACAAAACCGCACGGTTCGAGGCGATGGCCATGCCGCACCTGGACGCGGCCTACAACCTGGCCCGCTGGCTGACCCGCAACGAGCATGACGCCGACGATCTGGTGCAGAGCGCCTATCTGCGCGCCTTCCGCTTTGCCGACGGCTTTCGCGGAGGCGACGTGCGCGCGTGGCTGCTGACCATCGTGCGCCATACCTACTACAGCGCGCTGCGCGACGGCCAGGCGCAGCGCGGCGATGTCAGCTTCGATGAGACGCTGCACGGCGACGATGAGTCCACCGATCCGGCCGCCATCGTCGCCAGCCGCGACACCGGCCGCAGCGTCAACGCCGCGCTGGCCCAGTTGCCGCAGGCGTTCCGCGAAGTGCTGGTGTTGAAGGAGATGGACGATCTGTCGTACAAGCAGATTGCGCAGGTGACTGAAACGCCGATCGGCACGGTGATGTCGCGGCTGGCCCGCGCGCGCAAGCTGCTGCTGGCGTATCTGAAGCACGGAGGACAGGATGGAATCTAAGCACAGCCAGGAAATGCTGTCGGCGTATCTGGACGATGAACTGAGTGCGGCCGACCGGCGGCAGCTGGAGGCGCATTTGTCGGGCTGCGCCGATTGCAGCGCCGCGCTGGAGGAGCTGGAGGCGCTGCGCGGGCGGATCGGCGCGGAGGCGAGCCGCCATGCCGCGCCCGAGTATCTGAAGCACCGCATCCACGCCGCGCTACGCGCCGAGCCCGCGCACCGGCCGCGCCGCCCGGCCCTGCGCGCATGGCCGTGGGCGTGGATCAACCTCGGCCTGGCGGGAGCGGCGACGGCCGCCTTTGCCGTCACGCTGACGCTGTACCTCGGCCAGCCGACAGCCAACGAGCGCATCGAGCAGGAACTGGTGGCCAGCCACTTCCGCGCGCTGATGCCCAACCACCTGGCCGACGTGGCCTCGACCGACCAGCATACGGTCAAGCCCTGGTTCGCCGGCAAGCTGGATTTTTCGCCGCCGGTGTTCGACCTGGCGGAGCAGGGCTACACGCTGGTCGGCGGCCGCCTCGATTATCTTCAGCAGCGGCCGGTGGCGGCGCTGGCCTACCGCCACCGCCAGCACATCCTCAACCTGTACATCTGGCCGGACGCCCGCGCCCATGCCGGCGCCCCGCAGGCGAGCATGCGGCAGGGCTTTCACCTGCTGCGCTGGTCGCAGGACGGCATGCAGTACTCGGCCGTGTCGGACATGAACCCGCAGGACCTGGCGCAGTTCGCCGGCCAGCTGCGCCAGAAAGTGGCGCAGGCCGACGCGCAGTAGAGGACGCGGGTTTTCGCAGCGGCGTGCTATTGTGGCTTGTTTAATTGATCACATTAGAACATGAACAAAAAATTGATCGCGTCCATCGCCGCGCTGGCGCTAGTCGTGCTGGTATTGGTAGTCAACCGTCGCCCTGCCGATACCGCCACCCCGACGCCGCGGGTGGTGGCCGGCGCTCCGGTCGGCCCCAGGGCACCGGCGGCCACTGCCGTCGCCGAGGAGGCGCCCGCCAAGGCCATGGAAGTGGAACAATCACTGAAAGGCAAGGACTTCCTGTTGGAGGTGACCGCGCCGCCGATAGAAACGATACGCTTCCTGTCGATCACCATGAGCAATGGGCAGTCCGTCAGCAAGTACAAAGCACTACACGGCAGCCAGGCCAGCGCTATGTCCGACGCGAGGTTCGCGCCTGCCCATAACTTCGAGCTCAAGACAATCATTCCTGGCGAACCGCGCGAGCAGATCGTCTGCAAAGGCTCGGAAATGCTGATGCGCGGCGAAGGTATGCTGGGCCATTACATGATGTTCCGCATTGAAGGCGACACCCTGCAAGAGCTTGTCCAACTCATCATTGAGCGCGACCGCGAGGATGGCAATGGTCCGCCGCCGCAAAAACTCAAGGCCACCGTCGAGGAATCCACGCGCGACGGCCAGCCGGCCCTCGTCTACCGGGTCAAGGTGGAGCAGCAGCCGGAGCGTACTATCGTCTTCCGCTGGAACGGCAAGTTCTTTGAGGACGCTAGCGGCGAATACGCGAAGATAGAAGCCGAATACAATCCCTGACGATGAAACGCCCCGCCCTCGCCGCCATCGCGGCCTACCAACGCTACCTGTCGCCGCTGAAGGGCTTCAGCTGCGCCTTTCGCGTCCATACCGGCCGCGACAGCTGCTCCCAGTATGGCAAGCGCGCCATCGCCCGCTACGGCACGGTGGCCGGCTTGCTGCTGTTACGCCGCCGCATGGACGATTGCGGCGACCTGCACCACCGTCATCGGCCGCCGCGCCCGGCCCTGTCGGCGCGCCATCTCAGGCAGGCAGGCTTTTGCAGCTGGGGCGAGGTGTTCGAGTTCGGCTGCGACTTCTTCGCCGACTGGGCGCGCAGCGCCCGCTGCTGCAGCTGGCGCTACAGCACCCTGCCGACCGAACTCGACGACAACTATCCCGGCAACTCGCCCCGCCGCGCACGGCGCAAGAAATCGGCGACGCCGAAAAAGGCCAAATTGAACGATAATGTCGGCTCTGCATCTGATAGCATCAAAAAATGAGCACACTGACCATCATCGTCGCCATGGACGCCCAGCGCGGCATCGGCATCAACAACACCCTGCCGTGGAAGCTGCCGGAAGACCTCGCGCATTTCAAGCGTTTGACCACCGGCCACCCGATCATCATGGGTCGTAAAACGTTTGATTCGATCGGCCGTCCGCTGCCCAACCGCCGCAACATCGTCATCACCCGCAATCCCGACTGGCGCCACGACGGCGTGGAAGCGGTCGGCTCGGTCGAGGCGGCCCTGGCGCTGCTGGACGGCGCCACCGGCTTCGTCATCGGCGGCGCCGAGATCTACCGACAATCGATGCAGCTGGCCGACCAGTTGATAATCACCGAGATCGCCCGCACCTACCAGTGTGACGCCTTCTTCCCCGAGCTGGACGCCAGCGTGTGGCAGGAAACCGCGCGCGAGCGGCATGCGTCGGAAGCGGCCGATTTGCAGTACGCTTTTGTTACACTGCGCCGCAAGGCCTAAGTCCCAATCTTCAACCTCATCAAGGATCAACAGCACATGTCAGGCGACGGTTTTCACGTACACGGACCGCACGATCACGCGGTCGAACACGCTGCCCACGGTAGCGATGGCTTTTCGAACAATATTGCCGTCATGACGGCCATCCTGGCCACCGTCGGCGCCACCTTCGGCTACCTGGGCGGCGCCACGCAGAATGACGCGGCGCTGTTCAAGAACAACGCGGCCATCGACAAGACCCAGGCCGCCAACAGCTGGAACTACTACCAGGCCAAGTCCAGCAAGCAGAACCTGGCCGAGCTGGCGATGTCGCTGCCGGGCATCGATCCGAAGAAGTACGAGGCCGACATGGCCCGCTACAAGACGGAAAAGGAAGACATCAAGAAGGAAGCCGAAAAGTGGGAGGAATCCTCTAAAGAGTGGAACCACAAATCGGACGAAGCCATGCACGAGCACCACCAGTGGGCGCTGGCCACCACCGCCGAGCAGATCGCCATCTCGCTGGCCGCCATCACCCTGCTGACCCGCAAGAAATGGATGATGGGCCTGGCCTACGGCGTGGCCGGCGTCGGCATCGCGCTGGGCGCGTTTGCCTGGTTCCACGTCGATCCGGTCGGCCAGATGCTGGCCAAACTGGGCGGCGGCGCGGTCGGGCACTAAGGCGTAACAACCGGTGTAATACCGTCGTCATAGTATTGCGGCAATCTTGTCTGGATTTTTGCAATATTTTTTTCCCGCAGCGGCCCCATTTCTGCGAGAATCCCGTTCTTATTTTTTTTCTGCGGCTGCCGGATCGGTGGTCGCGCCCTAGTCCGCCCCTCCACACAAGTCAGGGGCGGCTTGCTTTTTTGGAGACATGCATGAAATTTCGTTTCCCCATCGTCATTATCGACGAGGATTTCCGTTCCGAGAACACGTCCGGCCTGGGCATTCGCGCCCTGGCCGATGCAATGGAAAAAGAAGGCATGGAAGTGGTGGGCGTGACCAGCTACGGCGACCTGTCCCAGTTCGCCCAGCAGCAGTCGCGCGCCTCGGCCTTCGTGCTGTCGATCGACGATGAGGAATTCGGCGGCGGCTCGGTCGAGGAAACCGACACCGCGCTGAAGTCGCTGCGCGCCTTCGTCGAGGAAATCCGCTACAAGAACGCCGACATCCCGATCTACCTGTACGGCGAAACCCGCACCTCGCGCCATATCCCCAACGATATCCTGCGCGAGCTGCACGGCTTCATCCACATGTTCGAGGACACCCCGGAGTTCGTGGCGCGCCACATCATCCGCGAAGCCAAGTCCTACCTGGACGGCCTGTCGCCGCCGTTCTTCCGCGCGCTGGTGCACTACGCCAACGACGGTTCCTACTCGTGGCACTGCCCCGGCCACTCGGGCGGCGTGGCCTTCCTGAAGTCGCCGATCGGCCAGATGTTCCACCAGTTCTTCGGCGAAAACATGCTGCGCGCCGACGTCTGCAACGCCGTCGAAGAGCTGGGCCAGCTGCTCGACCACACCGGCCCGGTGGCCGCGTCCGAGCGCAACGCCGCCCGCATCTTCAACGCCGACCACTGCTACTTCGTCACCAACGGCACCTCGACCTCGAACAAGATGGTCTGGCACTCGACGGTGGCGCCGGGCGACATCGTCGTGGTCGACCGCAACTGCCACAAGTCCATCCTGCACTCGATCATCATGTGCGGTGCGATTCCGGTGTTCCTGATGCCGACCCGCAACCACCTGGGCATCATCGGTCCGATTCCGCTGGAAGAGTTCACGATGGAGAGCATCCAGCGCAAGATCGACGCCAACCCGTTCGCGCGCGAAGCGGTGAACAAGAAGCCGCGCATCCTGACCATCACCCAGTCGACCTACGACGGCGTGGTCTACAACGTCGAAACCCTGCGCGAAATGCTCGACGGCCGGATCGACACGCTGCACTTCGACGAAGCATGGCTGCCGCACGCCACCTTCCACGACTTCTACAAGAACATGCACGCGATCGGCAAGGACCGTCCGCGCGCCAAGGAGTCGATGATCTTCTCGACCCAGTCCACCCACAAGCTGCTGGCCGGCCTGTCGCAGGCCTCGCAGGTGCTGGTGCGCGAATCGGAGTCGGTCAAGCTGGACCGCGACGCCTTCAACGAGGCCTACCTGATGCACACCTCGACCTCGCCGCAGTATTCGATCATCGCCTCGTGCGACGTCGCCGCGGCCATGATGGAAGCGCCGGGCGGCACCGCGCTGGTGGAAGAATCGATCCTCGAAGCGCTGGACTTCCGCCGCGCGATGAAGAAGATCGACCAGGAATGGGGCAAGGACTGGTGGTTCCAGGTGTGGGGCCCGGACAAGTTCGCCGAAGAAGGCATCGGTTCGCAGGAAGACTGGATCATCAAGGCCGAGGACGACTGGCACGGCTTCGGCAAGCTGGCGCCGGGCTTCAACATGCTGGACCCGATCAAGGCCACCATCGTCAACCCCGGCCTGTCGCTGGACGGCCAGTTTGCCGAGACCGGCATTCCGGCGTCCATCGTCACCAAGTACCTGGCCGAGCACGGCGTGATCATCGAGAAGTGCGGCCTGTACTCGTTCTTCATCATGTTCACCATCGGCATCACCAAGGGCCGCTGGAACACGCTGCTGACCGCCTTGCAGCAGTTCAAGGACGATTACGACAAGAACCAGCCGATGTGGCGCATCCTGCCGGAGTTCGCGGCCGCCAACCCGACCTACGAAGGCATGGGCCTGCGCGACCTGTGCCAGCAGATCCACGATTTCTACAAGGCCTACGACGTCGCGCGCCTGACCACCGAGATGTACCTGTCGGACATGATCCCGGCCATGAAGCCGTCGGACGCGTTCGCCAAGATGGCGCACCGCGAGATCGAGCGCGTCGCCATTGACGAGCTGGAAGGCCGCATCACGTCGATCCTGCTGACGCCTTACCCGCCGGGCATTCCGCTGCTGATCCCGGGCGAGCGCTTCAACAAGACCATCGTCGACTACCTGCGCTTCGCGCGCGACTTCAACGAGCGCTTCCCCGGCTTCGAGACCGACGTGCACGGCCTGGTCAAGCGTGAAGTGGACGGCAAGCGCGGTTACTTCGTCGATTGCGTCAAGCAATAAACAGCAACCACGGCCCGTCAACCGCCGGCACCGAATGCGTTCGGGCCGGCGGTTTTTTTTGCACTAGAAATTTTATGTTGCGTATAATTAACATTTCCCGAGAAAATTTGTTATTTGCATCATCATAACTTCATCTAAAATTTGCGCTTCATCTGTCAAAATCGGTCAAAAATCCAATGTTGCCACGCGGAATTGAAATTGGTTTTGTCTTGATAGTTGAGCTCTTTTACAATCGCCCCTTTTGGAATTCCAAAAGGCAAAAGCATGAAGTTCACTTTACTGAAATCAGCATCCGGGCTGGCAGTAGTCTTGGCCATCAGCGCTTGCGGCGGCGGAACGCCTGATCCCGCCCCATCCCGCCCCCCCGTAACCGCAGGCCTCAGGATCAGCTCAGGGGGTAGTTTGGCGGCCGGCACTGCCGCTAGTACCAACGAAAGCCGGCGTGGCGCCGGGCCTAGTGCGCCACTCACGCCGGCAGAACCTATTTCGCCGTCACCCACCGGCCCAGTCAATCCGCTCACACCGGCCGCAGCCGCACAGTTCCTGGCCCAGGCCACGTTCGGCCCGAGCGCCGCATCCATCAGTGCACTCGTGTCCAGCAGTAAAGAGGACTGGATCACGGATCAATTCAAGAAACCTCAGTCACTACACCGCAGCTACGTGCAAAACCTCGCACCCTCACTGCCAGCTGTCATCGCCCTGTCACCCAATCAAGTGTATGAATCGTTCTGGAAACAGGCTGCGACCGGCGATGACCAGCTGCGACAACGCGTCACCTTTGCACTCTCGCAGATATTTGTCATTTCCACTGCGGAGGACCGTCTTTATTCTCACCCAGCTGGCGTCGCAAGTTACTACGACATGTTAGGTCATAGCGCCTTCGGCAATTTTCGTGACCTGCTGCAAAACGTAGCGCTGCATCCAATGATGGGCATGTATCTGAGCCACATGCACAATCAAAAAGAAGACGGCACCCGGCTACCGGACGAAAACTTCGCCCGTGAAATCATGCAGTTGATGACGATCGGCTTGTATCAGCTAAATGCCGACGGCAGCCTGAAACTTCAAAATGGGCGGCCGGTCGAAACCTATAGGCACGAAGACGTCGCTGGTCTGTCCAAGGTATTTACCGGCTGGAGCTGGGCCGGGCCCGACCTCAGCGCGAACCGTTTCTATGGCGCGGCCGTTGACCCGGCGCGCGACTGGACGCCAATGCAGAACTACCCGGCCTTCCATTCGACGTCGGCAAAAAGCTTCCTTGGTACGCAACTGAGCGGAGGCAACGCCACGGTCGAGCTCAAGGCAGCGCTCGACACGCTGTTCCTGCACCCGAACGTTGGTCCCTTCATCGGACGCCAGTTGATCCAGCGCCTGGTCAGCAGCAACCCGAGCCCTGCCTACGTCAGCCGGGTGTCGGCAGCCTTCGCGAACAACGGCTACGGCGTGCGCGGCGACATGCGTGCGGTCATCCGAGCAGTGCTGCTTGCCCCTGAAGCGCAAGACACCGGCGCCGCGAAGAAGCTGCGTGAGCCGGTACTGCGCTTGGCGAACTGGATGCGCGCCTTCAACGCAAAGTCCGCCTCGGGTCACTTCCAGATAACCACCACGGACAGCGTCCTCGGCGCGCTGGCCCAGACACCGCTGCGCTCACCGTCGGTATTCAACTTCTTCCGTCCCACCTATATGCCGCCGAACACGTCACTGTCGGCACAGGGCCTGGTGGCGCCGGAAATGCAGATCACCGGCGAGCCGTCCGTCACCGGCTATCTGAACTTCATGCAGGAAGTCATACCCTACGGGGTTGGCGCTCTCGGTGATGTCAAGGGCGACTATAGCGCCGAAATGGCCTTGGCCGCGCAGCCGGCATTGCTGCTCGACCGCCTTAATCTATTGCTGCTCAGCGGGGGAATGTCGACCACGCTGCGCAACCAGATCATCAGCACGCTGAACACCATCACGCTGCCAGTCGCCAACAGCAGCAACGCAAGCGAGGTCGCCAGTGCCCGTAAAAATCGGGTTTGTATGGCGATTTTTCTGACCATGGCATCTCCCGAATACCTGGCCCAACGTTAAGGAACCAATCATGCACTTCGACTCACCTACACGCCGCCAGTTTCTCGGAAAAATGCTAGCACTGGCCGGTGGCAGCAGCCTACCGTTCACCCTCAACCTTGCAGCCATGGGCAACGCCGCCGCCGCCGACGCCACCGACTACAAAGCCATCGTATGTCTTTTCCTCAACGGCGGCAATGACCATTTCAACACTGTGCTGGCCACCGACAGCACCTCCTGGAACACTTATCGACGCATCCGCACCACCGCCGACGGCGGCTCCATCGCCTTGCCAGCCGTAGGTGCCACAGGCGGCGTCCTACCCGTCGTACCAAATTCACCGCAAGCGGGACGCACATTTGCGCTCCACCCATCGATGCAGCCGCTGAAAGAGCTGTTTGACGCCGGCCGCGTCGCCGTGCTGGCCAACGTTGGCACCCTGATCGAGCCGGTGACCCTGGCACAGTACAAGGCTGGCGCCGCGGTCCTGCCATCGCGTCTTTTCTCGCACAACGACCAGCAAGCAATGTGGCAATCGTCACAGACCGAGCAAGCTGGCGGCCCCGGCTGGGGCGGCCGGCTCGGCGACTTGCTGGCCGCGAGTAACGGCAATGCCTCCTTCACCTGCATCTCGACCGCCGGCAACGCGACATTCTTGAGTGGCCGTTCGGTGCGCTACTATCAGCTAAGCGGCGCCGGCGCCGCACCGATCAATAAACTCTCCGGCAGCATGTTCGGTGCCCCCGCCTCCGCCAACCCCTTGCGCCAGATCGTGGCCGGCGACTACAACGATCCCTTCCAAAAGGAATATGCCGCTGTCACGGCACGCGCGATCGATTCCCATGCCGCCTTGGCGAGCGCCATGTTGGGCGCCGGCGCAACTGGGGTCGCCAATCCCCCCCCTTACATCAATCCGAACACCGGGGCGACCAGTGTGAATCCGCTCGCAGTGCAGCTGCAGACAGTGGCCCGCGTCATTGGCGCCCGCAACGCATTGGGGCTCAAGCGCCAGGTGTTCTATGTCAGCCTGAGCGGCTTCGACAGCCATGATCTGCAGGCGCGCAATCAAGCCGACCTGCTGGCCAAGGTGGCGCACGCCATGGCCTACTTCGACGGCGTCATGGCGGGGCTGCAAGGCGCCGACATGCGCAAGCAGGTGACGCTGTTCACCGCCTCGGACTTCGGCCGCACCTTCACCAGCAACGGCGACGGCACCGATCACGGCTGGGGCTCGCACCACTTCATCATGGGCGGCGCGGTCAAGGGCAAGAACATCTACGGCCACATGCCGGACACCGGCCTGGGCCACGACCTCGACGTCGGCTCCGGCGCGCTGCTGCCGACCACCTCGGTCGACCAGTACGGCGCCACGCTGGCCAGCTGGTTCGGCCTGTCGGCCACGCAGATCGCCGATGTGTTCCCGAATATCGGCAACTTCAGCACCCGCAACCTCGGCTTTATGGGATGATGCCGGATCTGTAACACCCGCCCGCGCGCCCCATGGACAAGCAACTGGTCTTCATCTGTTTTCTGACGTTTGTGATCCACATCATCGGCACCCTCGCCTACTCGGTGAGGATAGCCGGGGTGCGCACCCGGCGCATCGCCGTATCGCTGGCCTTGTTCAGCATCCTGGTGCTGGTGTCGCGCACCTCGAATTCCTTCCTCGGCCCCTTCCTGGCCAAGCGCATCGAACTGAGCCTGGCCCAGCCGCTGGCGGCCGACCATGTGCTGTCCGACCTGCGCTGGCTGCTGCTGGCGGCCACGCTGGCGACGCTGGCCGGGGCCATCCTGATCCCGACCTTCCAGCGCGTGTTCTGCCGCGCGGTCGAGCATTTCCAGGTGCACCGCTCGGTGCCCAAGCTGCTGCTGCACGGCTTCTTCAAAGGTGGGCTGTCCTACGTGAAGGACGTGGCGGCCATGCCGTCGCCCGACAATGTGCGCGGGCTGCGCGACAGCGGCAGCGTGTCGATGTCGGTGACCTTGCTCAACGTCGGCGCGGTGGCGCTGTGGACCGTCGGCGTGTTCGCCTCGCTGTATGCCGGCGTGCTCGATCCCGAGGTGCGGGTCACGTCGAGCACGCTGTCGTCCATCATCAACGGCGGCGCCACCGTGATGATGGCGGTGTTCATCGATCCCCATATGTCGGGCATGACCGACGACGTGGTCGAGGGCCGCGTCAGCGATACACAGTTCCGCCGCGCCGTCGTATGGCTGGTCGGCAGCCGCCTGGCCGGCACCTTGCTGGCGCAAATGCTGCTGGTGCCCTCGGCCGCGCTGATCGTCTGGGTGGCCAAGGTGCTGTAACAGCTTGGAACGTGGAAGGCTACGACCGGCGCCGTTTATTTCGCAGCGCAACGGCGCCCACCAGCGCACATCCCAGCAGCAGCATGGCATATTGTTCCGGTTCCGGGACCGGGGCCGCCAGCGGCGCCGTATAGACCGTCAGCTCCAACAACACGGCGATGCCAAAGGCATGCGCAGCAAAGAACTGGTCGTCAACGTAATCGTACCCTTCGCCGCTAATCCACCGCTCGCGCAGTCCTGCGATAGCTGTCACCATCAGGTTTTGATCCAGATGCAGCAAGAACGGGTTCTGCAGAGACATGACCGGGCTATTCAACGTCACCCAATTCCCCGATTCCCCATTCAAATTTGACTGCTCCAGCGAAGACCTGTCGTAAATCGTGGAGCCGTCGATCGATTTTGCGGTCATGGTCAGCGTGAAGTCGGCAGAGGCGACGCCTGCGGTATTGACGTGAAGCGAGGGGTCGGGAATGATCACCGGATAGTTGTTAACAACCTCGGACTGGAAGAAGGTCGACAGCGAGTAGCCTGTTACGGTGTAGCCCGCCTTCGCTGCAATCTGGATATCCTGCTGATAGAGACTGCTTCCCGTTCGCCCCCCTGCGAAAAAGACGGCGCCGGTATCCGCCGTGTTATACCCGCCAAATCCCGTTGTTATCTGGGTCGCCCCTGGATTGTCGTACTCGAGAGTTGCATAAGGTGCACTGGAATCGTAGGTAAGAGCATTGGTATCCAGATGCGATTCATAGGCGCTGGCGCAGCTGGCCGCCAGCATGAGGGAAAGACTTGCGACTACGCGGGAAAGTGATTTCATGGACCGGTCCTTGGCTTCAAGAGAGTATCAAAAGAATACCGTATATTGTCATTTTGAAAACAACGCAACGCAGATTAGCATGCGGATGCATTGTTGACAACGATTAATTAACGGCAAGCGTCTCCAGTCTGCTCCGGCGGCCCAGGCGTCATTCAATCAGGCGCTCACTCCCACCGTCAACGTCACCACGTAGCCGTCGGTGGCGTTGCCGGTGACGGCGGCCATTTGCAGGGAATAGCCGTCGCTGAAGACCATGTCGCTGGCGTAGCTGATCTGCGCCAGGTTGCGCACGCTGGCGCTGTAGCCGCTGGCGGCGTAGACCTCGTTGAGCGTCGCCATCGGGAAAGTGAACTGCGAGGTCTTGACGCGGTTGGCCGCGCTGCTGCTCTTGGCCAGCGTCGGATAGACCTCGAAGTGTACGTGTGGCATGCGGCCCGAGTAGCAGCCCGGGAAGATGGTCTGGAACGTCAGGTTGCCGTTGCTGTCGCTGGCCTGCACCCCGCGCAGGTAGTTCTGGTCGGTGACCCCGTTCGAGTACAACGAGTAGTTGCCGTCGCGGTCGCAGTGCCACAGGTAGACCGCGTAGCCGGACAGCGCCGCGCAACTGCCGTTGGCGTTGACGATCTGCAGCTTGATGGTCAGCGGCACGCCGGCCGCGACGCCGGTCGGGCCGTTGAAGCTGCTGCGGATGTCGCTGCGCACCACGCCCGACTGGGTCAGCACATTGACCACGCCGCTGTTGTTGCTGTTGGTGCCGTCGCCCGGATACGGGCCGCCGGTTTCCTCGGGGATCACCGCGCACGAGCCGGTTGGCGTTGTAGTTGTCGTGGTGGTGGTGGTGGCCGTGCTGGTAGTAGTCGCGCTGCTGGTGTCGCTGGCCGATGAGCCGCCTCCGCCGCAACCAAGGACCGGCAGCGCCGAGGCGCCAGCCAGCAGCCAGCGCAAGCTCTGGCGACGGTCGCTGACCAGGTTCAGCATGGCGCTCAGGTCGGCCGCCAGGCTATGTTCGTGGGTGTCGTCGTGGGATTGCATTTTTTCTCCTTGTTTATACCGTGGTGTTGACCAGGTTGCCGCTGGTCCCGTTGCCGCCCGCCTTGGTCGACAACGCCTGCAGGAATGCCGCCAGCTTGGTGTTGGCGTCGGTGCTGGCGGTGCTGTCGGCGCCGGCGCTGGCGCCGCCGCCCAGCTTGTCGAGCAGGTTGGCGAAGCTGCTTTCCAGCTGGCTGACAGCGTCGCTGTCGTCCGTGCTGTCGGTGCCGCCCGAGTCCAGTTTGGAGAGCAGGCTTTGCAGATCCGACTCCAGCTTGCCCGGGCCGCCGGGGCCGCCTCCCTGCTGCGCGTCGCCATACGCCGGCGCCTCGCTGCTGCTGGTGTGCTGCGCGTGCAGCGCGCCCATCAGGCTTTGCAGGAAGCTGCCCAGCGCATCGGCCACGGTGCCGCTGCTGTCCGTGGTGTCGGCGCCGTCGGCACTGTTGCTGGAAGTCGAGCTGCCGGTGCTGCTGGTGCTGTTGGTATCGCTGGCGTCGGTGATGCCGATCGATTTCAACGCGTCGGCGATGGCCGAGACGAAGCCGCCGCCATCGGGCGGACGTGGCGGCGGTGCGCCGCGCGTGGCCTCGGCGCCGCTGCTGGCGCTGGCACTGCTCAAACGGCTCAGGAAGCTAAGCTGGCTGGTGTTGCTGGAACTCAGGGCGCTAATCGACATAAGATTCTCCGTTCAATGGTTCAGGGACATCAGGGACTCGGCATGCGGCGGGCTTCGCCTTCGGCCTGCTTCTTGCGCTGCTCCGCGGTCAGCACGGCCAGCAGCTTCTGTTGGGTACGCACATGCTGCAAGGCGATGTTGGCCATCGCCGTCGCGCCATCCCTGGCCAGCGCTGCGGCCTTGGCGTCGTCGTACCGGTCGGCGCTGCCCAGCGCGCGCAACGCCTCGTGGGCCTTGGCGGCGGCCTTGCCCTGGTCGCGCAGATACGGTTCCTGCGCATGCAGAATGGCGAACACCTGGTCTTCCTGTGCCTCGCTCAGTTCGATACCGTGGACAAACGGCGGACGGCCGTGGTGGAAGCCCGGTACGGGACCGCGGTTGCCGGCGCCATGCTCAGGGCCGTCGTGCTCGGCGCCCTGCCTCATCATCGGTGGACGGACGCCGTCGTCGCCCAGGTCATCGGCACGGGCGGCGCCGCCTGCGGCGAACAGCGGCAGCGCCATGGCGGCAGCCAGCAAGATATTGTGTAAGCCGTTTTTTGGAGTTTTCATGCAAACAATCCTTGGTTGGTAGGGAGCAGCCATTCTCTGGCCGCCCCGTGTAAAGCGCCGTAAGCCCCGGGTAAATCGATGTAAAGATGGCCGTTTTGACACGTAATTGGCATTGAGCAAGGCGTTGTAAATCGGGGTAAAAGACCGCCGGATGCACCTGCGGGGCTGTTATGATCGGCCCATTGACATAGAAAGAAGCATGCGGCATGAAGAGCAAAGTACTGCTGATAGACGACGACATCGAACTGGTGGGCATGTTCAAGGAATACCTGGAACAGGAAGGCTTCGACGTTAAAATGGTGCACGACGGCGAAGCCGGCACCGCCGAGGCCTTCACCGGCCTGTATTCGATCGCCATCCTGGATGTGATGATGCCGCGCATGAACGGCCTGGAGACGCTGCGCCGCATCCGCACCAACAGCCAGTTGCCGATCCTGATGCTGACCGGACGCGGCGACGACACCGACCGCATCGTCGGCCTGGAGCTGGGCGCCGACGATTACGTGGCCAAGCCTTGCACCCCGCGCGAGCTGACCGCCCGCATCCGCGCCATCCTGCGCCGGGCGCAGAGCGCGCCGCTCGACAACGGCACGCCGGCCGCGCTGACCGTCGGCCAGCTGACCATGTGGCCGGAACAACGGCGCGCGGCCTGGGCCGGCGACAAGCTGGAACTGACCAGCACCGAATTCAACCTGCTCGAAGTGCTGGCACGCAACGCAGGCCGTCCGGTCAGCAAGAACGCCTTGTCCGAGCAGGGCCTGGGCCGGCCGCTGGCGCGCTTCGACCGCAATATCGACGTCCACCTGAGCAGCTTGCGCCACAAGCTCGGCACCATCGCCGACGGCCGCTCCTGCCTGCAAACCGTGTACCGCCTGGGCTATCAGCTGATCAAGGAGTAGCCCGTGGGCCGTTTGTTCTGGAAGTTTTTCGTCTGCATCTTGCTGGCCCAGCTGACCGCCACGGTTGGCATCGGCGGCGCCGTCTGGCTCAAGAACCGCGATCAGCAAGCCAGCCAGGCCAACGACCTGGACACCAGCCCGCCGGCAGAAATGGCGATCGGCTCGGCCGCCGCCACGCTGGAATTCGGCGGCGTCAAGGCGCTGCGGCGTCTGCTGGAGGGGATGGAACGGCACAAGGTGTTCGCGGTCGACGAACAGGGCCATGAGCTGTTGGAGCGCACCGTCAATGCATCCATGCTGCGCGAATCGCGCGCCTTGCTCAAGCAGGAAGGCAAGCGCCGCGTGGTGCGCCAGGTCGCCGACCTGGAAGGGAAACGATATATATTGTTTATACCATCGCACGGCCTCGGCCTCGACCGCCCGCTGATGGCGGGCCTGGGCAGCACCCAGATGGCGCTGCAAGGGGGACCGACTCCACGCGGCGGCCGGCCCGACGGCGCCGGCCAAGCTCCGGGCCCAGGTCCGGGCCCAGATTCCGGCCCCGGCTTCGATCCCAGCCACGCCGGCGCCGCTCCCGACGCCCCGCCGGGCAACGACCGCGGCTACGGCGGTCCGGGCGGCCCTGGCGACATGCGCGGCCCGCGCTTCCAGCCGCTGACCCTGTGGGTGCCGGTCGCCGCCGCCACGCTGGCCAGCCTGTTGTTCTCAATGCTGCTGGCCTGGTATTTTTCACGGCCGATCCGCGCCCTGCGGCTGGCCTTCGACGCCGCCGCCGGCGGCGACCTGGCGCCGCGTTTCGGCGCGACCGGCAAAGGCAAACGCAACTCCGAACTGAACGACCTCGGCCGAGACTTCGACCGCATGACGGCGCGCCTGCGCAGCCTGATCGACGGCCAGACCCGCTTGCTGCACGACGTCTCGCACGAACTGCGTTCGCCGCTGGCGCGCTTGCAGGCGGCGATCGGCCTGGCGCACCAGCAGCCGGAAAAGCTGGCGGCCTCGCTGGAGCGCATTGAACGCGAGAGCGTGCGCATGGACAAGCTGGTGGGGGAATTACTGACGCTGGCGCGCCTGGAAGCAGGCGCCATCAAGGCCAGCCAGGAAGAAATCAGCATGGCCGAACTGCTGGAGCAAATCGCCGACGACGCCAACTACGAAGCATCCAGCCAGCAGCGCAGCGTGGTGCAGGAAGGCGAAGCCGACGTGCTGGTCGCCGGCCAGGCCGACCTGCTGGGCCGCGCCATCGAGAACGTGGTGCGCAACGCCATCAAGCACAGTCCCGAGGGCGGCGTGGTGCAGCTGCAAACCCGCGCCCTGCCCGACGCCCGCAGCCTGAGCATCCGCGTGCTCGATCGCGGGCCGGGCGTGGCGCCGGCCGAGCTCGACACCATCTTCCAGCCCTTCTTCCGCTCCAGCAGCGCCAGCACCGAAGGCCACGGCCTCGGCCTGGCGATCGCCCAGCACGTGATCGAAGCCTACGGTGGCAGCATCAAGGCCAGCAACCGCGCCGGTGGCGGCCTGTGCGTGGAAATGATACTGCCTGTGAAAGCCTGAACCAGTTCTTAGGCCTTAGGCAACGTTACGCCGTGCTGGCCCTGGTACTTGCCGTTGCGGTCCTTGTACGACACGTCGCACACTTCGTCGCTCTCGAAGAACAGCACCTGCGCGCAGCCTTCGTGCGCATAGATCTTGGCCGGCAGCGGCGTGGTGTTGGAGAACTCCAGCGTCACATAACCTTCCCATTCCGGCTCGAACGGCGTCACGTTGACGATGATGCCGCAACGCGCATAGGTCGATTTGCCCAGGCAAACCGTCAACACGCTGCGTGGAATGCGGAAGTATTCCATGGTGCGGGCCAGCGCGAACGAGTTCGGCGGGATGATGCAGACATCGCTCTTGATATCGACGAAGGAGTTCGAATCGAAGTTCTTCGGATCGACGATGGTGCTGTTGATGTTGGTGAAGACCTTGAATTCATCGGCGCAACGGATGTCGTAACCGTAGGAAGACGTGCCGTAGGAGATGACCTTGCGGCCGTCTTCCTGGCGTACCTGGTCCGGGAAGAACGGCTCGATCATCCCATGCTGCTCCGCCATACGGCGTATCCATTTATCACTTTTAATCGTCATCGCGAGGCATTCCTAAAGTTCAGGGGCGGCGCAACAGCGCCGAATGCCCAAGATTTTACGCGAAAGCCTGCTTTTTAAGAACTTTTTTACCAGATTCACCCAACAGCCCGGCGATCATCTCGCGGGTCGCCTGCGCCGCCAGCGCCGGCGACTCCATCGGGAACAAATGTCCGCCCGGCACAATGCGGAAATGCTTGCCCACCAGCGCCTGGGTGTGGCCGAGGCCGGACTGGCTGGTTTCCCAGGAGTCGGTGCCGCCGATGAAGCCGATCGGCGCCGGGAAGCGCCCCCGCACCAGTTTGGGCAGATGGTGCGGCAGGCTGGCGTAGATCGCGGTTTCCACTTCGCGGGTAAAGCGCAGCTGCACGCCTTCCGGATGCGGCTTGAGTCCGCTTTCCATGTAATCGGCCAGCACGCCCGGCGCCCACGCCGCGAACAGGTCCTTGCCGGCGAAGTGCTGGTAGGCGGCCCGCGCGTCCGGCCACACGTTGCGGCGGCGGATGGAGAATTTTGCCGGCGGCACGCGGTTGGCGTTGCCGCTCATTTTGATCAGGCGCCAGAACAGCGCACGCCATCCGGCCACCACCGGCGCATCGAGCATGACGACGCAGCGCACCAGGTCCGGCCGGGCGTGCGCCACCATCAGGCTGAGCATGCCGCCCAGTGAATGGCCGACCAGGATCACCGGCTCGTCGTAACGCTTGGTGAGTTCGTTGATGTATTCGTCGACCAGCTCCGGCCAGCCGTCGCTGACCGGGTAGCGCGCGCTGTGGCCGTGCATGTCGAGCGCCTGGATATCGAAATCGTCGGCCAGCAGCTCGAAGTACTGGCGGTACACGCCCGCCGGATAACTGTTGGCGTGGGCAAAATGCAGCTTGGGCTTGTTCACAAGCGGTCTCCGTGTGATTGTTTTCGGGCCATTGTAATGGCAGTTACCCCGGCGGGCTTGGGGGAAAGGCTCTAATTTAGCGATCGTACCAGTAGCGCGCGTTGGTCTGGCGCCAGGAGCTGATCGCGACGGCATCGCCAAAATCCAGTATCAGCGCGCCCGCCTGGTCGGTGCGCAGGCGTTCGATGTGTAATTGACCATAACGCTCGTAGACTTCCGGCTTGGGATGGTGGTAGCGATTTCTATAACCGACCAGGAACAGCGCGGTCTGCGGGTGAACCGCCAGCAGGAAAGCTGGGGTGGACGAGGTGCCGCTGCCGTGGTGCGGCGCCAGCAGCACGTCGGCTCGCAAACCGGCGCCGTCGCGTTGCACCAGCGCGGCCTCCTGCGCGGCTTCGATGTCGGCGGCCAGCAGCATCGACCGGCCGCCGGCCGTGATCTTCAGCGTGCAGCCGCGCGCATTGGGTTTGAGCATGGCGTCGGCGTAGCTGGCCGCCGGCGGATGCAGCAGCTCGAAGCGCACGCCGTCCCAGTCCCAGCGCTGGCCCGCCGCGCAATGCAGGTGCTGCCGCGCTGCCCTGGCGATCGGATGCATGGGCGACAGCGAGGACAGCACCCAATCCACCTGCACTCCATCCAGCACGGATAAGGCGCCGCCGGAGTGGTCGGCGTCGCTGTGGGTGACGATCATGCCATCCAGGGCGGCGATGCCGCGCGCCTTCAGATAAGGCAGGATGACGCGGTTGCCGGCATTGGAGGTGGGCGAGTACGCGGGGCCCGTGTCATACAGCAGGCGGTGCCCGCTGGTCTCGATCAACAGCGCCATGCCCTGCCCGACGTCGAAGGCGGTGACGGTCATGCGGCCTGGCGCTGGATGCGATGGCTCGGCGGCGAGCAGTGGTATCCAGCTCGCCAGGCCTAGCCAGCGCACCGGCCAGCCGCGCGGAGCGAGCAACCAGATGGTGCCGCCCATGGCCCAGCAGAACAACCAGAACGGCGGCGTCGGCGCATTCCATACGGCGTAGCGCAAGCCGCTGAACCATTGCAGGCAAGCAGCCAGCCATTCCACCAGCAGATGCGCAAGGCCCAGCACCGGCGCCGCCAGCCACGCTGGCAGCATGCTGCCGACCAGCGCGAGCGGCGTGACCACAAGGCTGATCAAAGGGATCGCCACCGCGTTCGCCAGCGGACTAACCACCGACACCTGGGCGAACAACAGCATCGTGAGCGGCACCAGGCCAAAGGTGACCGCGTACTGCGTGTGGGCGCCGATGCGCAAGGCCTGCCATAGCTGCTCACGGCGCGAAGGGCGAGGCACATCTTTGTTGTGCGGCGCAGGCCGCCGTGTGGTGCGACCGACGGTCGCATACAGAATGGTGGCGACGGCGCCAAACGACAGCCAGAAGCCCGGCCACAACACCGCCCAGGGATCGATCAGCACCACCACGCCCAGTGCGCAGCACAGCACATGCGACACGCTTGCAATCCGGTTCATCCACAGCGCGGCGGCAACTACCATCAGCATGTACAAGGTGCGCTGCGCGGGCACGCCGAATCCGGCCAGCAGGACATAGAACAGCGCGACCGTCGCGCCGATCAGCGCCGCCACTTTTTGCGCGGGCAGCAGCAAAGGCAACTGCGCGCGTGTGAAGAAGGAGTGGCGCCACAGATTGAAGGCGGCCAGCGCGAACAGCCCCGCCACCATCGTGATGTGCAAGCCCGAAATGGAGATGAGGTGGCCGATGCCGGTCCGGTTGAAGACATTCCAGTCCGATTGATCGATGCCGCGCTGGTCACCCACCACCAGCGCGACGATCACGCCAGCATACGGCTTGCCTGGCAGCGCGGCCAGTATGCGCGCCCGCAGTAACGCGCGCGAGTGCTCGATCACGTCGCCGGCGCTGAAAACGAAACTGTCGAGTCGCCGGTTGTCCGGTGCAGGTCGCACATAGCCGGTCGCGCGCAGGCCTTGTTCCAGCAGCCACGCTTCGTAGTCGAAGCCATATGGATTGGCGTTGCCGTGCGGCCGTTGCAGGCGCACTGTCAGTTGCCAGCGCTCGCCCGGCTGCACGTCGCCGATTTCATTGACCTGATCGCGAAATCCGGCATACCATGCCAGCGAGATATGCGGCGGAACGGTGTCCTGCGGCCGGCCCAGCACACGCTCGACCGCGAAATTGAAACGCACGCCCTGATCGAAGCGGTATGGCAAATTGTCGATGGTGCCGACCAGTGTGAAGTCGCGGCCTTCGTCGGCTGCCGCCAACTGCGGCGCCAACACGCGGTGAGCCATCCACGCGGCCCAGAAAAATCCAATCGCACCGCCGGCCAGCAGCGATGCCCCACAACGCAGCGCGTTGTCCCACCGCGCGCCAAGACGCCACATCCACCGCCCCAAGCGGGTGTGCCGCGACAGCAGCCACGCCGCCATCAAAAGGCCCGCCACCAAGCCAGCCGACGCGGACGGCAACGCCGCCTGCGTTTGCAGCCACGCCGCCCCTGTGGCGAAGCCGATCGTCACCGCCCTCATCGCCTTGTCCGGCCAAGCGGCCGCTCCTCAAGTATCGCAACAGTCCGATACTACGCAGAACCGCCACCGAGGCACGGCCGACCTTATCGTAAATTGATACAGATCATCCCGTGCGATATGCCGACAACTGGTTCTGCATCAGGTGGAAGTACAAGCCGCCGCGCTGCTGGATCAACTCCGCATGCGCGCCCTGCTGCACGATGGCGCCCTGCTCCAGCACCAGCGCGCGGTCGGCCTTGACGATGGTCGAGTAACGATGAGCGATGACGATGGTGGTGCGTCCCTCCATCAGCTTGTCCAGCGCCTGCTGCACCTGCAGTTCGCTGGCGGAATCGAGCGCGCTGGTGGCTTCGTCGAGGATCAGGATCTTCGGATTGCGCAGCAAGGCGCGGGCGATGGCGATGCGCTGCTTCTGCCCGCCGGACAGCTGCACGCCGCGCTCGCCGACCACGGTGTCGTAACCGTGCGGGAAGCCGTCGATAAAATCATGCGCATTGGCCAGCCGGGCGGCATCGGCCACTTCCGCCCGCGTCACCTCCCGGTCCGGCACCGCGAAGGCGATGTTCTCGAAAATGCTGCCCGAGAACAGCGACGGCTCCTGCTCCACAATGGCGATATGCGCGCGCACCCCGGCGACGTCAAGCCGCTCGTACGGCATGCCATCGAAGGCGATGGCCCCGCTGCGCGGCCCGTAAAAGCCCAGCATCAAACTGGCGATGGTGGACTTGCCCGCCCCCGACGCCCCCACCAGCGCGACATTCTCCCCCGCCGCGATGGTGAAACTGACACCATCGAGCGCGAGTTTTTCCGGCCGCTCGGGATAGACGAAGCTGACGTCGCGGAACGACAGATCGCCGCGCAGCGCCAGAGCCCCGGTGGGCCGGGCATCGGCTGCGCCTTCGCTCTCGATGATCTCGAACACCCGCTCGGTGGCGCCGATGGTGCGCATCCAGTCGCTCCAGAAATCGCTGACCGCGCCGGACGAACTGGTGACCATGCCCGCATAGATCACAAAGCTGGTCAGCTCGCCCGCCGACAGCCTGCCCTGCCCGATCAGCGTCGCGCCCAGCCACAAGGTGGCCAGCAACGCCAGGTACATGGCGAACGACGACACGCCGCGAAACGAAGCCAGCAAACGCGTATTGCCTATCGCCGCCGTCAGCGCATGCGCGGTGGCGTCGGCATACCTGGCGCCGGCGGCGCGCTGCTGGTTGAACGCATGCACCAGCCGGATGTTGGTGAAGTATTCGTGCGCCACGCTGCCGCAATCGGCCTGGCGCTGCTGGATCTCGCGCGAGCGCCGGCGCACATGCTTGCCCAGCCAGTCGCCCATGGTCAGCGTCAAGGGCACGTAGACCAGCAGGATCAGGCTCAGTACCGGCGAGATCGACAACAGCATCACGACGCAGCCGGCCAGCACGCACAAGGAGCGCAGCGAAATGGCCAGGCCCATGGTCAGCGTGTCGTGCAGGATCTCGACGTCGGCCGACAGGCGGCTGGTCAGCTCACCGACGTTGTGCTTGTCGTAGAAGCCGACCGGCTGCCGTATCAGCGCGCCATACAGCAGGCGGCGGATGCGCGCGACGATCATGTGCCCGGTCGATTCGAACAGGTAGTAGCGCATGGTGGTTGCCACCGCTTGCAGCGCCAGCACCGCCGTCACCGTCGCGGCGAAGGGGCCGAACCAGCTGCCGTCGTTCTTCAAGCCGATATGGTCGATGAAATACGACAGCGCCCGTGGATAGCTCAGTTCCACCAGCACCGTCACGGTCATGAACAGCAGGCCCATGGCCAGGCGCGGCGCAAACACGCGCAGCAGCGCCAGCCGTTGCAGATGTGGATTGCTCATGCAACGCCGGACCAGCGCGGCAGCAGCCCTTCCGCTTGCCGGTAGCGTACCGTCACGCCATCGCGCGTGGCCAGCAAGGCTTCCTGCACCGGCGCCTCGACCGAAGTGCGCGCGCCGCCGCCGATATGCGCTTGCAACAACAGCGAAATTTCCCAGGCCAGATCCTCGACCTCGGGTGCGCGCCGCACTTGCAGGCCGAGCAACGCCAATTCCGCGCCGGTGATGGCGTAATGGTGCGAATGGTAGGCGGACATCAGATGCTCGACGATCTTGCCGCGCGCATCGGCGTCGCGCTGGGGCAGCTGATACCGCAACAACTCCTCGCCGATCTGGCGCAACTCCAGCGTGGTGCGGTAGAACGCCGTCAGCGTGGGCGGGAACACGCTGGCGCTCAGCAGCGACAACGCTTCCGCGCGCGCCTGCCCGGCGTCCGCGCCAAACCAGGCGGCGCACATCTCGCCGAACTGCCTGATGTCCTGCGACGACACGGCGCCCGACTCGCCGCCCTCGGCGTCGCCCTGCAAATGCGGATCGACGGGCGAGAAAATCGCCAGCTCGCCGGCGATGATCTCATCGGCGGCGAGCGTCAGCAGCGTGGCCGACGACTGGCAGTAGTACGGCACGATAAAGCTCAGGCGCTGCGTGTACTCGCGCAGCAGCAGCGCGATGCGGCGCGCGGCGTTGACCATGCCGCCACGGCATTGCAGCAGGACGTCCAGCCGCTCGCCGCGGCCGATGGCGCGCAGTTGCTGGTATAGCGCGGGCAGCATTTCCATGTCCAGCTGCGCAGCCGCCATCACCAGCACGCGGCCGCCGCGCAGCGCTTCGAGCTGCTTGATTTTTTCCGGCAGATGGTCGTTCAGTGCGTGCGGCATGCGGCCTCCTGCAACAGCTGGCCGGCCAGCGTTTCCAGCAGATTGAATTCGGGGATCAACTGCTCGATGAACAGGAACTGGCCGGCGGGGTTATTTTCGAGGAAAACGTATTCGTCGTCCGGCGTGACAATCAGGTCCAGCGCGCTGAAATTCAAGCCGTAGCTGGCCACCAGCGCCAGGCAGCGCTGTTCGATATGCGGCGGCAGCAAGGTTGGCTCGTAGCGGATCGGCGCTGACATGTCGCGGCAATCGACCGCCGTGCGGCTGTCGTCCTGGCTGTGGATCTTTGCGGCGAACACCCGCTGGCCGATGACGGTCACGCGCAGCTCGTACCGCTTGGCGATGTAGCCCTGGAACTGGCACGGCAGCTCGGCCACCGCGTCGATGGCGTCCATCATGTCCTCGTCGACCACGGTGGTGGTCAAGCCTTCGACGACGCACTCGGCGGCGTCCACCTCTTCCGCCGCCAGCGACGGCGTCGACATGGCCTTGAAGATCATCTCGCCCGGCAGTTGCCGTTGGAATTGGCGCACCTGCTCGGCGGAGTTGGTCACCAGCGTGGCCGGTATGCGAAAGCCCATGCGCTGCGCGCGCTGCAATTGCTCGCCTTTCCACATGGCGCCGCGCATCGTCAGCGGGTGGCCGATCCAGTAGCAGTCCAGGCCGTACAGCAGGCCGAACAAGGCCTGCTCGCTTTCCAGTTTGGCATAGGCCAACTCCTGTGCGCCCAGCTCGGCGCTGCGGTAGGCAAAGTCGGCCGACTTGCGGGCCCAGACAGCGCCCACCTCCTCGACAACGACGCTGGCGCCCGACGGCAGATGGCGGATTTCGCCGTGGCAGCCGTGCGGTTGGAAGGATTGAATCAGTTCGTAATCGCGGGGAAAGGCGTCGAGGTCGATCCGGAAGAAGGTTCCGCCTCGGGCGGCCAGCATGGGAGTCAGCAAGTCGACGTGCAGGTCGTCGCTGTGGGTGATCAGCAGGATGGTCTTGCTCATGGAGTCGGCTGGCTACCCGCATGCGCCTGGAGTCCCGGGCACAGGCGGGCAGTAGCTCAGCTTAGCACCAGATACCGGTGTCGGCGCGGCCGTTGCGTGGACCGCGGGCGTCAGGACCGGAGCAGCCGGCCAGCGCCACGCCTTCGCGCGCTTTCCATTGCGGAGCGGCTTTTACAGCGGCGACTTTTTTCTCTGCCAGTTTGAATGCGAACAGCTTAGTCTCATTTTGCTTTTTCATTTTTAAGAACCTTTTTCAGATAGTTAAAGTTCAAACGATGACCACGGGTAGTGGTGCAAAGAAGATATCATTGTCGATATTTCATGTCAAATAAAGCATTATTACAACAGAGCCATTTATTCAATCGTACCTGCGGTCCACATGCGGTACTATCGCGCGCGCTCTATTTCACCGAGACGTCGGTCGCTTTGACCGCGATGTGGTCGGTGATGTTCTTGGCGGCGATGGTCTCGGCCAGGAAGGACGTCGACTTGACCAGCAAGTCGCGCGCGACTTCTTCCAGAGGCGAGCCGCTGATGCTGGCGTGGCTGCCGCCCAGCCCGACACCGCCGCCCCAGCCCAGCGCCGACACGCCGAAGCCGTTCTTTTCGTTATTCGCCTGGAAGGTCTTGGAGGCGACGATCTTGGCGCGCTTGACGTCCACCACGCGGATGTCCATGTTCATGTGGACCTTGGATTTCTTGAAGTCGACCGAGCCGGCCAGCAAGCCCAGCGGGCCTTTGAGGAAGCCCAGGCCGCCGAGACCGGTGGAGCTTTGCTCGAAGCCCAGCGACGTGATCGAACCGGTGATCATGAAGTCGGCCGCTTCGGCTTCGACCTTCTTGCCGATCAGCGCCAGTTCCTTGTTGATTTCTTCCATTTCCGCGCGTTCCTGCACGTCGAAGCAGCCGGTCTGGGTCAGCGCGGTGGCCAGCATTTCGGTCATGCCGGTGCCGACGCCGGTGTAGCTCGGCTGCGCGACATCGCCGCGGCGCTCCCACCAGCGGTACTGGCGCGGGTCCTGCTGGCCTGCGCCCGACGAGCAATCGGCCGATTTGCATTTGAATTCGGTGAAGACGACCTTGGCCGCTGGCGTTTTGCACTTGGGGACGTCGATCTGGCGCTCGGAGACCTCGCTCGAGTCGGCAAGGCACAGGACGGGAACGAACAGGAGGGCGGCGGCAATGCTAGCTTGAGATTTCATCGTAGGGATCGTGAGGTGGGCGGGTAAATATTGACAATTATGCACCACAATCTGATCATGAATTCTATCCGAATGTCACAAAGACATGGCAAATCAACAAACTTTGAGTTGACACAACACATTCTCCGAAATTTTATGCTTGAGCCTGCTTCGAGGCCCGGAGCGGCGAACTTATTGCATGACCGGCTTGTAACGCCTCGAATATGCGATCTCGCCATTCGACGTCGCCGCCATGCCACTATAGATGTGCCAATCGGTGGACGACGTGTGTACGCGACACACGAACTGCTGGGCTTGAGATTTCATTGAGATATCTGGAATGGGATCCAACTGGGCCATCACCTCGCCCGTCGGGCCGGGACATGGCAATGATTGCTGCCCTTCGGACACGGCGCCACAAGACGGCGCGGTGACCAGATCGGCTGTGACCCATTTACCGGCGACCTTGGCGAAATCCACGGCATAGACGCGGTAGACATGCGCCGTGAGCTCCGCAGGAATTCCGGCGACATTCGCCAATGCATCCCGCACACGCAAGCCTGGGCACTGCGCCGTTGGCGCTTTCATCTCAACGAAGATGGTGGCACGGGATTCGACGACGACGACGAACTTGACCGGCTGCCACAGCTCGGCCGTGCGGCGGGAACGCGGGACCTCTTTATAAACCGGGCAGCGCTCACGCGGCAATTGAACTATCAGCTGGTGACCGTCCTCGCTGCCGGCATTCCGATAAAAAACGACCTCCTGGCGGTAGTCGGATGAGTAACTATCGAAAGCAACGGTATCCAGCACCCGCACGCCCGGCTTGAAGCTGTACGAAGGAATCAGATTGGCGACGCCCGTAAAGCTGCGGTCTGGCTCCCCTAAGCGCGAAGTGATGATCGGTGTCAGGTTGCTGGATGCCACGTCGAAGTGGGCGAACGTATAGCTCGCTGGATCGGCGCAATCGACGGCGCATTCCTGATATGCCTTGAGCAGCGGGAAACGCTGGTCCAGTGTCACAGTGCGAATTCTGATATCGACGGAGTTGCGATTAAAGCTGGGGTAGGCGCACCCGCTCAACATGGCGATCGACGCCACGACGGTCAACCATCGGATCAATTTCATCGTCATCGACGTCTTTACATGCGGGTCAGGGTTTGTTTGGCATTTGCCGTGGTCGCAAGCGCGACCTCCTCCACGCTCATACCGCGCAGTTCGGCCAGCACGGCGCCGATGCGGGGAATTTGGTCGGGACTGTTACGGCCGGGGTGCACCCAGCTGGGAGCGATATCCGGCGCGTCCGTTTCCAGCACGATCGATGCCAGCGGCAGCTCGGCCGCCAGCCTGCGGATCTGCAGCGCGCGCGTAAAGGTCATGGCGCCGCCGAAGCCCAGCTTGAAGCCCAGCTCGATATAGCCCTGCGCCTGCTGGAAGCTGCCGTTGAACGCATGGGCGATGCCGCCGGCGGGACGGATCTGGCGCACGTGCTTGAGCACCACATCCTGCGAACGGCGCACGTGCATCAGCACCGGCAGTTCGAAATCGCGGGCAATCTTGAGCTGTTCGCGGAAGAAGAATATTTGCTTTTCGCGCATCGCCGGCTCGGTCAGCATGGGGATGAAAAAGTCCAGGCCGATCTCGCCGAGCGCGACGAAGCGGCGGTCGGCCATGGCGACGGCGACCTGTTCGCGCAGCACGCGCAGGTCATCCTCTGCGGCGTGCGGCACGTAGATCGGATGGATGCCCAGCGCGTAGCAGGCGTTGTCCACGCTGGCGGCCAGCTGCGCCACCACCGGGAAATTGGCCGTCTCCACCGCCGGGATGACGATCATCGACACGCCCTGCCGCCGCGCCAGCGCCGCCTGCGCGGCCGACTCGCCGCCGAATTCGTGGGCGTCGAGATGGCAGTGGGTGTCGATCCACATGACGTCAGTCCTGGTAAGGGTGCAGGCCTTCGTCGGTCAGGCGCAGCACGCGGTCGCAGCGGCGCGCCAGCTCGATATCGTGGGTGACGATGATGAAGGCCGTGCCCAGGGTGCGCGACAGTTCCAGCATCAAATCGAAGATCTGCTGCGCAGTGGCGTGATCGAGGTTGCCGGTCGGTTCGTCGGCCAGCACGCAGGCCGGCTGCGTGACCAGCGCCCGCGCCAGCGCCACGCGCTGACGCTCGCCGCCGGACAGCTCGCCCGGCACGTGCGTGACGCGCTTGGCCAGGTTGACGCGGGTGAGGATCTGCTGCGCCACGCTGCTCGCCTCGCTGCGCTTGACGCGGCGTATCATCAGCGGCATCGCCACGTTGTCCAGCGCGCTGAATTCCGGCAGCAGATGGTGGAACTGATAGACGAAGCCCAGCGAACTGTTGCGCAGGTCGCCGCGCGCCGTCTCGCTCAGGCTGGCGAAGTCCTTGCCCAGCAGGGTGACGCTGCCCTTGCTCGGCGTATCGAGGCCGCCCAGCAGGTGCAGCAGGGTCGACTTGCCGGAGCCGGAGGCGCCGACGATGGCCACGCGCTCGCCGCGCCGCACGTCGATGTCGATGCCGTTGAGCACCTGCACCGAGTAGGCGCCTTGCGTAAAGGTCTTGCCCAGGCTGCGGCAGGACAGGACGACGGGTTCAAGATTACTCATAGCGCAGCGCCTCCGCAGGTTTCACGCGGGCGGCCCACCAGCTCGGGTACAACGTGGCCACGAAGGCCAGCACCACGGCCACGCCGCCGATCTTGGACACGTCCGGCCAACGCAGGTCGGACGGCACGCTGCTGATGTAGTAGATATCCTTCGACAAGAACTGCACTCCCAATATATGTTCGATAAACGGCACGATGACGTCGATGTTGAGCGCCACCAGCACGCCCAGGCCCACGCCGATCGCGGTGCCGAGGATGCCGACCAGTGCGCCCTGGATCATGAAGATCTTCATGATCGAACGCGGCGAAGCGCCCAGCGTGCGCAGGATGGCGATGTCGGCCTGTTTCTCGGTCACGGTCATCACCAGCGTCGACACCAGGTTGAAGGCGGCCACCGCGATGATCAGGGTCAGGATGATGAACATCATGCGCTTCTCGGTCTGTACGGCGGCGAACCAGTTGGCGTTGAGCTTGGACCAGTCGCGCATGATCAGGTCGCCCGACATGCTCGCTTTCAGGTCCTGCGCCACTTGCGGCGCGCGGTGCATGTCCGACAGGCGCAGGCGCAGGCCGGCCGGCGCGTCCATGCGCAGCAGTTTTTCGGCGTCGGTCAGGTGGACGAAGGCCAATGCAGAGTCGAACTCGTTGTGGCCGGCCTCAAAGATGCCGACCACGGTGAACGAACGCAGGCGCGGCAGCACGCCGGCCGGTGTCGGCTGGCCCTGGGCCAGCGCCAGCGTGACCTTTTCGCCGAGGTTGACGCGCAGCGCGCGCGCCAGTTCGATGCCGAGCACGATGTTGTAGCTGCCCGGCTGCAGCGCGTTGAAGCTGCCGCGTTTGGTCTGCTTGGCGACGTCGGAGACGTTGGGTTCCTGCTCCGGCAGCACGCCGCGGATGATGGCCGGGCGCAGCACGTCGTCACGCACCAGCATGCCCTGCGTTTCGGCGAACGGCGCGGCGCCGATCACTTCGGGATTCTTGCGCGCCTCGGCGGCGGCGGCGTGCCAGTCCGGCATCGAGCCGCGGGCATCGAAGATTTCGACGTGGGCCAGCACCGACAGCATGCGGTCGGTCACTTCTTTCTGGAAGCCGTTCATCACGGACAGCACGACGATCAGCGCGGCCACGCCCAGGCCGATGCCGGCCATGGAAATGAGCGAGATAAAGGAGATAAAACTATTGCGTCCGCTGCGCTTGCCGGCCCGCGTGTAACGCAGGCCGACCAGCCATTCAAAGGGCAGGTTCTGGATAAGGCTCATGGGCTCCAAAGGAAATCAACATTGGTGAGCCCGCAGTGTGCCATATAAATGGGATTTCATGGGTGAAACACCGCACCCTGCCCCCTACAAATCAGGCGAAGGTTTCGCTCTTGTCCGATTTGCGGCGGCTGACCAGACCCAGCAGGCCCAGGCCGACCACCATCATGGCCCAGGTATCGGCTTCCGGCACGGCCGAAACGGTCAGCATGCCCTGCGAATCGGCGGCGCTGTAGGCGGTGTAGGCGAAGGTGTTGGCCGCGCCGTGGTTGTCCACGAAAGCGACGGTCTTGTCCATCATCACGTGGGCGGCGGCGGTGACGGCGTCCACGTCGGCATCAAAGCCGGTCACGACGTTCGGCAGGTACATCTTGCCGTTGACATTGTTGAAATTGTGGTCATCCAGCGCTTCCCACAGCGCCAGCTGAAAAGCGGCGGCGTTATTGGCGTTGTAGACGCCGCCGGCGCTGATCACGTCGCGGTACGAGGTTTCATACAACGCCTTGACATAGTCGGATGCCACGTAGCTGCCGTTGACGCCATAGCTGGCGGCCTTGTTGGCGTCGACATCAGGCTCGATGCAGAAGGCCAGTGCGTTGACGCCGGTCAGCGACCAGGTGGTGAGGCTGGTGCTGCCGCCGTGGCTGTAGATGTTTGCATCAAAGTTGAAATAGTCGACGTTCGATACTTCCGTCAGGGCGGCGTGGCTGGCGGTGGAGAACAGCAGTGCTGCGGCGACGGCGGCGGCTTTGATGGCGGTGTTGAATTTGATGGTCATGATGAATTCTCTTATTTAGAAGTTGTTTTAAAAAATCTTTAAACGTGCGCTACCGGGCATTGGCCCACCAGCGTCGCCGCCGGCTCTGCGCCGATCAGGTCAGCGATGGTCGGAGCGACCACGCCGGCCGCGGCCGCGTCTGCCCTGGCGACGTCGAAATACACGTCGGTCATGTCGGCCGTTTTGCCGTCGCTCATGACCACACTGCTGCGCTCCAAGTGCAGATTGTTGTTGGCGTCGACGAACGGCAGTTCGGTGTAGGCCACCTTCAGGCTGGCCACGCCGGCGTCCTTCAACGACATCAACTCGCCGGCATCGGTCTTGCCGTCGCTGTTCTTATCCTGCCAGACCAGCAGGCTTGCGAACTGCGCATCCCTTGCATCGACCACGCCGTCGTGGTTGCTGTCATAGGTTTCCAGCTTGGCGAAGCCCGAACCCTTGCTGGCGCCGCCGAACAGCTCGTTGATGCTGTCGATCTTGCCGTTGCCGTTGCTGTCGACGGCCAGGAAGCCGTCGCTGCCCGACAGCCAGCCGGACTGGATCGCCTTGCCGGTGCCCAGCAGATCGAAGCTGCCCTGCATCGCGCTGCGGGCGATGGTGTGGATGCCGTCGCCGTTCAAGTCGATCGCGATCGGCGTGATGGTGGCATCCCAGCTCATGTCGTTCTTGCCCGAGGTCAGCGAGATCGTGTCGGTATGGGTGACGTCGGTATAAGCCTTGCCGTCGCCGGTCACGTCCGAATCGATGGCGTCGTTGCTGCCGACGTTCTTCACGCCCCACTTCCAGTTGCTCATGTTGTAGGTCTTGTGGTCCGACGAGAAGTAGGCGCTGACGTTGGTCTTGTCGAACACCAGGTAGTAATTGCCCGGAGTCAGGTCGCTGAACTTGTAGTTGCCGTTCGCATCGGTCTTGATCGTCGAGCCCAGCTGCTTGTTGGTGGCGGCGTCGTACAGCGCAACGCTGATGCCGCCGATGCCTTCCTCGCCGCTGTCCTGGATGCCGTTGTGGTTGGCGTCGCGCCACACTTTGTCGCCGATGGTGGCCTTGCGATAGATGCCGGCATCTTCGGTGGTGATGTTCTGGCCGGCCGCCAGCGTGATGGCGCCGGTGCTGCCGGTGCTGCCGCTGACGTTGGTGATGTCGGAATCGGTGGCGTCGGTGCCCATGCCGGTCTTGGTGAAGTACCAGCCGCTGCCGTTGGTGACCGCGACCTTGTACGAACCGGCGGCAAGGCCGTCGAACAGGTACTGGCCGCCGTCGTGGGTGACGGTGGTGCCCTTGAGCACGCCGGCCGTGTCGTACAGCTTGACGGTGACGCCGTCGACGCCCTTCTCGCCGCTGTCCTTGACGCCGTTGTAGTTGACGTCTTCCCAGACGGTGTCGCCGATGCTGGCGGCCTTGACCAGGCCGGCGTCGCGGCTGGTGTCCTTCACGCCGGAGGCCAGCGAGAACTGCGCGGTCTGGCCGCTGCTGTCGGCGTCCGAATCGGCGCCGCTGTTGCTGCCTTGGTTGGCCTTGGTGAAGATGTAGCCTTCCGGCGCGCTAAACTTGACCGAGTACTTGCCGGGGCCGACGTCGGTGAACGAGTACAGGCCGCTGGCGTCGGTGGTGTCGGTGGCGATGGCCACGCCTTTTTCGTTGAGCAGCGTTACCACGACATTCTTGGCGACCGCCTCGCCCGACTGCTGGATGCCGTCGCCGTTGGTGTCGTACCAGACCTTGTCGCCGATCGAGCCCTTCTGATACAGGCCGGCGTCCATATTGGTGGCGTGCTGGCCGGCGGTCACGGTGATCGAGCCGAGGTTGCCGCTGGCGTCGGCGTCGCTGTCGAGGTTGCCGTCGCTGCCCACGTCCTTGGCGGTGACCAGGTAGCCGCTCGGCGCCTTGATGTCGACCGAGTAGGTGCCCGCCGCCACCGAGAACTTGTAGTTGCCGTTGCTGTCGGTGGTGGTGGTCTTGACGATGTTGCCGCCGGCGTCGCGCAGGTTGACGGTCACGCCGGACTTGCCGCTGTCGCTGCCGTCGTCCTGCAGGCCGTTGCCGTTCTTGTCGATCCAGACCTTGTCGCCGATGGTGGCGGCCGCCAGCACGCCGGCGTCGACGCTCTTGTCGACCTGGCCCGAGGCGACGGTGACGACGTGCGACAGACCGTTGGCGTCGACATCGGAATCGACGCCGTCGTTGCTGCCCTGGTTGGCCTTGGTGAAGACCATGCCTTCCGGCAGCGTGGCCTTGTCGAACTGCACGGTGTAGCTGCCCGGCTTGAGGCCGGTGAACATGTAGTTGCCGTCGCAATCGGTGGTGACGGCCTTGCCGACCTGGTTGCCGTCGGCGTCGACCAGGATCACCTTGACATCGGACACGCCGCATTCGCCGCTGTCCTGGATGCCGTTCTTGTTGCTGTCCAGCCAGACGCGGTCGCCGATCGAGGCTGCCTTGTACAGGCCGGCGTCGACGGTGTTGTTGACTTCGCCGGCGGCCAGCTTGACGACATTGCTGACGCCGTTGCTGGCGAAGTCGCTGTCCCTGGCGTCGTCGCTGCCGACATCCTTGCCGGTGAAGCTAAAGCCCGACGGCGCCGTGACCGACACCGTGTAGCTGCCTGGGTCGGCGGTGAAGCTGTAGTGGCCGGCGGTGTCGGTGGTGGTGGTGGCCACCACTTTGCCGCTGGTGTCCTTCAGCTGCACGGTGACGCCGCACAGGCCCGCTTCGCCGCTGTCCTGCAGGCCGTTGCCGTTCTTGTCTTCCCAGACGGTGTCGCCCAGCTTGGCCGGAGCCGCCACCAGGCCGGCGTCCAGGTCGTTGTTGACGGCGCCCGAGGTCAGCACCACTTGCGCGGTCTTGCCGGTGGTGATGTTGGCGTCGGAATCCTTGACGTCGCTGGCGCCCTGGTCGGCCGCCGTGAAGCTGTAGTTGGCCGGCAGCGTACCCTTGTCGAACTGCACGCTGTAGGTGCCCGGCTTCAGGTTGGTGAAGCTGTAGTTGCCGTTGGCGTCGGTGGTCGCGGTGGTGCCGGTCGGATTGCCGGCCTGGTCCAGCAGGATCACCTTGACGCCGGCCACGCCGGTTTCGCCGCTGTCCTGCACACCGTTCTTGTTGACGTCGTACCAGACGCGGTCGCCCAGGCTCGCGCCCTTGTAGAAGCCGGCGTCGACGTCATTGTTGGTCTGGCCCGGCGTCACGGTGATCAGGTCGCCCTGGCCGGCGGCGTCGACATCGCTGTCCAGCGCGCCGTTGCCGCCGGCGTGTTCGCCGGTGGCGGTCATGCCGGTCGGCGCGGTGACCGAGATCGCGTATTTGCCGGCGTCCACGGTGAAGCTGTACTTGCCGTCGGCGCCGCTGGTGGTGGTCTGGACGACGTTGCCCTGCTCGTCCTTCAGGTCGACCTTGACGCCGACGATGCCGGCTTCGCCCGCATCCTGCACGCCGTTGCCGTTCTTGTCTTCCCACACGCGGTCGCCGATGGTGGCCTGCAAGGCGGAGACGCCGGCATCCAGGTCGTGGTTGACCGCGCCCGAGGCCAGCGTGACTTGCTGGGTCTGGCCGGTGGTGACGCTGGCGTCGGAATCGACGGCGCCGTCGCTGCCGGCGTGCGCGCCGCTGAATACATAGCCGGTGCCCAGCGTGGTCTTGTCGAACTGCACGCTGTAGGCGCCCGGCTTCAGGTTGTTGAACAGGTAGTGGCCGTCAACGTCGGTGGTGGCGGTGGCCACTGCGGCGCCGCTGGCGTCGAGCAGCGTGACCTTGACACCGGCACGGCCGGTTTCATTGGCGTCCTGCACGCCGTTGCGGTTGGCGTCGTTCCAGACGCTGTCGCCCAGTTCGGCGAGCTTGTACAGGCCGGCATCGACCGTGGTGTTGCTCTGGCCGGCCGTCAGCGTCACGTTGCCGCTCTGGCCCGCTGCGTTGATGTCGCTGTCGGTGGCGGCGTTGCCGCCCTGGTTGCTCGCGCTGCTGACGTAGCCCGCAGGCGCGGTCACGGCGATCGAGTAAGTGCCGGGATCGACGGTGAAGCTGTACTGGCCGCCGTCGTGGGTGACGGTGCTGTTGACCACGTTGCCCAGGCTGTCCTTCAGATCGACGGTGACGCCGTCGATGCCGCTTTCGCCGCTATCCTGCACGCCGTTGGCATTGCTGTCTTCCCATACACGGTCGCCCAGCGTGGCTTGCTGCACCATCAGGCCGGCGCGCAGGGTCAGGTTGTCGCCCGAGGCCAGCGTGACCTGCGCGGTCTTGCCGGTGCCGGTGTCGGCGTCGGAGCCCGCGCCGCCAGGGCCGCCCTGTGCGGCGGAAGTGAAGTTGTAGCCGGCTGGCAGCGTGCTCTTGTCGAACTGCACGCTGTAGACGCCGGGCACCAGGTCGTTGAACTGGTAGTGGCCGTTGGCGTCGGTGACGGCGGAGGCGCCCGCCACAGCGTTGCCGCTGGCATCCAGCAGGGTGACCTTGACGCCGGCCGCGCCGACTTCGCCGTTGTTCAGGCGGCCGTCGCGGTTGGCGTCGATCCACACTATTTCGCTCAGCGAGGCCGGGCGGTAGATGCCGGCGTCGACGTCCAGCTTGACGTCGCCCGCGCCGACCGTGACGCTGGCATTGCCGTCGCTGCCGACGTCGCTGTCCAGCGCGCCATCGCCGCCCTTGCCGGCGGCGGTGAACGCGTAGCCCGCAGGCGGCGCCACCGACACAGTGTAGGTGCCCGGATCGACGGTGAAGCTGTACTGGCCGCCGTCGTGGCTGGTGACCGAGCCGACCACGTGGCCGCTGGTGTCCTTGAGCGTGACGACCGCGCCGTCCACGCCCTGCTCGCCCGCGTCCTGCACGCCGTTGCCGTTGCCGTCTTCCCACACGCGGTCGCCCACGGTGGCTTGCTTGACGACGATGCCCGCATCCAGGTGCTGGTAGCTGTCGCCGGAGGCCAGCGTCACTTGCGCGGTCTGGCCGGTGCCGACGTCGGCGTCGGAATCGGTGGTGGCGTCGCCGCCCTGGGCCTGGGTGGTGAACAGGTAGCCAGCCGGCAAGGTGGTCTTGTCGAACTGCACGCTGTAGCTGCCCGGCTGCAGGCCGCTGAACTGGTAGTGGCCGCTGGCGTCGGTGGTGACGGTGGCGCCGGTCGCATGGCCGGCCGCGTCCAGCAGCGTGACCTTGACGCCGGCCACGCCCGCCTCGCCGTTGTTCTGCACGCCGTCGCGGTTGGCGTCGTACCAGACCGTGTCGCCCAGCGAGGCCAGGCGCACCAGGCCGGCGTCGGCCTTGTTGTTGGTCTCGCCCGGCGCCAGCGTGATCGCGCCGGTGTTGCCGCTGGCGTCGATGTCGCTGTCGACGGCGTCGCCGCCCTGGCCCTTGACGGTGGCCGCATAGCCGGCCGGCGCCTGCACGGACACCGAGTAGGTGCCGGGATTGACGTCGAAGTGGTATTTGCCGCTGGCGTCGGTGGTGGTGGTCGAGACCACGTGGCCGTCGACGTCCTTCAGCTGCACGGTGACGTTGGCCAGGCCGGCTTCGCCGCCGTCCTGCACGCCGTTGCCGTTGCTGTCTTCCCAGACGAAGTCGCCCAGGTGCGACATCGGCACCTTGAAGGTCAGGTAGTTGGGCGTGACGCTGGTGTCGGCCGCGCCGCAGCCGACCAGGCCGCCGGCGTCGCGCACCTTGAAGCCGATGTCGAAGCTGCCGGCGGCAGTCTGGCTGGGTTCGAACGACAGGTGGCCGGCGGCGATGTCGGCGGCCGAGATTTCGGCATTGATGGCCACGGCCACGCCGTTGAGCATCAGCTTGCCGGCGGTCGGCAGCGAGGTGATGATGACGGACTGGAAGGCGTCGTGCTCGACCGCATCGACGAAGCCGAAGTCGCCCTGCGCCAGCGTGACGGCCGCGCCGTTGGTCAGCGCGAAGACCTTGTCGGCGCCGGTGGGCGCGTCATTGACGGGATCGACCACCACCTGCAGGTTGATCGAAATGCGGGTGCCATCGGTGCCGTTCTGCGTGACGAATTCAATCGTCGCGAACTGGCCGTTATAGTTGGGCTTCCAGGCGCCCGGGTGGACGTAGACGGTGTCGTTATCAACCTTGCCGAACAGCGCCGTGTCGCCACTCACCGTGGTGCCATCCGGCAACTTCACGATCATCTTGGTGATGCTCAATACAGCCGTTGTGTTCAGATTGGCCGCTGCCAGCACATCGCGCAAATCAAAGTTGGTATTCGTATCTTCACAAACATGAATGGTGGTATTGACGGTGATATCACTCATTTCGTTACCTCAACCGTCACACCGCTGTATTTGAACTTAATCATTGTTATAGGCCTTCAAAAAGTCGTTTTGGAGTGGATTGCTGACCGGCGCGGCTGCTGACGGGGATGAGGTCAAAGGCGGCTGGGAAAAACGGGAAAACTGACATCACCAGGCTGAAGTGATGCTGGAGATGCATGTAAGTTGTCGCAATTATAGCAAAACTTTTCTTTTGATAATTGTTATTTTTAACTTTTATGATTCTTTTTGTCATTTTTTAGTTCCACAACGCAATACCCCATCGCCAGCCGCTATGCCCTACAATCTCGCCATGACTGAAATCACCCTTGCCCTGCCTTACGCTTTGCCTCCGCCGGAGATGGCGTCCGACCTGTTGCGGGTCCTGAAAACCCCTGCTTTGGCAACGTTGTTGTCTCGCCACAAACACTTTCAATACAACATCTACGACAACGACAGCCGGGTGCTGCCGCACGAAGCCTGGCTGGCCCACGCACTGGGCCTTGCGGCTGCGCCCGACCGTCCCGACACCGGCGCGCCGGTGGCCACCGCCGTCATGCACGGCTGCGGTTTGCAGGCGGAGGCCGCAGCCGAGCAAGGCCACTGGTTCATCGTACAGCCGGCGCATATCCAGCTGTCGCGCACCCATCTGCTGCTGTCCGATCCGCGCGCGCTGCATTTGAGCGAGGCAGAATCGCGCGCGCTCTACGAGCTGGCCCGCCCCTGCTTCGAGGAGCAAGGCAAGACGCTGCTGCACGGCGCGCCCGGCCTGTGGTTTGCACGGGCCGACGAGTGGTCCGGCCTGGCCACCGCCTCGCCCGACGCCGCCACCACGCAAAACCTGAGCGACTGGATGCCCGAAGGCGAACACGCGCGCGCCTATCGCAAGCTGCAAAACGAGATCCAGATGCAGTGGCATGAACACCCGGTCAACGAAGCGCGCCAGACGCGCGGCCTGCAGGCGGTGAACTCGTTCTGGCTGTGGGGCGGCGCCGGTCCGCTGAAGGCCGCGCCGCAGCCGCTGGCGATCGCCGGCGGCCCGGAGTGGATGCAGGCGCTGGCCGCGCCCGCGCTGCGCGCGCCAACCGCCGCGCAACTGATCGCCCAGCCGGGCGCCGTGATGCTGGCCGAATTGATACCGTCGGCGCAGACCGGCGACTGGTCCGACTGGATTACGCGCATGCAGCGCATCGAGCAGGAATGGCTGGCGCCGTTGCTGGCGGCCTTGCAGGACGGTCGCATCGGCCGCATCACGCTGCTGCTCAGCCATCGCAATGGCTGGAGCACCGTCAGCGCCAATAAACTGGCGCTGCGCAAATTCTGGCGCAAGCCGAACCTGAACCTCTTATTGAAGCAAGCCTGACATGACCCGTATCGCCACCCGTCCCTGCCCGTTCCGCGAATCCGAAATGCTGCGCCAGGGCGGCATCCATCCAGTACTGGCGCGGCTGTACGCGTCGCGCGGCCTGACCGACGTCAAGGAGCTGTCGAGCGAACTGGCGGCCATGATTCCGCCTTCGGGCCTGCTGCACATCGGCGCCGCCGCCGTGTTCCTGGCCGATTCCATCGCCGCCGGCAAGCGCATGGTGATCGTGGCCGACTACGACTGCGACGGCGCCACCGCCTGCGCGGTCGCGCTGCGCGGCCTGCGCGCGATGGGCGCCAACATCGACTTCATCGTGCCCAACCGCTTCGAGTACGGCTACGGCCTGACGCCGGAGATCGTCGAACTGACGGCGCGCGAGAAGCAGCCGGACATCATCATCACCGTCGATAACGGCATCGCCAGCATCGACGGCGTGGCCGAGGCCAACCGGCGCGGCATCGAAGTCGTCGTCACCGACCACCACCTGCCGGCCGACACGCTGCCGGCCGCGCGTGTGATCGTCAATCCCAATCAGCCGGAATGCGGCTTCCCGAGCAAGCATATCGCCGGCGTCGGCGTGGTGTTCTACGTGCTGCTGGCGCTGCGCGCGGAACTGCGCAAGCGCGGCGTGTTCGACGCCCAGACCCAGCCCAAGCTGGACAACCTGCTCGACCTGGTCGCGCTGGGCACCGTGGCCGACGTGGTGCGGCTCGATCCGAACAACCGCATCCTGGTGGCGCAAGGCCTGAAGCGCATGCGCGCCGGCCGCATGCACGCCGGCGTGGCCGCGCTGTTCCGCGTGGCCGGGCGCGAACCGCGCACCGCCAATCCCTTCGACCTCGGTTTCGCGCTGGGCCCGCGCCTGAACGCGGCCGGACGGCTGGAGGACATGTCGCTGGGGATCGAATGCCTGATCACCGACGACGAGGGCCGCGCATGGCAGCTGGCGCAGCAGCTCAATGAAATCAACCTGAAACGCCGCGAGATCGAAGCCGAGATGCAGGATGCGGCCTTGCTGCACCTGGACGCGTTCGAGCCGGCCAACAGCAGCACCATCTGCGTGTTCGACGAATCGTGGCACCAGGGCGTGATCGGCATCGTCGCCTCGCGCCTGAAGGAAAAGTTCTTCCGCCCGACCATCACCTTCGCGCCCGGCGCCGACGGCTGGATCAAGGGCTCCGGCCGTTCCATCCCCGGCTTCCATCTGCGCGACGCGTTGGACCTGGTGTACAAGAAGGCGCCGTCGCTGATCGACAAATTCGGCGGCCACGCGATGGCGGCCGGCCTGACGCTGCGCGCCGACGCCTTCGACGCCTTCGCCGCCGCCTTCGAGGAAGTGGGCCGGGCGTGGCTGAGCAAGCAGCAGCTGGAACGCGTGATCGAAACCGACGGCCCGCTGGAAGACGCCTACTACACCACCGCTTTCATTGAGCTGATGGATGGCCAGGTATGGGGCCAGGGCTTCGCGCCGCCGGTGTTCTGCGACGAGTTCCGCGTGGTGAGCCAGCGCATTTTGAAGGAACGCCACCTCAAGCTGCTGCTGGAGAAGAACGGCGCGCGTTATGACGCCATCTGGTTCGGCCACGTCGACTCGCTGGGCGAGCGTGCCAAGGTCGCGTTCCGGCTCGACGCCAACGAATACAACGGCGTCACCAAGGTGCAGCTGATGGTGGAGCACGCCGAGCCGGCATAAACAGATGATCGCACTTTCCATATTGGCAATATGATATTCTAAGCATCCTCGCCTATCTATCAGGATGGTTTGATGCAATTATCCAATTACCTTTTCTTTACAACGACTTGCGAACAAGCACTGGAGTTTTACACCCAGTGCGGGCTGGGTCGGATGACCGACGTGCTGCGATTCGGCGTAGATGGCATGCCGGTTCGCAATGAAGCCATGCGCGGCAAAATCATGCATGCACGATTTGAGGGGCCGGGCGTTTTGTTCTTCGCCTCAGACAACGACGATGCGGAGCCGATGCGAGGGTCCGCACATATTTTGCAGATGACCGACCGGCAGCTGACGAAACAGCTTTTTGACAAACTGGCGGATGGAGGCGTGGTCACTACTCCTCTGGACACGCAGGTTTGGGGCGACTACTACGGCAAATTGACCGACCAGTTTGGCGTGCAGTGGATGCTGAACTGTTCAGCCTGAGTCCCGTGAGCCCTGTTACTGCAGAATGATGAGTTCCATGGATGCCCTTAAAGACCGAGACAGCCTGTTCTCCGACTTGCATAATTCGATTCTCAAACCTCTTGGGTTTCGCAAGCGCGGTCATTGGTCGATATTGGATATTTCACCTATATTTCACACCGTTTATTTAAGAGCGAGCCGGTGGGGAAACCGTTCCAATGCGATTTTCCACTTGGACATTCAGGTTTTTAGTAGTGAATGGTATGAATTAATTCTGGCTCCGACCAAATTCAAGGGCCCCCTCGAGGGCATCATGAGTCCGGTAAATTACGAACTTGCCCGTTTATGTACACCGCCGCTGGGCACTTGCGAAATTGATGCGTCGACTGATTTGGCTGCGCTGAAGGAAACGCTGGCAACGGCGCTGCGGGCGCATGCACTTCCGATTTTTGAACAGTGTCGGGATCACAGCGGCATATTGTCCTACCTCTCCTCTTTAGACAACACTGAGCAGTATTCGTTTGAAAAAGCTGGAATAGCTATTCTTCTCAAACAGGACCGAGCGGCTCGGCAATTTATGCAAGCCGCAAAGCAGCGTGCCTCTCATGCTAATCACCTGGATTACCTTATCGGCAGGGAAAACGTAATGTGGCCTGAATGAGGTACGGCACCCTTATTTGTTGCCGCAAACTTCGACACCACCGTCGAACACAATGCGCCAGGTGTTCGGCGCCTCCAGCCGCCAGACCGAGCTGAATCGCGCGATCAGCTTGCCATCCGGTCCATGAACCGGACCGGATGTCTTGGCCAGCGTCCCCGATGCCAGCACCTCGACCTCATCCGGTTCCCAGGAAAATGGCGCATTCGGCTTGTCGAAGAACTTCTTCCATTCATCGGCCACGGCTTGCTTCCCATGCAAGGACCGCGTGCTGCCGCTAAATACCGCCTCATCGGACAGGAAAGCCATGAAAGCCGCATGATCGCGCGCCTTCATGGTCGCAGCAAAGGCCCGCTCGACATTGGCCACCTGTTCCTGCACTCCCGTAAAAACCGGCGCTGCGCCCGCCGCAGCCGTCGCCAAAGCCAACACCCCCGCCACCGCCAAATTCGCCCATTTCATGCCCGCACTCCCCTGTTTAATAGACAAGACGATACTAATCCAGTTGGTCCCGGATTGCCATTCGTCCGGAAAAGGAGTATAACTAGTCCATCAACGGAGGATTTATGCATCTTACCTACGCTTACCCCCGCAGCCGCTTCGAACCGACCATCTTGGTCGACCTGAACGCCAAGTCCGAGCGCGAACGGCTATCCAAGGCCGCCCTCAAGGGTTTTTTCAAACTGGCCGCCGCCTGGAAGCTGCGCGACGACGACGCCCGCGAACTGCTGGGCGGCATCTCCAGCAGCGCCTACTACGAGTGGAAAAAGAACCCCGAACGCACGCTGGAGGTGGACTGCATCACGCGCATCTCCTACCTGCTGGGCATCTACAAAGGACTGCACATCCTCTACGGCGACAAACTCGCCGACGAATGGATGGGCCTTGCCAACACCAACCTGATCTTCGGCGGCCGCACGCCGCTGACCTATATCGCGGCCGGCGGCCTGCCCGCCATGCAGATCGTGCGCCAGTTGCTGGACGCGCGCCGCGGAGGACTGTAAGTGCCGGTCAGCCTGATACCGCCCCTCACCACGCTGCGCCAGTTCGACACCTGCCGTCTGCTGCCCTCGCGCTTCGCCGATCTCGAAGACTCGGTGCTGTCGCCACTGGCCGACAACGAACAGGATCTGCACGACCTGTTCGAACTGGATAACGCCACCAACGCCCGCCTGCAAGCGCAGAACGGCGGCGCCGCCGGCATCACGATGGATGAACTGGTGTTCGGCGTGCCGAACTTCCGCATCGTGAACGCCGCCTTTACCTACGCCCGCCCTGAAGGCAGCCGCTTCAACGGCGGCGATCGCGGCGCGTGGTACTGCGCCTTCGACGTCCAGACCGCGCTGGCCGAAGTAAGCTTCCACAAGGCCGTCGAATACGCCGAGATCAACCGCTTCGACGACAGCGTCCAATACCAGACCATGCTGGCAGATTTCACCGCGCCCTTCCACGACCTGCGCGGCCAGGCACGCTACCTGGGCTGCCTGGCGCCGGACAGCTACATCGAATCGCAGATCCTGGCCGAGCGCCTGCTGGATGGCGGGTCGCTGGGCATCATCTACCCAAGCGTGCGGCTGGACGGCGGCACCAATCTGGCCTGTTTCCGTCCTGCGCTGGTGGGCAATGTTCGCAAAGGCGCGGCCTATCGGTTAACATGGCGGGGTAGCCCCGTACCGATCATCGAAATTATCTGAATCATGCAAACCAAACCTGAAAACGACACCGACCTGCGCCTCAAAGTGAACCGCGAGACCGCGCGCCTGCCATGGACCGAACTGCTCAAGCATTTCGCCGCAGGCAATGTGGTGTGGATCGCCAATTCGCTGGACCTGGTCGACGTGGCCGTGCGCATCTCGCACGACGACAAGGCCCACATCGGCCAGTGGATGAACGCCGGCCTGCTCGCCAAAGTCAGCGACGAGCAGGCTGCGAACTGGCTGGAGACCAACGCCGAACTATGGGCAGTCGTCGTCAGTCCCTTCATCCTCGTCCAACAGGAAAAGGCCGTTCCAGCCAGCGTGCATTAAAACTTGAAGCTGCCCGCGTCGAGCGTCACCGATCCGCCGCAAGCCGGCGTGGTCGCTTCGCGATTGCCGCTGGCGGTGGACTGGTTACTCTCCCACACGGTGCTCACGCCGTACTTCATGAACTTGTACTGGATCGCCGTCGACGGCGGCAGCTGGAAGGTGCGCGACCATGGCACATTGGCGCCGCTGCCCTCGATGTTCAGCTGATCGCTGGCGCCCTGCACCCAGTTGCCCAGCTCCGCGCGATTACCCACCACGTACACGTTCTGCCCCACCACCGTATTGGCATTCGCCACGCGGAAGGTCACCGGCACCGTGGTGCAGGTACCGCCGCCACCACCGCCGACCTTCTGGTTGATGTGCAGCGCCACCGCAGGCACCGTCGCGCCGCCGTTGGCCGGGATGCTCACGCTGATCATGCCGTTGCTGCCGACGGTGACACTGTCGCTGGTGCAGGCGGTACCGGCAGCATTCAGCTGGCCGTGCACCACGTTGCAGTAAGTACCGGCAGGCAGCAGCGTTTGCAGCGAGGCGTTCCAGGCCGCGTATTCATTGTTGATCGCCACGAAGCCCTTGGCACCGCGCCCGAACGCGATCTGGTTGGCGGTGCCGTTGGTGAAGTAGTCCACGCCCTGCCCCGACGTCGCCGCGCGGAAGGCGACCATGTTGGAGATATCGCCCCAGCGGTGGATGAAGTCCCACTGCTGGTTGATCAGCGGATTGCCGCTAGCGTCGAACGGGCTGGCGCTCGGCGGAGCCTGGTCGTAATTGGTGAAGCGGAAGCCCGAGTGCAGCTGCGCCGAACCATACGGCCAGGCCAGCATGAAGATGTTCGCCAGGTCGTAGCGCTTGGTGCCTTGCGTGTCGTTGGTGGCGCCGGAGACGAAATTGCTGGCCACCAGCGAGCTGCCGTTACGCTCCGTATCCCAGTTGTTGACGAAGACGGTCGCCTTCTCGCTCGGCACAAAGCCCCAGGTGCCACCCCAGTTGCCCGGCGTGCCCATGATGGCGCGCACCTGCGACAGGCTGGCGCCGTTCTCGTTGCGGAACATGGCCTTGATGGCGAAGGTGTACTGGAACTCGTTCAGCGTGCCGACGCTGTAGTAGTCGGAGCGCACCACGTTACTATCCGGGATCACCTCCTGCGTGATCCACAGCGCCTCGCCGGCCGTGGTGGTGTGCGTGACGCCGCTCATGATCGCCTGCAGATCGCCAGGCTGCATATGCTTGGCGGCGTCGAAGCGCACGCCATCCACGCCCATGTTGATCAACTTGGTCAGGTAGGTCTTGACCTGGCCCTGCACGTAGGCGCCGTCGGTCTTCAGGTCCGGCAGGCCGCTCAGGCGGCAGAACATCACGTTGTAGCGGTTGCCCGGCGAGCCGTAGTCGCCGCCGGCGATGTCGCAGGCGGGATGGAAATCGCTGGAACTGAAGAAGGGATAGGCCAGCGTCGACGAATTCCACGTCGAGCCGTCGGTGGCGGTGCCGGAACCGGCCGCCAGATGGTTGACCACCACGTCCGCATACACGCGCACCTTGGCGGTGTGGCAGGTGTTGATCATGGCCTGGAATTCGGCCTCGGTGCCCATATTGCTCTTCAGCGAGGCGAAGTTCACCGGCTGGTACACGTCCCACCAGGCGCCCAGGCTGGCCGAGGCCTGCGGCGGCGATACCTGCACCGCGCCAAAGCCCTGCGGGCCGAGCCAGTTGGTGCACTCCTTGGCGATGTCGTTCCACTTCCAGCGGAACATCTGTACCGACGTGTCGGCGGGGTTGAAGGCGGCGTGCGCAGGCGCGAGGGCGCAGCCGCCCAGCAGGCCGGCGGCCAATAAGGTTTTCATCATTTTTATCTCCGTGTCGTTATATTTTGTGTTTTGGGAAATACTGCAGCCCAGATAAAATGTAGCAGAACTACAGTAAACAACAAGCGGAATTCATAAGAGTTTTTCACAATCAGCCAGAGGAATCGCTTCCACACCATTCCCATATGACACAGATGTAATGCGATTACGCAGTGAACACTGCCAGATAGTCAATCCCCGGCGGCCCATGTATGATGGGGCAAAAAAACGACACTACGAGATTCATAGCCACCTCATGTCCAGCACACTCCCCGCCGAAAGCGCCAACGATATCGCCAACAACCTCGCCGAAGCCATCGCGGCGCGCAAGCTGCCGCCCGGGACCAAGCTGCGGGAGGAAGCGTTGTGCCGTTTGTACTCGGTCAGCCGCACCAAGATCCGCGCGGCGCTGCTGATCCTGTCGAAGGACAAGCTGATTAACATGGTTCCCGACAAGGGCGCCGTGGTCAGCCAGCCCAGCGAACGGGAGTCGCGCGAGATCTTCGCAACGCGCCGCATCATCGAAGCGGCGCTGGCGCGCGAGTTCACCGCCAAGGCCAAGCCGGCCGATTACAAAATGCTGGAGAAGCATTTGAAGGAAGAGCGCAACGCGCTGTCGCAAGTGCCGTCGAAGATGCGGCAGCAACTGCTGGGCGACTTCCACGTACTGCTGGCGGACGTGGTGGGCAACGAAGTGCTGAAGGAAATCGTGCGCGAGCTGGTGGGCCGCAGTTCGCTGATCACCATGCTGTATCAGTCCGAACGCGATGCGGCCTGCTCGTCGGACGAGCACAGCGCCTTCCTTGCCGCCGCCCGCTCGGGCGATGCGGACAAGGCGGCGGAGCTGATGCTGCATCATCTGAGCCACGTGGAAGCGGCGCTCAATTTCGACGTCAACGCCAGCCCGGCCAAGAAGGATTTGATCTCCGCACTGCTGATGTAGCGATACGGATCGCGGTATCGCTTCGCCACAAAAATTCATTAGACGCGCCCTCGCAGCTGCCGCAGCATGAATTCCTGCATCCGGCAGACACAAAACCTATAAAGCGAGACGACAAATGAATCAACAGCTACTCAAGCAATGGGCGGCGGCGACAGCTATCGCCTTCTGCGCGGCAGGCGCGCATGCCGCCACCTGGACGCTCACCGGCTCCCTCATTACGCATGATCCCAGCGTCTACAAGGAAAACAGCACCTGGTGGATCACCGAGACCAGCGACACCGGCATCGGCGTGAAGTACTCGCCGGACGGCCACGCATGGACGCAAGGAGTCAGCATCTTCGGCGGCGGCCTGTCGTGGTGGAGCCAATACAACAACAACTCCAAGACCGTCTGGGCGCCGGACATCCACGTCTGGAACGGCAAGGCGATCCTGTACTACGCGGTGTCCACGTTCGGCTCGCAGAAATCGGCGATCGGCCTGGCGACGGCCAGCAGCATCGCGACCGGAAACTGGACCGACAAAGGCGCCGTGCTGACGTCCGCGCCGGGCAATAACTACAACGCCATCGATCCCAACTTCTTCGTCGACAAGGCAGGCCAGCCCTGGTTGTCCTTCGGGTCCTTCTGGACCGGCATCTACACCACGCGCGTCGATGCAAACACACTCAAGCCCACCGGCAGCTGGTACCACCTGGCCGCCGACAGCACCGGCATCGAGAACTCGTTCATCATGTCGAACGGCTCGTATTACTACCTGTTCGTCTCCAAGGGCAAGTGCTGCGCCGGCGCCAACAGCACCTATCACATTTCGTACGGCCGCTCGACCAGCGTGACCGGCCCGTACCTCGACAAGAACGGCGTCGACATGGTCAACGGCGGCGGTACCACGCTCGATGCCGGCGGCGGACGTTTCATCGCGCCGGGTGGAGAATCGGTGGCCAACGGAGTGATGGTGCGGCATGAGCTGGATAGCCAGAACAACTACAACGGCGTCCTGTTCATCAACGACCTGACCTTCAGCGGCGGCTGGCCGACGTATTGATGAAGGCGGCGGCGGTATTCACGGCGCTGGCTGCGGCCGCCCTGCTCGCGATGTGGGCATGGCAGGCCACGCCAGCGCCCGACCGGAGGCGTGTCGAAAGCGATGCCGCAGCCAAGGCCGTGGCCCGCGAGGGACCGGCCTTCCCGCCCCGCGCGACAAACCTTCCGCTGGCCGCGCCGGACCGCAACGGCATCGACTCCTCGACCGAACTATCGCTCACCGACAATCAGGAACTCATACCCGACTTCGCGCTGCATCAGTTGATGGATGGTTTTCTGCTAAACCGCAGTGAAGTCGGCAGGCTGCAAGCGCTGGAAGCCCACCTGCGCCGCACACTGCCCGCCACCGCGGCCGGCGAAGCGATCCAGATCGCCTCGCGCTATCAAAACTACCTGATCGCACACGACGAACTGCTGGCAGCCCAGCGCTTCACCTCAAATGACGCGGCGTCGCAAGACCTGAACCGCATCAGCAGCTGGCGGCAGCAACGCCGGCAACTGCGCATCCGCACGCTCGGCGAGCGCATCACGCTGGAATGGTTTGGTAACGAGGACGCTTATCTGGAGCAAGCGCTAAACGAATGGCGCCAGCGTAGCGAAGGCCAGGCGCCCGCCACCGCCGACGTTGCGCCCGAAGACCAGGCGGCGCACGAGCAACACATGCAGCAGGCCCTGAGCCAGGCCATCACCGGTTATCAGCGAGCGGCCAAAGCCAATTGATGCGCCAGCGCGTTGTGGCGCTCGATCACCACCGGCAGGTCGATGGTGCACAGCACACCTTCGCGCACCACCACCTTGCCGTTGATGATGCTGTACGAGACATTCGGCGGCGTGCAGAACACCAGCGCCGCGACAGGGTCGTGCAGCGCGCCGGCGAAGCCTATCGTATCGAGCTTGAACATCACGATGTCCGCCGCCATGCCCGGCTTGAGCGCGCCGATGTCGTCGCGGTTCAGCACCTTGGCGCCGCCCAGCGTGGCCACCTCCAGCGCCTGCCGCGCAGTCATCGCGTCCGGGCCGAAGCCCACGCGCTGCAGCAGCATCGCCTGTCGCACTTCGCCCATCATGTGGCCGGAATCGTTGGAAGCACAACCGTCCACGCCCAAGCCGACCGAGACGCCGCTGTCGAGCATCTTGCGTATCGGCGCAATACCCGACGCCAGCCGCATATTCGAACAAGGACAGTGCGCGATGCCGGTGCCGGTGCGGCCGAACATGTAGATGCCGTCGTCGTCCAGCTGCACGCAGTGGGCGTGCCAGACATCGTGGCCCACCCAACCGCAATCCTCGGCGTATTCGGCGGGCGTCATATTGAATTTTTCGCGGCTGTAGGCGATGTCGTTCGCGTTTTCAGCCAGGTGCGTGTGCAGCGACACGCCGAAGCTGCGCGCCATCGTCGCGGCTTCCTTCATCAGATCGCGCGAGACCGAGAACGGCGAGCATGGCGCCACCACGATGCGCTGCATCGCGTACCGGCCGGCGTCGTGATAGGTCTCGATGAGGCGCTGCGTATCCTTGAGGATGGCGCCCTCCTCCTCCACCACGCGGTCCGGCGGCAGGCCGCCCTTGGACTGGCCCACGCTCATCGAACCGCGCGCGGCGTGGAAGCGCATGCCGATCTTGCCGGCCGCCTCGATGCTGTCATCGAGCTTGCAGCCGTTGGGGTAGATGTACAGGTGATCGCTGCTGGTCGTGCAGCCGGACATCATCAGTTCCGACATCGCCGCCAGCGTCGATACGTTGACCATCTCCGGTGTCAGGTTGGCCCAGATCGGATAGAGGTTGGTCAACCAGTTAAACAGTTCGCCGTTCTGCGCGGCGGGAATCACGCGCGTCAGACTCTGGTACATATGGTGGTGGGTGTTGACCAGGCCGGGCATCACCACGTGGTTGGCCGCGTCGATAATCTCGTCGGCCTGCTGCGGCAGGTCGGCGCTACGGCCGACCTGTTCGATCACGTTGTCCCGGATGTAGACGGCGCCGTCGGCGATTTCACGGCGCTCGTCATCCATCGTCACCAGCACGCGTGCATTTTTGATCAGTAGGGTTTTAGTCATAATTTCTATGATGGTTAAACACTGCGGAAACAATGCGCGGGCACTGCGGAAACAGTCAGGTTGATATCGAGCGTATTTTAAGCTGCTTCACGCTCGGAGGTTAAAAAAGCTTGCGGTACTTCCTCTTCTTCATCGTCGTCGGTCAATTCTACCGGACGTTCTGGCAGCACCAGGTTCAGGGCCACAGCGACCAGCGCGCCAACCGTGATGCCCGAGCCGAAGACTTCCTTGACGAAGGCCGGCAGCTTGGACAGCAGTTCCGGACGCACCGTCACCGCCAGGCCGCAGCCGATGGCCACCGCCATGATGATGCCGTTACGCTTGGTGTGCTCCACATGGCTCAGCAACTGCACGCCGGCCGAGATAATCATCGCGAACATCATCAAGCCCGCTCCACCCAGCACCGGTTGCGGGATCGTCACCACCACCGCGCCCAGCACCGGGAACAGGCCTGCCAGCAGCAGCATCACGCCGGTCAGCGCCACCACATGGCGGCTGGCCACGCCGGTCAGCGACACCACGCCCACGTTCTGCGCAAAGGTCGATACCGGAGGGCTGGACATCAGCGCGGCGAAGGCCGAACCGACACCATCGCACAGGATGCCGCGCGCCAGCGTCTTGCCGCGCATCTTGGTGTTAGTGGCGGCGCCCAGCGCCATGAAGGTGCCGGTGGTTTCCACCATTGTCACCAGGTAGGCGATCGCCATGGCGACGACGCCGGCCACCGGGAAGGTCATGCCGTAATGGAGAGGCTGCGGCAGCGCGAAGACCGGCGCACTCTGCACCTGCGCAAAATCGATCATGCCCAGCGAAGCGCACAGCAGGTAGCCGATGAACATGCCGATCACCACGGCAGCGGCGGATACAATCCCCTTGCCGAATTGGACCAGCATGATGACCGTGACCAGCACGAACGCAGCGATGCCCAGGTTGAGCGGCGAACCATAAACAGCGCCCGGCGCATGTCCGCCCGCCGCCCAGTCCACCGCCACCGGGACCAGCGACAGGCCGATCATCGTCACCACTACGCCGGTGACGGCGTGCGGAAACAGCTTGCGGATCTTCGGCATGAAGCAGCTGCCGACTATCATCACTACCGAAGCCGCCAGCGACGAACCGAGGATCGCCGGAACGCCGTGCTCAAGACCGATGCTGATGGCCGCGCCGACGAAGGCGAAGCTGGTGCCCATCACGCAAGGAAGCCTGATGCCGACTGGGCCTACGCCTTTGCATTGAATAATCGTGACGATGCCCGAACCGAGCAAGGCGGCATTGATCAGGGTGATGATCTGGTCCGCCGGCAGTTTGAGCGCGGCGCCCACCACCAGCGGCACGGCGATGATGCCGCCCAAAGCGGCAAGCATGTGCTGGGCCGCCAGCAGTACGGTTGTGAATAGGGGTGGTCGATCCTCGACCTGAAATAACAAGTGATTCATAAACGCGTCTCCGTCTGTCTTTTTTATTGGGCGTTACTTTGCAACTACTACCCACACGGGCTGCCCTTAACCGTGCGTAGAAATGATGCCTAGCAACGCAACAGCTCGTGACCGACGCGTTTAATTGATAACGATATTGCGCCTCGTCGGATACATTGTCAACGAATTTTGTATACAATTTTTTCTATCGAAGCGCGCCGTCCTGGCGCAGCGTGGCAATCGCCAGATCGAGGAAGGCGCGCAGCTTGCGGGACGAATTCCGGCCTTCGTGGTGCACCACGCTGACCGGCACCGCCGTGGCCTCGTAGGGGGACAGGATCGCGTTCAAACGGCCGTCGGCCAGGTAGGGCGCGGCCATATAGGACAGCACGCGGGTGATGCCGAAGCCGTCCAACGCCGCGCGCAAGGCGGCGTCGTTGCTGGTGCTGCTCAGGCGCGGATGCACCTTCACCGTTTGCGGCTTGCCATCGTGCTCAAAGCGCCAATCGTTGGTCGCCGTGACAGCGGTGGCGGCGATCAGGTCATGTCCGGCCAGCTCCTGCGGCGTAGCGGGAACGCCACGCTCGGCCAGGTAGGCCGGCGCCGCGCACACCACCTGCCTTACCTGTCCCACGCGCACCGCCTGGTAGCTGGAATCGGGCAAGGCGCCGATCCGAATGGCGGCGTCCACGCCCTCGTCCATCATGTTGACCACGCGGTCGAGGAAGCGGCATTCGACATCGGTTTCCGGGTAGCGCCGCAGGTAATCGGTGACGATGGGCGTGACGTACATCGCGCCGAACATCACCGAGGCCGTGATCACCAGCCGCCCGCGCGGCGCACCGTGCGCGCCGGCGGCCGAGGTCTCGGTTTCGGCCACGTCGGCCAGGATGCGACGGCAATCGGCGGCATAGCGCGCGCCGGTTTCGGTCAGCCGCACCACCCGCGTGGTGCGCAACAGCAGACGCACGCCCATGCCCTCCTCCAGCTCCGTGACGGCGCGCGTGACCACCGGCGGCGAAATCTTCAGCTTGCGGGCGGCGGCGGCAAAGCCGCCTTCGTCGACGACTGCCACAAAGATCCCCATGGCGGAAAGCTTGTCCATATTATTCCTGAATTAGAAATAGTTTATTGTAAATTCAACGGATTCTCATTATCTCCTTTATCGATGAAACTGCAAGTGTTCGCTGAACAAACAACCCAACCCAAAGGAACTCACCATGAACCGCATCGCCACCATCGAAACCGCCACCGCCAATGCCGAACAAAAAGCCCTGCTGGACGCCATCCAGGGTCAACTCGGCATGGTGCCCAACTTCCTGAAGGTGTTCGCCAACTCGCCGGTCGCATTGCGCGCCTTCCTCGGCCTGCACGGCGTGGCCAACGGCGGCACGCTCGACGCCTTGACCCGCGAACGCATCGCCCTGGCGCTGGCGCAGCAGAACAGCTGCGAATACTGCGTCTCCGCGCATACCGCCATCGGCCGCAAGACTGGCCTGAGCGCCGATGAAATGAGCGCCGCCCGCAACGGCACCAGCGCGGATGCACAAGCCGCCGTCGCCGTGAAATTCGCACAAAGCCTGATGGAGAACAAGGGCGCAGTAAGCGCCATCGAGCTGGCGGAAATCCGCAGCGCAGGCTACAGCGAGTCGGACATCGTCGAGATCATCACCCACGTCGGCATGAACTTCCTGACCAACATCCTGGGCAAGGCCAGCCGCGTAGAGATCGACTTCCCGAAAGTCGAACTGAAAATCGCAGCCTGATTTCACACTGATCGAGGAGCACATCATGGGACGCGCATATTCCGATATCACCTTCACGCCGACGGTGCGTGATGTACAGGAAAGCATGGGAAGCCGCGCCCAGTATGCGTTCCTCGACCAGATGGAGAACCGGCAGGACAGCCTGGGAAGAAGGGAAATCGCCTTCATCGAACAGCGGGACCACTTTTTCCAGGCGACCGTCAATCAGACAGGATGGCCGTACGTGCAGCATCGCGGCGGGCCGGCAGGCTTTCTGCAAGCGCTCGACGCAAAAACGCTGGCTTTTGCCGACTTTAGCGGCAATGTGCAGTATCTCAGCGTCGGCAACCTCAAGACGGACGACCGTATTTCGATCATCCTGGTCGACTACGCGGAGCAGGTGCGGTTGAAGGTTATCGGCCGGGCGCACACGATTGAAGCTGCGGACGATCCGGCACTGATGGAACGCCTGCGCATGCCGGGTTACACGGCCCGCATCGAGCGCGCCTTTATCATCAGCGTGGAAGGCTACGACTGGAACTGCCCACAACACATCACACCGCGCTATACCGAACAGGAAATCGGCGCGATGACAGCTCCGCTGCATGCCCAACTCAAACGCCTGAAAGAACAACTGGCGGCGCTCGCCACCGCGCAAGCCGCGTCGCCCGTCGTGCAGGTCGCGGCATTAGGTAGCGGACCGCTGGCGCTGACCATCACCGGTGTGCGTCAACTGACGCCGCGCGTGCGCGCTTATGAGCTCCGTAGCGCCGAGGGCGGGACGCTGCCGCCAGTGACGGCAGGCGCGCATATCGACGTTCCGGTGACGCTGCCGGGTGGCGCCGGCGCCACCCGGCGCTACTCAATCGCATCCAATCCGGCGATGGCGGACAGCTACGAGATCGCAGTCCTGCGTGAAGAAGGCGGCAGCGGCGGTTCGCAGGCGGTGCACGCCGAATACAGGCTCGGGCTGGATCTTCACTGCGCCATGCCCGGCAACGACTTCGCGCTGTTGCAGGATCCCTCGCCCGCGCTGCTGATCGCCAGCGGCATCGGCATCACACCGCTCAAAGCGATGGCTCACACGCTGATGCGGCAAGGCCGCCCCTTCATGCTGCATTACGCAGTACGCTCCCGCAATGAGGCGCCGTTTCTCGATCTGCTGGCGGCCGAATTCGGCGAGCGCCTGGTGGTGTATCCCGCAGACGAAGGCTCGCGCATGAACCTCGATCACCTGCTCGCCGACACACGGCCGGACACGGTGGTCTACGCCTGCGGGCCCCAGCGTATGATCGATGCGGTGCGCGCCGTAGCGGTCAAGCAAGGCATCTCCGGCGACCGGGTGCGCGTGGAGCGCTTTGCATTTGCAGGCGGCGCCGGTCGCACCGGCGACGCACCTCTGACCGTCACGCTCCGCCGCAGCGGCAAGGTGATTGAAGTGGCGGCGGACCGCAGCATTTTGGATGCGGTACAGGCGGCAGGCGTGACGGCGCCCGCCTCATGCCGCATCGGCAACTGCGGCGTCTGCGCTACCCGCACATTGGAAGGTGTGCCAGACCACCGCGATAACATTCTCACGGCAGAACAGCGGGCGCAAGGCAGTATTTGCATCTGCGTCTCGCGCGCGGCAGGGCCGGCCCTCACGTTGGATCTATAGTATTCGCCTACGGGGCGGCGTACAGGTAAGCACAGCCCTTGTCTGCGGGTTCGTGCTGCATGATGCGGTCATACAGGCCGGTGTTGCCGGCCAGTGTGCGCTCCATATCCTCTGGCAGCAGCAGCCCTGCTGTGATCTGGCGCTCCGCGGCGGCGCGCACGGCGGCGACAAAATCGTCACGGGTCGGATAGCGCACCTCCAGGCTTGGACGTGGATCGCCGGCGGCGGCCCGTTCGGCCTCGGTGCGGGCGAACGGAACAAAGCTGCCGTCGAAACGCGACGTGGCCCAGGCAAATCCGGTCTCCGGCGCGCGCAAGTTCCAGCCGGTGTGCGTGCCGAGCGGCGCCTGCACTTCAACCAAACGCACGCCGCCCTTGTCGTTGCCGTCCGCGTCCGGCACCGGCACGCGGGTTTCATACTCGTCGCCGGGTTTTGGCGGCACCTTGTCCGCTATGCCCTGCTGCGCAAACCGCCTGCCGAAGTCCAGGCGCGGCTCGCGCAGATTCTGCTCCGGCGGCGTCAGGCCGAAACCTTTCGGGAAGGTGGCGCGGTAATCCGCCACCGTGGTCAGCGTGCGATCCGCCAGTTGCGGATAGGCGCTGGCCGGCGGTTGCTTGCCTTTGCCGGTCCAGTCGTCCAGCGCCAGGACCAGCGCGCGCATCGGCAGGTAATGGTCGCTGGTCGATACGCAGGCTGTGAACGGCGCCCGCGTGCGCGAGCGGCCGACGTAATGCTGCGCGCCCATGAAGCCGTAGATGCGCACGTTGTCCGCCGGCGCCACGTCCTGCATGCCGTCCGGCGTGGTGGCGATCAGCGACGCGCCGCGGTTCCAGAACTCCGTCGATGTGTTCGAGATGATGAGTTTGGGCAGCCGGCCCTGTTTGTCGCGCGCGTGGTCGAGATAGGATGCGGTTTGGCCGCTGACAGGGTCGCGCGACGGCGCGGTGGTGAACGGGAAAGCGTCCGCCGGATAGTCGTGCTCCTCCAACATCGACGGATGGCGCGTGGGCTGCGCGAAGCGGCTGTTGAAGCCCGCCGAACCGCCGGCGCCCGGCACATGGAGATAGGCGCCGCTGAACGCCAGTTGGCCGGATTCGTCCACGTTCAAGCCGTCGTGCAGCATGCGGCCGATCACGCGGCCGGACTGGCTGATGCCGAACATCAGCACGTTCTTCGGCACAGGCGCGCCTTCAAACGGCCGGTCGCGGAAGTAGGCCAGCAGATCGCGGATGCCGGCCAGGCCTGCGCCGGTCACGTATGGGTCTTTTGCGACGTAGGTCAATTCGTAGATCGTATCCGGCTTGAAGCCTTCGTCCAGCTGCACACGGCCAGGGCCGCCCGCTTGTTCGGGCGCGACGAAATGCCAACTGCTGCGCGGGACGGGGCGTCGTTTGTCGCCGGGACGCGCGCGCACGGTCAGCTGGGCGCGTGGATCGTTGGGCGTGGCCGGTTCGTAAGTCAGGCCGCGCATGCCGGCGTAAGTGGCAACGTCCACCGGCGCGTTGACGGTGAACTCGTTCTGCACCCTGCCCCTGATGCCCTTGGCGACAGGCGGCGCAAACACCAGCGGCCGCGCGCCAGGCGCAGGCGGCGCCACGTCCCAGGTCCATGCGGAGAACAGCATCGAGAAACCGTGGCGCATCAGGAAGCCGTCCCCCGCATCGGCGGCGGTAGACGGATCGTTGTTGGCCGGGCTGCGGCCGTTGATCTGGCCCAGCATGGCAATGCCGCCCCGGTTATTGACGTCGTAAATCAGACTGGATGGTTGGCCGCCCGTCGGCCGCAGCAAAATGAACTCGCTGGAGAACAGCACACGTCCACGCGCATCGCGCGGCGCGCGCTTCAAATCGACGATGGCGGCATTGGCCGGCGCTTTCGGGTCCAGTGCAAAATAGGCGATGCCGCGTATCTTTTCATAGGCGCCGGCTTCGCCGTAAGTCACCCCGGGCGCAAACGCGGTACGCTCCTTGATCTCGATACGCTCGACGGCAGCAAGCGCCGACGCCGAAATCCCCGCCATCGCCAGCAACGCCAACTTCCGTTTGATCAGCATACGTCCACCCATTGTCCTTGCGTGATCGTCACCAGCATGTCCGGCGCCATCCGCACTACACTATTGACCGAACCTGCGGCCGGCAGTACCTCATCAAAATTGCGCAGCGATTCGTCGACGTACACCGGCAGCGCCTGCGCCAGGCCGAAAGGACAAACCCCGCCAACCGGGTGGCCGGTAGTCTCGGCCACCTCTTCGGCCGGCAGCATCTTGCCCTTGCCGAAGGCCTCGCGGAATTTGCGATTGTCGATGCGCGCGACGCCGCTGGCGACCAGCAGGATCACGCGGCCATCGCGGACGCGGAAGGCCAGCGTCTTGGCAATGCGTCCCGGTTCGACGCCATGCGCTTCGGCCGCCAACGCCACGGTGGCGGTACTAACTTCCAGCTCCACGATGGGAAGATGAAGGTCTCTGGCGAGGAAAAACTCACGAACGGATTGGAGGCTCATAGATGTTTGCAGGTCAGGTTGGGGTATCGACTTCGTCCCAGTCGCGGTCTTCGAAATGCACCAGCCAATTCAGGGCATGGTGGCGCTCTTGCAGAACGCCGTCGTTCAATCCCGCGGGGGCGGCGGTCTTCTTCAATATCGCCTGGCGCGTGGCCCAGTGCAGGCGGTACTGCAGATCCAGCGCATCGAGGATCTCCGCCGCCGGGCGCATGGCCAGCTGCTTGCGCAAGCCTTCGGTGCCGCGTTCGATGACGGTGCGCGAGATCGCGGCCACGTCGCAGATCGCGTCGGCGAAGGGCAGCGCCTCCTGCATACCAAGCACCCATTGCAGCACCAGGATGGCTTCATACCGCCACAGGAACTGGGTGGTTTCCAGCTCGGTGGGCGTTTCCTGGGCAAGGAAAGCCCGTTCCGCGTCGGTCAGACCGGCAAAGGCCGGTGGAAAGCGTTTTTTCAGGTCGTCGACCGCAATGGCTCGGACGCCGGCCAGCGACTCCGCGCGGATCGCGACCACGAACAGCGCCAGCATCCTGCGCAACACGTCCTCGGGCGTGCGCAAGCGCAGCTCCGGTTCGGCCACCAGCGGCGGCAACGTCGCCGGCACCGCTATCTTGCGGGCGGCGAGCAGCTCGTCCGAGCGCGCCTTGCGTTGCCAGGCCTGCGGTGGGTAAGGAACCACGGCTTGCGGATCGCCGTCGTCGCCGGTCGCAGGCAGCAGGATGCGCCCTTGCGGATCGCGCACGCTGCCGTCGGCCATGAAGACGACCGCGTTGGCGCCCTGCGCCCAGGCGGCGAAGCTGTCCATCGCGCCTGCCTCGATGGACAGGCTGACGTGCTGACGCACGCGCTGCACATGGCGGATCACGTGGTAGCGGACCTGCGTCATGCGGCCTTCGCCGGCTTGCGCCAGGTGGTTCATGAAGCCGTTGAGATGGGGCTGTAATTCGGGATCGGACAGATCACGCCGGGCATTGAGCACATGCGGGAAGCCAGGTTTGGGAACCTCGGCAACCGTGCAGTAGGCGTTGATCGGAATGTGCTGACTGGTGTCTTGGGGGGAGAACAGCTGTTTGATTCGGTTTAGCATAATTTGCTGGACAGTTTGGGCTGTCCAGCAGTGTAGCAGAGCGGCGACCTGTCACATGGGGGCCGCCGGGATATCGTATTCGATCAGCGCATCGTCGTCCCAGCTGGTGTCGGCCAAGGGCGGCGAGAACACGTTTTTCTTACTACCGATGAACGGCAGCGATTGACGCCGGTCTCCAGAAACCAAGGTCACACCGGTCGCGTTCAACGGCGCCTGGTAGTTCAGATGCAAGCTTTTGATATGACAAGGGCCGCCGGCCAGCGCGAGTCCATTACGAATCACGAAGGATATGTCTTCCCTGTTGACGGCCCAGGCGATTTCGCATTCCACACGCAGGTCGCCCAAGCGGCGCGCGTTGGCGGGCACGCCGGGCGTATGGATATCACCACGCCAGCGAACCATACTTTTCTTCTTGTTGGTGACCAGATCCGCCTTGTCATCGATCGCCGCCTGGATGCGCGGCAGGACGAAGGTGCCGTCCGCCGCGATGGGGATGTTTTCCGACGTATTGTCGCCGGCGATGCGCAGCGTCACGCCGTCCACCGATCCGCCGGGCGTGGCGGACACCAACATGAATTTCATCGGTGCGGCAGGTGCGTATTTACGATGCTGTTCGAATGCGTCCACGCCCTTCAGCATCACCTTGTAAGATTTCAGTTCGGGATTCTTCACGCCGCCCACTTCAACCACTTGCGGCGTGTCGGCATCGGGGACGTCCTGAGCACCGGCGCCGGCGCAGGCCAGCAGCAGGCTTAAACAAAGCAATTCGTGTTTCATAAATCCTGTTTTAACGCATGTCGAGCACGCGGGCCCGACGTGGTGGAGGGAATGCCTGATCCAGCGCGGCCAGATCCTGTGGGGAGAGTTTGATATCCGCCGCGGCGCGGTTGGCGCGCACGTGTACAGGGTCGGTGGCCTTGGGGATGGCGATCACGCCGTCCTGATGCAGCACCCACGCCAGTGCAATCTGCGCCGGCGTCACGCCGTAGGCATCGGCGACGGCGCGCAGGCCGGGGTTGCCCAGCAGCGCGGCCTGTTCGCGGCCATGCGACTCCAGCGGCGAGTAAGCCATCAGCGGCATGCCCTGCTGGCGGCACCACGGCAGCAGATCGAATTCGACGCCGCGTTTGCACAGGTTGTACAGCACCTGATCTGTGGCGACGGCGCCGCAACCGACGGCGTCCTGCATGCTTTCGAGGTCGAAGTTGCTGACGCCGTAGGACTTGATTTTGCCGGCCATCTTGAGCGCCTCGAAACCGGCGACGGTTTCGTCCAGCGAGTAGTGGCCTTGCCAGTGCAGCAGGTAGAGATCGATGCAGTCGACCTTCAGCCGGCGCAGGCTGCGCTCGCACGCGGCCTGTGTGCCTTCGAAGCTGGCGTTGTGCGGATAGACTTTGCTGACCAGGTAGACTTCGTCGCGGCGGCCGGCGATGGCGGCGCCCACCACTTCCTCCGCCCCGCCCTCGCCGTACATCTCGGCGGTGTCGATCAGCGTCATGCCGAGGTCCAGGCCCAGTTGCAGGGCGCGGATTTCATCGTTCTTGCGGACGAACTCCTCGCCCATATTCCACGTGCCCTGCCCCAGCACCGGCACGGTGGCTCCCGATGGAAAGCGCACGGTTTTCATCAATGCCCGCCGCCGAGGTAGGCCGCGATCACTTTCGGATCGGTTTTCAGGCTCTCCGCCGGGCCGTGGACCGAGATCGTGCCATTTTCCAGCACATAGCCGTAATCGGCCACGTTCAGCGCGGCGGCGGCGAACTGCTCCACCAACAGCATCGTCACGCCTTCGGATTTCAGGCGCTGGATGATGCGGAACACCTCCTCCACCAGGATAGGCGCCAGGCCCATCGACGGTTCGTCGAGCAGGATCACTTCCGGGTTGAGCATGACGGCGCGCGCCATCGCCAGCATCTGCTGCTCGCCACCGGACAGCGTGCCGGCCAGCTGGTGTTGGCGTTCCTTCAGGCGAGGGAACAGCTCCAGCGACTTTTCCAGGTCGCGCTTGATGTCGCCCTTGGGCCGCGCGCGCGTGAAGCGCGGGAAGGCGCCCAGCAGCAGGTTGTCGGTGACCGTCATCGAGGCGAACACGCGCCTCCCTTCCGGCGAATGCGCCAGGCCGGCGCGCGCGATCATGTGCGAATCGGCGCCGGTGATATCCTTGCCGCCCAGCGTGACCTTGCCGCCCTTGGGTTTGATCATGCCGGAGATGGCGCGCATGGTGGTGGTCTTGCCGGCGCCGTTGGAGCCGATCAACGTGACCAGCTTGCCCTTCGGGACCTCCAGCGAGATGCCGTGCAGGACTTCGACTTTGCCGTACGACGCTTGCAGATTGGTGATCGATAGCATGTGCTGTCCTCGTTAATGCGCCGCAGGCGCTTTGGTGCCACCGTGTTCTTCGCCGCTGCCGCCCAGGTAAGCCTCGATCACCTTGGGATCGCTCTGGACCGCGGCCGGCTTGCCTTCGGCGATCTTCTGGCCGAAGTCCAGCACCGTCACCGTGTCCGACAAGGCCATCACCACGTCCATGTGGTGCTCGATCAGGATGATGGTGATGCCGTGGTCGCGGATCTTGCGGATGATCGCCATCAGCTCCTTGATGTCGGGCGCGGTCAGGCCGGCCGCCGGTTCATCGAGCAGCAGCAGGCGCGGACTGAGGCCCAGCGCGCGGCCTATCTCCAGCAGGCGCTGTTTGCCGTACGGGAGATTGCGCGCCTCTTCGTCGGCCATGGCGGTCAGGCCGACGAACTCCAGGATGCTGGCGGCCCGCTCGCGCGCGGCGCGCTCCTCGCGCTTGTAGCGCGGCGTTTGCAGCATCACGTCCAGCACATTCGATTCGAAGGTGTTGTGCAGGCCGACCAGCACATTCTCGGTCGCCGTCATCTCGCCGAACAGCTGCACGTTCTGGAAAGTGCGCGCGACACCACCCAGCGCGATCTCGGACGGCGTGCGGCCGGAGATCACCGCGCCCGCGAACGACACCTTGCCGGCGGTGGGTTTGTAGATCCCGGTCAGCACGTTCATCATGGTGCTCTTGCCGGAGCCGTTAGGGCCGATCAGGCCGTGCACCGATCCCTGCACCACGTCCAGGTCGACCTGGTTGAGCGCCTTCAGGCCGCCGAACTGCATCAGGATCTGGTCGACGCTGAGCAGCGTTTCGCCGGCCGCGCCGCCTTTGGCGCGCGCGAACGGCTCGGCGCCGCCGGCTTGCACCCCTTTGGCGTGCACGGCGCCTTTGCCCACAAGGCTGAACAGGAATCCAACGATGCCGTCCTGCAGATAGTAGACCACGAACAGCGTCATCAAACCGAACACGGTCAGGCGCCAGTCGACGATGTTTTCCAGCTTGTACGAGAACGCCGCCATGCCGATGGTGGCGGCCAGCGGCACCATCACGCCGCGCAGAGTCGAACGTTTTTTCGCCAGCATGAACCCCGCGCCAACCACACCCAGCACGGCGGCGGCGGTGGCGATCTTGCGGAACAGTTCAATATCGGCCAGCAGGCTAGGCAGCATCACCACAATCATCGCGCCGATCAGCGAACCGGAACGGGTCTTGCGGCCGCCCATGATCACCGCCAGCAGGAACAGGATGGTCAGCTCGAAGTTGTAGGTGTTTGGCGAGATGTACTCTTCCGAATATGCATACAGGCTGCCGGCCAGACCGGCAAAGCCGGCGCTGATGATGAAGGCATAGACCTTGTAGCGATACACCGAAACGCCCATGCAGTCGGAGGCGATCGGGCTGTCGCGCAGCGCCTCGAAGGCGCGCCCCAGGTTCGATTTCAAGATGCGGTGCACGACGATCAGCGACACCACCATCAGCGCCGCCACCATGTAGTAGTAGCCGACTTCGCCGAGCTTCTGGCCGATGATGGTGGGCTTGCCGATCTTGATGCCCATCGGGCCTTCGGTGAGGAAGGTCATCTCGTTGATCAGGATCTGGATGATGGTGCCGAAGGCCAGCGTCACCATCGCCAGGTAAGGACCGGTGACGCGCAAGGCCGGCAGCGCGAGGATGGCGCCGAACACCGCGGCGCCGGCCACGCTGGCCGGGATCGCGATCCAGAACGGTGCGCCAAGCTTGAACACCATCACGCCGGTGGCGTAGGAGCCGATGCCGAACAGGCCCGCATGGCCCAGCGATACCTGCCCCGTGTAGCCGACCACGATGTCCAGGCCGAACAGCAGGATCGCGTAGATCAAAATCGTTTCAAACAAATGGATGTAGTACGGATTGGGGATCAGCACCGGATACAGCACCAGCACCGCCAGGCCCAATACGCTCGCCGCGAGGAGTTTCTTATTCATGGGTCAGACCTTTTTGATGGCGGCTTTGCCGAACAGGCCGGACGGCTTGATCGCCAGTACCAGCAAGAGCAGCAGCAATCCCGGTACTTCCTTGTAACCGGTCGAGATGTAGTAGCCGGTCGTGGTCTCGGCGATGCCCAGTATCAGGCCGCCGACGATGGCGCCGACACCGGAGGTCAGGCCGCCGATAATCGCCACCGCGAACGCCTTCAGGCCCAGCGAGGCGCCCATGGTGGCGCCGGTCAGCGTTAATGGCGCCACCAGCACGCCGGCGAATGCCGCCGTGGCCGACGACAGCGCATACGAGAAGGTGATCACCATGCGGGTGTTTATGCCCATCAGGCCGGCCGCGTCGCGGTCGTTGGCGGTGGCCACCACGGCCTTGCCGTAGATCGATTTGCGGTTGAAGATCTCCACCGCCGCCATGATCGCCAGCGCGCCGACGATCACCGCCACCTGCATCGGCTGCACGTTCGCACCCAGCACCTGGAACGGCGTGGAGCTCAGCGGCGACGGGAACGTCAGGTCGTCCTTGCCCCAGATATTCTCGGCCACGTTCTTGAAGATGATGGCCAGCGCGATGGTCGACATGATCCAGCCGAATTCCGACTTGATCTTGATCGCCGGCCGCACGCCTATCCATTCGACGAACATGCCTTGCAGCGCGCCGAACACGATCACCAGGGGGATCATCAGCAGGTAGCTCATGTAAGGCCCGCCGTGGATGGTGCCGACCAGGCTAAGCCCGACCAATGCGCCCAGCATCAGCGACTCCCCCTGGCCGAAATTAAGCGTGCCGGAGGTGGCGAAGGTGAGCTGATAGCCGAACGCGATGACGGCATAGATCATGCCGAGCGCGATACCGCTGAATGCCAGTTGCAGGAAGATTTCCATGATGACCACCACTGTAGGACGACAAGAAAAAGGCCAGGCTTGAATCCTCAAGACTGGCCGGTACCAATGCGGCGCGAGCTTACTTGACCGGCACTACTTTGCCGTCCTTGACTTCGCCGAAGACCGTGATGTCGGCGGTGATCGCCTCGTGGTTGTCTTTGCTGAATGGCTTGCTGTAGGTGGTGACGACGCCGTCAACCTTCTCGTTCAGGCTCTCCAGCGCGGCCTTGACCTTGGGGCCTTCGGTGGAACCGGCCTGCTTGATGGCGGCCGCCAGCAGGTAGATCGAATCGTAGCCCTGTGCCGCCGACACCGCCGAAGGCATGCGGTCGCCTGGCGGATGGTAGGCCTTCACGTAAGCGTCGATGAACGCTTTGCGCTTGGGCGTGGTCGGGTCCTGGATGAAGGTCTGCGGCATGCGGGTGCCGTTGCCGTTCTTGCCGGCGTTGTCGATGAAGTTGGCCATCGACAGCGTCCAGCTGCCGATCAGCGGCACTTTCCAGCCCAGTTTTTCCATGCCGTTGGCGATCTGCGCCAGCTCCGGGCCGATGCCGTAGGTCAGCACCACGTCGGCGCCGGCCTGCTTGGCCTTGAGCAGCTGGGCCGTCATGTCGACGTCCTTCAGATTGTATTTTTCGATGGCGACGGCCTTGATGCCTTTTTTATCCAGCGCTTTTTCCAGGTCCTCGCGACCGAGCTGGCCGTAGTTGGTGGAGTCGGCCAGGATTGCGACCTTCTTGAATTTGCGCGTGTCGATCGCTTCCTGCACGATCATGTGCGACTGGATCGTATCGTTGGCCGAGTTGCGGAAGATGTAGTTCTCAGGCTGGTCGGCGAACTGCTTGGTGACGATGGAGCCGGTGGCGACGTTGTTCATGACCGGGATCTTGGCTTCCTGGTAGAAGCGCTGCGAGGCCAGGGCCACGCCGGTGTTGATGTAGCCGACGGTGGCGGTTACCTTCTCTTTGTTGATCAGTTCCTGGGCGATCTGCACGCCGCGTTCGTTCTTGGCTTCGTCGTCGCGTTCGACCAACTGGATCTGGCGGCCCAGCAGGCCGCCCTTGGCGTTGATCTCCGCCACGGCCAGCTTGACGCCGTCGCGCATCGACACGCCCATCGGCGCGGAACCGCCGGTGAAAGGACCGGCCACGCCGATCTTGATGGGTTCAGCCGCCATCGAGGAAGCCGAGAAACCGAGCGCCATGCCTGCAACGAGCATTTTCAACTTGAAATTCATCTGTGATCTCCTGTTTACAACGTTTTTATGTACTTGTACACGCTGGATAGCCGCACCATCGATGGAACATTGTAGGTTAGTAGATCGGCAGCAGCAACAGATAGATGTGCGGCGTCGCAGCAAGCCAAAAACATGGCCGCCACGTGTAAGCAATCAGTAAGGAAGGTGTGCGCGGAAGCGCCGGAATTACATGCCGGACGTGCGCTGCGCCAGGGCGCGATTGGCGAAACGCATCTGCGTCTCGGACAGCGCTTCGTTGCGGTCGAAGCCCATGGAGCCGTCGCGCAGGCCGATGGCCATCGCCATCACCGCTTCAGGATACTCCAGATCGGCGGCTTTTTCTATCAGTCGGCGCGCGGCCTGCTCATCGCGCTTGACGCCGTCGCCGCTCAGGTAGAGGTTCGCCAGCGCGAACATCGCGGCCGGCATCTGGCGGCTGGCCGCGAACTGCAGCCAGTGCGCCGCGGCCTTGGTGTCGCGCCCGACCGCCATGCCGTTCCGGTACATCATGCCCAGATAGTAGGCGGCCAGCGGATCGCCAGCCTTGGCGGCGGCGCTGAAGATCGAGAATGCTTTCGGCAGGTTGGAGGGGACGCCAACGCCGCCGCGCAGGTACAGGCGCGCTTCATCGACCGGTCCGGCCGCGACGAGGCCTGCGGCGCCCGCGGCCAACACCATCGCCATCAATCTCACCGCCAGCACTTGCTTCATGCGCCCTCCACTCATAACGACAAATCGATGGTGTACAGGGCCAGGCCCTTGCCGCCGCCATCATCCGTTTTAATCTGCGAGACGGCCTTCAGGCCCGCCTCCTTCGCCAGTTCCATCATGTTGGGGGCGGAGTGAAACACCACTGCGCCCTTGGTCGCCACCGGCGCGAAACGCCAGCTGCGCGTCGAGCCGTTGACGGCGCGGGTGACGTTTTTCCGCTGCTGGATATAGGCGATCAGCACATCCCGGCTGGCGTCCGGCGAGGCCAGGATGGTCTTGCTGCCGTCCAGACCAGGGAAGGCGCCGCCACCGCTGGCGCGGTAGTTATTGGTCGCGACCAGGAATTCCTGCGCCGGCGCCATCGCCGCGCCCTTGTACTGCAAGGCCGCGATGCGCTGGCCGACCGGTTTGGTGACGTCGATCCGGTAGCTGACATCGGCGCTGCTCAGCATGTCGAAGTTGAATCCCGGGGTGGCCGTGTTGACCAGCTCCTGCTGCGCGCTATTGGCCGGATCGATGCGGTTGAAGCGTTCCGCCGCCTTTTCCAGCCAGGCTTTCAGGCCGGCGCCGTCCACTTTCACCACGTGCAGCGCGTTCGGGTACAGGTACAGGTCGGCCACGTTGTTCAGGGCCAGGCCGCCGGCCTTGACGTCGGTGTAGTCGCCAGCGCCGGCAGCGCCGGCCTTGAACGGCGACGCCATCGACAGCACCGGCAGCGCCGCGTACTGCGGCAGGTTGGCCTTGACGTAGTTCTGCACGTAGGCGGTCTGCGCCTGGTTGACCACCTCGATGGCGCTGATGTCGCCGACGTCGGCGAAATAGGTCGTCATGCGGAAGTCGCTGGTGCCGACCGGGGTTTTCACGTAGCGGATGGTGGCCTCGTGCTCGGCCGCCACCAGCGGGGCGATGGCCGGATCGCCGGCGACGTAGCTGCCGTCGGCGTTGCGGGTCGAGCGTACTTCGACCGTGGTGCGGCTCTTGTCCACCACCCAGGCCTTGCCGTCGTACTTCAGGCGCAGGCCGATCACACCCAGGTGCTTGCCCCACAGGTTGGCCATCACGGCGGGCACGCCGTAGACGGTGCCCTTGGCCTTGTCCACGTTGGGCAGGCCGAATTCGGGCACCTTGCTGGCCGCATCCGGGAACGGCTGGTGCGAATGGCCGATCATCATCGCGTCCACGCCCGGCACCTGCGCCAGGTAGTAGTTGGCGTTCTCCATCTCCGGCGAGTACGGCGCGCCGTCGAGGCCGCCGTGCGAGATGGCCACCACCAGGTCCGCGCCCTGCGCGCGCATCTGCGGAATGTACTTCTGCGCCGTTTCGCGCACGCCTTCGGCGTAGACTTTACCTTCCAGCCAGTGCTGGTCCCAGGACATGACCACCGTCGGCGCGAAGCCGATGATGCCGACCTTGATCGTCGCCGTCACCGGCTTGCCATCCGGTCCCGTGGCGCTGATCTGGCGCGTCAGGATGCGGTATGGCTCGAACAAGGGCTGTTTGGTTTTGACGCTGTAGATGTTGGCCAGCACGATGGGGAAGTCGGGCCCGGCGCAGCGCGGCGCGTTGGCGGGCACGCCGTCCACATCGAAATGGCTGGCGGTGACCTGGTTCAGGTAGGCCAGGCCGTAATTGAATTCGTGATTGCCGATGCCGCCGCCGTCCACGCCCAACAGGTTCATGGCCTTGTAGATGGCCAGCGGCTGGCCGCAGGCGACCGGCGCGACCAGCGCCTGGTAATCGGCCAGCGCCGTGCCCTGGATGGCGTCGCCGTTATCGAGCAGCAGATTGTTGGGGAATTCGGCGCGCGCCTGTTTGATCAGCGTCGCCGTGCGCTCAAAGCCGATCGACGGATCGGCCTTCAGCTTGTAGTAGTCGTAACTGAGCACGGTCGCGTGCAGGTCGGTGGTTTCCAGCAGCGCCAGCGTGGCCTCGGCGCCCACAGGCGGCCGGACACCCTGCGGCAGACCGGCACAGCCGAGCAACATGGTGGGCAACGCAATGGAAAAGCAGCAAACCGCTGAACGCATGAATTAACTATCTAAAGTTGCAACTTTTTGGCAACGGACCGATGCGCAACATCATACGCAGCGAATTTCCTTGCATCAAGCTACTTAGGACATAGGCGCCATATTTTATGCCTTTTGTGGTAAAAAAGTCAGCATTTCGCGTCTGACGAACTGTCCGGCAAACCGTACGACGCGCGCCCGGCGCCTCGCTGGCTATTTAGCTGGGAGGGAGCGCCCCGGCTAGGGTATAATCGAAGGTTTGGTGCGACATCGTGTCGCGTTCAGAGCATGCTAGGACTCTAGAAACATTCCCAGCCCTTGAAACATCACGCAAATGCGTGATATGTCTCTGATTTATCAGGGATTTAGAGACGGGAACTTCTGTCAAAAACGGAAGCTCTTTGTTGAACACGATTCTTTAGGAATCCATGCAGAAATTCTCCAATTGCAAGTGTGTTTGCAGTTAGGAATGGATTTTGCCGATTCCTGTCTTACGAGACTTAAATCGTGTTCAGAGGCATGCAAAAGTAGGCATTTTCACATCTGCTTACAATTTCTTTATAGCCAGCCTCCTTTCAAGGATAGGTTGCGGCGTCTACTTGCCGCAATCTTAGACTCAGAGCGCAAAGCTCTGTGATGCCTTGTTGTGCTCCATTCAATCCCGACGTTACGATTGGATGCCGCCACAACCGAGTGTACGACCATTCGTCACCTACTCAAGCATGCGTTGCTGGTAACGGCAGGGTGTGAAGCCTTGAGAAAAAATGTACCCCCAGTTTTCTTGGCACTGGATTTGCGCGAGCAAGTCGGTGGACACTGCCAGCAGCAAGGCGGTCGAGGGGCTAGGTGAATGCCGCATGGGCAACGTAAGTGAACTGTCGCTTGAATCCTCGTAACGATTGAAAGGCCCAAGCTGCTGTTGGCCTTAACCAAAAATGGTGCGTGGTTGGTTATCCCTTTCAAACTTAGGGATACGTCGTCATAAACCATCGGGGAATAGACAGGCCCTAAACGGCTAGTCGCGATGCACTCACTGGTCGCGTCGGCATTGCAGGGAACGTGGTAAGTCCGATTTTCCGCCATCGCATCCGGAATCTGGAGGATGGCAGGCGATCCGCAAGGGGAGCTGTCGGAGGAGCGGATAGAGGATGATGGAGAAAGCGAATGCCGGACTGTAATGGCCCGGATAGGGATTCAAGATTTGTCCCAGTCCGAAAGGACGCCCACTTCCATCTGGTGTAATAGTCGTTCAACGGCTGCATCAACTTTAGTAGTTATTTTCAACCGCCCCGAAGGGTCGCTGTCTTCCCTTCGGGGAAGAATTGCGTCCTCGGTGGGCATCACTACCCGAGGTTCAGCATGAGAGTAACTGATCATCAGATCGGTTCTGCGCCCTCGCACGCCCCATTGGAATGGTCTGCCATCAACTGGAGGCTGGTCCAACAGAACGTGAGAGCCATGCAGATTCGATTAACGAAGGCAACGCAGGAAGGCAACTGGCGCAAGGTGAAAGCCTTACAACGGTGGCTGACCCGCTCGTTTTGCGCGAAGGCGCTGGCAGTCAAACGAGTGACCGAAAATCAAGGCAAACGGACGGCGGGAGTCGACCGCGAACTTTGGGAAACACCGCAGCAGAAGTTTGCTGCGGTTGCGCGGTTGAAGACGCGCGGTTATCGACCCTGTGCATTACGCAGGGTCTATATTCCAAAATCGAACGGGAAGATGCGCCCGCTGGGCATCCCCTGCATGATCGACCGCGCCCAGCAGGCGCTGCATTTGCTGGGACTCGATCCGGTTTTGGAATCGGTGAGCGATCCAAATTCATACGGATTCAGGAAAAACCGCTCAACGGCCGATGCGATGTCGCAGATATTTGTCAGACTATCCCAGAAAGCTTCGGCTCAATGGGTATTGGATGCCGATATCGAAGGCTTCTTCGACAACATCAATCACGACTGGATGCTCGGCCATGTCCGGATGGACAGGTCGGTCCTTCGGAAGTGGTTGAAGTGCGGGGTTGTGGACCGCGCGCATATGCTTGCAACGACGGCGGGAACGCCACAGGGAGGCATCATTTCCCCTGCGGCGGCGAACTGGACGCTGAATGGACTGGAAACTGGACTCATCAAACACCTCGGTGCGAAATGGGGCCCGGCCAAGGTTCAGAAGCTCAAAGTCGGTGTTATCAGGTACGCGGACGACTTTGTTATTACGGGTGCTTCAAAAGAGCTCCTTGAAAACGAGGTAAGGCCATGGGTAGAGGCATTCCTTGCGGAGCGGGGACTGCGACTTGCCCTGGCCAAAACCAAAGTTGTGCACATTGACGAGGGCTTTGACTTCCTCGGGTGGAATTTCCGAAAATACTCCGGAACCCTACTCATCAAGCCTAGTAAAAAGAACGTGAAGACGTTCTATGAAAAGCTGAGGACGGTCATCGGCAGCAGCATCAGTGAAAAACAGGAGGATTTGATCAACCTGCTCAATCCGATGCTGCGGGGCTGGGCGCAATATCACAGCCCGGTCGTCGCCAAGGAGACGTTTTCGCGCATCGACACGCTGTTGTACTGGCGGTTGGTGCGCTGGGCCAAACGCAGGCATCCAAACAAGAGCACGGAGTGGATACGCTGGAAATATTGGCGATCAATCGGTGACCGGGCTTGGGTGTTTGCCGCAGGAGTAAGCAGAAAAGATGGCAGTCGCGGCTGGATGGAACTGTACTCTTTATCAAGTACGCCCATTGAACGCCACAAGAAAATTAAGGGCGCTTATCACCCTTATGACCCAAATTGGGAGATGTACGGCGAGCTTCTTCAGCAGGAACGCATGCTCAATAAGATGCGGTACCGCACTGAATGGGTTAAACTATACGTTTCCCAACGAGGTATGTGCGCGCTATGCGGGTGCGCGATGGATATGGACACCGGATGGCATGACCACCACATAGTACACCGTGTGGACGGCGGCTCCGATGTTCTTGGAAATCGCGTTCTATTGCATCCAAACTGCCATACCCAGGTTCACAGCCTGAAGTTGAAAGTTGTGAAACCGGCCTCTGAATAGAGGCTTTTATTATGCTTGAGCCGTGTGCGGTGAAAGTCGCATGCACGGTTCTTAGGGGGGAGAGAGTCCGGTAACGGGTCTCTCCTACCCTACATTTCAGCCTTAGAAAAGAAGAAAACATGGAAGCCGAACGCATCAACGCCCTCTCCGCCCTGCTCGCCGATATGACCTCGCGCGAAGCCGAACTACGGAGGTATCTTTGACTTCGATAAAAAGTCAGAGAAACTCGAACAAGTAAACGAAGAACTGGAAGACCCGACGGTCTGGAACGACCCGAAAAAGGCCCAGGATCTCGGCAAGGAAAAGAAATCGCTCGAAGCCATCGTCTTCGCGCTGACCAAGGCCGACACCGACCTCAAAGACATGGGCGACCTGTTCGCCATGGCCAAGGAAGAAGGCGACGACGACACGCTCGAAGCGCTGATCGTCGACGCCGAGGAAGTCCGCAAGGTCATCGAAGGCATGGAGTTCCGCCGGATGTTCAACAATCCGATGGACCCGAACAACTGCTTCATCGACATCCAGGCCGGCGCCGGCGGCACCGAGGCCCAGGACTGGGCGTCGATGCTGCTGCGCCAGTACGTGCGCTACGCGGAACGCAAGGGCTTCAAGGTCGAAGTCATGGAACAATCCGACGGCGAGGTGGCCGGCATCAAGACCGCCACCATCAAGGTCGAAGGCGACTACGCCTACGGCTACCTGCGTACCGAGACCGGCGTGCACCGCCTGGTGCGCAAGTCGCCGTTCGACTCGGCCAACGGCCGCCATACCTCGTTCACGTCGCTGTTCGTGTACCCGGAAGTGGATGACTCGATCGACATCGAGATCAACCCTGCCGACCTGCGCATCGATACCTACCGCGCGTCCGGCGCCGGTGGTCAGCACATTAACAAAACCGACTCCGCGGTGCGCCTGACGCACGGCCCGTCCGGCATCGTCGTCCAGTGCCAGAACGACCGCTCGCAGCACCGCAACAAGGCCGAGGCGATGGAAATGCTGAAGGCGAAGCTGTACGAGATGGAACTGCGCAAGCGCATGAGCGAGCAGCAGAAGCTGGAAGACTCCAAGACCGACGTCGGCTGGGGCCACCAGATCCGCTCCTATGTGCTGGACCAGTCCCGCATCAAGGACCTGCGCACCAACTTCGAGACCGGCAACACCAAGGGCGTGCTGGACGGCGACCTGGACGACTTCATCTCGGCATCCCTGAAACAAGGCGTTTAATGAGCTCCTCGCATTCGCAGCGCGCGTTCATCTTCGACATGGACGGCACCATCGTCGACAACATGGCCTTCCACACCAAATCGTGGCTGGCCTTCTTCGCCCGTCGCGGCCACGAGGTCGACGCGGAAGACTTCTTCCGCGCCACGGCCGGCCGCCAGAGTCATGAAATCATGAACACCTACCTTGACCAGCAAATGACCAAGGAAGAAAGCGCCGCGCTCGATTTCGAGAAAGAGTCGCTGTACCGCGAGCTGTACGCGCCGCACCTGGCGACGGTCGACGGCTTCGAGGCCTTCATCGCCCGCGCCAAAAGTGCTGGCGTCAAGCTGGCCGTGGCCACCGCCGCGCCGACCGAAAACATCGACTTCACGCTCGACGGCCTGGACCTGCGCAAGCAGTTCGACGCCATCGCCGGCGCCGCCGACGTCGCACGCGGCAAGCCCGAACCGGACGTGTTCCTGCTGGCGGCCGAGCGCAGCGGCGCTCTGCCCGTCAACAGCATCGTGTTCGAAGACGCGCCGCTGGGCGTGGAAGCGGCGCGCCGCGCCGGCATGCGCGCGGTGGTGCTGACCACCACCCTGCCGGCCGAAGCGTTCGCCGAATTCGACAACGTCATCGCCGTCGTGCGCAACTTCAGCGAACTGGATGTCGAAGAACTCTTCGCCGCCGCAATTAACTAATCATCACCTCAACAAAAGAACAGACCATGACTACGGATCTTCAAGAACAAGCAGGCAACGCCACCCCGCCCGACGAAAACAAGATCATCGCCGAGCGCCGCGCCAAGCTGGCCGCCATCCGCGAACAAGGCATCGCCTTCCCGAACGACTTCAAGCCTCAGCATAAAGCCGCCGACCTGCACGTGCAGTACGGCGAGAAGTCGCGCGAAGAGCTGGAAGCCGCCCCCGTGACCGTGGTGCTGGCCGGCCGCATGATGCTCAAGCGCGAAGCCGGCAAGAAAGCCGCTTTCGCCACCTTGCAGGATTCGTCGGGGCCCAAGGCCGACGGCCGCATCCAGATCTACGCCACGCTGGACCTGACCGGCGAAGCCGCCATGGCCGCGCTGCACCACTACGACCTAGGCGACATCCTGGGCGTGGTCGGCACGCTGTTCAAGACCAAGACCGACGAACTGACCATCAAGGTCACGGAACTGCGCCTGATCACCAAGTCGCTGCGCCCGCTGCCGGACAAATTCCACGGCCTGGCAGACCAGGAAACCAAGTACCGCCAGCGCTACGTGGACCTGATCATGAACGAAGAGACGCGCCGCACCTTCAAGGCGCGTACCGCAGCGATTTCGTCGATGCGCCGCTTCATGGAAAAGAACGAGTTCATGGAAGTGGAAACGCCGATGCTGCACGCCATTCCGGGCGGCGCCGCGGCCAAGCCTTTCATCACCCACCACAACGCGCTGGACATGCAGATGTTCCTGCGTATCGCGCCCGAGCTGTACCTGAAGCGCCTGGTGGTCGGCGGCTTCGACCGCGTGTTCGAGATCAACCGCAACTTCCGCAACGAGGGCGTGTCGATCCGTCACAACCCTGAATTCACGATGATGGAGTTCTACGCGGCCTACACCGACTACACCTGGATCATGAACTTCACCGAGGAGATCATCCGCCAGGCCGCCGTCGATGCGCACGGCACCGCGACGCTGACCTACGGCGGCCGCGAGCTGGATCTGGCCAAGCCGTTCCACCGCCTGACCATCGTCGATGCGATCAACAAGTACGCGCCGGGCTACACGCCGGAGCAGCTGACGGATGTGGAATTCATCAAGAAGGAACTGCTGAAGTTCGGCGTCAAGCCGTTCGCCACCGCCGGCCTGGGCGCGCTGCAACTGGCGCTGTTCGAGGAAACCGCCGAGGCGCAGCTGTGGGAACCGACCTTCATCATCGACTATCCAGTCGAAGTGTCGCCGCTGGCGCGCGCGTCGGACGACCGCGAAGGCATCACCGAGCGCTTCGAGCTGTTCATGGTCGGCCGCGAGATCGCCAACGGCTTCTCCGAGTTGAACGATGCGGAAGACCAGTCGGCCCGCTTCCTGTCGCAGGTGGCGGCCAAGGATGCAGGCGATGAAGAGGCGATGTTCTACGACGCCGACTACATCCGCGCGCTGGAATACGGCATGCCGCCAGCCGGCGGTTGCGGCATCGGCATCGATCGCCTGATGATGATCATCACCGACTCGCCGAACATCCGCGACGTGTTGCTGTTCCCGCACTTGCGCCGCGAAGAGTAATCAAGCAAAAGCCGCTCGTTGAGCGGCTTTTTTTTCACCGGGATTGAAGAAAGCGCCGGGACCTGAGGTTCGGGCATTCTTTTCGGCCACAGCGCGGCCGCCATTTACACCCTGATCGGGACGGCCAAGCTCAACGGTGTGGACCCCGAAGCCTGATGTGCTCGGGTAAAATCGACATCCAGGCAGCCGTCAGTAGCGATCGCCGGAGGTCTCTTGTGACCGCAAGAGCCCATCAATCAGCATAGGGAGTAGAGCTTGATCCAGCTTGACAGACAAATCGTTTCGGATATCGCTGCGCTTGAAGGGATTTACGGAATGCCAGCCGCAGCGTCGATAAAAAAAGAAGTGGGATACATTCATCCGCACTATCGAAAATTCATCGAGGCGGCGCCGTTTGCCCTCCTGGCAACAAGCGGATCGGACGGCCTCGATGTGTCTCCCCGAGGTGACCCCGCTGGTTTTGTCCGGGTCCACGACGAATTTACCTTGCTCCTTCCCGATCGGCGCGGGAACAATCGCATAGACAGTCTGCGGAATGTCCTGCACGATTCCCGGGTCTCTCTCATCTTTTTGATACCAGGGATTGGAGAAACGTTGCGGGTCAACGGTGCTGCATCGATTCAAGTCGATCCGGGTTTGCTGTCAACCTTCAGTATCGACGGCAAATCGCCGCTTTCCGTATTGGTCGTGAAAGTCAACGCGGTGTTTTTCCAGTGCTCACGCGCGATACTTCGTTCACATCTCTGGGACCCGTCCAAGCATCGGGATCGTGGGGATTTGCCGAGCCCTGGGACAATCTTGGGGGATTTGAGTAATGACGAAATTGACGGCTCAAAATATGATGCCGATTTGCCCGGGCGTTTATCAACAACTCTTTATTGATCTCGGCAGCGTCGCTGACTCTTACACTTAGTGCCGATTTGTCCCGGCATTTTGTGTGATGCCAGCATCGCTTGAATTGCCGAGCGGCTCAAGACGGTGTTAGGGCGACTCTTTGCCGGTAATTCTCGACCGGCCCCAGGAAAGCGAGTAATCTCCGAAGAAGTCACTATTTCATGGAAAGGAAGCGACATGGCTTGTCGCAACTCGCTGCGCTATCTGCATGCAGCGCTGCTTTTTGCCGCGTGCGCAGCTGCGCGGGCGACCGACACCATCACGCTTTACACTGAGGAATACCCGCCCTTCAATTGGGCCGACAAGACCAGCCGCGCCGCCACCGGGCTGTCCACCGACATTATCCTGGAGCTGATGCGGCGAGCCGAATTGCCCGTCACCGCGCCAGCCCTGATGCCGTGGGCACGCGCCATGGCGCTGACCACCAAGAACGCCAACAGCTGCCTGTTCTCGATGGCGCGCACGCCGGAGCGCGAGACCAGCTTCACCTGGGTGGGCCCAGTGGGCCGCAATGAATGGGTGATGTACGCGCGCGCCGAGGACCATATTCATCTCAACAGCCTGGAGGACGCCCGGCCCTACACCGTCGGCACCATCATCGGCGACGCGATGGTGCCGCTGCTGCGCGCGAACCAGCTCAATCTCAGCATGGTCCCCTACAACCGCACCAACGCGCCCAAGCTGAAGATGCAGCGCATCCAATTGTGGTCGGAAGGACGTCTGCCAGGGCTATACATCATGAATGAAATGGGCATCACCGGCATGGAAGCGGTGCTGACGTTCGCCCACTACGATATGTACCTGGCCTGTAACAAAGGCATGGACTCCAACGAGGTGGCCCGTCTGAACACACTGCTGCGCGCCATGTACCGCGACGGCACGGTCAAGCGCATCTACGGCAGCTACGGCTTCGACAACTTCGCGCCCCGCGCCGAACAAGTCGCGAAGTGAGTCCCTCCGCGCAGCGCCATGGCCTGGGTTCCCATTTGCACTTGTCGTCGTGTTTGGTGGGGCGGCGATATCAGCCACGGCACTTTTTTCGGGCCATCTAAATCTTTTGTTGCTTTAGGTACTGCCCCCGCCCCTTCATCTAACGACGTTTAAAAGTTGGACACTTCGAATTTTCCAAATCCCACCTTCCCTGACCAGGGCAATGGAAAACCTACGACGGCTTTCACCGGTCGCCCCAAGCTGTAGCGCCGCTCGCGCCTTTTCGCCGTCGACTGTAGCTTTGTCAACGACTACGCTCCGCTCCCAATCATCGAGATAGTCCTGCGCTTTGATAAAGTAGTCCTCTTCCATTCCCTCATCGCTGCGCATCCGCTTTTCGAGTTCGCGCACCAGCGAACGAGAGACATACTTCGATATCTCCTTTCGGTCGTCAGACAGCGGTTCGCGACCAGCGGCCAGCGAACGCAAGTACCATTCGTAAAACGCGGATACCGTCTGCTCGGCTGGCTGTGAAGTGTTCGCCAGCGCATGATTCCAACAGATGAACAATGCCACAAGCACCGAGAATGCAATGGCCTGGAATTTCCTAAAATAGCAGAATGGCGTTTTCATGGGTGACGGTAGATCGCAAATGCGGGTTTCAATTTGCGATACTGGCTGACCGTGCGTGCTTATCGAGATAGGTCACCGCAACTTTCTTGTCCCACATAGAGCCTCCTCATCATAAACACCACCCACCCCACACAATCGGAGCAGATGATAAGTTGGAAGGTCCAAGGTAACCGCAGGTAAAAGTCGCGCTATGAAGTTGCTCAAAGTAATGTGCGGACTTGCATCGTCACTTGAAATTGTCCGGCGTCCGCGCCAGCTGCGCGCGGACGCCGGCTGGTGTTACTGGATCACGCGATAGCAAGGCGTGTACTGCTTGCCCGCCAATTTCATGCGATGCTGCGCGACGAACGACGCCAGCAGCGCATCCATCGGTCCCATGATCTCCTTGTCGCCGTGGATTTCAAAGTGGCCGAACTTCTCGATAGCGCGGATGCCTTCGTCCTTGACGTTCCCCGCCACCACACCCGAAAACGCCCGGCGCAGATTGGCCGCCAGCAGGTGCACTTCCTGGTTCTTGTGCAGGCTCAGGTTGCGCATGTTCTCGTGCGTCGGCGCGAATGGATGCTGGAACTCAGGGTCGATCTTCAGGCCCCAATTGTAGTAGTAGGCATCGCTGCGGGATTTGCGGAACTCGCGCACCTGCTTGATCCCCGCCTGCATCTCGCGCGCCACCAGCTCAGGATCGTCGATGATGATCTTGTAGCGCTGCTGCGCCTCGGGACCCAGCGTATCGTGGATGAACTGGTTGATCTGCACGAAGTACTCGCGCGACGTCTCCGGTCCGGTGAACACCAGCGGGAACGGAATGTCGGCATTATCCGGATGCAGCAGGATGCCCAATATATAGAGGATCTCCTCGGCCGTCCCGGCGCCGCCGGGGAACACGACGATGCCATGCCCCGAGCGCACGAACGCTTCCAGGCGCTTCTCGATATCCGGCATGATCACCAGTTCATTGACGATCGGGTTAGGCGACTCGGCCGCGATGATGCCCGGCTCCGAGATGCCCAGGTAGCGCCCCTTGTGCAAACGCTGCTTGGCGTGGCCGATGGTGGCGCCCTTCATCGGGCCCTTCATCGCGCCGGGCCCGCAGCCGGTGCAGATATCCAGGTCGCGCAAGCCCATTTGATAACCGACTTCCTTCGAGTAGTTGTACTCGGCGCGGTTGATCGAATGCCCTCCCCAGCACACCACCAGGTTGGGATTCAACATAGGTTTGAGCACCCCGGCGTTGCGCAGGATGTGGAACACCGAATCGGTGATGCCTTCGGTGCTGCCCATGTCGAACTTCGGATTGTCCGTCACCTCGTTGCTGACGAAGACGATATCGCGCAGCACCGCGAACAGGTGCTCGTGGATGCCCTTGATCATTTTGCCGTCGACGAAGGCGATCGCCGGCGCTCCCTTGATATCGAGCTTGATGCCGCGTTCGCGCTGCACAATGCTGATCTCAAATGACTTGTATCGTTCCAGCAGTTCCTTTCCATCGTCGATAGTGCTGCCGCAATTGAGCACGGCCAGTGCGCAATTGCGGAAGATGTTATAGAGACCGCCCTGGCTAGTGTCGAGCAGCTTGTTTACTTCCGCCTTCGAAAGCACTTCCAACTGGCCTTCGGGCGAAATCAGGGTATCGACAACGTCATGTTCCATGATGCGAAAATCCTTATTCAAATTCGATGCATTTCGATGCATTACAGGTAAGCCTGCAGTGCCAATATACGACAAACCGGCACTTTATGGGGCGGAGAATGGCATAGCAGGATTGTGCATATTTATTAGCACAAAAGACATAACTTTGCAGGCGGACCATCAAAATGTACGAGCGGAGCGATTTGTAGATTAAAATGGCGCCCAATTTGGCTCCCCACAAGGGAACCTGAGACACTTTTCATAGATCATAAAATTAGGAGAAGCCGCATGAGCGGTGCTACCACCACCAATACGGAAGTCGTTATTCCCGAATTCAAGCAGATCATGGGTCACCCTGCTCCGCTGTGGATGTTGTTCATGACCGAGTTCTGGGAACGTTTCGCGTTCTACGGCATACGTTGGGCCCTGGTGCTCTACGTCGTGGCCCAGTTCTACAACGGCGACGCTACCGGTGAGGCCCCAGCGAACCTGATATACGGCTCCTACCTGGCGCTGGTCTATGCCGCCGCGCTGTTCGGCGGCTACGTGGCCGATCGTGTCCTCGGCTACCAGCGCTCGATCCTGATCGGCGCGACCTTCATGGCGGCCGGCCTGTTCATGATCGCCTTCCCCGACCAGACGGTATTCCAGCTTGGCCTGGCCACCATCATCGTCGGCAACGGCATGTTCAAACCGAACATCTCGACCATGGTCGGCAAGCTGTATGGCGCCGCCGACACCCGCCGCGATTCCGGCTTCACCATCTTCTACATGGGTATCAACTCCGGCGCGCTGGTCGCACCGGTGCTGACCGAATGGCTGGCCACCACCATCTTCGGCGCCCACGGCATGCCTGCTTACAAAGTGGTGTTCATGTCCGCCGGCTTCGGCATGCTGATCTCCCTGGTGTGGTTCTTCATCGGCCGCCGCAACCTGAAAGGCATCGGCGCACCAGACGCATCGAACACCGATCCGAAGCGCATGATCTACGTGGCACTGGGCTCGCTGTGCGTGATCCCGGTCGTGTACTTCCTGCTGGCCGCCGGCGCGCAGAACCTGCAAATAGTGCTGTCCGTGCTGTTCGTTCTGCTGTCGGTGATGCTGCTGATCGAAGGCGTCAAGAACGGCAAGGTCGCCCGCGACAAGGTCATCGCCATGCTGCTGATCTTCTTCTTCAATATCATGTTCTGGATGTTCTTCGAACAGGCAGGCAGCTCGTTCACCTTCCTGGCCGATAAGATCGTCGACCGCCAGATGTTCAACTGGACCTTCCCTGTGGCCTGGTTCCAGATCTTTAACTCGCTGGCCATCATCGGCTTCGCGCCGATCATCGCCTTCATCTGGGTCGCCATGCGCAGTAAAAACCCATCGATTCCGCGTAAATTCGGCCTGGGCCTGCTGTTCAACGGCGCCGCCTTCGCGCTGCTGATGTTCGCGCTGTCGATGCTGGTCAATGCCGACAACAAGATCCCGTTCTGGCCTTTGGTCATGGTCTACACGCTGCAATCGATCGGTGAGCTGTGCCTGTCGCCTATCGGCCTGTCGATGGTGACCAAGCTGGCGCCTACCCGCCTGGTGGGCCTGGGCATGGGCGGCTGGTTCCTGTCCACCGGCATCGGCAACAACCTGTCGGGCATCTTCGCTTCGGCGGTCAGCGGCGAAACCGGCATGTCGGTGTCGTCCGCGCTGGTCGGCTACAGCTACGGCTTCTATGCCCTGGCCGCCGCCGGCGTACTGCTGTTCCTGATCGCACCGCTGATCCAGAAGCTGATGCACGGCGTGAAGTAAGCGCTCCAGCTCCAATAAAAAACCACCGGCACGGAGCGCGATCTTGAGCGCGCTCTGGCCGGTGGTTTTTTTATTTCATGCCGCTTGCTTGTACTGGAACGGGTGCTCAGCCAGCCATGCTTGCAGCTTGTCGCCGGTGTCCTGCGGCAGGTGCAGGCCAAGCTTGGAGCGCCGCCACAGGATGTCCTGCGCGGTGCGCGCCCATTCGTAGCGGCGCAGGTACTCCACTTCCGCCGCGTACAGGCCCGGCGCGATCTCCTCGCCCATCTCGGCGACGCCTTCCTTCTGGCCGAGCAGCGTGTGGATGCGGGTGCCGTAGGCGCGGGCGTAGCGCGCCACCAGCAGCGGCGGCAGCCAGCTGTATCGGCCCTGTATATTGCGCACCCAGGTGTCGAATTCCAGCACCGAGCGATTCTGCGGCTCGGCGCCATACGGGTCGCCGCCCGGCAGGCAGGCGTTGTGGGTCCAGGCGCCGTGGCGGTTGTTCAGCGCTTTGGCGATCAGGTCGACCGCCTCCTCCGCCAGTTTGCGGAAGGTGGTGATCTTGCCGCCGAAGACGCTCAACATCGGCGGGCCGTCGCTGTCGACCTCCAGCCGGTAGTCGCGCGTGACGGCCTTGGCGTCGGCGCCGTCCTCCACCAGCGGCCGCACGCCCGAATAGGTCCACACCACATCGGCCGGCACGATAGGCTTGACGAAGTACTGGCTGGCCAGCTCGCACAGGTAGCCGATTTCGTCGTCGCTGATGGCGACCTGGTTGGCGTCGCCGCGGTAATCGAGGTCGGTGGTGCCGATCAGCGTGAAGTCGCGCTCATAGGGAATCGCGAACACGATGCGGCCGTCCGGGTGCTGGAAGATGTAGGCATTGTCATGCTCGAAGATGCGCTTGACGATGATATGGCTGCCCTTGATCAGCCGCAGATTGCCGCCGCCCTCTTTCGGCAACGTGGCGTGCAGCAGGCTGGCGGTCCACGGCCCGGCCGCGTTGACCACATAGCGCGCATTGACGCGGACATCGCCGCAACCGCTCTTGTGCAGATCCGCTTGCCAACCGTCCGCCTTGCGCGTCAATGCGTTGCACACGGTCCGGGTCAGGATGGTGGCGCCTTTTTCGCAGGCGTCGATGGCGTTCAGCACCACCAGCCGGGCGTCGTCCACCCAGCCGTCGGAATAGATAAAGCCGCGCTGGAACTCGGGCTTGAGCGGCTTGCCCGCCGCGTGCGTGCGCAGGTTGATGCCGGCCGATGCGGGCAGCAGCTCGCGCTTGGCCAGCAGGTCGTACAGCATCAGGCCGGCCCGTATCATCAGCGCCGGGCGCTGGCCGGGCGCATGCGGCATCACGAAGCGCAGCGGCCACATGATGTGCGGCGCGGCGCGCAGCAGCACCTCGCGCTCGATCAAGGCCTTGCGCACCAGATTGAACTCGTAATACTCCAGATAACGCAGGCCGCCGTGGATCAGCTTGGTGGAGGCCGACGAGGTGTGCGAGGCCAGGTCGTCCTTTTCGCACAACACCACCGATAAGCCCCGCCCCGCCGCATCGCGCGCAATGCCGGCGCCATTGATGCCGCCTCCTACGATCAGGATGTCGCAATCGAGAGTGTGCTGCGGTTCCGCCATGTCTTCCCCGGTTGTAAAGCGATTTTAGTCAGATATCTGTTACGTTACGACAAAATCACCAATAGTCATAGGGTTGAGTGACCGTATTTGCATAAAAAGCCACTTTTCATTTAAGTGTACCCAAATTTTGTTGGTCTATAATCGCGCCTACCGCTGCTACCGTGAGACTACGCCTTGACTGCTTCCCCCATCAACCTGTCCAAATGGCTGACCCGCCGCAACGCCATCCGCGGCTTTATTGTGGCCGGCGTCGCCGCGCTGATCGCCGGCGGCCTGCTGCTGGCCTACATGCTGCTGTACGTGGCGCCCAACCTGCCGTCGCTGGAAGTGATCACCGATTACCGGCCCAAGATCCCGCTGCGCATCTACACCGCCGACAACGCCCTGATCGGCGAATTCGGCGAGGAGCACCGCGACTTCGTGCCGATCAAGGACATCCCGGAGATGATGAAGAAGTCCGTGCTGGCGATCGAGGACAAGCGCTTCTACGAGCATAACGGCATCGACTGGCGCCGCGCGCTGGGCGCGGCGCGCGCCAACCTGGGCGGCGCCATGCGCCAGGGCGGCTCCACCATCACCATGCAGGTGGCGCGCAACTTCTTCCTCACCCGCGAAAAATTCTACGGCCGCAAACTCAATGAAGTCATGCTGGCGTTTAAGATCGAGGCGGCGCTCAGCAAGGAGCAGATCCTCGAACTGTATATGAACCAGATCTACCTCGGCCAGCGCTCCTTCGGTTTCGGCGCGGCCTCGCAGGTCTACTTCGGCAAGTCATTGAAGAACCTGGACATCGCCGAGATGGCGATGCTGGCCGGCCTGCCGCAAAACCCGGCCCGCCACAACCCGGCCGTCAACCCCAAGCGCGCCAAGCAACGCCAGCACGTGGTGCTGAAGTCGATGCGCGACCTGAACTACATCACCGAAGACCAGTACCAGAAGGCGCTGCACGAAACGCTGCACGTGAGCCATCGCGGCCAGGAGTTCGACACCCACGCCGAGTACGTGGCCGAACTGGCCCGCCAGGTGGTGTACGCCCAATTCAAAGAGGACTCGTACACCAAGGGCATCAGCGTCTACACCACCATCCTCAAGGCCGACCAGAACGCGGCCTACGAATCGGTGCGCCGCAATGTGCTGAACTACGACCAGCGCCACGGCTACCGCGGCCCGGAAGCCTTCATCACGCTGCCGGCCGGCGAGGAAGAGCGCGACGACGCCATCGAGGAGGCGCTGCAACGCCGCCCGGGCAGCGACCGCCTGATCCCGGCCGTGGTGCTGGAAGCCGGCGCCAAGTCGGTCAAGGTGCAGAATCCGTTCGGCGAAGAGATCGTCATCAGCGGCGACGGCCTGCGCCTGGCCGCCAACGCGTTGACCGACAAAGCCAAGGACGCGGTGCGCCTGCGCCCCGGCGCGGTGATCCGCATCATGCAGGAGAAGCACGGCTGGAGCATCACGCAGGTGCCGCAGGTGGCGGCGGCGTTCGTGTCCATCGATTCGGTCAGCGGCGCTTATCACGCCATGGTCGGCGGCTTCGACTACAACCTGCAGAAGTTCAACCACGTGACGCAGGCCTGGCGCCAGCCGGGTTCCTCGATCAAGCCGTTCGTGTATTCGGCGGCGCTGGAAAAAGGCTTCTCGCCGGCGACCCTGATCAACGACGTGCCGCTGGACCTGACCGGCGCCGAAACCGGCAACGAGGCCTGGAGTCCTAAAAACGACGACGGCAAGTTCGACGGCCCGATCACCATGCGCACCGCGCTGGCCGAATCGAAGAACGTGGCCTCGGTGCGCATCCTGCGCTCGATCACGGTGCCGTACGCGCACAACTACCTGGGCAAGTTCGGCTTCGACCTGGCCAAGCATCCGAAGAACCTGACCATGGCGCTGGGCACCGGCTCGGTCACGCCGGCGCAGCTGGTGGGCGCGTACTCGGTGTTCGCCAACGGCGGCTACACGGTCGAGCCCTATCTGATCGCCAAGATCGTCGACGGCAGCGGCAAGATCATCTCCGAAGCCAAGCCGCGCACCACGCTGCCGGACGACGCCCGCGTCATCGATCCGCGCAACGCCTTCGTCACCGACGGCATGCTGCGCCAAGTCACGCGCACCGGCACCGGCGCCGCCGTGGCCCGCCTGGGCCGCCCTGACCTGGCCGGCAAGACCGGCACCTCCAGCGACGCGGTCGACGGCTGGTTCGCCGGTTACGGCGGCGGCATCGTGGCGGTATCGTGGATGGGCTATGACGATTCGAAATCGCTGGGCGGCAAGGAGTTCGGCTCCAGCGTGGCGCTGCCGATCTGGATCGACTACATGAAGGTGGCGCTGCAAAACCGTCCGGCGCAGGAACGCCAGGTTCCGGCCGGACTGACGCAGGTGGACGGCGAGTGGCTGTACGACGAGTTCACCGGCGACGCCGCACGCCATACGCTGGACATGGACGACGCCAACCCCACGCCGGGCGCGGAGAACGTGGCGCCGCAGCCGACCGGCACTACGCCGCCAACCAACTAAATTTAATTAAACATGCCCATTCCCGATTGGAAAAAAATAGGCGATTTGGCACGCTCCCTATTGAACCCGAAAACCGCGTCAGCACGCGCCGACGCCGGCGTGGATCTGCAGGTCGCCCAAAACCTATTTAGCCAGGCAGTCAAACTGGGGCAGGCCGGGAAGATAGACGACGAGATTTCCATCTACGACGACCTGGTTCAACGTTTCGGTCAAAGCTCGGAACATGGTTTGATCGGCGTGCTGGCGCGAGGATTGTGCAATAAAGAAGCGTTGTTGGGGAGCCTGGGACGGTTCGACGAGCAATTAGCAGTGTTCGAAGAAATCGAGCGGCGCTTCGCGCGCTTTCCGGTATCGTCGCCCTTCGGCGAAATCGTGGCAAAGAATTTTCTGAGGAAATGCCAGACTCTCAGGCAATTGGGCCGCTTCCAGCAAGAAGTCGCGGTACTTTCCGAATTTGACCAGCGGTATGGCCGGGAGTCCTTCCCAGTCGTACGCCACATGGTGGCCGCCTGCCTGATGGACAAGGCCATCGCCTTGGGTCGCCTGAGCCAGTTTGAAGACGAGTTGGCCGTTTACGGCGAATTGATCGAGCGCTATGGGCAAGATCCGGCGCTGGAGATGCGTAAATTATTGTGCAATGCGCTCAACAATAAGAGCCTGCGTTTGGAGGCCCTGGCGAGGCCGGAGGCGCAGATCGCCCATTGCGATGAAATAGAACGGCGCTACCGGAGCGAAGCATCTGCGCTGGAGAAAGAACTGCTGGCATACAGCCTGCTTAGAAAAGCGCAAAGCCTGCAGGCGCTGCTGCAAATGGACGCCGCCATTGCCGTCCTGGGTGAAATCGCGCGGCGCTTCGGCGCAAGTGAAGAAGCGGTATTGCGCGAACTGGTCGCCCACGCGCTGCACCAACAGGGGCTATTGTTTGTCAAGGCGGAGAAATTCGATGAAGCGACAACCGCTTCGGAAGACATTGCGCGCTATGCCAGTCCACAGGCCGCCATCGGATTGCGAGTAAAAATAGCGAGCGGCCTGATCGGCAAAGGCAGCAAACTGGCGGCCGTGGGCCAGACTGCCGACGGACTCGCCGTCTATGATGAAATCGTCAGGCGATTTGGCGACGACCCGGCGCCGGCAGTGCGGGAAAAAATAGCACGAACGCTGTTCAACCGCGGATTATTGTTTTCTCAACTGGACCGTGCCGCGGAGGCAATCGCATCCAACGATGATCTGGACCGCCGCTTTGTTGACGATCCCTCACCTGCGCTGCGCGAAATCGTCGCCATGGATCTGTTGAATAGAACCGCCAATCTGCTCAAGCTGGGACAAGCAGAGCAGGCCCTTTCCGTCTTTGCAGAAATAGACCAGCGCTACGGGCAGGATGAAGACCCCAAGCTGCGCGTGCATGTCGCCGCAAGCGTGTTCAAAAAGGGCCAGCTCTGCGGCTACCTGAACCGGAATGACCAAGCCATGCAAGCGTATGCCGATCTTGAACAGCGCTTCGCGCACGACAACGTAGAGCAAATACGGAACATGGTCGCCGACAGCAGTGTCACGCGCGCCAAGATACTGGCGGGCCAGGGATTGACGACGGAAGTCCAGGCGATTTACCGCACGATCATTCAACGCTATGCGCAGGACCCGGCGCCAGCCATGCGTCAATTGGTGGCATGGGTCAAGGCACAGCCGCAAACAGCGAGCAACGACAACTAACTCACTGCGACAGGTAGCCGCGCATCATGCGCACGGCGCTATCTGCAAACTGGTCCGGGCCGACATCGGCGGCCCGGTACTTCCAGCGCTTCACATACCAGTCCTGGAACATCGCCATGATGTGCGCGGCCAGCAGCTCCGGGCTGCCGGCGGGACGCTGCGGCAGCTGCGCGATCACGCCGGCGAACAAGGCCTGCACATGCAGCTCCGATTCCTTGGCTGTGGTGCGCTGCGCCGATTGCAGCACGCGCGAATCCATGAAGACGAAATAAAACCACGGCTGCAAGATCTCGGACACGTAGATCGAGGCGCGCATCAGCGCTTCCAGCTTGTCGAGCGGCTCGGTGACGTCGTCGAACAGGCGCGGCATCTCCTGGGTGGCGTGGCGCACCACGTCCTCGATCATCTCCGCCAGTTGATCCTTGTTGCTGATGTAGCCGTACAAGCCGCCCATCGACAGGCCGGTCTCCTGGCACAGGTCACGCAGGTTCATGGCGCGAAAGCCAACGTCGTTGGCCAGCTTGAAAGTGGCCCGAAAAATCCTCTCCAGGTTTTCCAGCGCCGGCTTGCGGCGCTTGACGGTGATGCGTTCAGCGTTGTGGTCGAGCAGATACGCCCAGATATTGACGCCGTCCAGCGGCGTCATCGCCTGAAATTGTTGGAAGTCGAATCGCGACGGCAAGGTAGTCTCTTTATTTGAGTTTTGGTGTCGATTATAGCCCAGGAAAACAACTGGGATCAGAGGCCCATCAGATTGGCTCCCAGGGCCTAGCGTGCGGACTGCAAGGCCAGCGGCTCGGTGCTACATTTTGATGACCGGGGAAATACCCGGACCTCAAAATATAATCGGAGACTTCAATGACAAAACGCTTCTGGAAGTACCTCGCGGTCTGCCTGATCGCCCTCACCTCCCTGCCCGCGCCATCCTGGGCGGCCGGCTACACGCAAACCAAATACCCGATCGTGCTGGTGCACGGCCTGTTCGGCTTCGACAACATCGGCCCGGTCGACTACTTCTATGGCATCGCCTCCGGGCTGCGCAGCGGCGGCGCCAATGTGTACGTGACGTCGGTGTCGGCCGCCAACAGCACCGAGGTGCGCGGCGAGCAGTTGCTGGTGCAGGTCAAGCAAATCCTGGCCGCCACCGGCGCCTCCAAGGTCAACCTGATCGGCCATAGCCACGGCGGTCCCACGGCGCGTTATGTGGCGTCGGTGCGGCCGGACCTGGTGGCTTCGGTCAGCAGCGTCGGCGGCGTCAACAAGGGCTCCAGGGTGGCCGATGTGCTGATCGGCGCGGTGCCGGACGTGACCTACAGCCTGGCGAACGCGGTGTCCGGCTTCATCAGCTTCCTGTCGGGCAGCCCGACCTTGCCGCAGAACGCGCGCGCGGCGGCCACCTCGCTGAGCACCGCCGGCACGCTGGCCTTCAACGGCAGCCATCCTGAAGGCGTGCCGACGTCGGCCTGCGGCGAAGGCGACTACCAGGTGCGCGGCGTGTACTACTTCTCGTGGAGCGGCGCGCAGCCCTACACCAATCTGCTGGACGCCAGCGATCCGGTGCTGGCGCTGACGGCGATCGCCTTCAACGGCGCCAAGAACGATGGACTGGTCAGCAGCTGCTCGAGCCACCTGGGCCGCGTGATCCGCGACGATTACGCAATGAACCATCTGGACGAAGTCAATCAGCTGGTGGGCATCACCAACCTGTTCGAGACCAGCCCGGTGACCATCTTCCGCCAGCAGGCCAATCGCCTGCAGGGACTGGGACTGTAAGGAGCGCATGATGAGCACAAACGCAAAACTGCTGCGCTTCGGCGCGCTGGCCGCCGTGGTCGGCGTCGGCCTGTATCTGGCGCTGCCGCGCAGCGAGGCGCCGCGGGCCAGCGCCGCCGATCCAAACTATTTTGCGTTTGTGCCGTCGATGACAGGCACGCGGCCCGACGGCGACGTGCGACAGACCGCGGCGGACAAGCTGACCGTCAACGCGGAGCTGGCCTACCTGTTCGACTACTATCTGGCGGGACTCGGCGAGAAGCCGCTGGAGGCGATACGCGTGGAGATAGGCCGCGAGCTGGATCGCCGCCTGAGCCCCGCGCCGGCGGCCGAGGCCAAGCGCCTGCTGGACGCCTACCTGGCCTACAAGCGCGCGCTGGTCGATGTGGAACGCGGTCTGCCGGCCACGCCGGATCCGGCTCTGGGTGCGCGTCGGCGGCTGGAGGCCATGCAGCGCCTGCGCCGCTCGTATTTCAGCGACGCCGAAGCCGAAGGGCTGTTCAGCGCCAGCGACGCTTACGATCTGGACGCGGTGGCGCGGCTGGAGATCAACGCCGACAAGAGCTTGACCGATGCGCAGCGCAAGGAGCGTATTGCGGCGCTCGATGCGCGCCTGCCGCAGCAAGTGCGCGACGAGCGCGATGCGCCGGCCAGGGTGCTGAGGCTTGAGGAAGCGGTGACGAAGGCCCGCGAGCAAGGCATGGGCGACAACGAGATCTACCGCATGCGCGCCGCCGCGCTATCGCCCGAAGCGGCGGCCCGCCTGGCCGACGTCGACCGCGAAGAAGCGGACTGGCACAGCCGCATCGCCAGCTACCTGGCACAACGCCGGCAACTGACTCCGGGTGCGGATCCGGCCTCGCTCCAAAAGCTGCGCGACGCTATTTTCTCCGCCGACGAACAGAAGCGCCTCGCGGCTTACGAGTAAATTCAGTGGACGTAACGCGCTATGTAATAGACGCCACCAAGTAGCATGATGGCGAGGCCGTACACCCTCCAAGTGTGACTCATCAACGTCTTATGAAGTTCGACGCGATGCTCCATCAGGGCCATGTTGAATTCTTCATGCTGCCGAGCCAGTGCGGCGCTGAATTCTTCATGCTGCCGAGACAGGGCGGCGCCGAATTCCTCACGTTGCCTGACCAGCGCGACATGGAAATCTTCACGTTGCGCGGCTAGTGCATTGTTGAATTCCAGTTTGTGCTCGTACAGCACTTTCATGATGCGCTCGGTAGCGGCGTGGATTTCCTCGCGCAATGATTGCACATCATCTTTGGTTGCAAAACTTGTCCGTATCACAGCCACATCGACCTCCAGCGCCGCGAGGCGTGTTTCTATCGCGGCGAAGCGCACTTCTGCTCTTCCATCATAGGCGGCACGTGAGGCATTTTCAATGCGGTTGGGATCATCGTTGGCAGGCATGTTCGCTCCTCGCGGCAGCATAGTCGAGCTGCCACCGTAGCACCGGCAAGCGTCGCCACGATTGAGCCATGTCAAAGCAAAAAAAAGCGGCCCGAAGGCCGCTTGACTTTGCTGCTGCGCCAGATAGTGGCTTACTTTATTGTTAGAACTCTTCCCAGTCATCGCCCGCCACAGTGGCCGTCTGGCGCGCCGGGGCCTTGGCCGCTGCGGCCTTCAACGCCGGGCGCGCGGCCGGCGCCGCGACGGCAACCCGCGCAGGCGCTGCCGTCACGTGGGTCTGCCGCCGCGCCATCGCCTGCGGACGTGGCGCCGCGACCTGGTCCAACCTGAACACGCTGACCACTTCCGCCAGCGCCGCCGCCTGCTCCTGCAACGAGGCAGCCGCCGCAGCCGCTTCTTCCACCAGCGCCGCATTCTGCTGCGTCACCGTGTCCATCTGGCCCACCGCCATGTTGATCTGGTCGATGCCCACGCTCTGCTCCTGCGTCGCCAGCGTGATCTCGCCCATGATGTCGGTCACGCGCTGGACGCTGGAGACGATTTCGCCCATCGTCGCTCCGGCTTCCGCCACCAGCTTGCTGCCGGCGCCGACCTTGTCGACCGAATCGCCGATCAATTCCTTGATCTCCTTGGCCGCCGTGGCCGAACGCTGCGCCAGATTGCGCACTTCCGAGGCCACCACCGCAAAGCCGCGTCCCTGCTCGCCCGCCCGCGCCGCTTCCACCGCCGCGTTCAACGCCAGGATGTTGGTCTGGAACGCGATCCCATCGATCACGCTGATGATGTCGACGATCTTGGACGACGACGCGTTGATCGACTCCATCGTATCCACCACGCGCGACACCACGTCGCCACCGCGCACCGCCACGCCGGACGCCGACGCCGCCAGCTGGTTGGCCTGGCGCGCGTTGTCCGCGTTCTGCCGCACCGTCGACGTCAGCTCCTCCATCGACGACGCGGTCTCCTCCAGCGAACTGGCCTGCTCCTCGGTGCGCGAGGACAGATCCAGGTTGCCGCTGGCGATCTGCGTCGACGCCGCCGCTATGGTCTCCGTCCCGCCGCGCACCTGGCCGACGATGCGTATCAGGCTGGTGTTCATGTCCTTGAGCGCCTGCAGCAGCTGGCCGGTTTCCTCGGTGGTCCCGACTTCGATGCGGCTGGTCAGGTCACCCGAGGCCACCGTCTGCGCCACGCGCACCGCCTCGTTGATCGGCGTGGTGATCGCCCCCGTGATGTAGGCCGCGCAGCCGATCGCCACCAGCGCCGCGATCACGCCTGACGCCACCATCGCCCATTCGGCGCGCGAGATCGCCGCCGCGCCCTCTTGCACGCTGGTGGCCGCGATATCCTCGTTGAGTTTTTCGATTTTCATCAGCGTCGCCTCGGCCTTCAGGAACAGGGGCCGCGACAGCTGGTACTGCGCATAGAAATCGACAAACAAATCCTTCTGCTTTTGCTCGTCCTTGTTGCCGGCCATGGCGCCGACGATGACGCCGATCTTGTCGTCCACCGCTTTCCACGCCGCCCATTCGCCGGTGAACTGCTTCCACAGCACCTCTTCCTCGGCCGTTTGCGGCAGCGGCTCGTAGCGCTTCCAGCCGCGATCGATATTGGCCCAGGCCTTCTTGCGCAGCTCCTGCGCTTCGCCGAACTTGTCCTGCGAGTGATAGTCGTTTTCGTAGACCGCCGTGTACAGCGTGGCCGCCGCCACCGCCGTCTGGCCTTCGCTCATCGCCAGCAAACCCTGGATCGACGGCAGCCGCACCACGCCGATTTCGTTGACGGCGCCGCCCACCTTGACGATGCCCGTGTAGCCTGCCGCACCCACCACCAGCAGCGTGACCATCATGATCGCCACCAGCACGGCGAGCTTCCACTTGATGAGTAAATTCCTGAACATCCCGTCCCCTTGAAGTGGTGAAATCGGTGAGAGAATCTGTGACAATTCCCACAAGGCCAAATATGCTGCCGGCTGCATGGCAGCGTCAACCAGATTCTTTAAGTCTGTGGTGCGGTGCGCACAGTTGTAGGTTAAGCTTGCGGTTTTTACACCTCCCCACCGAACATGGAACCACTAGACATCGTCGACACCCAGAACGACACCCCCGCCGCCGGCCGCAAACTCAACGCCACCGTCGCCATCACCGTCGCGCTGCTGGCCACCTTCATGGGCATCTGCAAGGTCAAGGACGACAACATCAACCAGAGCATGCAGCAGGCGCAGGCCAACCGGGTCGACCACTGGGCCTTCTACCAGGCCCGCAACGTGCGCGAGGAAGTCGCCAAATCGACCGTGGTGCAGCTGCGCCTCACCGCGGCGGGCAAGCCGGCGGCCGAGCAGGCGGCGTATCAGGAAGCGATCAAGCAGTACGAGAAGGTGGTCCAGGACCAGGACAGCAAGAAGGCCGAAGCCAAGGCTCAGGCCGAGCAAGACCAGAAAACCTACGACGCCGCCAACTTCAAGGACGATCAGTTCGACCTGTCGGACGCGTTGCTGGCGATTGCCATCTCGCTGCTGGCCATCACCGCGCTGACCCAGTTGTGGGCGCTGTACTTTGCGGCGCTGGTGCCGACCGCGTTCGGCGTGCTGATGGGCCTGTCCGGCCTGGCCGGCTGGGGTCTGCACCCGGACTCGCTGATCGCCCTGCTGTCCTGAGACCTGAGGCCGGCGGCCGGTGTTCAGCCGCCGATCACGCGGTTGCGGCCGGCGCGCTTGGCTTCGTACATGGCGACGTCGCCGGCGGAGATCAGGCCGATCAGGTCATAGCCGTGCTGGTCCGACGAGACCACGCCGACACTGGCGGTATAGCGCACCGACAGCGCATCGATCTCCACCAGTTCCAGCTCGATGCGCGCGCGCAGACGCTCGGCCACCTTGGTCGCGGCAGGCAGATCCGAGCCGTCCAGCACCAGCACGAACTCCTCGCCGCCGAAGCGCGCCAGCAAATCGTAGGGCCGCAGCTCCAGCTTCAGTATCCCCGCCAGATGGCGCAGCACCTCGTCGCCGACCGGATGGCCGTAGGTATCGTTGATGACCTTGAAGAAGTCGACGTCGATCATGATCACGGCCAGGCTGCGGCGCCCGCGCTGCGCGCGCAGCGCAACCCGCTTGCCGTGGATTTCCAGGCCGGCCCGGTTCAGCGCCCCGGTCAGCGCATCGAGCGTCGACAGGCGCCGCAGCCGTTCGGCGTAGCGCCACATCACCATCAGGATCAGGCCGAAAGCGATGCAGACCTGGGCCAGCGGTATCACCAGCATGCTCGCCCCCATCACCAGCGAGCTCGGTACATCGGCCGGATCGCCATGGAACAGCATGTGCATGCCGCGCACGAACAGGGCCAGGCCCAGCACCGAGAAGCCGACCACGCTGATGATGATGCCGCGCCAGCCGCCGTGGCGCGCGATGGTGGCGGCGCACAGCCAGTTCAGCAGCGCAAAATAGAAACCGCTGAAGCACAGCCGCGCCCGCAGGCTGGGCATGATCAGGCTGAAGTAACCGGAGACCAGCAGCGCCAGCACGGTGATGACGGCCACGTGGCGCCAGCTCAGCGTATCGGAGCAATGCACGCGCAGGCCGCGCAGCACCAGCGCCAGGCCGAAAGCCATCACGCCGTAGCCGGCGACCATATTCAGGATGACCGGCAGGGCGTCGAGGTTGACCATCGCCAGGCCGACCGACACTACCAGGTTGCCCAGCGCCCACCAGCGCAATTCGGGCGGGCTGCCGGAGTAGCAGGCGGAAGCGACCAGCAGCGCCGTCGTCAACAGTGTGACGCAGACCTGTACCAACAATAGAGTGTCGAGATTGAGCACGCCGGATTCCGCCTTGTGGATGCCTCAATGTATCCCAGCGCACGGCCAGTGGCAATCGTCCATGCAAGAAAGAAACAAAAAAAGCTGCCGAGGCAGCTTTTTTCGCGACGCCGGCCGGTATCAGGCCTTGCGGCGGCGCGCCAGCACGCCCATCAGCGCCAGGCCGCCCAGCAGCATGGCATAGGTTTCCGGCTCGGGCACCGGGGTGGCGACGTAGCCTTTGAACGGCTCGTAGCCGATCTCGACGGCGCTGATGATGGATTTGGCGACGATGCTGCCTTCCAGGTGGCCGGTGCCGGACAGCACGGCGTCGTTGGCCAGCACCGAGCCCCAGACGAAGGTACTGACCTTGACCGCGCTGGCGTCGTTCAGGTTGAACAGCACATTGGCGCGCAGGTGCTCCAGCAGGCCGTCCTGGCCGCCGCCGAACACCACGTCGCCGGTCCCGGTGACGTTGATGACCACGGTGGCGCCGTCTTTCACGTTGCTCAGCGTCAAATTGCTCAGGTTACGGGTGTTGACGTTGAACACTTGCAGACCGGCGGTGTTGTTGCCCACCAGCTCGATGCCGCCGTTGGCGAAGTTGACCGTGCCGTTGCCCGCCTGGCTGTTCAGCGTGTTCGACAGGCCGGTCAGCTGGGTCTTGGCCGCGCCGAAGTCGGCGTAGGCCGAGATATTGGCTTTGTTCAGCGTCAGGTAGGACGACGAGCTGTTCGAGCCGCCATACACGCCATACCCGTTGTAATTCTTGGTGTATTCGGTGATCGGGCCGATCGAGGCATTGGTGTTCACATTGGCCAGCGGCGCGGCGTAGATGTCGCCGCCGCTCAGTTTGACGTTGCCACCAACCACCACGCTCGGCGCGGTGACGCCGAACGGGGTGCGGTAGCCGATCGATGCGCCCGAAGTGTTGACGTTGCCGCCGACGGCCAGGCGGCCTTCGATATCGGTGAAATTGCTGGCGTTGCCGTAGAAATAGGCGCTGTAGTCCGACGCCGGACCCAGGTTGAAACTAGGCGCCGCGGCCTGGGCGCTGCACAGGGCGGCCGCGCCCAGCACCAGCGGCAAAATACGGTGCATCAGAGTGGAAATGGTCATGGTATGTAATTGGTATGTTCGTTAGGAAACAGGAAAAACCCTCAAGCAAGGGCTGGATTATATCTCATTAACAACAAGAATAACATTATTGATAAGAAAAATATCCGTGCTATATGACCAATTGCATACCAATAATATGCCGCACGCTATGCCGGCGTATCGGGTAAAGTGATGCTTATAGCAATCCACCGACTAAACCATGGCCTATCCTATCGAGCACAAACTGGTGATCGGCATCGCCTCCAGCGCGCTGTTTGACCTGACCGAATCGCACAAGATCTACCTGGAGGGCGGCGCCGAGGAATACCGCAAGTACCAGGAGCAGCATATCGACGTCATCCTCGGCAAGGGCGTGGCCTTCCCCTTCATCCGCCGCTTCCTCAACATCAACAAGCACTACGCGCAGTCGGCGCCGGTGGAAGTGGTGCTGATGTCGCGCAATTCGCCGGAAACCGGGCTGCGGGTGATGAATTCCATCGCCCACTACGGGCTGGACATCTCGCGCGCCTGCTTCGTCACGGGCAAATCGCCGTACAGCTACCTGCCGGCCTTCAATACCTCCTTGTTCCTGAGCGCCAACGAAGAGGATGTCCGCAACGCGCTGGAGGCCAATTATCCGGCCGGCCTGGTGCTGCCCTCGCGCACCGAGGACGATGACGACGAGGAATTGCGGGTCGCCTTCGACTTCGACGGTGTGATCGCCGACGACGAATCGGAAACCGTCTTCAAGCGCAACAACGATGTCGACGAGTTCCATGCGCACGAGCGCGAACGGGTCGCCATCCCCCACCAGCCCGGCCCGCTGGCCGACCTGTTCCAGAAGCTGTCGCTGATGCAGCGGCTCGAGGAGCGCGCCCAGCGCCGCGACCCGTCGTACAAGCGCATCCTGCGGATCGCCATCATCACCGCCCGCAGCGCGCCGTCGCACGAGCGCGTGGTCACCACGCTGAAGAGCTGGGGCGTGTCCGCCAACGAGACGTTTTTCCTCGGCGGCATGGAAAAGGCGCGGGTGCTGGGCATCTTCAAGCCGCATATCTTCTTCGACGACCAGCTCAGCCACCTGAAGTCGGCCGGCGGCAACATACCAATGGTCCATGTACCCTTCGGCATCGCCAACCGGGTGCGCTGACCCCGCACGGCGGGCCGAAGGGGTCTGACCCCGTCCGGGGTCAGACCCCAGCCTCACCGGGGTGGCACCGCGCTCACTCGAACACTAGGCTTCGTCTATAATGTCGGCAGCGGCATTGCCACTCTGGCGACGCGCCTTTAACAGTGAATGTGTGTTGTGTCCCTGGTCTTAAAAAACTCCCTACCAAAACCCGGCACCCGCTTCGCCCTGCCTGCGCTGCACGGCTCGTCGGACGCCTATGCATTGGCGCTCACCGCGCTCGAACTCAAATCCCAGGGCCAGATGCTGGCCGTGATCGTCGCCAACGCCAGCGACGGCCAACGCCTGCTGGACGAGATCCCATGGTTCGGCGGCGACCAGCTGCGCTGCCATTTGCTGCCGGACTGGGAGACCCTGCCCTACGACGCCTTCTCGCCGCACCAGGACCTGGTGTCCGAGCGCCTGGCCACGCTGCACGAAATCTCCAGCGGCCAGTGCGACGTGATGCTGGTGCCGGCCACCACGGCGCTGGTGCGCATGGCGCCGCCGTCCTTCCTGGCGGCCTACACCTTCTTCTTCAAAAAGGGCGAGTCGCTCGATGAAGCGCGCCTGAAAGCGCAGCTGACGCTGGCCGGCTACACCCACGTGGCGCAGGTGATGTCGCCCGGCGAATACTCGGTGCGCGGCGGCCTGATCGACCTGTTCCCGATGGGTTCCGCCCTGCCCTACCGGCTCGACCTGTTCGGCGACACCATCGAAACCATCCGCACCTTCGACGCCGACACCCAGCGCTCGCTGTACCCGGTCAACGAGGTGCGGCTGCTGCCCGGCCGCGAGTTCCCGATGGACGAAGCGGCGCGCACCACCTTCCGCAACCGCTGGCGCGAGCAGTTCGAAGGCGATCCTTCGCGCTCGGTGGTGTACAAGGACATCAAGAGCGGCATCGCCTCGGCCGGCATCGAGTACTACCTGCCGCTGTTCTTCGAAGAGACGGCCACGCTGTTCGACTACCTGCCGCAAGGGGCCGCGCTGGCCCTGGTGGGCGACATCGACGCCGCCATCAAGCGCTTCTGGACCGACACCGGCTCGCGCTACCGCTTCCTGAAGTCCGACCGCGACCGCCCGATCATGGCGCCGGAAGCCCTGTTCCTGTCGGACGAACAGTTCTTCACGCTGGCCAAGCCCTACGGCAGGCTGGTCATCTCGAAAGACGCGAAGGATGATGGCAACGGCGCCTCCGAGCTGTCGGCGCCGGTGCCCAACATCGCCGTCAACCGCCACAGCGACGACCCGCTGACCAATCTGCGCGCCTACCTGCTGCCGGCCGGCCGCCGCGTGATGATCTGCGCCGAGACCAACGGCCGCCGCGAAACACTGCAGCAGTACTTCACCGAATACGACCTGGCGCTGACGCCGGTCGAAGGCTACGAAGGCTTCGCCACCTCCGACGCCAAGCTGATGCTGGGCGTGGCGCCGCTGCACGCCGGCTTCGAGCTGTCGACGCCCGATGAAAATCTCATCTTCATCACCGAGACCGAGCTGTATGCGGGCTCCGGCCGCCGCGTCGGCAAGAAGAAACAGGAAGCCGTCACCCAGGTCGAATCGATGGTGCGCGACCTGTCGGAGCTGAAGATCGGCGATCCGGTAGTGCACATCAACCACGGCATCGGGCGCTACATGGGCCTGACCAGCATGGACCTGGGCGAAGGCGAAACCGAATTCCTGCACCTGGAATACGCCAAGGACACCAAGCTGTATGTGCCGGTATCGCAGCTGCACGTGATCTCGCGCTACTCCGGCGCCTCGCCGGAAGACGCGCCGCTGCATGCGCTGGGTTCCGGCGCCTGGGAGAAAGCCAAGCGCCGCGCCGCCGAACAGGTGCGCGACACCGCCGCCGAACTATTGAACCTGTACGCCCGCCGCGCGCTGCGCCAGGGCCACGCGTTCGAATACTCGGCGCACGACTACGAACGCTTCGCCGACAGCTTCGGCTTCGACGAAACGCCGGACCAGCAGGAAGCGATCAACAACGTCATCAAGGACATGACCTCGGGCAAGCCGATGGACCGGCTGGTGTGCGGCGACGTCGGCTTCGGCAAGACCGAAGTGGCGCTGCGCGCGGCCTTCATCGCCGTCATGGGCGGCAAGCAGGTGGCGATCCTGGCGCCGACCACGCTGCTGGCCGAGCAGCACGCGCAGACCTTCGCCGACCGCTTCGCCGACTGGCCGGTGCGCATCGCCGAAATGTCGCGCTTCCGCACCGGCAAGGAGATCACGCAGGCGATCAAGGGCATGGCCGACGGCACGCTGGACATCGTCATCGGCACCCACAAGCTGCTATCGGACGACGTCAAGTTCACCCGCCTCGGCCTGGTCATCATCGACGAGGAACACCGTTTCGGCGTGCGCCAGAAGGAAACCCTGAAATCGCTGCGCGCCGAAGTCGACGTGCTGACGCTGACCGCCACGCCCATCCCGCGCACGCTGGGCATGGCGCTGGAAGGCCTGCGCGACTTCTCGGTGATCGCCACCGCGCCGCAAAAGCGCCTGGCGATCAAGACCTTCGTGCGCAGCGAGGGCGAATCGATCATCCGCGAAGCCTGTCTGCGCGAATTGAAGCGCGGCGGCCAGGTCTACTTCCTGCACAACGAGGTCGAGACCATCCAGAACCGCATGGCGATGCTGACCGAGCTGCTGCCGGAGGCGCGCATCGCCGTCGCCCACGGCCAGATGCACGAGCGCGACCTGGAAAAAGTGATGCGCGACTTCGTGGCGCAGCGCTACAACATCCTGCTGTGCACCACGATCATCGAAACCGGCATCGACGTGCCGACCGCGAACACCATCATCATGCACCGCGCCGACAAGTTCGGCCTGGCGCAGCTGCACCAGCTGCGCGGGCGCGTCGGCCGTTCGCACCACCAGGCCTACGCCTATCTGCTGGTGACCGACGTGCAGTCGCTGACCAAGCAGGCGCAGCGCCGCCTGGACGCGATCCAGCAGATGGAAGAACTGGGCAGCGGCTTCTACCTGGCGATGCACGACCTGGAGATCCGCGGCGCCGGCGAAGTCCTGGGCGACAACCAGTCCGGCGAGATGACGGAGATCGGCTTCCAGCTGTACTCGGACATGCTCAACGAGGCGGTGCGCTCGCTCAAGGCCGGCAAGGAGCCGGACCTGGCGGCGCCGCTGGCCACCACCACCGAGATCAACCTGCACGTGCCGGCGCTGCTGCCGGCCGATTTCTGCGGCGATGTGCACGAACGGCTATCTATTTACAAGCGCATGGCCAACTGCAACGTCCAGGACAAGATCGACGACATGCAGGAAGAGATGATCGACCGTTTCGGCAAACTGCCCGACCCCGTCAAGGCCCTGATCGAGACCCACCGCCTGCGCATCGCCGCCAAGACCGTGGGCATCGTCAAGATCGACGCCCATGGCGAAGCCGCCACCTTGCAGTTCATGGCCAAGCCGCCGATCGACCCGATGCGCATCATCGAGCTGATCCAGAAGAACCGCCAGATCAAGCTCAATGGCCAGGACAAACTGAAGATCACCGCCGCCATGCCCGACCTGGCGGCGCGTGTCGCCCAGATCAAAGGTGCGATCAAACAGTTGACCGCATGAGCCTTAACCAGTAACTTGGGCGCTTAGCCCAAAAAACGCTATACGCATTTATGAAGACTGCAAAAAATACTATGAATCTCGTGCTGCAAGGGTTGGACGACTGCAAGGCCAGACTGGAACGCATCGCGGCGCTGACGGCGCCAAAGAACATCACCTGGTTGAACGAACGCGCGCTGCGCTGCGAAGGCATCACGTTCTCGCCGGCGCTGCGCCAGACCATCGAAGTGGCGGCCCAGGCGGCCCAGCTGGACGCCACCTACTCCATCGGCATGCACAAGATGAGCGAATTCAAGCTCGTCGCCATGGACATGGATTCGACGCTGATCACCATCGAATGCATCGACGAAATCGCCGACATGCAGGGGCTCAAGCCGCAAGTGTCCGAGATCACCGAGGCGGCGATGCGCGGCGAGCTCGATTTCGCCGAGAGCCTGAAGCGCCGCGTGGCGCTGCTCGAAGGCCTGGAGGCGTCGGCGCTGGAGCGCGTGTATAACGAGCGCCTGCAACTGTCGCCTGGCGCGGAAACCATGCTCAAGGCGGTGCAGCAGGCCGGCCTGAAAACGCTGCTGGTGTCGGGCGGCTTCACCTTCTTCACCTCGCGTTTGAAAGAGCGCCTGGGCCTGGACTACGCCCACGCCAACGAGCTGGAAATCGTCGACGGACGCCTGACCGGCCGCGTGGTGGGCGGCATCGTCGATGCCGAGGAAAAGAAGCGCACCGTGGAGCGCGTCTGCGCGGAGCTCGGCATCGAGCCATCGCAGGCCATCGTCATGGGCGACGGCGCCAACGACCTGAAGATGATGAGCATCTCCGGCATGTCGGTGGCGTTCCGCGCCAAGCCGGTGGTGCGCGAGCAGGCCAACGTGGCGCTGAACTTCGTCGGCCTGGACGGCATCCTTCCGCTGCTGACCTAGAACGCAGGCGCCGGCTCAGTCCTGCCGGCGCGCCACCTGTTCCGGTCCCAGCAGGCGGACGCCGGCCACGTTGCCGTTGTCGCGCTGGTCGAACTCCACGCGCAACCCGCCCCAGCGCGTGATGAACGCGCCCTTGCCCGCAGGCTCAAGCTCGACCGCCGGGCCGTTGTTCATCTGCACAAACAGTTTCTTGCGATGCTGGCTGACCGTCAACGTCCGGCCGTCGGCCAGATCGTACTGTCCCTTAAACTCCTGCAAGTCAGCCTCCTGCAACGGCTTCTCGGCCGCGCCCGCCGCGCCGGGAATGCAGCAGCCCAGCAGCAATGCCCACACAAAAGTACGCATGATATTTCCCATCCAGGTAGATATCGCCATCGCTCTCAATGTGGATGGCAATGGCTACACTCTAGACAAAAAAACCACCGTTTGCACGGGACATCCGACAGACGGCGATTGCCGCCGGACGAACGGTTGTTATGAAGGTGTGAATGTACCGGCGGCGTTTTTCGCGCGATGTCAAAGACGAAAGTTAAATAAAATGATAACATCGGCGTCTACCTATAGCTCCACATATCCATGACCCGTTTCCTGCTTTGCGTGCCACTGCTGCTGGCCGCCGTCTCCAGCGTCGCCGCCCCCGAGTGCCGCTACACCGAATTGGCCGCGCTGGACCTCAGTGTGGACGAGCGTTTTTCCAATACGCCTTACCTCGATGCGCAAATCAACGGCAAGACCGTGCAGATGCTGGTCGACACCGGCGCCTTCAAAACCCTGTTGACGCGCGCCGAACTCGACCGCCAGCAAATCACCCTCACCCGCTCTCGCGAGATTGTGCAAGGCTTGGGTGGCCGTGCGGCGATATTTACAGCTCGTCCGAAAGAAGTGATCATCGGGCCGGCGCGGGTGCGCCAGACCTGGTTCCCGGTGGTCGAGGGCTACGACTTGCCCGGCTATGGCGGCATCATCGGCGCCGACTACCTGTTGCAAGCGGACCTGGAAATTGCGCTGGCGGACAAGAAACTCAAGTTCTTCCGCGGCGCAGGCTGCGACGACAAGGCGCTGGCCTACTGGGACGTCAACGCGCTGGACGTGCCGCTGGAAATCCCCCGCGGCGACAGCCGCGCCATGGTGTCGGTGATGCTCAATGGCAGCAAGCTGATGGCCCTGATCGACACCGGCGCCTCCATTTCGATAGTCGACCAGCGTACCGCCGAGCGCCTGGGCTACAATCCCGCGTCCGCCGACGTCCGCAAAGGCAGCAGGCTGCAAGGCCTCAACGGCAACAGCCGGCAATCGTCGATCGCCACGTTCGACAGCTTCGCCATCGGCGAGGAAAAAATCGACCAGCCGCGCATCACCGTCGTGGAGACGGTCGACGGCGATCTCAACACCAGGGCCTATCAGATGATATTGGGGCGCGACTTCCTGCGCGCCCACCGCGTGCTGTTGTCTACCGCCCAGCGGCGCTTCTATTACACCTACCTGGGCGGCCCGGTGTTTGCCGCCTCACACGGAACGAGGCAGCCATGAAGGCCTGCCGCGTTGGTCAGGCTGCCAGTTTCTTGGTCAGCGCATAGCGCGCCCCGCCAGGAGGAAAATCGGCCAGGCGGCTGAACACGGTGTAGCCCAGCTTTTCGTAGAACGGCAAGGCCTGGAAGCTGAGCGTCTCGACGAAGGCCTTCTGTACGCCGCGCCGCAAGCCCTCGCGCTCCGCGATCGCCATCAACTCGCTGCCGTAGCCCAGGCCGCGCACACTGTCGTCCAGCCACACCACCTGGATCTGCAGCCATCCAAGGTAGGTGGCGCCCAGCAGGCCGCCAACCAGCTTGCCGCCGTCGTCCTTGACGGTGGCGACCAGGTAGTTCGGCGTTTCGCCGTTGGCCTGCGCGGCGTTGTAGGCGGTCAGGCCTTTGACCAGCTCCTGCATGTCGCCGCCATCGGGCGCCTCTTCCAGTTTGACGATATGTGCGCTCATGGCCTCAACACTAAGGTTTGGTGGGACGGATGCCGGTGTACTGCGCCGACGCCAGCTTCCACTTGCCGCCCTCGTTCACCGCGACATAGCCGGCGCGCAGCGCGAAGTTTCGCTTCTCCGCATTCACGGTCACGGTGCCGGACAGCTTGACGACCACCGTGCCAGTGTTGCCGAACATTTGGATCGCCGGCTCGGACACCTCCATCGTCGGCGCCTCGCGCTTGTTGGCAGGCAGGTAGAAGCCCAGCACCTTCTCGCGCGGGTCCACCTCGCCGAGCGGCGACACCTCGTAGAAGTCGCGGGTGACGATGGCGTCGATCTTCGACGGTTCGAAATCGCGCTGCGCCTCGGTATAGCTTTGCACCAGTTTGAGCAGCTGCTGCGGCGCGGTTTCCTGCGCGTGCAGCTGCGCCGCCGCCAGCACGATCGTCGCCAGCAAAACAGATTTGATGTTCATGTGTCCCCCTTATTGACCCGCAGCCGGGCTGTCATCGGCCGGCGGCGCTTCGTCCACGCGCGGCATGCGCATATTGCGGCCGCCTTGCAGCAGCGTTACCGCCTCCACCTTGCCGGCCGCGTCGCGATGCAGCTCGAGCTGCGCGTCGACCTTGCGCAGGAATAGCTTGTCGGCCGACTCGGCATAAATCGGCAGCGACGCCTGGCCTTGCAGCTGGGTCGTCATGCCGCCGTTGCTGGTGCGCAGCCACAGGCGGCGGCCGTCCGGCATCGTGTAAGTGCCGGCGATGGCGGCCATCTGCTCGGCCGACAAGGCGATATCCTTGCGCTCCGTCGGCATCACATAGGTGACGCCGCGCGCGGTGGCGGTCAGGCCGGCGGTCAGCGATTCCAGCTCGCTGCCCTCGACGTTACTGAGCACGATCACGCTGATCTTGTCGGCCATGCGGTAATGCACCTCGGTGGCGAAGCCTTCGATGCCGCCGCCGTGGCCCACTTCCTTGCCGCCGTCCTTCTGCTGTATGCCCAGGCCGAAACCGTAGCCCGAGTGGTAAGGGGTGGTCATCGCCTCCAGCGACGCCGGCGACAGCAGCTTGCCCTCGTACAGGCCGCGCTGCCAGCGCAGCAGGTCGCCGGTGGTGGAGTACAACGCGCCGGCGGCGTGCGGGATGCTCATGTTGATAAAACCGGCGTTGGTCATGCCGTTCTTGCCGCGCGCATAACCGGCGGCGCGGTTCGGCAGCACGTTGGCGTTCCAGTCGTAGCCGCTGTCCTTCATCCCCAGCGGTTCGAAGATATTCTGGCGCACGAAGGCGTCGTAGGTCTGGCCGCTGACCTTCTCGATCAATGCGCCCAGCAGCACATAGCCGGTATTGCTGTAGCTGAAGCGGGAGCCCGATTCAAACTCCAGCGGCTTGTCGCGCACCAGCGCCACCGATTCCTCCGGCTTCTTGGTGAACGGCTCGATCGCCTGGTATTCCTTAGTCGAGGTGAAGTTGGCGATGCCGGAGGTATGGTTCAGCAACTGGAAGATCGTGACCTTGCTCCACGCGGCAGGCAGGCCGCCGAGGTATTTGCTGACCGGATCGGAAACGGCGAGCTTGCCGCGCTCCTGCAACAGCAGCACGCTGGCGGCCGTGAATTGCTTGGTCACGGAGCCGAGGCGGAACTTGGTGCTCGGCGAATTGGGGATATTCCATTCCAGGTTGGCGGAGCCGTAGCCCTTGTCCAGCAAGACCTGGTCGCCTTTGGCCACCAGCACCGCGCCGGAAAAATGATCGCGGGCGACGGCCTTGTCGACCAGCGTTTCAAGACGTTTCTGATCCTGCGCCTGCACAGCGCCACCCACCAGCATGGCCGTGGCCAAGCCCATGGACAGCATCCACTTGCGATGTTGCGACATATTTTTCTCCCGATGCGGATCGCTCTCGATTGGCGATCAACCGCCGTATGCTGCCACCAACTTATCTTTTTCGCAATCGCTTTATTTCACCGTCAGTGCGGCGATCAGGCCATCGGATGCGTCTTCGATATAGTCCAGCACCATGTCGAAGCCGCGGCCGCCGCCATAGTAGGGGTCGGGCACCACATCCGATGCGGTGTGGCGCGCGTGCGCCATGAACAAGCCCAGTTTATGCCGGTGCTGCGGTGGACACGCCGCCTCCAGCAGGCGCAGATTGTCGTGGTCCATCGCCAGCACATGATCGAAGGTTTCGAAGTCGTTGGCCGCCACCTTGCGCGCGCGCTGCGCCGACAAATCGTAGCCGCGGTTGGCGGCATGCTCCATCGACCGCGCATCGGGCGGTTCGCCGACATGGTAGCCGTGGGTGCCGGCGGAATCGATGAGGAAGCGGTCCGCCAGGCCGGCCGCCTCGACGCGGCGACGGAACACGCCCTCCGCCGTCGGCGAACGGCAGATATTCCCCATGCAGACAAACAGCACTGAAGTTTTCACAGCCACACCCGCTCCTTATATAATCAACACTGTTGTATTTTATAGATTTTAATACAAATGAGCCTTCCCAACGACCAGTCCCCGCGCGCCGAGTATGCGCGGCGCATGAACCGTGTGCTGAACTACATCGACGCCCATCTGGACCAGCCGTTGGAACTGGCACAGCTGGCCGACATCGCCAACTTCTCGCGCTTCCACTTTCATCGCATCTTCCAGTCGTGGATGGGCGAAACCCTGGGCGACTACGCGCGCCGCCGCCGGCTGGAAAAAGCCGCGTTCCGCCTGAGCTGCACGCCGCCCGAATCGGTGCTGGCAACGGCGCTGGCCACCGGCTTCGGTTCTGGCGAAGCATTTGCGCGCGCCTTTAAACTCAGGTTCGGCTGCACGCCGACCGAGTGGCGGCGCGACACCCTGGAGCGGCTGGCCTCGCAAGCGCTGGGCGGCAACCGCCGCGCCGAGAGCAATCTGGATCAGGTGTTGAGCAACTACGATCAGACGCCGCAAACCGGCATCGGCGACGATGACATCTCCAACCACGAATCAGGAGATTTCAACATGGACGTTAAAGTGATCGATTTGCCCGCCGCACGTGTCGCCTATCATCGCCACTTCGGCCCCTACGGCCCCGGCATCGGCGCCTTCTGGCGCGCCACGGTGTCGCCGTGGATACAGTCGCACGGCCTGGACCAGCAACTGTGCTACGGCGTCAGCTACGACGACCCGAGCATCACGCCGCCCGACAAGTGCCGCTACGATGCCTGCATCACCGTGCCGGAAAGCTTCACCGCCACCGGCTCGGCCGACATCGCCACCCTGCCCGGCGGCCGTTACGCCGTCGCCCACTTCGAAGGCCAGCCCGCGGAGATCAGCGACGCCTGGACCTGGTTGACGCGCAACTGGCTGCCCTCCAGCGGCTTGCAGTGCGACGACCGCCCTTGCTTCGAAATGTTCAGGCCCGATCTGGCGATGGACCCGAAGAGCTGTGCGATGACGCTGGACATCTGCATTCCCGTTCGACCGCTGTAAGGAGCAAACTATGGTTCAGGTATGCGGTTGTCGCCTGGTCGACATCGATGACGCGGTACAGGGTGCGGTGGTGCCGCTGGCGCTGCTCTATCCCGCCGACGGCGTCGAAGCGGCCGAACACTTCGGTCCCTACACCGTGAACCTCGCCAGGGATGCGCCGCCGGCCGCCGGCGCGTATCCGCTGGTGCTGATCTCGCACGGCAATGCCGGCACGCCGTGGGCCTACCGGCAGATGGCCAGGCATCTGGTGCAGGCCGGCTTTGTGGTGGCGCTGCCCGCGCATACCGGCAACACGCGCCACGACAACAGCCTGGCCGGCACCGCCGCCAACCTGGCCAACCGGCCGCGCCATATCACGCTGGCCATCGACGCGGCGCTGGCCGACCCTGTGCTCAGACACCATGTCGCCGGCGACGGCATCGCCGTCATCGGCCATTCGATCGGCGGCTATACGGCGCTGGCGGCGGCCGGCGGCCAGCCCTGGTCCGGCCCGCGCGAAAGCAAGGATGGCCTGCCGCAGCCGGTACCAGTGCAGGCCGACGCGCGCGTGCGGGCGCTGGTGCTGCTCAATCCCGCCACCTTCTGGTTCGTCGACGGCTCGCTGCAAGCGGTGCGCGCGCCGATACTGATGCGCACCGGCGAGAAGGACGACATTACGCCAGCCGAACATGCGCAGAAAATCATCGACGGCGTGGCCGATGCATCGCTGGTCGAGCAGCGCGAGATAGCGGGCGCCGGCCACTTCGCCTTCATGAGCAAGTTCCCGCCGGAGATGACGCGGCCGAACTTCAAGCCTTCGCAGGACCCGCCGGGCTTCGACCGCGACACCGTCCAGCCGGAGCTGTTCGCCGACGTTACGGAATTTTTACGGCGGACGCTGCGTCCGACGGCACCGTGCGCCGTATAAAATACGCCGTCGTTATACTGAATGCATCAACCCATAATGAAAGGAACGATCATGTCGCAAGAACTGGTACTGGACGGCCGCCTCGATTCCGCCAAGAGCACCGCCTGGTGGCTGTATATCGTCCACGCGGTCAGCTTCGTCTTTTCGCTCGGACTGTTTTCGGTGATCCCGCTGGCCATCAACTATCTGCAGCGTCCCAGTACCGAAGGCACTTTCGTCCACAGTCATCACAGCTGGATGATCCGTTCGTTCTGGTGGTACGTGGTGTTCGTGGCTGTGGGCGCGCTGTTGTTCGTCACCATCATCGGCATTCCATTGGCCTACCTGGTCTGGCTGGGCGCATGGCTGTGGAAGGCGTATCGCCTGATCAGCGGCTTGATGCGCCTGAACCGCAACGAGGCCGCCGCGATTTAATTGTCCAGCAAAGCCAGCGCCCGGCGCAAGCCATCGACGATGACCTGGTATGCCTCGCGCCGGCTGGTCTCGTCCGGCGCCCGCAGCACATAGGATGGGTGGTACACCGTCACCACCCATCGCTCGTCGTGCCGGAACGGCGCATCCATGAACGACTTCATCGTGGCGCTGCCGTCTTGCATCACCGACTTCAGCGCGGTGCTGCCCAGTGCCACCACCACCTCCGGCCGCACCCGCGCCAGCTCTTCCTCCAGCCACAGATGGCAGGCGCTGATTTCCTTTTGCGCCGGCGTCTTGTGCAAGCGGCGCTTGCCGCGCAGCTCCCACTTGAAATGCTTGACGGCGTTGGTCAGGTAAATGCTGCTGCGGTTCATGCCCGCTTCCTCCATGGCCCGCTCCAGCACCGCGCCGGCCGGGCCGACGAACGGCAAGCCCTCCAGATCTTCCTGGTCGCCGGGCTGTTCGCCCACCAGCATGATGCGGGCGCGCAGCGGACCGACGCCCGGCACGGCCTGGGTCGCGTTCTTCCACAATTCGCAGCGGCGGCACTGGTCCAGCGTGGACGGATGCGCGCGCTGCGGCTGGGCATGCGCCGCGTCGACGGCGATGGCGCTGCCGCCGCGCCGGCCGACGGCCACCGCCTGGCCGGTGCGCCGCTCGCCGTTGGCGGCGGCGCTGATCATCGCCGGCACGACGGCGCCCTCCGGCAGGTTCTTCCAGAAGCGCGACGGAATATGGCTGCGCAGCAGATCCGCGTTCAGGCGCGCCGGATTGAAGATGCTGCGGTAGTAGGTCAGCCATAAGGCTTCGCCGGCGTCCTCGATGTCGGCAGCGCTGCGCAGCAGGGACGGCGCTTCGTGCAGCGCTGCGCCGTCCCACAGCACGGCCGCCTGCGGCGTGGCGATCATCCACGTGACGTTGCCCATGCGCCGCGCGAAATGGCCGGCGACCTGCGGCAACACATGGTGCGTCGGCTCGAACCAGGCGACAAAGCGCGGCGCGCCGTCCTCCTCCTTGCGCTCCCTGAAACGCAGATAGGCGTGCATATCGTGCTCCTCCCGATGGACCGCCTTGACCATGCCATGCAGCCGGGCGCCGTCGGCATCGGCTGGCGACATGACGTCATGCTCGCCGCGCTGCCAGCGCCACACCACCTTGTACAGAAAGGCCCAGCGGTCGCCGGCATTGTGGCAGGACGCGGCCTCCAGCAACGCCATCAGCTGGCGCGGCAGGCGAATTGCCGGCTGCTCCGCGCCGTCGCCGGCGCAGCCCGCCGGCTGGGCCAATGCGGGGGCCGCCGACGCGTCCGACAGCAAGTCGCCCGCGCCGTCGCCCGCCAACCATTCTATGTATTCCGGCGCGACGCGGCGCGCGATTAGGCCGCGCGCCGCCTGCCGCCACTCGTCGAATGACCGGACCACCGGCGCGGCAAGCGCGGTCATGCGGCCTGCAGTTCCGGCCACAGGTTCATCTGTTGCGGCGCATCGGCCATCGCCCGCCGCAGATGCTCGGACGGCGTGGTGTCGCGCGCCGGCATGTAGTCGGCCGTGATGATGAACGGCGCGATCTTCTTCATGCTGCAACGCAGCCGCGACAGGTCGGCATAGCGGATTTGCCGCAGCCGCCGCAGGTCCGCCAGCCGCTGCGCGTTGCGCAGGCCGATGCCGGGCACGCGCGCGATCATGTGCGGCTCGGCGCGGTTCAGGTCCATCGGAAAATGCTCGCGGTGCGCCAGCGCCCAGGCCAGCTTGGGATCGATATCGAGCGCCAGGTTGCCGCTGGCCGGCAGCAGTTCGCCGACCTGGAAGCCGTAGCTGCGCAGCAGGAAGTCGGCCTGGTACAGGCGGTGCTCGCGCAGCATCGGCGGCGGCGCCAGCGGCACGCTTTTCGGACTTTGCGGAATCGGGCTGAAGGCCGAGTAGTACACGCGTTTGAGCTTGTAGCTGCCGTACAGCGTTTCGGCTGTGGACAGGATCTGCTGGTCGTCGCTGGCGTCGGCGCCGACTATCATCTGCGTGCTCTGCCCGGCCGGCGCGAAGCGCGGCGCCTTCGGCTCCCCGGCCTTTTCATCGAGCTTGCGGCGTATCGCGCCCATCGCCAGCTTGATGGTCTGGACGCTCTTTTCCGGCGCCAGCTTCTGCACGCTGTCCTGGGTCGGCAGTTCGATGTTGACGCTGAGGCGGTCGGCATACCGGCCGGCCGCCGCGATCAGCGCCGGATCGGCGTCCGGGATGGTCTTCAGGTGGATGTAGCCGCGGAACTGGTGCACCTCTCGCAGTTCGCGCGCCACCTGCACCAGCTGCTCCATCGTGTAGTCGGCCGAGCGGATGATGCCTGAGCTGAGGAACAGGCCATCGATGTAATTGCGGAGGTAGAAATCGGTGGTCAGCTTGACCACCTCCGCCACCGAAAAGCGGGCGCGCGGCACGTTGGAGCTGCGCCGATTGACGCAGTACTGGCAGTCGTACAGGCAGTAGTTGGTCAGCAGGACCTTCAGCAGCGAGACGCAGCGCCCATCCGGCGTATAGCTGTGGCAGATGCCCATGCCGGTGGTGGCGCCGAATCCGTCCTTGCCGATGGAACTGCGCTTGGGCGCGCCGCTGCTGGCGCAGGAGGCGTCATATTTGGCCGCATCCGCCAGGATTTCCAGCTTGTCCGTCAATTCCATCGCAGCCCCTGATATACTGTGTTTTTATACAGTATATCAGAAGGACTTGCTAAAGTATCGCTTTCAGCGCCTCGACCAGCTTCGCACATTCTTCATCCGTGCCGATGGAGATGCGCAGGAACTGGTCGATACGCGCCTGCTTGAAGTGGCGCACCAGGATCGACCGCTCGCGCAAGCCCGCCGCCAACTGCACCGCGTCGTAGCCGGGATGGCGGGCGAAGATGAAGTTGGCCGCCGACGGCAGCACCTCGAAGCCCAGCGCCCGCATCTGCGCGGTCAGCCACGCGCGCGTGGCGATGATCGCTTGCGAGGTCTGCTCCATGTGGGCCAGATCGTCCAACGCAGCCACCGCGCCGGCCTGCGCCACCTGCCCCAGGGGATAGCAGTTGAAGCTGTTCTTCACGCGCTCCAGGCCCGCGATCAGGTCGGGATGGCCGACGGCATAACCGACCCGCAGTCCGGCCAGCGAACGCGATTTGGACAACGTCTGGATCACCAGCAGATTGTCGTAGCGGCCCAGCAGCGCGATCGCGCTTTGTCCGCCGAAATCGACATAGGCTTCGTCGACCACCACCACCTGCTCGGGATGGTCGGCCACCAGCGCTTCGATCCGCTCCAGCGGCAGCGCGATGCCGGTCGGCGCGTTCGGATTGGCGATGATGATGGCGCCGCACGGCTGGCGATAATCCTCAACGTCGATCTCGAAGCGCTGGTTCAACGGCAGCTGCACCGCCGTGATGCCATACAAGCTGCAATAGGTCGGATAAAAACTGTAGCTGATGTCCGGGCAAAGCAGCGGCAGCTCGTGCTTGAGCAAGGCGTGGAAGGTATGTGCCAGCACCTCATCCGAGCTGTTGCCGATGAAGACCTGCTCGCGCACCAGGCCGAAGCGGCGCGCCACCGCGTCCTTCACGACGGCGTTGCCCGGATCGGAGTACTTGCGCAACTGGTCGCCGACGGCGGCCTGCATCGCCGCCACCGCCTTGGGCGAAGGCCCGTAGGGATTCTCGTTGGTGTTGAGTTTGACGAGGCCGGGCATCTGCACCTGCTCGCCCGGCGTGTACGGCGTCAGGCCGTGGACTACATCGCTCCAGAAGCGGCTCATGCCAGTTCTCCCAGCGCGCGCTCGATATCCGCGATCAAATCGTTGACGTCCTCCAGGCCCACGTTGAAGCGCACCAGTATGCCCTTGTCCCGCCAATCCTTGCGCATGTGCTGTATCCGGTAAGGCATCACCAGGCTGTTGGCGCCACCCCAGCTGTAGCCGATCTTGAAGAACTTGAGCGCGTCGACGAAGCGGTCGGTCTGCTCCTCGGTATAGCGCTCGTCGAACAGCACGGAGAACAAGCCGCCGGCGCCGCTAAAGTCGCGCTTCCAGATTTCGTGGCCGGGGCAATCGGTAAAGGCCGGATGCAGCACCTTGGTGATTTCCGGGCGCGCCTGCAACCACGCGGCCAGCTTGCGCGCCGCCGCGTCGTGCGCGTCGAAGCGCAAACGCATGGTCGGCAGGCCGCGCGAGACCAGGTAGGCGTCGTCCGCGCCGACGCCCATGCCGAGCCGCATGTGCGAAAGGCTGAGCTTTTCGTGCAGCGCCGCGTCGCGCGTGATGACGGCGCCCATCAGCACATCCGATCCGCCGGACTGGTACTTGGTCAGCGCCTGCATGATGATGTCGACGCCAAGCTCGAAGCCGCGCAGCGCCAGGCCGGCGGACCAGGTGTTGTCCAGCGCGACCACCACGCCGCGCTCATGCGCCGCCTTGCAGATGGCCGGCAGGTCGGGCACTTCCATCGACACCGAACCCGGCGCCTCGGTCCAGATCAGCTTTGTGTTCGGCCGGATCAGCGCGGCGATGCCCTCGCCGATCAGCGGATCGTAGTAGCGCGCGGTGATGCCGTAGTCGGCCGACAGCCAGCGTCCCAGCTCGCGATTGGGGTTGTAGACGTTGTCGGGCAACAGCACGTCGTCGCCGGATTTGAGCAGCGCGAAATCGACCATGGCGATGGCCGCCAGGCCGCTGGGCGCCAGCAGGCAGTACTTGCCGTCCTCGATCTCGGCCAGGCGCGCCTCCAGCGTGAAGGTGGTCGGCGTGCCGTGCAGGCCGTAGGTATAGGCGTTCTTCTCTTTCCAGTCGCCCGAGCGCATGGCCGCCACGTTCTTGAACAGTACTGTCGAGGCATGGTGGATGGCGCCGGGGAAAGCGGCAAAGCCTTCCGGCGCCTGATAGTCGGTATGTACGAGTGCGGTCTGCGGGGATTTTTTGATGGTCATGATGAAAATAGACGGACGAAAAAAAAAGGCGGTCCATTGCTGGTCCGCCTTCATTATAGGTTCGATTCGCTTATTGCGCTTCGCCCCACAGATCGTGGGCGTCGGAGGTGGTGATCTTGACGTCGAAGAACTGGCCGACGGCCAGCTTCTTGTGCGGCTCATACGGCGGCTTGACGTACACCACGCCGTCGATTTCCGGCGCGTCGGCGCTGGAGCGGCCCACGCCGCCGCTGCGGTTGACTTCATCGATCAGCACGCGCACGGTGGTGCCGACCTTGGCCTTCAGGCGCGCTTTCGAGATTTCTTCCTGCAGCAGCATCACGCGGCCGCGGCGCTCTTCGCGCAGCTCTTCCGGCACCGGGTTCGCCAGTTCGTTGGCGGTGGCGCCTTCGACCGGCGAGTAAGCGAAGCAACCCAGGCGGTCGATCTGCGCTTCCCTCAGGAAGTCCAGCAGGTATTCGAATTCGGCCTCGGTCTCGCCGGGGAAGCCGGCGATGAAGGTCGAACGGATGGTCAGGTTCGGATTCATCGCGCGCCAGGCCAGGATGCGGTCCAGGTTTTTCTCGCCGCTGGCCGGACGCTTCATGCGCTTCAGCACATCGGGATGCGCGTGCTGCATCGGGATGTCCAGGTACGGGAGGATATGCTCGCCCATCATCGGGATGACCTGGTCGACGTGCGGGTATGGGTACACGTAGTGCATGCGCACCCAGGCGCCATACGACTTGGCCAGCTCGCCCAGCGCTTCCATCAGCTGCGTCATGTGGGTCTTGATCGGACGGCCGTTCCAGAAGCCGGTGCGGAACTTGACGTCGACGCCGTAGGCCGAGGTGTCCTGCGAAATCACCAGCAGTTCCTTGACGCCGGACTTGAACAGGTTCTCCGCTTCCAGCATCAGCTCACCGATCGGACGCGAGACCAGGTCGCCGCGCATCGAAGGAATGATGCAGAACGAGCAGCGGTGGTTGCAGCCTTCGGAGATCTTCAGGTAGGCGTAGTGCTTAGGCGTCAGCTTGATGCCCTGCGCCGGGATCAGGTCGAGGAAAGGCTCGTGCGGCTTGGGCAGGTGCAGGTGGACCGAGTCCATCACTTCGGCCAGCGCGTGCGGGCCGGTCACGGCCAGCACCTTCGGGTGCACCTTCATGATGATGTCGTCGCCGGCGGCGTCTTTTTTCGCGCCCAGGCAACCGGTCACGATCACGCGGCCGTTTTCGGCCAGCGCTTCGCCGATGGCGTCCAGCGATTCCTGCACCGCGGCGTCGATGAAGCCGCAGGTGTTGACGATGACCAGATCGGCGCCGTCGTAGGACTTGGCCGTCTCGTAGCCTTCGGCACGCAGCTGGGTCAGGATCTGTTCGGAGTCGACCAGCGCTTTAGGGCAGCCGAGCGAGACGAAGCCGACTTTAGGCGCAGGTGCGCCGGTTGCGGGCTTGGGGAGACGATTGAGTGGTTGCGATTGCATGATAGGTTGCTTTATACGCCATGAAAATTACGAGCAATCGAACATTATACCCCATTCGCCATAGGGAGATCATGATAGGATAGAGGCTAACCCAGTGGCCCGCATCGGCGCGGCTTCCATCACCCAGTTCAGGAGAATTCGTGGCAACGCTGAAAGACGTCGCAGTGCTCGCCGGTGTAGGCATGTCGACAGCATCGCGCGCCATTTCCGGCGCCGGTCCGGTATCGGCCGAGGCGATGAAAAAGGTCCAGGCCGCGATCGAACAACTCAATTTCCGCCCCTCGTCCATCGGCCGCTCGCTGTCGGCGCAGTCGCTGGGCATGATCGGGATATTCACGCCCTCCTTCTTCGGCGCCTACTATGGCACCATCCTCAAACAGACCGACGTCGAGCTGCGCGCCATGCGCCGGCACGTGGTCGTGGCCACCGGCTGCGGCGACAGCTCGCCGCGCGACGAGGCGGTGGAAGCGGTCAAGTTCCTGATCGGCCGCGATTGCGACGGCATCGTGGTGCTGGGTCATGACCTGTACGACGAGGACCTGATCTCGCTGCAAAAAATGCATCCGAAGATGGCCTTCCTCAACCGCCGCAGCCCGCAGCTGCCCGATGCGTCGTTCTGCCCCGATCATTATCACGGCGGCGAACTGGCGGCGCAGACCTTGCTGCAAGCGGGCCATCGCGAACTGGCGGTGATCTCCGGCCCGGCCACCACGTCGGACAACAAGGAGCGCCTGGATGGCTTCTTCGCCGAGCTGCAACGCAATGGCATCGAGCGTTCGGCGGTGCGGCTGATCGAGTCGGACTTTTCGCGCGAGGGTGGCTTCAGCGCCACGCAGCAGTTAATCAACGAGGGCCGCAAGTTCACGGGCCTGTTCTGCGCCAACGATGAAATGGCGGTCGGCGCCCTGTCCTGTTTCCACCGCGCCGGCATCAGCGTGCCGAACGAGGTGTCCGTGATCGGCTATGACGATGACTACTCGGCCGAGTATTCGTCGCCGGGTTTGACGTCGGTGCATATCCCGATGCAGCAGTTGACGCAGAACGCCGTACGCTGGCTGCTCAACCTGTGCTACGGCACCCAGCACGAAATCGTCCGCGACTTCCCCGTCACAGTGACGATGCGCGGCTCGGTCGCCCAGCGCGCTTAACCCCCACCGCAAAGGGGTCTGACCCCGTACGGGGTCAGACCCCAGGTTTCCGGGTTAAAAAAAGCCGGCATCGCTGCCGGCCTGCTTCTTAGAACTTCATCGACACGCGGCCGCCGAAAGTGCGCGGATTGTTGTAGTACGCCGCCCAGATCTGCTGCGTCGGCTGGCATGGCGCGCCGACCTGCGTGCAGACTTCGATGGCGTCATACTTCACCGCCTTGTCGGTGGCGTTGTTGACGAACAGCTCCGCCGTGTAAGCCTTGTTCAGCGGTTCGTAGCGCACGCTCAGGTCCAGCGTGGTGTAGGCCTTCTGCTGCTTCACGCCCGGATGGCCCGGCACATCGGTGTTGAACGCTCCCGAACCGACAAACGATTCCGACTCGTAGTGCGCCGAAGCGCGCGGCGTGATGCGGCCCTTGCCGGTGTCGAAGTCATGCTCGTACATCAGCGTCGCCGCGAACGTCGGCGCGTGCTTCAACACGGCGCCGCCGACATTGACGGTCGGCGCGGTGGTGCCGCAGGCCTGGTTGTTGGCGCGCGCCGCATCCACGTCGCAGGACAGGAAGTCGTCATAGCGCGCCTTCAGCCAGGTGGCGTTGCCGCTGAAGCGGTCGGCGCTGGTCGGACGATAACTCCATTCCGCTTCGACGCCCTTGACCGAGGCGCCGGCCGCGTTGAAGTTTTGCAGCGTGTTGTTCACCACCTGCGATTCCAGCTTGTCCTTGTACTTCATCCAGAACGCGTCCAGGTTCAGCGACAGCTTGCGGTCGAACAGGTCCGACTTGAAGCCGACTTCGTAGCTGGTCAGCTTTTCCGGCTTGGTGGTGGCGCCGCCGTCGCCGATGGCCGGCGAGTGGAAGCCTGTGGTCACCGAGGCAAAGGTCAGGATGTCCTTGGTGGGCTTGTACTCGACGCGGCCCAGCCAGGTGGACTGGCCGTATTTCAGGTCGGCGGTGTTGTCGCCGTAGGTGTTGCCGCAGGTTTGCTGGTTCACCACACCGCCGGGGCCGATGTTGTGGGTGTTGATGGTGCCGACGCCCGGCGTCACCAGTTGCGCGATCTGGTTCGGGGTCAGGTTGACGGTGCCGCGCGGCGCGTTGTCCGGCCAGTTCGGACAGGCCCAGTTCTGGCCGCCGATATCGAACTTGTGGTCCTTGGTGTAGCGCGCGCCGCCGGTGACCTTCCACAGCGGATCGATGTCGTAGCTGGCCTGCGCGAACACGGCTTTCGAATGCAGCTCGCGGTCGCCCTGGATGAAGGACATCGCCGACGCATACTGGCCCACGGTAGGCTGGACGAAGATCACGCTGCCGCTGGCGATATCCTGGTCCAGCATGGCCTGCGAAATCTGGCTGCGGTCGATATCGAAGCGGATCTTGTTCTTCTCGCGGAAGAAGAACAGGCCGCCCACCCATTGCAGCGGCGCTTCCGAGTCCGAACGCAGCTGGATTTCGTTGGAGACGCTGTCGAACTGGCTCCACTCGGTGCGGTTCTCGGCCTTGAAGCCGGGGTAGAAACCGGCGTCGGCATCGCTGCCGTTGGTGCGTTTCAAGCGGCTCCACGCGCCCAGGTACTGCGTCGCCAGGCCGTCCATCGGACGCCATTCAACCTTGGCCTTTGCGGTGATGATGGACTGGTCCAGCGTGCCCGGCGTGTCGATCAGCGCCGAGCGCAGGTCCTGGCCCGGCTTCGGTTCGGCCGACAGGTAGATGTTGCCGGCGCCGGTGTCGCTGTAGTAATCGCCGATGAAAGTCGCCTTCAGGTCGGGCGTAAACTTCCACAGCAGTGAGGCGCGCGCGCCCTGCTGGTCGCCGGCGCCGTATTTCTTGGTGCCCGGCTGGACGTTCGAGCCTTTGAGGAAGTCGACGTAACCGTCGTGCTGGTCCTTGATGGCGGCGATGCGCAGCGCGATGTCATCGCTGAGCGGGATGTTCATCATGGCCTGGGCCTGGATATGATGGTAGTCGCCCAGCGTGATGCTGGCGGAGCCGAAAGTCTTGGCGGTGCTGGGCGCGCCGGAGACCAGGTTGACCGCGCCGGCGGTGGAGTTACGGCCGTTCAGCGTACCTTGCGGGCCGCGCGCGACTTCGACGTGGTTCAGGTCATACATCAGCGCCGTTGCGCCCTGGGGACGCGGCACGTAGATGCCGTCGACATAGAACGCCACGGCCGGGTCGCCCAATTCGGTGTGGTTGGCCGAGCCGACGCCGCGCATGTAGACATGCACGCCGCCCGAGTCGCTGTGCGGTTCCACCACCAGGCTAGGCACCATGGCGGTCATCGTCGCCAGGTCCTTGACCTGGTTGTTGGCCAGTGTGTCCTGCGTATAGGCGGTGATCGCCAGCGGCGTGTCCTGCACCAGCGTGTCGCGCCGGGTGGCGGTGACGATGATCTTTTCCACTTCGCCGCCCGCTTGCGCCACCGGCGCGGCCTGCTGCGCCAGGGCGCCGCCGGCGAATGCGAACTGCGCGATCTGCGCAATACTCAAGGCTAAAATCGTTTTCTTCATTTTGTCTGTCCTCGCTTCTTCCATCAGTTTAGTTTGCGTGCCCCGTTCTGTGTGACGGCTTATGCACGTGTGGAACCGGTGCCACCGCAAGGCGCACCGATGCGGCGGGCCATGCCGTGGCGGCCCGGTCTTACAACACAGCTGCTACTACGGTGTCAGAGCCGCTGTTCGCTGGCCCCGTCGAAAAGAGAAATGCGCTTGGTGCGGATCGAGAAGCTGATGTCCTTCTCGGTTTCGAGATGCTGCTGGTCCTGCACGATGCCCGCGACCTGGGTGCCGTGGAAGTCCAGCCATAACACGCGGTGCGCGCCCATCGCCTCGATCAGCGAGACCGATGCGCACACCACGTTTTCAGCGCCGTCGCAATTGCCGACGTCGATGTCTTCAGGCCGCACGCCCAGTACACATTCGTGCCGGGCGTGCTGTGTGGCCGGCTGCTGCTTGAATGGATAATCCGTCACGTCGACGGACACGTGGTCGTTGCGGAACAAGGTGCGCCCGCCCTGCTGTTCCAGCCAGCCCTTGAACAGGTTCATGCCCGGCGAACCGAGGAAGGTCGCCACGAACAGATTGGCCGGCTCGTTGTAGATGTTGGCCGGGGTGTCGAACTGCTGCACCACGCCGCCCTTCATCACCGCCATGCGCTGCGCCAGCGTCATCGCCTCGACCTGGTCGTGGGTCACGTAGATCATGGTGGCGCCGAGCTGCTTGTGTAGCTGCTTCAGTTCGCGCCGCAGTTCGGTGCGCAGCTTGGCGTCCAGGTTGGAGAGCGGCTCGTCGAACAGCATCACGTCCGCCTCGCGCACGATGGCGCGGCCGATCGCCACGCGCTGACGCTGGCCGCCGGACAGGTTGGCCGGCTTGCGCTTCAACAGCGGCCCCAGTTGCAGCATGTCCGAAGCGCGCGCGACGCGGCGGGCGATTTCCGCTTTCGGCGTGCCGTTGATGCGCAGGCCGAAGGACATATTGGCCTCCACGTTCATGGTCGGATACAGCGCATACGACTGGAACACCAGCGCGATGCCGCGATCCTTCGGGTCGGCCCAGGTCATGTCCTTGCCGCCGATTTCGATCTGGCCGGAGGTGGTGTCGATCAGGCCCGCGATGGAATGCAGCAGCGTCGATTTGCCGCAACCCGATGGGCCCAGCAGCACCACGAACTCCCCTGCCTTCACGTCAAGGTTCAGGGACTCGATGACCTTGTTGCCGCCCAACTGGATTTGCAGATTACGAATAGCTACGTTAGACATGTTTAACCCTAAGTTAACCTTTAACCGCGCCGGAGGCGATGCCGCGCACAAACCAGCGGCCGGAGATGAAATAGAGAGCCAGCGGCACGACCGACGTCAGGATGGTCGCAGCCATGTTGACGTTGTACAGGCGCTCGCCGGTGGTGGTGTTGATGATGTTGTTCAGCTGGACCGTCATCGGCAGATGCTCGGAACCAGCGAACACCAGGCCAAGCAGGAAGTCGTTCCAGATGCCCGTGACCTGCATGATGACAGCGACCACGATCACCGGCGTCGACATCGGCAACATCAGCTGCAGGAAGATGCGCCAGAAACCGCCGCCGTCGATACGGGCGGCCTTGAACAGCTCCATCGGCAACGCCGCGTAGTAGTTACGGAACAGCAGCGTCATCACCGGCATGCCGAAGATGGTATGGATCAGCACAATGCCGGGCAAGGAGCTGAACAAATTCACCGCAGCCAGCACGCGCACCAGCGGATACACCATCACCTGCACCGGTATGAAGGCGCCCATCATCAGGATCGCGAACAGCAGCCCCGCGCCGCGCGGCCGCCAGAACGACAGCGCATAGCCGTTCACCGCGCCGATGGCGATCGACAGGATGGTGCTCGGCACCACGATGGACACCGAGTTCCAGAAACCGCCGCGTATGCCGTTGCATTCCAGTCCCGTGCAGGCGGACTGCCACGCCTGCAGCCACGGCTCCAAGGTCGCATGCATCGGCAGCGCGAACAGCGTGCCGAGACGGATCTCTTCCATCGGCTTGACCGACGTCACCAGCATCACGTACAGCGGCAGCAGGAAGAACAGCGCCGCCACGATCAGGAAGCCATAGACGCCGATGCGGGCCGGAGTCCACGCCAGCTTGCGGCGCGGCTTGATGGCCGGCGGAGCCACGCTGGCGACGGTGCTGTCGTTGGCGGCGGCGCCTGGCGCCAGCCCTGCTGCTTTTTCCATTCCTGCCTTATCGAGTTTGACGACCTGTCCCATCATGCCCCCTTGGCCGCGCGGCGGTTACGCACATAGTACAGCGGCGCGACAATAGCCAGCACCGTGGACAGCAGCACGATCGACGCGGCCGACGCGAGGCCGATGTTGGCGCGGCCGAACAGGTAATCCATGATGAACTTGGCCGGCACTTCGCTGGCAGTGCCAGGGCCGCCCTGCGTCATCGCCACCACCGAGTCGAATACTTTGACGACCATGACGAACAGCAGCACGAAGGCGGTGGACACGGACGCTCCCAGCATCGGCAGCACGATGCTGACGTAGACGCGCCAGCGCGGGATGCCGTCGATGCGGGCGGCCTTCCACAATTCCTCGTCCACGCCGCGCAGGCCGGACAGCATCAGCGCCATCACCAGGCCAGAAGCCTGCCACACGGTGGCGATGACGATGGTGTAGATCGCCATGTCCTGGTCGACGATCCAGTCGAACTTGGCGTCGGCAAAGCCCAGCTTGTGCAGCACTTCCTGGATGCCCAGCTCCGGATTCAAGATCCACTGCCAGATCAGGCCCGTGGCCACGAACGACATCGCATACGGATACAGGAAGATGGTGCGCAGCGCGCCTTCGGCCATCACCTTCTGGTCGATGAACACCGCCAGCAGGAAGCCGATGACCAGGCAGGCGGCGATGAACAGCACGCCGTAGACGGCGACGTTTTGCAGCGACAGCAGCCAGCGCTCGTTGTTAAACAGGCGGATGTACTGCGCGGCGCCGACAAAGTCGCTGGCCGGGAAGGTGCGTGAGCTGCTGACCGACACGCGGGCCGTCCACAGCATCGTGCCCAGGTAGGCCAGCAGCACCGTCAATGCCATCGGGATCATGGCGACGTAGGCGGCGATGGAAACGCTCTGACGCTTCTTGGCCATGGCTTATTGGTCCTTCAGCGCGCGGGCAAAGGCTTTTTGCGCGTCGTCCGGCGACTGGTTCTTGTTCCAGTAGCTGGTCAGCACGTCCTGCAAGGCGCCGGTGGTGTCCGGGGTCGCCAGCATTTCGGCGTTCGGCAACTGGCGGCTCTTGTCCTTGATGATGGCCAGGCCCTGCTTCGCGCAGATGTCCAGCGTCGATTCATCGACATCGCCGCGGATCGGGATCGCCCCCTTGCGCGAGTTGAAGGCTACCTGCGCGGCCGGCGAAGTGACCACCGTCGCCAGCAGCTTCTGCGCCTTGATGGCGTTGGCGTCCGTGGTTTTGGGGAACACGAAGGCGTCACCGGCGACGATGTACGGCGCTTTCGGACCGAAACCGGGGAAGCAGCCGAAGTCCTTGCCCGCCACCTGCTTGGCCGACGAGAACTCGCCCTTGGCCCAGTCGCCCATGATCTGCACGCCGGCCTTGCCGCTGACGACCATCGCCGTCGCGTCGTTCCAGTTGCGGCCCGGCGAGCCAGCATCCACAAAGGCTTTGAGTTTCTTGAAGTCGACCAGCACCTGCTTGAAGGCCGGCGACATCACGGCTTTCTGGTCGCGGTCGCGGTACACCTTCAGGTACAGGTCGGCGCCGCCCACCATGGCGAAGATGGCGTCGAAGGTGATCTTCTCCTGCCATACCTGGCCGCCGAAGGCCAGCGGCACCAGGCCTGCGGCCTTCAGCTTGGCCAGCTGCGCCAGGAATTCGTCCCAGGTCTGCGGCTCGTTGGTGATGCCGGCTTTTTTATACGCGGCCTTCGAATAGAAGAACCAGGCCGGCATATGGATGTCCACCGGCGCGGCATAGAAGTGGCCGTTGATCTTGATCGCGGCCAGGATCGACGGCGGCATGATCTGGTCCCACTTGCCGGCGATAGCCACGTCGTCGACGTTGTTCAGCAAGCCCTGCTCGACGAAATCGCGGAACTGCTTGGAGGTGTTGAACTGCGCGGCCGTCGGCGCATTGCCGCCGACGATGCGGTTGATGGTGGTGGCGCGCGACTGATCGGCGCCGGCGATGGCGTTGTCGATCCACAGGCCGCCGGCCTTGTTGTACGCATCCGCGAACTGCTTGACCGCCTGGGATTCGCCGCCCGACGTCCACCAGTGGATCACGGTCGCCTTCAGCGGCGCCGATGCCGGCGCCTGCGCCTGCGCAGCGGTGGACAAGCCTGCGCATGCGGCCAGGGCTAGCGCCATGGCGCTTCCCAGTTTTGTAGCCTTAATCATTCTGTCTCCTGTGGGCGTCGAGCGCCCATTTTATTCGGATGGCTGACGGAAGTTCAATTATTTGAAGTCCCGTTTAGCGAGGAAATCCGCCACCAGCCTGGCGCTGCGCTTCAAGGTGCGCTTCTGGGTCGCATAATCCACATGGATGATACCGAAACGGCGCTCGTATCCGAAGGCCCATTCAAAGTTGTCCATCAGCGACCAGATAAAGTAGCCGCGTATATCGACGCCCGCCTTCACCGCCTGATTGACCGCCTCCAAGTGGCGGTTCAGGAACGAGATGCGCTGGCGGTCGTCGACTTCGCCGTCGATCACCTCGTCGTCGGTGGCCATGCCGTTCTCGGTAATGTAGATCGGCGGCAGGTTCGGATAGTCGCGGTGGAAGCCGACCAGCAAGTGGCGCAGGCCGTCCGGGTAAACTTCCCATCCCATCTGGGTGCGTTCCACGCCTTCCAGGTCCACCTCGTGATAACCGTGCTTGCCGTCGCTGACGACGTTGGTGCGGAAGTAGTAATTGATGCCGAGGAAATCGAGCTTGCTGCCGATGATATCCATGTCGCCGGCCAGCACCAGCGGCTCGGCGCCCGGCCACAGTTCCCACAGCGCGGACGGATAGGACTTCTTCAGCAGCGGATCGAGGACCCAGTTATTGTGCTGAAGCTCGAACAGCCAGGCCGCGCGCTGGTCGGCGTCGCTGCTGCCGGTGCTGGTACCGCGGCCGACGTTGGCGACGATGCCCACTTGCGCCGCCGGATCGTTGGCGCGCAGGTGCGCCACCGCCAAGCCATGGCCCAGCAGCAGATGGTGCATGGCCTGCGTGGCGAAGACCACGTCCTGCTTGCCCGGCGCGTGGTGGCCGGTGCCGTAGCCGTGCATCGCCGAGCACCACGGCTCGTTCAGCGTGGCCCAGGCGTCCACCAGGCCGGCCAGCTCCTTGCTGATCATGTCCGCGTATTCGGCGAAGCGGTAGGCGGTGTCGCGGTTGACCCAGCCGCCCTTGTCTTCCAGGTGTTGTGGCAGGTCCCAGTGGTACAGCGTGACGTAGGTCTTCAACCCTTGGGCGCGCAGCGCCGTCAGCAGCTTGCGGTAGAAGGCGATGCCCTTTTGATTCGGCTGGCCGCCTTCGGTCATCACGCGCGGCCAGGAGATCGACAGGCGGTAGGCGCCGACGTTCAGGCTGGCCAGCAGTTCGATATCCTCCGGCCAGCGGTGGTAATGGTCGCAGGCGACGGCGCCGGTGTCACCGGCCAGCGTATTGCCCGGCGTGGCCGAGAAGGTGTCCCAGATCGAGGGGATGCGGCCGTCTTCGGCGACGGCGCCTTCAATTTGATAGGCCGCGGTGGCGGCGCCCAGCAGGAAATCCTTGTTCCACAGGACCGAATCGGCCGGCGGCGAGAACGTCTGTTCCAGTGCAACTGATGCATCAACAACCACAGCAACTCCTTCGTCTGATCGTGAAGTGGAAGCGCTTCCACTGATGTTGTCGATAGTACTACTGAAGAAATTCTGGTGTCAACGAAATTCTGGGAGTTTTTGTAACTTGGCTACAAAAACGGCACAGCGACCGAAGTGGCTGTGCCGTCTTGAATGCTGCGGACCGTGAAGGATTACTTCTTATCGGTCGGCGGCACGCCCGGAACGAAGGGGAAGGTGCCGAAGATGTTCTTGCTCTGGCTTTGCATCTGTTCTTGCATCTGCACGAACAGGCTCTTGCTCTGGTCGATGTAGTTGTTCATCATGCCCTGCATCATCGGGCCCTGGACGTTCATGAACTGGGTCCACATTTCCGGGCTGAAGGGCTTGCCTTCCAGGCCGCCGGCCGTGGTGCCGGTGAACTTGCGCTGGATGTCGGTAAAGGCCTGGACGTTCTTTTCCAGGTACGAGCCCATCATGCCCTGCATGGCATGGCCGTAGAAGCGGATGATCTGCGCCAGCACGTCGCTGGAGAACATCGGCGCGCCGCTGGCCTCTTCTTCCAGGATGATCTGCAGCAAGATGCTGCGGCTCAGATCTTCATTGCTCTTGGCGTCGACCACGGTGAATTCTTCGTTGTCCAGCACCAGCTGCTTGACGTCCGTCAGCGTGATGTAGGAACTGGTCTGCGTATCGTACAGACGGCGATTCGGGTATTTCTTAATCAGACGTTCAGCATTTTTTTTCGCACTACTCATCACAAGTCCACTTATTGCGCCGCAGCGCGTACTTTAACAATTCGAAAAAAAAGCGAACTTCGGTCCGCTTTCCCACTAGCCTACTTTTTCTATTATAGAGGGGAAAAAGCATGTCTTGCACAATCTGATATAACTTTTAGGTTTTATTGCAACGCAACCAAATTTACAGATCGACAATAGTATGCTTTTTCCCTGCTGAAATTAATCTGCACGTACCTTCACGTAGCGGCCAGGGGCGGGTTCGATGGCATGGTAGCGGGCATTGCCGGGCTTGGCTTTGGGCTTGACGTCCTTGCCGCCGTGCTCGGCCAGGAAGGCGGCCCACTCCGGCCACCAGCTGCCGGGATTCTCGGTGGCGCCGGCCATCCATGCTTCGCCATCCTGCGGCTTGGCGACGGCGCGGCCCAGCGGCTTGTCGTTGGTCCAGTAGCTGCGCTTGTTCTTCGCCGGCGAGTTGATCACGCCCGCGATGTGGCCGGAGGCGCCCAGCACGAAGCGGTTGGCCTTGACCTTGCCCGGATTGAGGATGTTCATCGAGCTGAACGCCGACATCCACGGCACGATGTGGTCTTCCCGCGAGCCGTAGATGAAGGCCGGCGCGTCGATGCTGCTCAGGTCGACCTTCTGGCCCGCCACCTTCAGCTTGCCGGTCTTGAGCTTGTTTTCCAGGTAGGTATTGCGCAGGTACCAGCAGAACATCGGGCCCGGCAGATTGGTGCTGTCCGAATTCCAGTACAGCAGATCGAACGGCGGCGGTTCGTTGCCCTTCAGGTAGTTGGACTGCACGTAGTTCCACACCAGGTCGTTCGGACGCAGGCTGGAGAAGGTGCTGGCCAGGTCGCGGCCGGGCATCAGGCCGCCGCCCTTCAGTTGCTGCTCGCGCATCGATACCTGGGCTTCGTCGACGAACACGTCCAGCACGCCGGTATCGCTGAAGTCGAGGAAGGTGGTCAGCAGGGTCAGGCTGGAGGCCGGCTTTTCGCCGCGCGCCGCCAGCACCGCCAGCGCGGTCGACACCAGCGTGCCGCCGACGCAGAAGCCCAGCATGTTCATCTGGTCCTGGCCGCTGATGTCCTGCACCACGTGGATCGCTTCGATCACGCCCTGGTCGACATAATCGTCCCAGGTGGTGCCGGCCAGCGACTGGTCGGGATTGCTCCACGAGATCAGGAACACGCTGTTGCCCTGCTCCACCGCATAGCGCACCAGCGAATTTTCGGGCTGCAAATCAAGGATGTAGAACTTGTTGATGCACGGCGGCACCATCAGCAGCGGGCGCTGGTGCACCGTGGCCGTGACCGGCTTGTACTGGATCAGCTGGAACAGCGGGTTTTCATACACCACCGTGCCTTCGGTCGTGGCCAGGTTGCGGCCCACCTCGAACGCCGATTCGTCGGACAGCGAGATATGGCCCTTGTTCATGTCGGCCAGCATATTGGCCAGGCCCTTGGTCAGGCTCTCGCCCTTGGTTTCGATCAGCTTTTGCTGCGCCTCGGGATTGGTGGCCAGGAAGTTGGCCGGCGACATGGCGTCGATGATCTGCTGCACCGCAAAGCGGATTTTCTGCTTTTGCTGGCCGGAGGTTTCCACCGTGTCGACCATGGCGTTCAGGAATTTGGCGTTGAGCAGGTATGATGCCGCGTTGAACGACGACATGGGATTGCCCTGCCAGGCGGACGAAGTGAAGCGGCGGTCGGCCACATCGGGCGACTTGCCGGACAAAAACTCCTGCCACAAATCGCCAAAATCTTGCATGTACTGGTTTTTCAGCTGCTCCATGGCCTCCGGCTTTACCGAGGCACCCACATCCTGCATCATGGCGGCCAGCGGATTGGCGTCCGTGGTGGGCGCCATATTGAACCAGGATTGCCACTGTCCGGGGTCGCTCATCTGCGACATCCAGGCGTTGGCAATGGCTTGAGGATCTGGCAAATTCATGTTTGATTCCCTAAAAATAGTTTAAATATCTTTACTTGGGCTGCTGATGCTGATTGTTGCTATTGCTTGGATCTACGTGGTCGGACTGATGGCTCTGACCGAGCCCACCGTCGTTGCGGGAATTGTAACGTTTTTGTTCTACTGCGTGCTGCCATTAGGCACTTTGATCTATATCGCGGGCACCGGCAAGCGTAAAGCCCGGCGCCGCGCAGCCGAACTGGCGGCACACGAGGCCCGCCAGGCCGCAGCCCAAACCGAAGCGGAAGACTAAGCCAGCGCCGGTGTGATTCATTTGAGCCAGATCAAGGCCGCCTGCCGTCCGGTGACGCCGTCGCGCCGATAAGAGTAAAAGCGGCCGGAATTGGACACGGTGCAGAACTCGCCGCCGTGCACCTGCTTCACGCCGGCCCGATGCAGCACGTAGCGCGCCAGCGCGTAAATATCGGCCAGATGCTTGCCGGGCTTGCCCTCGATGGGCGTAAACGCCGCTTCCACGTGGCGCGCGCCCGAGGCATCGACCACACCACTCAGGAAAGCCTGCTTGACCTCCGGCCCCACCTCGAACTGGTAGGCGCCGATCGCCGGCCCCATCCAGGCCATCAGCTCGCCGGCGCCGGCCGCGCGCATCGATTCCACGGTGTTTTCCAGCACGCCTCCGGCCAGTCCGCGCCAGCCGGCATGCGCCGCCGCCACGATCTTGCCTTCGACGTCGCAAAACAGCACCGGCAGGCAGTCGGCGGTCATGACCACGCACACTTTGCCCGGCGTGGCCGAGAAGCTGGCGTCCGCCTCCGGCACGTCCTGCGGCCCGATCCGGGCCACATCGACCACCGTGGTGCCGTGCACCTGCGACAGCCAGGCCGGCGTTCCCGGCAGCAAGGCGCGCAGGATGTCGCGGTTACGGGCCACATGGTGCGGCTGGTCGCCGACATGGGTACCCAGGTTCAGGCCGCCGCCGCCCATGCCGTCGTCATACGGCGCCGGGCTGACGCCGCCGCGCCGCGTGGTCGACAGCGCGCCCACATTGTCCGGCAAGCCGGGCCAATGCGGGATCAGCCAATGTGACGGGGTGGACATCAAATACCTTCCGGTACCTCGATGCCGGCGCGGGCCAGCAACTCGGCAAAATCGTCGGCCAGCGGCACGGTCCATTCGCATTGCTCGCCGGTGGCCGGGTGAACCAGCCCCAGGCGGCGCGCCTGCAGTGCCTGGCGCGGGAAGTAATCGGCCAGGTGCTGCTTGCCGTAGGTGGTGTCGCCCACCAGCGGGAAGCCGATCGACATCATGTGCACCCGAATCTGGTGGGTGCGGCCAGTTTCCAGGCGGCACTGCACCAAGGTCACGGGACGGCCTTCGCCCAGCTTGCCGCCGCCCAGCACCTGGTAGTGGGTGATGGCCGGCTTGGAGCCCATGCCGGTCGACACCGCCATCTTGATGCGGTCTTTCGGGTGACGCCCCATCGACGAGTCGATCGTACCGCTAATGCGCGGCATGCCCCACACGATTGCGAAATACTCGCGCTTGACGGTGCGCGCGGCCAGCTGGCGCACCAGGTCGGTCTGGGCCGGCAGCGTCTTGCCGACCACCATCAGGCCGCTGGTATCCTTGTCCAGGCGGTGGACGATGCCGGCGCGCGGCACGCCCGACAGCTGCGGGCAGTGGTGCAGCAGACCGTTCAGCAGCGTGCCGGACCAGTTGCCGGCGCCCGGATGGACCACCAGGCCGGCCGGCTTGTTGATGACCATCAGGTGCTCATCTTCGTAAACGATGTTAAGTTCCATCGCTTCCGGTTTAAAAGCCTCGTCTTCCGGCGCCGGTTGGGGCAGAATGACGATCTTCTCGTCGCCGTAGACGGTGTCCTTGGTGCTTTTGGCCGGTTTGCCATCGACAGTGACGAAGCCGTCGGTGATCCACATTTGCAGGCGGCCGCGCGAGAATTGCGGGACCATGTGGGAAATCACCTTGTCCAGGCGTTGGCCGCAGACTTCGGGGGTCAGTTCCAGTTGGATCGGAGCCAGGCCGTCGTCTTCGCCAAAATCGCCGTCTTGCGCGTCCTCGATGTGCAGCAGGTCGGCGTCGGATTCATGATCGGAGGAAGATTCGGCCAAATTCGGCTTTGGAGTTAATATCACAGCATTCCCATCGGCTATAATCAGCCTATTGTAAAACTTTGGTTAAACAGCTTCTTGCAAAACATATGCAAAAAAAATTGAAAGTAGTCGCAGCAACGTTGGTTCTGCTTAGTTTGTCCGCTTGCGGTTTGTTCTCGGAGAAAATCGACGAGACTAAAGGTTGGAGCGCTACGAAATTATACTCGGAGGCGAGCGAAGAGCTGGATGGCCAGCACTACGAACGCGCAATTCAGTTGTACGAGAAGCTGGAATCGAGCTATCCGTTCGGCACTTACGCCCAACAGGCGCAGATGCAGATCGCTTACGCCTACTACAAATCGCAGGACCAGGCCCAGGCGCTGGCAGCCGTGGAGCGCTTCATCAAGCTGCACCCGAACCACGCCAACGTCGACTACATGTACTACCTGCGCGGCCTGATCAACTTCAACGACCAGATCGGTTTCCTGAACTTCATCTACGAGCAGGACGCCACCGAACGCGACCCGAAAGCCACGCGCGAAGCTTACGCGGCCTTCAAACAGCTGGTGGACAAGTTCCCAAACAGCAAGTATACGCCGGATTCGCTGGATCGTATGCGTTATCTGATCAATGCGATGGCTTCGTATGAAGTGCACGTGGCGCGCTACTACTACCGTCGCGGCGCCTACCTGGCAGCGGCCAACCGCGCCATGGGCATCATGAACGACTACCGCGACTCGCCGGCGATCGAAGAAGCGCTGTTCATCATGATCCGCAGCTACGACAAGCTGGGCATGACCGAACTGCGCGACGACACCATGCGCGTGTTCAAGCTGAACTACCCTGCCAGCAAGTTCCTGGACGAAGGCAAAAAAGCCGAACGTCACTGGTGGAAACTCTGGAATTAAGTTAAAAGCTGACAAAAACCGGGACCCAGGTCCCGGTTTTTTATTATTTACCCCGTTTTACAGTGGGGTCAGATCTGACATTCGGACACGAGCTCTGCTGTAAGAGTGCTTACGGCAGAGCTCGTGTCCGAATGTCAGATCTGACCCCGGCGGTTTATTCGACCCGGCGGCGGAAAATCCAGGTCTTGTCGTCGGAGTCTTTCTTGTCGAACGCATAACCGTCGACGTTGAATTTCTTCAGTTTCTGCGGATCGGTGATGCCCTTGACGGCGGCGAAACGGGCCATCAGGCCGCGCGCGCGCTTGGCGTAGAACGAAATGACCTTATATTTGCCGTTTTTCCAGTCTTCGAACTGCGGCGTGATCACCGGCACGTCCAGCAGCTTGGGCTTGACCGACTTGAAGTATTCCTCGGACGCCAGGTTGACCAGCGTCTCGGCGCCCTGCTCGGCCGCGGTTTTATTCAACGCCTGGGTGATGGTCTCGCCCCAGAAGGCGTACAGGTCCTTGCCGCGCGGGTTGGCCAGGCGGGTGCCCATTTCCAGCCGGTGCGGATGGATCAGGTCCAGCGGCCGCAACATGCCGTACAGGCCGGACAGGATGCGGATGCGCGATTGCGCATAATCGAGTTGGCCCGGCTTGAGGCTGCGCGCGTCCAGGCCGCCGTAGACGTCGCCGTTGAAGGCCATCACGGCCTGGCGGCCTTCGGTGGTGTCCGGGGTCCACGATGCGTAGCGCGCAACGTTGAGCGCCGACAGATTGTCGGACAGGTCCATCAGCTCGCCGATCTGCACCGGCGAAAACTCGCGCAGGCGGGTAATCAGCTGGGCCGAGTGGTCGAGAAAATCAGGTTGGGAGTGCAACTTGGTGGTCGGAGGGGTCTCCAGGTCGAGACTTTTTGCAGGCGAAAGCACTATCAGCATAAGATTCCAGATAAATATTTTTACGAACTAAGCACATGATACCTGTTCCAGAGAAACTCACACCGACGCGCATCGTTATCGATACCAACGTCTGCCTCGACCTGTTCGTGTTCAAGGACCCGCGCTGGGCCGCGCTGCTGGCCGCGCTGGAAGACGGCACGGTCGAAGCCATCACCCGCTCCGACTGCCGCGACGAGTACAACATCGTGCTGCACTACAAGCACCTGCCGCTGGACGACGAGTCCCGTCCGCTGGCCGCCGCCCGCTTTGACGAGCTGATCACCGTGGTCGCCCCGCCCGAGTCCGGCATCCGCCTGCCGGTCTGCACCGACAAGGACGACCAGAAGTTCCTCGAAGTGGCGCGCGACGCCAACGCCGCCATCCTCATCACCAAGGACAAGGCGCTGCTGAAACTGGCGCGCCGGCTGGCCAAGGCCGGCATGTTCAAGGTCATGGTGCCAGAGGCGTGGAGCCCGGAAGCTTAAGGTTTTTTCACCACACCAAACCCGGCGCGCTGAGCTAGAATAGGCTATCTGTCCACTACACAGCCGCCATGAATAGCCGCAATAATCTGCCGAGCAGCACGCCGATCACGCCCATCCTGAGCAGCCGCCTGCCGGCCGTCGGCACCACCGTGTTCACCCGCATGTCGACGCTGGCCGCGCAGGCGAACGCCGTCAACCTGGGCCAGGGCTTCCCCGATTTCTCCTGCGAGCGCAGCCTGCTGCAAGCCGTCAACGACGCCATGCAGGCCGATTTCAACCAGTACCCGATGATGATCGGCGCGCCGGCGCTGCGCCACGCCATCGTCGCCAAGATCGAGGCCATCTACGGCCACCAGTATGACGTCAACACCGACATCACCGTCACCGCCGGCGCCACCCAGGCGCTGACCACCGCCATCCTGTGCTGCGTGCATCCGGGCGACGAGGTCGTCGTCATCGAACCGAGCTACGACAGCTACGTGCCGGCGATTACGCTGGCCGGCGGCGTGCCGGTGCTGGTGCAGATGCAGGCCGGCGCCGACGGCTACAGCGTGCCATGGTCCGCCGTGGCGGCCGCCGTCAACGGCAAGACGCGCCTGATCGTCATCAACACCCCGCACAACCCCACCGGCAGCGTGCTGCGCGCCGCCGACCTGGAGGCGCTGGCCGACATCGTGCGCGGCACGGACGTGCTGATCCTGTCGGACGAAGTCTACGAACACATGGTCTACGACGGCCAGCGCCACGAATCGGTGTGCCGCCATCCGGAACTGGCGGCGCGCGCCTTCGTCGTCTCCAGCTTCGGCAAGACCTATCACGTCACGGGCTGGAAGATCGGCTACGTGGCCGCGCCGCCGGCGCTGTCGGCAGAGTTCCGCAAGGTGCATCAGTACAACGTCTTCAGCGTCAACACGCCGATGCAGCACGGCATCGCCAGCTACATGGACGATCCCGCGCCCTACCTGGAACTGCCGGCCTTCTACCAGCGCAAGCGCGACCTGTTCCGCGCCGGCCTGAAGGGCTCGCGCTTCGAACTGTTGCCGGCCGACGGCACCTATTTCCAGTGCGTGCGCTACGACAAAATTTCAACGCAAACGGAAGCGGAGTTTGCGGAATGGCTGACCACCGAGATCAAGGTGGCGGCGATACCGGTATCGGCGTTTTACCAGCAAGGCAAGGAATCGGGCATCGTCCGCTTCTGCTTTGCCAAGAAAGATGAGACCCTGGCACTCGCGTTGGAGCGACTGGGCAAAGTTTAATTCAGGGACAAGAATCATGGCCGATACCAACCAGGCGGACGCGCCGCTCATGGCGGGCGAGTTCGCTGAACAAGAACCGCCGCCATCGGTGCTGCATCTGCTCAACCAGTCCAACCGCCGGCTGGAGCGGCTGCTGCAAAACCTGCGCAACGAACACAATGCCGAAAGCGAATTGCGCGACATCGCGCGCGATGTGATCCACGCGGTCGACCTCAATCCCGATATCGCGCTGGCCTGCATCTTCCTGTGCCAGATCGCCGGCAGCTACGCGGTGCGCCATTGCATCGAGACGGCCGTGGTGGTGGTGGTGATCGCCCGCAGCCTCGACAAGAACGCGGCCGACACGCTGACCGTGACGGCGGCCGCGCTGACGATGAACGTCGGCATGCTGCGCCACAACGACACCTTCCAGAACAAGAACACGCCGCTGACCAGCGAGGAAATCTCCATCGTCCGCCGCCATCCGGAGGAAAGCGTGGACATGCTCAAGTGCGCCGGCATCGAGGACGACGAGTGGATTTCCTGCGTGCTGCTGCACCACGAGAATGACGAAGGCAGCGGTTATCCGGCCGGCGTCGCCAGTCCCGAGGTGACGCAGAACGCCAAGCTGCTGAGCCTGGCCGACCGCTATTGCGCGCAGGTGTCGGCGCGCAATTACCGCCGCTCCATCCTGCCCAACCTGGCCCTGCGCAACCTGATCGAAGACAAGGTGGCGCCGGTCGACCCGATGCTGGCGCAGGTGTTCCGGCGCGAGCTGGGCGACTTCCCGCCGGGTTCGCTGGTGCGTTTGCAGAGCGGGGAGATCGGCGTGATCTGCCGCCGTCCGGGCGGCGCCGGGGGCGTGCTGATCCATTGCCTGCGCGATCCGTCGGGGGCGGTGCTGACGCCGGCTCCGCTGCGCAACGGAACCGACGAGGCCGGCACTATTGCCGAGGCCTTGAGCGAGGACGAGGCCTCGATCCGCTTCAGCATGAAGCAGATCTGGGGCCAGCAGGCCAGCCTCTAGCTCACTAGCGCGACAGGGAATCGATCTTGCGGTCGATGAAGGCTTGCAGCTCCGGCGTCAGGCCGTTCGATGCGCGCGCGCGGCGATAGGCTTCGCGCGCTTCCGGCAAATGCATGTCGGCTTGCAGCGAGATGCCCAGCCCCATCCACCAGACGCCGTTGCGCGGCGCCAGCTTCAGCGCCTCGCGATAATACTGCGCCGCTTCGGTGTGGCGCTGCTCGCGTTGCAGCACGCCGGCCAGGAAGGCCTGGTACTCGGCGCTGCTGCCGGCGTACGGCAAGCTCGTCATCAAGGTTTCCAGCGCCGGACCGCCCTTCTCCAACTGCAAGCGCGCCAGCACCATCGCCAGCCCCGGCTGGCGCGGATCGATGCCCAACGCCAGGCGCAACTGGCGCACGGCGTCGTCGTTGCGCTTTTGTTCCAGCAGCAGGCTGATGTTGGTCTGGCGCGCGGCTTCGTTGCGCGGGTCGATTTCCAGCGCGCGGTCGAGATCGGCCAGCGCGGCGCTGATGCGGCCTTCCTGCAAGGCCACCAGCGCGCGGCGATAGGTGTTTTCCGCCATCTGCTGCGGGCTGATGTCGTGCGTGATCGTGCCCACCCCGGCCGTGTCGTCAGCGCTGTGCGTGGCTGCCTGGCGGGCCGGCTTGCGTTCGGCGGGCGCGGCGGCGGGCTTGCGCGGCGCGGGTTCGGCCGGCGCCGCTTCCGGCATCGCCGCGACTTTGGCCTTGGCCGCCGCAGCTGCAGTTGACGACGCGCGCTCGACGGCAGGCGCCGTCGCAGCCTGCGCCGACGCTTGCACTGGCGCTGGATTCGGCACATCAGCCGGCGCTGGCGCGCTTGCCTGGACCGCCGAGGTCGCAGGAGTCGGCGCGCGTTCTGCCACCTTGGCGGGCGCGGCAGCAACGACAACCGGCTGCGCGGCCGCGCGATGGGCCCGCCAATATTCCCAGCCATACCAGCCGCCGCCCACCACCACCGCCACCAGCACCAGCACCAGCGCGCCGCCGATCAGCAGCGGCCGCTTGTCGCGCACCTGTCCGCTCACCGCCTGCAATTGCTGCTGGCGCAAAGCGCCATCGCCCGCCCCGCCGCGCGCATCCAGGTCCTGCAACATTTTATTAATCAAACTCATTTCGTCAACGCCCAAGTCAGACCGCATGCGGCGATCAGCAAACTGACGCCGGCCATCAGCCATTGCCACCGCAAGCCCGCCCTCGACGGCACGGTATCGAGCGCCGCCATGTCCACATGACGCCGCGTCACCTGCTGCTTGCCTTCGCCGAAGCATAGCATTAACGACTTGTTTGCCATAATGTTCACCAGGCGCGGTATGCCGCCGCTGGCCTTGAACAGGCGGCCGATGGCGCTGCGGCTGAACAAACGGCTGCCGGTATAGCCCGCCACGCGCAGCCGATGGGCCAGATAATATTCCAGATCGTCGCGGCTGAGCGGCCCCAGGTGGTAGTGAAAAGTGATGCGCTGCGCCAGCTGGCGGATCGAGTTGGTCTGCAAATGCTGGTTCAGCTCCGGCTGCCCGAACAGCACGATCTGCAGCAGCTTGCGCTTCTCGGTTTCCAGGTTGGTCAGCAGGCGCAAGGCTTCCAGGCTCTGCAGCGGGATCGCCTGCGCCTCGTCCAGGCACATCACCACCTGCTTGTCTTCGCGCGCCAGGTCCATCAGGCGCAAGGTCAGCGACTTCAGCAACTGGTGCTGGTCGACGTCGCGCTGCAAGGGCAGTTCCAGTTCATCGGCCAGCGCCAGCATCAGCGTGCGCGGCTCCAGGTAGGGATTGGGGATGTAGGCCGTGACGAAACCCGGCCCCAGGGTCGCCATGAATTTGCGGCACAGCAGCGTCTTGCCGGTGCCGACCTCGCCGGTGATCTTGATGAAGCCCTCGCCGCTGCGCGCCGCCACCAGCAGCGTGTTGAGCGCCTGCTGCGAATGCGGGCTGGTGAAGAAGAAGCTGGTGTCAGGCGTGATCCCGAACGGCATCTCGCCCAAGCCGAAATGGGCCTGGTACATTTATTTGCCTCCTCCCGCAGGCGGCGCCAGTTGCTGGACCCGGCGGCTGGCGTCGTCCAGATCCTGCGCGTAACTGGCCGCGCCATCGACGATGGTGGGCTTGATCAACACCACCAGCTCGCGCTTCTGCGTGCTGCGTTCGGTGTTGCGGAACAGGGCGCCGAGCACCGGCAGGCTGCCGATGCCGGGCGCCTGGCTGTTGTCGTCGACGCTGGACTGGCGCATCAGGCCGCCGATGGCGACGATGCGCCCGTCCTGGCCGCGCACCATGCTGTCCATCTCCGACGTGCTCGACGCCGCGAGCGGCAGTTGCAGCGAACCGGCGCTGCCCAGGTTGACGATCTTGTTCACGGTCGACACCTGGCTGACCGACGGATGCACGTGCAGCATGATGTTGCCTTCGTCGTCGATCTGCGGCGTCACGTCCAGCACCACGCCGGAAAAGAACGGCTGCAAGGTCACGTTCGGGCTGGTGGTGTTGCCGCTGACGTTGGAGTTGGTGGTGGTGCTGACCCCGGTCACATAGAACTCGTCGGTGCCGATCTTGAGCACGGCCTTCTGGTTGTTCATGGTCGCGATGCGCGGGCTGGACAGCACATGCACCGAACCCTGCGACTCCAGGAAGGAAATCATGGCGGCGAAATTACTGGTCTGGAACGCCAGGCCGAACAAGGAGCCGGCGTTGTTGGCGGCGTTGGCCAGCGCGGAACCGGTGATGGCCGAGATACCCGCCGTGCCGCCGCTGACGATAGGCGCCGGCGTGCCGCCGCCGGCCGGCAGCGGCGCCAGGCCGGTGCCCGGCGCCAGGAAGCCGCCCGACAAACGATTGCTGCCGCCGCCGCCGAACGAGGCGAAGCTGGCCCAGTTGATGCCGCTCTGGAAACCGCTGTTCAACTGGACTTCGAGGATCTTGGCCTCCAGGATCACCTGGCGCTCGACGGCCAGGCGGGTCGCCTTCAGATACTGGTCGACGCTGCGCAGCTGTTCCGGCAAGGCGCGCACCACCACCACTCCGGACTGCGGACTGATCACCACGCTGCGGCCTTCGCCGACGCCACCGACCAGCGCCACTAGCGCCTCCTTGAGCTCGGTCCAGAAGTCGGTGGCCGACGAGGTCTTGACGTTGCTCGAGTCTTCCATCGCATACTGCTGGCTGCCCTGCCCCTGCTGCTGCGGCTGGTTGCTCTGGCCGTTGCCGCCGCTGCCGCTCTGGCCGCTCTGTCCGGACACCACCGAACCCACCGTGTTGACCGACGTCGACGACACCCGCACATTGGACGTGCCCTTGCGCGAGGCGCTCAGGTAGTTGACCTGGAAGATGCGGCTCTGCATCGTCAGCGGCCGGATGTAGATGCGCGTGCCTTCCACCTTGTAGTCGTAGCCGTACATCTCGCGCACCGCGTCGAGCGCCTCGAACAACGTCACGTCCTTCAGGTTGGCGGTCACGGTGCCGCTGACGTCCGGATGGATCAGCATGTTGTAGCGCGTGCCGGCCACGATGGAATTGTAGAACTGCTGCACCGGCACCTGGTTGAAGGACACATTGAAGCGCTCCTCCATCACCGCGCGCGCCTTGGGCAGCTCGGCCGCCATGGTCGCGGCCGGCGGCGGCAGCAGCGCCGCCTCCACCGCCGCCGAGCTGGCGGCCTGGGCGTGGGCCTTGGCGGCTGCGTCGCGCACCTGCTGGTCGATGGTGTTGTAGGTGTCGCGCGGCGCCTGGGTCTGGCAAGCCGCCAGCGCGGCGGCCGCTCCCAGCACGCCGGCCCATCGCATCAGTTGGTGCAGGGAGTTTTTAGGTTGGATCATTTGTTTTTCCCTGTCGGGTCAGCGGCCTCGGCCGGTTTGGGAAACAGGGTCAGGGTTTCCAGAGTCTTGCCACGGCGGAGTACCACCGAATTGTCGTTGATGCGTTCGAGCACCGCGTCGCCCACCTTGCCGCCTATGCGCAGGGTGGCGCCGTCGATCACCGCCAGCCGCCGCCCGTCCGGCGCGCGGCCGATCAGGATCGATTGCAGGCGCGGTCCGGCCGCGACGCCTTCCGTTGCGGTCTCGCTTTCGGGCGCGGCCATCAGCGCCGGCGGACGGGTCGGGTCGGCCAGCTTTTGCGCGGACGCCGGCAGCGCCAGCATCAGCGGCAACATCAGCGGCAACAGCGATGTCAGCCGGCGGTTCATAGTGCTATCCATTTCTGGTCCAGGCTCAGGGTGTACAGGGTCAGCGTCAGCCGGGCTTGCGGAAATTGTCCGGCGTCGAGCGCGGCGGCGCCCCAGAACAGCTGGGTAGGCATGGCCTCCAGCGCTTCCAAATAATCGATCATCTCCAGGTAGCTGCCTTGCAGCACCAATTGCACGCCATGGCGGTACAGCAACGGCGCGGGGGCGGCGGGGGTGGCGGTCGGCGTGCCGGCTGGAGCGGCGCCGGCGGAAGGCTGTTTGGCCGAGGCGGCGGCCGCCTGCACGATGGCGGCCGGTGTCAGCTGCGGTGCTGCGGCCGCCTTGGCCGGCGCCGGTTCCGGCACATCCAGCGCGGCGAAAGTACCGTCCACCGTGCCTTGCGGCGGCAGCGTCTTCAACGACACCAGGCGCAGCTTGCCGTGGCCCTGCACCATTTGCTGCAGCAGCGGACCCATGCGGTCGGGCGCGACCAGCCCCTTTTGCGCGCTGCGCAGCCTGGCGCGCAGGTCCGCGCTTTGCTGCTGCAACGCGCCCAGCCGTTCGCGCACTTCGCGGTCGGGATCGCGGCGTGCGGCCACATCGAGTTGCACCAGTTCGGAATCGATGCCTGAAATCTGCACCCGCTGCTGCTGCATGGCGGCGCGCAAGGCGCGCTGGCGCGTGTAGGCCGGGTCGAGCACCAGCTGGAACACCACATATACCAGCATCGCCGCCGTGGCGCCCACCACCATCAGGCGTTCGCGCTGGCTCAGGGCCATCAGCCAGGTATCGAATTTGATCCAATAGGCTTTCATGGCTGCTCCACCTTGCCGCGTTCGCCTGCGGCGGCCGATTGCAGGCTGAACTCCACATAACGCGGCGCCGCCGGCGCGGATGCGGCCCCGGCTGCGGCGGCCTCGGCTACGGGCTTGGGTTCATTCATTTCCAGCTGGCCGAAGGTCTTGCCGCGCAATACGGCCTCGCTGGCCAGGCCGTTCAGGTAGCCCGGCAGCAGGCTGGCCTTGAGCGCGCGCCCCTGCAAACCGATCGCGTCGCCGCTGCCCTGGATGGTGACGCCGGTCAGCCACAAGCCTTCCACGCCGCGCCGAGCGAAGGCGCGGAAGTAAGCGGAATAGCCGCGCGTCGCGCCCGGCGGTCCCTGCTCCAGTATCGCGGCGACTTGCTGCAGATTGCGCAATTGCGCGCCGGCCTGGTCCAGTTCCTGTTGCAGCGCTTCGCTCTTGCGCGGCGCCACGAAGGCGGCGGTGGCGGCGGTCCTGCGCGCCTCGCCGCGGTCCAGCCCGGCCTTGACCGTGGCGGCCTCGCTCTCCAGTGCGGCCAGCTCGCTCTTGGCCAGCGCCGACATGCCGATCAAGACCAGCGCCAGCACGCCGACGCCGGCCACCAGCACCGGCGTGCCGGCGTAATTGGTCTTGCGCTGGGTGGCGGCGCTGAACAGGTTGATTTGCTGGCTCATGCGCTCGCCTCCTCGCGCAGGGCCGCGCCCAGTGTGCGCAGGAAGCCGGACTGCTGCGCCGGGTCTTGCAGCACCGGCGCCAGCTCCAGGTCCAGCACGCTTGCCAGGTCCAGCTGTTCCACCGGCAGGTACAGATTGGTGGCCAGATAGGCGCGCAAGGCGCCCTCGCCCACCGGCGCCAAGATCAGCTTGGCCACGGCGACGGACGAGAACTGTCGCTCGAAGTGGTCCAGCGAGCGTTGCAGTTCGAGCGTGATGCGGTCGTGCAGGTGCTGCACGCGGTCCGGGTCGGGATCGAGCAGCTGGTTCAGGGTGATGTCGATGCGGCGCGCCAGATAGAGTTCGGCTTGATAGCTGACGGTCAGCAGGCCGCCGTCGGCGTCGAAGGCCAGCAGCGCCAGGCCGCGCCCTTCCGGCTCCAGCAACGCCGAGATATTCCGCTGCGCCATTTCGCCGATGTCGATGGCCGACAGCGCGATCTTGCTGTCGGCGAACAGCTGCTGGTAGGGCTGCAGCACGCTGTTGCGGGCCGCCACCGCGAACGCCTGGCGCGCCTGGTTCGAGCCGCTGGCCTGCGGCACCATCGCCATGTCGAGCGTGGCTTGCTCGAGCGGGAAATCGATCATGTCCTTGACGCGCCAGCCCAGGGCGGTCTTCATTTCCGCCTCCGGCACATTGGGCGCCTCGACCATCAGCAGCTGGTAGCCGCCGGCGCCGAGCAGCGTGGTGCAGCGGTAGCGGCCGGCCTGCAATTCCTTGCCCAGGCGCGCCAGGCTGGCGCCGGCCTGGTCGGCCTGGCCCGGGTAGGAAGCGGCCAGCAGCACGCGCGGCAAGGCGCCGGTGCGGCGCTCGATCGCCGCCGCCTGCACGCCGTCCGCCGTCAGGCCGATGGCCAGCCAGCCATTCTTTTTCTCCGCTTTTCCAAATAAACGCATCGAATGTCTCAAATGATTAAGCACGAGATTCAGTAATCGCCGCACGTCGTTGATTATATTCAACTTTCATTACACTATCGTGGCAATTCCTGACCTTGCCTCCAGTTTGCCCTCTTATTGCTCGGAACCCAAATAAAGTGACGCGGATTCAATACACTTCCCGCAAGAAAATCACCGGGCTGCGATAAACACCGAAGGTTACCCGCCCCTGACTGGTCGGCAGCCAAACCGGCCCGTTGACGACGGTGACGTTGGCGCCGCTCTTGCCGGTGGTGCTGCCGGCCTTCAGCGCGGCGGTGGCGGCGCCTAGCCTCATCGTCAATGACGCCGCCGAATTGGGCGCCAGCGTCGGACAGGCCAGCAGGCAGCTGGCGTATTGGAAGTTCGATGCCGGCGTCAACGCGGTCACGCTGTCGCTGGCGTTGTTGCGCCAGGCCAGCACGGTGGCGCCGCCGACGGTGCTCTGGCCGTAGTACTGCGCGCCCAAGGCCAGCGCCACCGACAGGCTCGACGAGCCGTAGGCGTTCGGCACGAACAGGCGGCCCGCCACCACCGCCACGCCGCCTTCGGCCGCGCCGCTGCGCAGCGAACTGACGCCGTCGTTGGGCGTGCCGGTCTCGGCGGCGCGCACGTACACCATGGTCGGCGGCACCCAGTTGTTGGCGTACGGCGCGGTGGCGACAAAGGCGTTGGGCAAGGTGTAGAGCGGGCTGGCGCTGGCCACGCCCATGACGAAATCGGTGGCGGCGAGGTTGTTGGCGCTCAGCGCCGCGCCGGCCGGCGCGGCCGGCGGATTGGCGGTGGTGGTGGTGCCGGGCGCCGACCAGGCCGACAGTTGCACCGCGCGCGCCAGCGTGCGCCGGTAGTTGAGCGTGACGGCGCCTTGCAAGTTATACGCCGTCACCCTGGTCGCAAACGGCTGGCGTGAATACGCCATGCCGGTCACCGAGGCCGGGCAACTCATACCGAGCGGATCGCACGCCATCAGCCCCGTCAGCACCGTATCGAAATGGTCCGGCACGAAACGGCCGACGTTGATCGATACCGACTGCACGTCGCCGCTGCCCAAATAGTTCCCTGTGGTGGCCGGGGATACCGGGAGGATCTTCGGTGTAATCTCCAACACCCCCACATCGGCATAGGAAAACGCATTGCCGGTGGCGCTGCCGCCGCTGAAGGCGCCGAAGCCGCCGCTCAAAACCAGCTCCGCCTCCGGGTCGGTCGGGTCGAGCGGGTTGGACGGATCGCTGGGGTCGGCATGCATGTCGTCCAGCCGGTCGCCGCTCTGGTCCTTGGCGGCCTTGGTGATCAGCTGAATCTGCACCGGCGCGCTCTCCCTGCCGAAATTGGGCGCCGCCGCGCCGCCGTACATCAGCGCGCTGACCGTCAGGCCGAACGGCGTGCCGGCGGTGACGAACTTGGGGTCGGTGGGCGAAGCCGGTGAGCCGGCCTGGTTGGACGCCGGAGCGATCAGCGCCAGCCGCTCGGGGCGCTCGACGAACGGTCCGCTGGTGCCGAAGCGGGCCGTATTGTCGCTGACCAGGAACTCGATGCGCCCCACGTCCGCGTAATGGAAATTGTACTGGTCGACCGAACTGGCCTTGCCGCCTTTCATGACCACGTCGTTCAGTCCGGTCCAGGTGGACGAATTCTGCGCCGGCACTGCGCCGGACCCGGCGCACAGCGGCAGCGTGCTGGTGGCGCCGCCGACCTTGGCGAAGGTGGCGCGCACGCCGGCATCCTGGATCGGATCGTGGCAGGACAAGGCGTATTTGATCTTGAGTGTGCTGTCCGAGTTCGACAGCGCGGTCGGCACGTTCGACACCACGAACGTCAGGTACACCGGAATGTCTTTGTTGGCCAGGTATTGCACGGTGGTGAAATCGACCAGCTTGCACGGTTGGCCGGGATCGCCGAACGACAGGCCGTTTTCGCATGGCACGTCGGTGAAGACATAGCTCGGCGCGAACGCGGCCGCGCCCACCAGCGAACTGACGGTCGAGGTATCGTTGCCGTCATAGTAGTCGAACAGCTGGCCGCTGACGGTGGCGCTGTTGGTGACCAGGCCGCTGGCGGCGGCGGCCGTGGTCACCCGCAGCGTGATCGGCGGCAGCGTCACGCCGGCCGCCATCGTGCCGTTGTAGGTGCAGGTGAGCTTCTGTCCGGCCATGCCGCAATTCCAGCCGGTGCCGCTGGCGCTGGAAAAGATCAGCGCCGCCGGCAGCACATCGACCACCTTGGTCGGACCGCCCTCGGCCAGCGGGCCGTTGTTGCTGACGCTGATGATGTAGTTGCTGACCTGCGAAGGCTGCAGCGGCGTCTGCAAGGTCATCGACACGGCGCGGTCGGCCGCCGGCACATTGGGCGCGGCGATCACTTCGGCGTTCATCAGCACCAGGTCCTGGCCGGACTGGTAGTCGCTGCGGGCCGATGTCTGGTTGGCCTTGATGGTCGGCGACGACACCGTATAGGCGTCGAAGTCGATACCGTAGGAAGAACTGTCGTTGTTGATGTTGGAGACCGAATTGAACTGGTTGCCGGACGGGTTGAGCGCATCGACCATCTCGACGCTGTTGTACCTGAGGATCTCGCCGCCACCGGACAGCGTGGTGTCGCCCTCCCACGTGATGTGGCCGATCTTGCCGGTCAGGTTGCCGATCGGCGCGGGAATCTTGAAGTTGGCCAGCGTCAGCGACACCGCCGAATTGCGGATGTACTGGAAGCCCTCGTAGACGTTCAACACCCGGAAGGTCTGGCTGGAATGCGAATACACCACCAGCAGCTGGAAGCCGCCCAGCACGCCCTCCACCGCGCAATACGGGCTGCCGTTGTTGATGGTCAGCCCGCCGACGGTGTAATTGGCATTGCCCTTGGCCACCACCTGCGAAGTCACGTCCACCGCGCCGGCGAAGAAATCGTAGCCCACCGTGGCCGAGGTGTAGCTGCGGTTGCTGGGCGCGGTCACGGCGGCGCCGTCGAAGGTCACGGTGTAGTCCGGCGTCGAACTGGAGCCGGCCCAGTACAGCTGGGCGTTCAGGACGGTGGCGCCGGAAGGAATGCCGGTCAGCGCCATGGTCATGGTGCCGGTATTGACGGCGCAGGGAGCGCTGTTGTCGTTGGTGCGCATGGTCTTTTGCGTGCCGGTGAAGCTGACGTTGCCCGCAAAGCTCTTGAACAAGGTGATCGGCGAGTCGGCGCGCGCCACGCCGGCCGCCAGGCAGCACAGCAGCGCCAGCAGACAGGCCAGCCAGCGCGGCGCGGGGTTCGGGAAGTGGATAGTCGCTCGCATGCTGGCCTTCTCAGAACTGCACCGTGACCGTACGCTGCACATAGTCCGGGCTGGTGGGGGCAGCGTTCGGACAAACGCCGCCGGCCGGCTGGTTGCAGGCTGTGGCCGTGACGACGATCCGGTTCATGCTGGTGCCCATGCCCGGCGTGGGGTTGACGGTGCACTGCACCGTGACGGTAAAGGCCGACAACGTCCCGCCCGGCGCGAAGCTGCGGTTGGCGACGCAACTGCTGTTGATTTGCTGCTGGTACAGGCCATACTCGACGCCGGAGCGGGCTGCCTCGTAGGCGCGCGCGCCCATCAAGTCCAATGCCGAGCTGGTCTGCTGCGTGGTGGTCAACGTCATCATCGCCACGGCCAGCGCCGACAGCACCACCACCAGGAACAGCGCCGTGACTATCGAAAGGCCGGTGGCGCGACGTGGCGCCGTGCGGATAGTCTTCATGGTGTGTTATCCACGTGAACCTGGCGTACCAGATTGATGCTCTCGCCATTGCTGCGCGCCAGCGCCAACGACACACTGACCAGTGCCGTGTTGGTATTGGCCAGCGCCGTGTAATCGAAACCGCAGCTCGAAACCAGATTGGCCAGCAACGCCGGAGCGCCGAACGGCGGCGCACCCAGTCCGTTCAAACCGATAATCTGGTTGGTGAAACTGCGCGTCAGCGTGCCGCCACCGCCCGCCACCGGCACGCAGACATAGGTGACCGTGCCGCTCACGACCTGGAAACGGTAGTTCGGCGACGGCATTGATGGCGAAGCGGTCGCGAATGGATTACTGGCCAGCGTAATGCGCGTGCCGGCCACCGCCGTGACGCGCGCGGCATTGCCAAAGGTCCGGGCGTCGGCCGGTGCTACGCCGACGTTGTACACCACGATCCAATCGTTGGGCAGGATTTGCTGGCGGCCGGTGGGCGCGGCGCCGGCCATGTCGAATTGCAGGCTGGAGGCCGGGCCGAAATCCAGCGGCAGCAGCGTGGCCGGCGGCGCATCGCTGATGTCGATGTAGCGCCCGCCGGTTTTGGCGATCTGGAATTGCAGGGTTCGGCGGTCGGCCGACACCAGCACGGAGTTGGGCAGCGCCAGCCGCAGTTCACGCGTCATGCGGCGCAGCGTCAGGTCGGCGACATCGGTCATGTCGACGCGCGCCGCCGTGTCGACGTAGTTCTGCACCGGCGTCTTGAGGAACACCGCCACCATGCCTGCCAAGATGCCGGTGACGACCATGACGATGATGGCTTCGACCAGCGTGAACCCGCGCGCGTCACGCATCCCGTTCATGGCGACCTCGGCGCATAGCGCGTGCGGTAGCTGTCCAGCACCACGTTGTCGCCGCCGTTGTAGCTGACCGTCACGGTGATGCGCAGCACGTTCATATTACCTGCCGATGCATCGGATGGAATCTGGGCGCCGGCCGGGCCGAGGGTGTTGTCCGGAACGATGGAGACGGTGGCCGCGTAGCCGGCAGGGAAAGCGTTGCCGGTGGCGTCCGTGGCGTAAGCCAACGGCGTGCCGAAGGCGGTCACGTAATCGTTGACGTTGTCGTAGGGGCGGGTATTGCCGGGCTCCAGGCCCACGCCTTCCGCCGTCCCGCATTTGGCGGGGCTGTCCGTGGCAGGATCCTCGGCCAGCGGATCGTTGCCGTCGCAAAACGTGAAGCGGGCCAGCCGCACTTCTTCCATCAAGCCCTCGGCAACAGCCAGCGCCTGCTTGCGGCGCATCGGGTCGGGACTGGAACGCGCACCCATGCCCAGCACCTGGAGCACGCTGACCACGGCGATGCCAACGATCACGATGAACATCACCAGCTCCACCAGGCTGAGGCCCGCCTGGGCGCGCGCGATGGGTTTAATAGACATAGCCGGTCACCGCCGTGACAGTCACACTGTGCGTGCCGCCGTCACCGGCGACCGACAGCACCAGGTCGGTAAAGGTCGAGGTGAGCGTGGGCGGCACGTTGACCGCCGCGAAAGGCTGGCCGGTGGGGTCGAAATAGAAAACCAGGGCGGTGGACAGCGTCAGTCCGTTGGGGACACCTTCGCAGGCCCAGGTGCCAACGTTGCCGCAATTGGACTGCGTCACACTGGAGCCGCTGTTGGCGCCGCCCGGCGCGGTGACGCGAGCGGTACACAGGCCGTCGTAGCACAGAGCGACGCTGGAGCCGTTCACCCGCACATACACGTTGCGGCTCTGGGCAATGGCGATCTTCTGGCCGTAACGCAGCATGGCGCGCAGTTGATCGGTATAGGCCCGCGCATCAAAGCCCTTGCGGTCAAAGAAGCGCGGCGCGGCAACCGCGCCCAATATGCCGAGCACCACGATGATGACGACCAGCTCGACCAAGGTGAAGCCGACCGGCCCCGGGGACCGGATGCGGCGCCGTAGCGCCGGACCTGTCACGCCCATCTCCGGCCGGTCATGGACGCTGCGTCAGCAACTACCGCTGGCGACCACCGCAGTGGGGCCGGCCGACGTGGCCGCATAAGTGACGGAACACCCCGTTTTGTGGGATGCGTCACTGTAAAAGACGCCGGTGGCGGCATCGGTCATATCGAAGTCGGTCAGGGTGAGGGCGTTCGTCATGCTTGCGAGGTTCGGGTAGCCGGTTGTATTGTCAACGGTGACATTCCCATCGAAGACCGTGGTCCCGGTAGCAGGCGAACCGGCAGCCAGCCAGCGTCCATGGTACATATTGGCGGCGCTCAGGATCGATGCGCGCGCCGAATTGAGCTTGGCGGTGCGGGCGTCGGCGCCCAGGCCGGCGAACTTCGGCAGCGCGGTGGCGGCCAAGATGCCCAGGATAACGATCACCACGATCAGCTCGATCAGCGTAAAGCCGCCTTGCTGTGGTCGAGAACGAATGAGGCTTGCTTGTTTGGTTTGCATATGAAACTCCAGACCTGACTAAGAAAAGATCATCAACGCCAAACTGCGGCGGTGCGCGGCAGCGGCAACTATTGAGCGACTTCATTTAGCGCGATACCGGTTTGTTTTCCCGGCTGGCGCTCTGCGTTGGCGTTTTTTGAGGGCAAGCGCAGTAATTCTACCTTGAAACAAATGTTCTTTGAGGCACCATTTAACAAATTCTGTTGTCCACCCCTCACGAATATCAGCTTTTGTTGCTCTAGATCAAAATACCAGTTGCCAGCTTTAACATTTCTGGCCGAGTCCGGTGTCAATTCGCCGGCGTAATTGTCCGGCGAGCGCTCCAGCCAGGCCACCGGATTGGCGCCGGCCAGCGCCGGAATTTCCTGCTCCCTGCCCTGCGCCTGCAGGGCCATCACCTTGCCGGACAAGGCGCTGCGCATATTGATCACCAAGGCCTGCACGCCGGCCTCGTCGCCGGCGCGGCGGTAATACGCCACCCGTTCCAGCGCCACCATCATCAACAGGCCGAAAATGCAGGCCACCACGGCGAACTCGAACAGCGTGAAACCGCCAGCCCGCCGTCGTTGTGGCCGTACAACACAACTAGCAAAAGGCAAGCGCCCCATCAGTGCGGCAACGCCACTTTGCCCAGATCCCAGATCGGCACAAAGATGCCCAGCGCCAGCACCAGCACCAGCAGGCCGAGGAAGGTGATCAGGATCGGCTCGATTTGCGCGGCCAGCGTTTTCAGTTCGTAATCCACCTCGCGTTCGTACATCTGGGCGATCTCGTCCATCAAATCGTCCAGCGAACCGGACTCCTCGCCGACCGCGATCATTTGCAGCACGATGGGCGTGAAAACATGGGCCGCCGTCGAGGTGCGCAGGATGCTGTCGCCGCGCTCGACGCCGTCGCGCATCTGCTCGACGCGCGAGCACAGGTAGGCGTTGTCGACCGTCTGCGACACCACTGTCAGCGCCTGCACGATGGGCACGCCGCTGCGGCTGGACAAGGAAAAGCTGCGGGCAAAACGCGCCATCGTGGCTTTCTGGATGATCTTGCCGGCGATGGGGAATTTCAGCTTGTGGCGGTCCCACTGGAAGCGGCCGGCGCTGGTGTTGACCCAGTAGCGGAAGCCGAACACCGCCCCGGCCCCGGCCATCAGCAACTGCGGCCAGTAGTTGACGGTGAAGCGGGAACTGCCGATCAGCAGGCGCGTCATCAGCGGCAATTCGGCATGGAAGCTCTCGAACACCTTGACGAACTGCGGGATCACGAAGATGTTGACGATCACCATCGCGATGATCATGGCGACGATGACGAAGATCGGATAGCGGGTGGCGCTCTTGACGCGGGCCCGCATTTCGCGGTCGAACTCCAGGTGGTCGAACAATCGCAGGAACACTTCCTCCAGCCGGCCGGTCATCTCGCCCACCCGCACCATCGACAGGTAGAAATCGTTGAACACGGTGGGATGGCGCCGCATGGCCGCCGACAGCTCGCGGCCGGCGTCGAGCGACTCGCGCAGGTCCTTGATCACCTTGCCGAACGATTTGCTGATCGCCGATTCCTGCAAGCCGGCCAGCCCGCGCATGATGGGCACGCCGGACTTGAGCAGCGTGTACATCTGGCGGCTGAACAATTGCACATCCATCGACGTTACCTTTTTCTCAAGCAGCGTGCTCCACCAGGCCTCGCCGCCGGCGCCGCCGGTGGCGGCCTTGTTGGTCAGCGCGATCTCGACCGGGATGGCGCCGGCGCTGCTCAGGTGATTGGCCACGGCGTTGCTGTCGGCCGCCTCCAGCACCCCCTGCATCAGCTCTCCGCGCGCGCTGCGCGCCTTGTAGGCATAGAACGGCACGTCAATCCTCGCTCTGGTTACTGATGCGCATCGCCTCGGCCACCGTGGTGCGGCCCTGTATCACCAGCGCCACCGCATGCCGGCGCAGGGTGTCGCCGGCCATCTGCGCCGCCGCCGTCTTGAGGAAATGCGAAGGATCGGGGTCGTTGGCGGCATCGACCACGTCGCGCGTCATTTCCAGCAGCTCGTACACGCCGGTACGGCCGCGATATCCCATGCCGTTGCAATGCGAACAACCCTTGCCATGGAAGTAGCGCGCCTTGTCCACCTTGTCGTGCAACTCCATGCGCAGCCACTCGTGCTCGGTCGGCGTCAGCTCGTACGGCGTGGTGCAGCTTTCGCAGATCACCCGCACCAGCCGCTGCGCCAGCACCGCTTGCAGCGAACTACCCACCATGTAGCGCGGCACGCCCATGTCCATCAGGCGCAGCGGCGTGCTGGCCGCGTCGTTGGTGTGCAAAGTCGATAATACCAAGTGTCCGGTCATGGCGGCGCGCAAACCGATCTGGGCCGTTTCCTGGTCGCGCATCTCGCCCACCAGCACGATGTCCGGGTCTTGCCGCAGCGCCGAACGCAGCACGCGCGCGAAGCTCAGCTCGATCTTGTCGTTGACCTGCACCTGGTTGATGCCGGGCAGCCGGTACTCGACCGGGTCTTCCACCGTGATCAGCTTTTTCTCCACCGAATTGAGCTCGGCCAGCGCGCAATACAGCGTGGTGGTCTTGCCGGAGCCGGTCGGCCCGGTCACCAGCACCAGGCCGTTGGGGCGCTGGACGATGGCGCGGAATTTATCCAGTATCGCCTTCGGCATGCCGATCGCGTCCAGCCGCAGCTGGGTGTTGCTCTGGCTGAGCAGACGCATCACCACCGATTCGCCGTACTGGGTCGGCATGGTCGAGATCCGCACGTCGATGCGCTGGTTTTTCACCCGCACGGCGAAGCGGCCGTCCTGCGGCAGGCGTTTTTCCGAGATGTCGAGGTCGGACATCAGCTTCAGGCGCAGCGCCAGCGACGGCGCGATCTTGATGTCGGCCTCGGTTTGCAGGTGCAGCACGCCGTCGATGCGGAAACGGATCTGCAGCCGGCCCTCCTGCGGCTCGATGTGGATGTCCGAGGCGCGCACCTGGCTGGCGTCGTCGAACACCGATTGCAGCAGCTTGACGATGGGCGCTTCTTCCAGGTTGGCGTTGGCCGCCGCCAGCGCGCCGAAGTCGACCGAGGCGTCGCCGAGGTCCTGCTCGAGCTCGCGCGCCAGGTCGGAGATGTCCTCGGTGCGGCGGTAGATACGGTCGATCACGCCCAGCACCTCGGTCTCGTTGACCACCGCCAGCTCGATCGGCTGCTTGACGATGCGCACGATCTCGTCGTAGGCGAACAGGTCGGTCGGATCGGACATGCCGACCAGCAGCGCGCCGCGGCGGTCCTCCAGCACCAGCGCGCGGAAGCGGCGGGCCTGGGTTTCCGGCAGCAGCCGGACGATCTCGGGATTGACGTTGAAGAACTTCAGGTTGAGGTAAGGAACGTTCAGCTGGCGCGCCAGCGCGCCGGCGATCTGTTCCTCGGTGACATAGCCGTTTTCGATGAACACGCGGCCCAGCTTGCGCCCGCTGCGCTTTTGCTCGGCCAGCGCCAGGCCCAGTTGTTCCTCCGACAGCAGCTTTTGCTGCACCAAAATTTCCCCGAGCCGCACTTTCTCTGGCCTTGCCATTCCCGCTCCTTGTGATCTCCACCGCCCGCCGGCTTGCGGCCATTCTAGTGCAGAATCCGCCGCTTGCGAGGCCAGACTTGCGTCGCGCGCGACAGGGTGTCGCTTTCTTCGCACGAATACGCTACAGTGTCGTTCGTTTCCCTGCCCCAAGAGTCACCACCTTCCATGACCGCCCCTGCCCTGCGCTTCCAGCAAGTCGTCAAACGCTATGGCCAGGCCAGCGTGTTGCAGGGCGTGGACCTGGAACTGCAAGCGGGGGAATGCTTCGGCCTGGTGGGCGTGAACGGCGCCGGCAAGACCAGCCTGATCAAGTGCCTGCTGGATTTCTGCGCGCTCGACGGCGGCGCCATCGACATCTTCGGCCAGCCGCACCACCGGCCGGCCAGCCGCCAGCCGCTGGGCTTCCTGCCGGAACGCTTCACCCCGCCCTACTACCTGACCGGCGCCGATTTCATCCGTTACCTGCTGACCTTGCAGGGCCTGGCCTACGACCCGGCCGCCGTGGGCGCCATGCTGGCGGCGCTGGACCTGGACCCGGACGCGCTCAAGCGCACGGTGCGCGGCTATTCCAAAGGCATGACGCAAAAACTCGGCCTGGCCGCCTGCCTGCTGGCGCGCAAGCCGCTGTACGTGCTGGACGAGCCGATGAGCGGCCTCGACCCGAAGGCGCGGGCGCTGCTGAAACAACAACTGCGCCAGCTGCACCAGGCCGGCAGCACCGTGTTCTTGACCTCGCACATGCTGGCCGACGTCGACGAGCTGTGCGACCGCATGGCCATCCTGCACGAGGGCCGCATCCGCTACGTCGGCACGCCGGCCGCCTGCCGCAGCCACTACGGCGCGGCCAACCTGGAGCAAGCCTTCCTGGCTTGCATCGCGTGAGCATGTACCAGTCGCACTTCGGCCTGCGCGAATCGCCGTTCGGCATCACGCCGAACCCGGCCTTTTTCTACCCCGGCAATACCCGCGGCGAAATCCTGCACGCCTTGCTGTATGCGGTCTGCCACGGCGAAGGCATCGTCAAGGTGACCGGCGAAGTGGGCGCCGGCAAGACCATGTTGTGCCGCATGCTGGAGCGCCAGCTGCCGCCGCATGTGGACGTGATCTACCTGGTCAATCCCAACCTCGACCCGCAGGAGGTGCAGTACGCCATCGCGGCCGAACTGGGCATCGCCGGCCACGGCCTGCGCATCGACGAGGTCCAGCGCCGCCTGCAGGCCGACCTGATCGCCCGCCACGGCCAGGGCCGCCAGGTGGTGCTGCTGGTCGAGGAAGCCCAGGCCATGCCGCTCGACACGCTCGAAGCGATCCGCCTGCTGACCAACCTGGAGACGGCGCGCAGCAAGCTGCTGCAGATCGTGCTGTTCGGCCAGCCGGAGCTGGACCAGCACCTGGCCCTGGCCAGCATGCGCCAGTTAAAAGAGCGCATCACCCACAGCTTCGAGGTGCCGGCGCTGGCGCCGGCGCTGATCGGCGAGTTCCTCGAATTCCGCCTGCGCGCGGCCGGCCACGACGGTCCCGCCGTGTTCAGCCCGGCCGCCGCCAGGCTGATCGCCGCGCGTTCCGAAGGCATCGTGCGCCGCATCAACATCCTGGCCGACAAGGCCCTGCTGGCCGCCTACGCGGCCGACGCCAGCGTCGTCAGCGCCCACCATGCGCGCCAGGCGATCCGCGAATCGGCCTTCCACCGCCGCGGTTGGCGGCAAATCTTCCCTTTGCGCGCTGTTGCTGTGGGGGCCTTGGCGGTCCTGCTTATTTGGGCAATTTACGGCGCCATCCTTGCGGTGGCACCGAATTTGTAAGATCATGGTGTCTATATTGCAAATACACAACATCCTGCATTCCCCCTGGGCCGGAAAGAAACAATGAAAAAACTCGCCTCCCCCATCGTCCCCATGGTGTGCAGCGTGTTGCTGAGCGCCTGCGCGACCCACCCCCTGCCCGTTTCGCCGACCCACATCACGGAAGCACCCCGTCCCACCGGCTCCATCCCCGAGACCGTGCAGCAGAGCGCCGCGCTGCCGCCGCCGAGCGCCGCGCCGAAAGTCGAAACCTACAGCGTCACCGTGCACAAGGTGCCGGTGCAGTCGCTGCTGTTCGCGCTGGCGCGCGACGCCGGCCTGAACGTCGACGTCCATCCCGGCATCGAGGGCACGGTCACCTTGAACGCGCTGGACCAGACCTTGCCGCAGCTGCTGAACCGCATCCAGCGCCAGGTCGACATGCGCTACGAGATCAACGGCGGCACGCTGGTGGTCTTGCCGGACACGCCGGAATGGCGCAACTACAAGGTCGACTACGTCAACATCGCGCGCAGCACCGTCAGCAGCGTCAACATCGCCACCCAGATCTCGACCGCCGGCGGCGGCTCCGGCAGCACCTCCGCCCCGGCCGCCGCCCCGTCCGGCGGCGGCAGCGGCCAGCAGCAACAGCAGCAGGCCGCGCCCGCCAACAACGGCGCCAACGGCAACGGCAGCAACAACTCGACCACCGTGGTCAACAACCGTTCCGACAACAACTTCTGGTACAGCCTGGAAAAGAACATCCGCGACATGCTGCGCGCCTCCAACCTGAGCGACAACCCGGTCGATCCGCTGGCCGCCCAGCAGCCCGGCGCGCCGGCCGCCGCGCCGCAGAACGCCCAGCAGCAGACGCCGTTCGACGCCGGCAGCTTCGGCGGCGCCAAGTCCGGCGGCGCGGCGCAGCGCGGCTCCTCGGTCATCGTCAACGCCGAGGGCGGCCTGATCGCCGTGCGCGCCACCGGTCGCCAGCATGAGAAAATCCGCGAATTCCTCGACGTCGTGCTGGGCGCGGCCAAGCGCCAGGTGCTGATCGAGGCCACCATCATCGAAGTGCGGCTGAGCGACCAGTACCAGCAGGGCATCAACTGGCAATCGCTGGCCAGGGGCGGTCTCAAGCTCAACCAGGGCGCGCTCGGCAGCGCCACCATCCCGACCGCCACCAATCCCGGCGTGTTCGTGCTGAACTACGTCAACCCGACCAGCCGGCTGGGCAATATCGCCGCCACCATCGAGTTGCTGGAATCGTTCGGCAAGGTCAAAGTGCTGTCCAGCCCCAAGATCAGCGTGCTCAACAATCAGACCGCGCTGCTCAAGGTGGTCGACAACAATGTCTTCTTCTCGATCAAGGTGACGCCGGCGGTGCGCGACCTGAACGGCACCATCGTCTCGCCGGCCACCTACGAGTCGAAGCTGGAGACGGTGCCGGTCGGCTTCGTCATGAGCGTCACGCCGCAGATTTCCGACAGCGACGAGGTCACCCTCAACGTGCGGCCGACCATCACCCGCATCGTCGACTACGTCAACGACCCCAATCCGGACCTGGCCAAGGCCAATGTGGTCAGCAAAGTGCCGGTGATCCAGGCGCGCGAGCTGGAATCGCTGATGAAGGTGTCCAGCGGCCAGATCGCCGTGATGGGCGGCCTGATGCAGGATTCGGTCGACAACGCCAAGGACGGCGTCCCGGTGCTGAGCAGCGTGCCCTTGCTGGGCAACCTGTTCGCCCACCGCAACGAGAACACCACCAAGACCGAGCTGGTGATCTTCATGCGGCCGGTGGTGGTCAAGGACGCCAGCGTCAACGGCGACTACAAGGACTACCGTTACCTGCTGCCGGGCCAGAAACCCGACAACGCTCCCTATGGCGAGGCCGCGCCGGCCCCCGCCCCAGCCAAGGCGAATGGATCATGAGTCTTTTAATGCAAGCACTCAAGAAGGCCGAGCGCGCCAAACAAAGCGCCGGCGGCGACGACGAGGCCGACAAGCCGTCTCAGGCGTTCGACGACGTCCTGGCGCTGACGCCGGAACCGGCGGCGCCGGCCAAGCCCGGACTGAGCCTGGACCTGGAGCCGATGTCCGGTCTCAGCCTGGAGCCGATCGCCGCCGCCCCCCCGGCCAGCCTGACGCCGCAGCCCTCGCCCGATCCGCTGCCGCCGCCCAGCGACCACAAGACCGCCGGCCTGACGCTGGACCTGGTACCCGATCCGTCGGCGCCGCCGGCCGCCGCCGCACCGTCGCCTTCGCCTGCCCCCGCGCCCGTCCCGGCCGCGCCCCCGGCAGCGGCCGGCAGCGCGGCGCCCGGCGCCGCCAGGGC